>JBJXEW010000010.1:0-4778 GCA_046156035.1 Phycisphaerales bacterium | reverse complement strand
TCGCATCGCTGGCCTCCTTGCCGGAAGCCGCATGCTGACCGCTCCTCAACCAAAGCGCCACCTTCCACACCGCCGACCCCGCGCCAAACATGCGCCGAACAAACCATCCGTCAGACAGAACCTAGTGCCCCGACCCAACGCGCCGCCACCCTCCCTCGCCCGCCCCTCAGCGCGCCTGGGCACCCGCCGCCGCCACGCGGCAGTGGTCGCACCACAACGCAGGCTCGCCCAGCGCGGCCAGCGCCCGCGCCGCATCGCCCGCCGCCTGCTGCTTGGGCATCACCGCCGGCGGCAGCGCCCGGAGTTTCGAGAGGTAGCGGTCGCGGTAGCGGTCCTCAAAACGCTGAAACTGCGGGTTGTTCTGCGTGCTCGCGTACTCCTTGGCGATCATCTGTTGCAAGCGCGTCACCCTGTTCCCCGCGTACGGGTGCGTGGCAAAGAACTCACCCTCTGCCCCCGATCCGCTCTCGCGCTGCAGCACCTGCATCACCTGCACCTGCCCGATCGGGTCGTAGCCGGCCTTGGTCATGTAGCGCACCCCCAGCGTGTCCGATTCATACTCCTGATTCCGCGAGTGCGGCAACAGAATGCCCAACTGGGCCGCCTGGCCCGCCGCGCTGGCCGCCGCCTGCCCCGCCGCGTCGCTCTTGGCCGCGGCCCCGACCACCGCCCCGAGCACCGCCACCCCGATGCTGGTACCCTGCGCCTGCGCGATCCGGTCGTTGGCGTGCCGGGCCGTTACATGCCCCACCTCGTGCCCGAGCACGCCGGCCATCTGGGCCTCGCTCGTGAGTTTGTCCGCAAGCCCCCGCGTGATGAACAACTTGCCGCCGGGCAGGGCGAACGCGTTTGTAATCCCGCTGTTCAGCAGCGTGAACTCCCACGGCAGGCTCGGGTTGTCCGCCTCAGTGTGCGACGCCAGTTTGCGCCCGATCTCGGTGACATACGCCTGCAACTCCGGGCTGTTCACCTTGCCGCCAAACTCCGCGGCGATCTCGGCCGTGGCCTGCGTGCCCATGGCGATCTCGTCTTCGCGTGAGAGCGCATTGAACTGCCGCCGCCCCGTCGTCGCGTTCGTGGTGCACGCACCGGCCCACAACGCCGCGCCCAAGAGCAGGCCGGACACAACCACACGGCAACGGATGCTGTTCAACATGGCAAACCTCCAAGCCCGTCTTCGCCAGGCGGATCGCCGCGGATGCCGGGTTTCACGCGCACGCCGCGCCGCGTGCCCGCGCACACTACGCATCGGTCCGGTCCAGCACGCGGTACGTCTCCCGTTCGCCGCGCCCGATCAGGGGATAATCCTTGCGCAGCGGGTGCGCGGGGTATTCGGCCCACATCAGCAGCCGCCGCAGGTCGGGGTGGTTGCGGAAGCGGATGCCCAGCATGTCAAACACCTCTCGCTCCATCCACTCCGCGCCCGGCCACAGGTCGGTCGCGCTGTCCAGGTACAGCGCGGGGTCTTCCACGATCCCCTCGGTCGGCAGCGACGGGTCCAGGAACACCTTCACGAAGAAGCGGTCATCACGCCCGTGCGAGTGCAGGATGTAGATCACCGCGAAACGCCCGATGGCCTTCGTCGGATATCCCAGGTAGTCAATCCCCGCGATGTCCGTCAAAAAGTTGTACGTCGTCCGCGGATCGTTCTTGAGAAACCCCAGCACCTCGTGCAGGTCCGCCGGGTCCACAATCAACGTGCTCTGCCCACGAAACTCCGTGGCCCGCAGCCGCTTCGCGGGAAACGCCGCCTTGAGAATCGCAAACGTCGGGTGATCGATATTGGCTGCCGCGCTCGTCATGGGCCAAGTCTAGTGGCCAACGCCGCACGCGGCGAGCGCACCAACCTGCCCCTCCACCGCCGCACCCACCAGCACCACCGGCACACCCGCGCCCAAGTGCCTCTGCCAGCGCGCGATCAGCCCGCCCACTGGCACCGCCCCCGCGTGGATCGGCACGAGCACCGTTGGCGGTTGATCCAACGCTCCATCCCCATCCGTGATCGGTCCATCGGTTCCCACGTTGGCCAGCACGCACCCGAGCGGCCCCACAATCCCCGCCCCACCCAGCGCGGCAAACAACCGGTCCAAATGGTCTTCCACCATCCCCAGCATCGACCGCTCGATCATGCTCGCCGCATCCGGCAGCACCGCGAACGGCCCCCCCGCCCGATCCGCCAGAAACTTCACGCACGCACGCGGGTCGCTCAGCACGTGCCGCGCATGGGTGCGCAGCACCAGCACTCGCCTGCTCGCCTCCAACCCCGGCGCAGCAGCGTCGCACGCCGCGTGCAACGCCGCCCACCCGCGCGGCCCCCACGTCCGCGGGTCCGCCTCAAACAACCCCTCACCCATCGACCCCGACCACGCAATCACGTACGGGTTCGGTGGGGCGGACGTCCCGCCCGCCTCCCGTGCCACCGATCGCAGATTCGCCGTGGCGAACTTGCGAGGCTCCGCGAGCAAGTCGGTGCTCTGGATCTGTGCCGCAGATGTGCCCTGCGCCACCACCGCTCGTCTTCCCCCACCCAACATCACCACCCGCCCAACGCGCGGCAGTCCCTCCGGTGCCGCCGCCGTCCCGTCATCAAGCCAGAAAACCGCCATGCCGCCAGCGTAGCGCACACACCCACGCCCACCCCCGCCAACGTCCGCTTTCTTCGCCGGCATACTCCCCACACTCGGCAGGCGGTGCCATCACCTCCCCGCACCCACAAGCCCTTGTAGCCACGCCACCCAACTCCCGATAACCCCGAAGTTACACGCTGGACCGCACGCGGCACCGCGTCCGATACGAACGCAACGCAGGTTCCGTCGGCCGTGGAGTGGCCGGTGTTGACAGCACGCCCGGAGGGCGGCCCCAAAACCCCTTCGCAAGGACGCGCCATGCTGCTCTTCGCTCCTCCCTCCAATTCCGCCCTCGCCGCCCTCCTCGACCTTCTCCCCGCCCGCCAGCCTGCCCTCATGAAGGAGACGCCGGCTGGCGGGCCTCTTTCCCCTTCCCTCACCGCCGATCCGCGCCGCGAGCACGCCATCGACGCCATCATCGCCATGAACCCCACCGCCACGCGGGCCTATCTCGATCAGTTCCATAGCCTCGCGCTCGATCACTACCGCTCGCATCTCGATGCCTCCCGTGAGCCGCGCGGCAAGGATGCCCGCTGGGTCCGCCGCACCAACGTGCCCGCCGTCGAAGTGATGTCCGTCTGACCCGAAGCCCGGTTCCACACGCTCACCCGCCCGCAGGGCCTCGCCCGCGGGTTTTTTGTTTTCCGGACTCAACGAGCCGGTTATCCCGACCGATCCCGTAGGCACAGGTCCGGTACCCCCTCGTGGAGTCTCCTCATGCACGCACGCACCAGCACGATCCTTCGCTCTTCCTCCGCCGCGCTCGCCTTGGCTCTGGCCGCGGGCTGTGCCAGCACACCCGCCCCCACCGCGGCCCGCTACGCGCCCACCCAGATCGGCGGCGAGCAGACCGAGCAGCCCGGCACGCCGCGCATCATCAACACCCACACGAACGACGCCTACGACCTCAACGAGCAGCCCCCCCACCCCACGCGCATGGGCACCAACGCGCCCGCCCGATTCGGCTTCCCCGATGCCAGTAATCCCTCGCCGCAGCCCAACGGCTACGGCTCCATCCCCGCCGAGAACCCCCAGGTGCCCGCCGTAGACGGCATGGAGAACTTCTCCCAACTCACCTTCGCGGCAGACGGCTCAGACTTCGACCCCAAACTCTCGCGCGATGGCAAGTGGCTCGTCTTCGCCAGCACCCAGCACCGCCCCACGCCCGACATCTACATCAAGGGCGTATCCAGCCGCACCGTCACGCAACTCACCAGCGACCCCGCCAGCGACGTGATGCCCGTCCTCAGCCCGGATGCCTCACGCATCGCCTTCGCCTCCAACCGCGCCGGTGGCGTCTGGAACCTCTACGTCATGTCCGTCAAGGGCGGCCAGGCCGTCCAACTCTCCACCTCCTCCGCCCACGAACTCCACCCCTCCTGGTCGCCAGACGGCAAGCGCCTCGCCTTCTGCCGCCTCGGCCAGATGAGCGGCCGCTGGGAACTCTGGGTGATGGACGTTTCCCAGCCCCAAGCCGCCGAGTTCATCGGCTACGGCCTCTTCCCCGAATGGGCCCCCGTCGCCGGCACCGGCACAGACTCCACCGACAAGATCCTTTTCCAGCGCGGGCGCGAGCGCGGCGACCGCGCCTACTCACTCTGGACGCTCGACTACAAGCCCGGCCTCGCCGAGAACTTCACCGAGGTCGCCACCCACCGCGGCCTCGCCACCACCAACGCCACCTGGAGCCCCGACGGCCAGTGGATCGTCTACTCAACCTCGGCCCCCGGCCTCTCGCCCATCGGCGGCAAGAGCGGCCCCAGCGACCTGTGGGTTGCCTCCATCGACGGTGCCAGCCGCGCCGCGCTCACCGGCGGCCGCTTCGCCAACGCCCTGCCCACGTGGGGCGCTGACAACCGCATCTACTTCGTCTCCGACCGCGGCGGCATCGAGAACGTCTGGTCAATCGCGGCCGACCGCGCCCTCGCCGCCGCGGGTGTCACGCCCAGGCAGCCGGTGGCGAACGCCGAGACGACCGAAACCGCAGAGTGATCGCGCTCCGGGCCTTGGGTAGCCCCACGCTCCGAGGTTTATGCAGCAACCTGCCGGGTGGGTCTGGGGATGGCCCCTCTGGCGAGGGCGATGATGAGCTTGGATTGAACCCAGGCACGGGTGCGTGGGTAGGTTCGCACCCAGGCGGGGAGGCAGGTC
>JBJXEW010000004.1:0-35004 GCA_046156035.1 Phycisphaerales bacterium | reverse complement strand
CGGACTCGGCCCCGGACGTGATTCGGTTGCTGGCTGAGCGGCTGGCACGCTTCTCGAAGAACCACCACGGCGTTCGGCGTCGGGAGTAGCGATTGGAACCAAGTCCCAAGCTCGCGTGAGTGCCTGTTAACCCGCCCCACACCGTCCACCAGAGAACGCGAGAGCGAGAGAGGTGTTGGACGCACCGATCCCGAGACGCATGGTGTCCGGACTTCGACCCTCTGAAACGGCCTCGAACCGAGAGCGCAGCCGCCCGGGGGCCAAATCGCCAAACTGTCCGGATTCTGCGGGGTTGCTGGCCACCCCGGCGCGGCGGGCAAAACGGGCCGCCTGTAAACCAAACGACCCCGCCGTGAGGCGGGGTCGGAAGGAAACTCCCCGAGTAGGACTCGAACCTACAACCTGCCGGTTAACAGCCGGCCGCTCTACCATTGAGCTATCGGGGAAACACTACTTGTCGCCCGCGGCCCGCTCCGCCGCGGCATGCGCCTTAGCCGGTGCCGCCACTGGCCTCCAGCTCCACAGGGCACCCACGGTCGGGTCGTGTCAAGGGGCCAAACAGTAGCGGATGCCCCCCCGTGGTCAAGCATTATCGGCCAGACCACCCACCCACTGAGGTCGGTTCCCCCTCAGCATGTCGTCGCGTGCCTTTGCCGCGGCCCCCGGCGACGTGCCCCCTCATCCTGATTCCCCCCTCTGTGCATCTGTCGCCGTCGTTGCCACGTGCCCGTGAGCGCTCCCACTCGGGTGGGTTCCCCCGCCGCGCCGTGCTATCATCTCCACCCGCCGCGGCAACAGCCGCCGCCGAGTCAGGCTGCCGCCCACGACAGCCTGTTTCAACGTCGGCGGCGACGCCGCGTCGGGGTTTTCCGGTCCCTCTCGCACGCCCCCCAAGGTTGGCCATGAAGAGCAACACCCACCCCAAGTACTACTCCAACTGCAAGGTCTTCCACAACGGCGTGCAGGTCATGTCCGTGGGGGCCACCGTCCCCGAGATGCACGTTGAGGTGTGGTCGGGCTCGCACCCCTTCTTCACCGGCAAGAACGTCTTCGTCGATTCCGCGGGCCGCGTCGAGAAGTTTCAGAAGAAGTTCGCCGGCAACTACTTCACCAAGAAGAGTGAGCCCCAGAAGGCCGACGCCGGCGCGGCGGAGTGACCCTCCCTTCCGGCACGGTCGCCCGTTCACATGCCCCATTCTTCCGCGGCCGATTCCGCACGCGCCGGCACACGCACGGTCCCCGCTGACGTCCCATGACCGCCGGCCAACCCACTACGCCCGTTGACGGCTCAGGTACACCCGCCGCATCACCCCAAGCGGGCCCCCGCCGCCGCTGGCTCCGCCGCGCCCTCGTCGCGGCGTCTTTGCTCGGCATCATCGCCCTGGTCTCGGCCGAACTCGTCGCCCGCTTCCTCCTGCGCATGGGCGATCCGCCGCTCTACCGGGCCGATGCGCAGTGCGAGTACCTCATGGTGCCCTCGCGTTCCTACTTCCGTTTCCGATTCACCAGCACGTACAACGCCTGGTCGATGCGCGCCACCCCCGATTTCGCCGAAGAGAAGGGCTCCCCAGAGGAGCGCCGCATCCTCGTCTTCGGCGACAGTGTCGTCAACGGCGGGCCGCAGACCGACGACAAGGCCCTCGCCACCACGCTCATACCCGCCCAACTCCAGTCCCTCAGCGGCCGTCCCACCATCGTGGCGAATGTCTCCGCGGGCGGGTGGTCTCCGGGCAACATGCTCGGCTACGCGAAGAAGTTCGGCTTCTTCGATGCGGACGTGGTCGTGATCGTTCTCAACAACGGCGATGCCTTCGACCACCCATCCTTCCGGCCGCTGGGGCGAGACTTCCCCACGCGCACGCCCGCCCTCGCGCTTCAGGAGGTCTTCCTCCGCTACATCCCCAATTACCTGGACACCAAGTTCGGAAAAGCCGGCACGGTCAGCGACCAACCCGAGGCCAACCCGCGGGCCCTCGCCGCGCTTGTCGAACTCGTGGCCCTGGCCCGCGCTTCGGGCGCGAAGGTGGCCGCGGTCCTTCATCCCACCAAGACCGAAATCACCGCCGGTCCTAAGCCCGGCACCAAGTTCCTCACCCAGGCGCTCGCCGATGCCGCCGTGCCGGTGGTGGATGCCCGCCCCTTCTTCGCCAACGGGGTGGATGCCGGCGTGCGGCCCTACCGCGATGATGTCCACCCAAGTCGCGACGGTCAGGCGGTGCTCGCCGCGGCCCTCCGCCAAGCCATCACTCAGGCCCGGTAACTGCCCCGCCACCGTGCCGCGGGCTCTCACCACACCCAGCCCCGGTGAGGCGGCGCGGCCTTCCTACCGATGCTGTTGCCGGGGTCGTGCATGTGCCTCCTTGCACCGCCCACCCGCCTCGCCTATTCTTCCATCCGTTCATCCGCATATATGGATGGAGTAGCCCATGCCCAGCCTCTTCGCCCAACACCTCGCCAAACGCACGCTCGTCTTCGACGGCGCGATGGGCACCAGCATCTTCCAGCGCACCCTCTCCGTCGAGCACGACTACTGCAACTGCGAGAACTGCACCGACATCCTCGTGCGCACACGCCCGGACGTGATCCAGGAGATCCACGAGAGTTTTCTCACCGTCGGGGCCGACTGCGTCGAGACCGACAGTTTCGGCGCCAACAAACTCGTGCTCGGTGAGTTCGACCTCACGCCCGAGACCCGCTCGCTCAACCGCATGGCCGCCGAGGTCGCCCGCGCCGCGTGCAAGAAGCACCACACCGCCGACAAGCCGCGCTTCGTGATCGGCTCCATGGGCCCGGGCACCAAACTCATCACCCTGGGCAACACCGACTGGGACGCGCTCTTCGACAGTTACCGCGAGCAAGCCCGCGGCCTGCTCGACGGCGGCATCGACGCCTTCCTCCTCGAAACCTGCCAGGACGTTCTCCAGATCAAGTGCGCGATCAACGCGATCCTCGCCGCGCTGGCGGAAGCGGGCCGCACCACCGCCGACGTGCCCATCATGGTCTCCGTCACCATCGAGACCACCGGCACCATGCTGGTCGGCACAAGCATCGAGGCCGCCACGTCCATCCTCGCGCAGTACCCGATCATCTCGCTGGGCCTGAACTGCGCCACTGGCCCGGCCGAGATGGCCGACCACATCCACTACCTCGGCAAGCACTGGGGCGTGGGCCGCACGCAGGGCCGCCTGCTCTCCTGCCTCCCCAACGCGGGCCTCCCCGTGCTGGTCGAGGGCCGCACCGAGTACCCACTCCAGCCCCAGCCCTATGTCGAGGCCATGCTCAGGTTCATCGAGCGCGACGGTGTCTCCATCGTGGGCGGCTGCTGCGGCACCACGCCCGAGCACATCCGCCTCCTCGCCCAAGCCGTGGCGGCCCGCCCGGACCGTGCTGGCGCCGCTGGCCCCGTAAAACTCATCCCCGCACCCGGCATCGCCTCCCTCTACCAGCCGCAAGACTACCGCCAGGACAACTCCCTGCTCATCATCGGCGAGCGCATGAACGCCTCGGGCAGCAAGAAGTTCAAGACCCTCCTCGAAGCCGAGGACTTTGACGGCATCGTCTCCCTCGCACGCGAGCAGGTGCGACACGACTCCGCCCACGTCCTCGACCTCAACGTCGATTACGCTGGCCGCAACAACGCCGCGGACGCCGCGGAGATCGTCAAGCGTGTCGTCCGCCAGGTGGATGTGCCCCTGATGCTCGACAGCACCCAACTCGCCACGCTCGAGGCGGGCCTCAAGCACGCCGGCGGCAAGTGCCTCATCAACTCCGCCAACTTCGAGGACGGCGAGCACAAGTTCGACCAGGTCTGCGCGCTCGCGAAAACCTACGGCGCGGGCGTGGTCATCGGCTCCATCGACGAAGACAAGCAGGCCTCCATGGCCCGCACCGCCGACCGCAAACTCGCCATCGCCCAGCGCGCCTTCACCCGCGCCACCACCGTCCACGGCCTCGCCCCCGAAGACCTCATGTTCGATCCCCTCGTGCTCCCCATCTCTACCGGCATGGAGAGCGACCGCAAGAGCGGCCTCGAAACCATCGAGGGCGTCCGCCGCATCATGCGGGCCATGCCCGCCTGTCAGACCACCGTCGGCCTCTCCAACATCTCCTTCGGCCTCAAGCCCGCGGCACGCATCGTGCTCAACTCCGTCTTCCTCCACGAACTCCGCGAGGCCGGCCTCACCAGCGCCATCCTCCACTTCTCCAAAATCCTCCCCAAAAACAAGATCCCCCAAGACCAGTGGGATGCCGCGCTCGACCTGGTGTACGACCGTCGGCGCGAAGGCTTCGACCCGCTCCAGGCGTTCATCGCGCTGTTCAAAGATGCCGGCGCTGCCACCGCCGCCAAGCGCGAGGCCAGCACGCTCACCCTCGAAGAGAAACTCCAGGCCCACATCGTTGACGGCGAAAAAGAGGGCCTCACCGACACGCTCACCGCCGCGCGGGCCAAGTACCCCCCGCTGGACATCATCAACGACCACCTGCTCGCGGGCATGAAAACCGTCGGCGACCTCTTCGGCTCCGGCCAGATGCAACTCCCCTTCGTGCTCCAGAGCGCCGAGGTCATGAAGATGGCCGTCGCCCATCTCCAGCCCTTCATGGAGAAGGTGGAAGGCTCCACCAAGGGCAAGATCGTCCTCGCCACTGTCAAGGGCGACGTGCACGACATCGGCAAGAACCTCGTCGACATCATCCTCTCCAACAACGGATACACCGTCGTCAACATCGGCATCAAGCAGCCCATCGCCGACATCCTCAAGGCGTGGAAGGAGCACAACGCCCACGCCATCGGCATGAGCGGCCTGCTCGTGAAAAGCGTCAACGTCATGGAGGAGAACCTCCACGAACTCAACACCCAGGGCGTCAGCGTCCCCGTCCTCCTCGGCGGCGCGGCACTCACACGCCACTACTGCGAAAGCCACCTCCGCTCCCTCTACAAGGGCCGCGTCTACTACGGCAAAGACGCCTTCGAGGGCCTGCGCACCATGGACCACGTGATGAGCGGCAAGGAACCCGCCCTCAACACCGAGATCGAAGACCGCCTCGGCAAACGCTCCCACGCCGAGGAAGTGATCGCCCGCTCCCGCGCCGAGAGCGGCAAGAAGATGGAGGCCTTCGAAGCGGGCAAGGCGGGCGCGGCATCCGTCGCCGTCATCGAGCGCTCCGCCGTCTCAACCTCCACATCCATCCCCAAGCCCCCCTTCTGGGGCTCGCGCGTGATCACCGACATCGACCTCGCGCAGGTCTACCCCTTCATCAACAAGGTCGCCCTCTACCGCGGCCAGTGGCAGTTCAAGCAGGGCGCGATGAGCGACGACGACTTCGAGAACCAGATCGAAGACACCGTCGGCCCCATCTTCGCCCGCCTCAAAGACCAGTGCCGCGCCGAGCGCATCCTCCGCCCCGCGGCGGTCTACGGCTACTTCCCGTGCAACGCCGACGGCAACGACCTGGTCATTTATGACCCGGCCGACCACGCACGCGAGATCGAACGCTTCACCTTCCCCCGCCAGGACAGCCGCAAGCACCTCTGCATCTCCGACTTCTTCCGCCCGGCCGGCAGCGGCGAGGTGGATGTCGTCGCGTTCCACTGCGTTACCGTGGGGCACCAGGCCACCGAGGCCGCGCAGGCGCTCTACAAGGCCAACCAGTACACGGAGTACCTCTACCTGCACGGGCTGGGTGTGGAAACCGCCGAGGCCCTCGCCGAGATGTGGCACAAACGCATCCGCCAGGAACTGGGCATCGGCAACGACGACTCGCCCCGCATCAAAGACCTTTTCACCCAGAAGTACCGCGGCAGCCGCTACTCCTTCGGCTACCCCGCCTGCCCGGACATGAGCGACCAGGACAAACTCTTCCGCCTGCTCCAGCCCGAGCGCATCGGCTGTACGCTCACCGAGAACTGGCAGATCGACCCGGAGCAGTCCACCAGCGCGATCGTGGTGCACCACCCCGAGGCCAAGTACTTCAACGTGTAGAGATCGGTGCCGTCTGCTCCGCTCCCGCCGGGCATCCGTCCCCGCGACGGCGGCGGCCGGTGTGCTCACGCCCAAGTTTTTCGGGCGGCCTGCTCAAGTCACTTTTTCGCCCTGTCGAAACACCCGGCAGCACCCCATCACCCCGGGGTGCGTACGGAACCAGCAGCACTGGCCGGCGCGCCGGAAACGGCGAACGAGCCTTTGGAACGCGGTCTGACGTTGGGATAGCGCCGATGCTGGGGGGACGCCCATCCCGCTCCCCCCCGCCGGCGTTTTTGCAGACGAGCCCGTGGGTCTGGCTACTCGCCCGCAGGCCGCTTGTATTTCAGTGTCACACGCGTGCCCCCCTCGTCAAAGTCCACGCTCGACATGAACGCCCGCATTAGCATCAGCCCGCGGCCGGAGGGGAGTTCGAGGTTCTCATCGGCCGTGGGGTCCGGCACGGCCACGGGCACAAAGCCGGGGCCTTGGTCCTTAATGCGGATCGTGACATCGCTGGGGCTCACCGCATAGTCCACCTCGATCGTCGTCGAATCGGGCAGACCCCGGTGACCGTGCTGGAACGCGTTCACCAGCGCCTCCTCCAGCGAGAGCCGGACCGCAAACCGCGACGCCTCCGGATAACGGAACCTGTCCACCGCGGCGAGCACCGTGGCCTCCACCCCGTCGATCTCTGCGCGGGTGTGTGCAGGATGCAGCACACCCCGAGCCACCTCACCGGCCTCCCCCGTCTGCGCGCTCACCGCCCGCCCTCTCTGGCCGGGGGCGCGCCAGCACCGGTCTGGCGATGACGCGGCGTATACAGCGCTGGGCGGATGCGAGTGCTCATCGGTAGCGGGGGCGAAGGCGAGTGGGCGTGCGCCCGGCGCGCAGGACGCGCCGTGGCCGGGGCCGACAACCGGATCACTTGAACGAGGCCAAGGCCTTGTCCACCGTCTCGTGAATGTCGAACACCTTGTTGAGCCGCGTGATCATGAAGACCTGGTAGATCTGCGGGTCGATGTTCGCCAGCCGCAACTGGCCCTTCAGGCCCGTGACACGCTTGTTGATGGTGATGAGGGTGCCCAGCGCGGCGGACGAGAGGTGGTCCACGTCCTGAAAATTGATCAGGAGTTTCGGGTTGGGCTCGGCCTCGATCAGGCCCTTCACCTCTTCGCCGATCTGCTGGATGTTGGCCTCATCAAGGATGTTGCGGTCGCGGAACTGCACCTGGATGATGCCGTTGTCGCGTTTGACCTTGAGACGAGACTCGCTGCTGGTGGGCACGAGAGAACTCCTTGCGAACGACCAACCGGGCACGGCCAAGCGTCTGCGGCCTGCCCCGAAAGTCTACACCGTCTCCCGGCCAAAGGAAGGGCCTGCGTTGCCACTTTGGGTGGCCCCGGTGGACGGCCGCGGTGGGTGGTCCGGCGGTCGCCGCCGGTCCTTCCGCGAGCCCGGCGTAACACGGGCGCGTCCCGGAAGGGCCCCGGTGCGGGCCGGGGCTTCCGCGCTGGCGGGGCTACCGGGCCTGGGTGTTCTCAACCGCCGCGCGTCAAAAACCCCCTGCCTGCGCCGGTGCCTCATTGAACACTTACCACAACCGCCGTGAAGGCTGCTCCCATGCCGCGAGCCCGGCCTCAGTTGTACCGCCGCAGCACGCCGCGCACGATGCCCTGCACCTTGCAGTCTCTCACCATGATGGGCGCGAACGCAGGGTTGGCCGGCTGGAGCCGGACCTGGTCCGCCTCCTTGAAGAAGGTCTTGAGCGTGGTCTCGCCGTTGGGCAGAAGGGCCACCACACGGTCGCCGTTGCCCGCCACATCCGTGCGCTCGATCAGCACAAAGTCGCCGTCCAGAATGCCCTCGTCCCTCATGCTGTCACCCTGCACCTTGAGGGCGAACGTGGAAGAGGCCTTGCCCGATCGCGGCGCCAGGACCGCCGCGATATCCAGTTCATCCTGCTCCGCCACCTTCTCGATCGGGTTGCCCGCGGCGATCTTGCCCACCAACGGGAACCGCATGGGGCGGCTCTCGTCGGGCACCGCCACGCCCTCAGCGATCGACAAAGAGCGAGCCTTGTTCGCCTCTCGCACCAGGGCGCCCTTTTTGATGAGCGCCTCGACGTGCTCGAACACGGTGACCTTGCTCACGCCGATCTCGTCGGCGAGTTCCTGCATCGTCGGCGAATAGCCGTGGCGGACTCGCCAGTCGCGGATCAGAGAAAGAATGCGGAGTTGCTTGGGAGTGAGGTTCATAGGGAAAACCCTTCATCGAAAGGCCGCGTATCGGCTCGCCTTGCCCCACCGCCATGCTTGCGGTGTGCCCGAGCCAAACGGCAACCGTGGGCGAAACAACTTGAGTGATCGGGGGCTGAGTGAGCGCGCGTGCCACGCGAGTCCGTGAGGACTGGCACGCCGACGCGATGAGACGAAGCGATACACGCTGCCTTGAAAGCAGCCAGACCGACGCGAGCAGTTCCGAGGCCCGCTTCTGCACCAGGCGTTGGACCGACCGATCGGTCGCGCCAGCACTGGGCTCGCCCGCCCCGTGTAAGCCGATGGCCACCGCATCGTCCAGCAGCGCCACGGCCGCATCCGCCAGCGCCTCGCCCCGCGGCGGCACATTCAGGCTTGCGCCCGCACTCGCCATGTACGGAACAAAGAAGCCCCCGCCCGGACCCAGGCACACCACCGGCGTCGCGTCGTGCGGTGCGGCTTCTGTTGGCTGAGCAGCCGCCAACCCGGTGCTCGCGGAGATCAATGAACTGCGCCGGAAGATTGTGCCCATCGCGTTCTGCCTCGAAGAAGCCGAACGGGTTCCACCCCGACCAAACACCTCGAACGCACTCCGCGCTCGCGCCGGCTTCGGCCAGCAAACACGCCTTCACAAGATCGACGACTCGATTCGACATTCGGTAGTTTCTACGAACGGGTGTTTGGTAAAGGATAGCCAATCATCGACCACACGGCAAGCGATCTCTACAAAATGTTTTGGTTCGAGTAGGGTAGGGTAATCACCCTTGACGAACCTGATTGCGGCAGTGCGCGCGCGAGTTCCTGCATGCCAACACGCGCGCAACCGCAGTACTGACAGGTATTTGCACCGTCCTTTAGCCATGCGTTCTTGGCGGTGGCCTGCCGTCAGTTCATTGCTCACGCCCAGACCTCAGGCCACGCGCTCAAACCGCGAGCCCACGCGCCTCACCAGCCGCCGGAGTTCCAGCATGGTCAGGTCCGCACGCACGCTGGCCGCGTCGCGGGCGAGCATGCGCGAGAGGTCATCCGCGCTGAGCGGACCGACCAACGTTTCCAGCACGTCGGTCTGGGCAGACGAAAGGCCCAATGAGGGCACGGCGTTTGTTCGCGCAGCGCCCGCCGCGATGCTCCCCTCCACCGCCGGTGCCTGTTCCGCAAAGAGCGCGTTCGCCAGGGCGTTCGCCTCCCCGCGCGGCGTGTTGAAGGTGTTCCGGGCCGGCTGCTCCAGTTGGTTCAGCACATCCGCCGGGTCCAGCACCAGCGTCGCCGCGCCCTCGCGCAGCAGTTCGTTGGACCCGCTGGATGACGGTGCGTTCACGCGGTCGGGCAGGGCAAACACCTCGCGTCCGTGTTCGCCCGCGGCCAGCCGGGCCGTGATCAACGCCCCCGAACCCAGCCCCGCCTCCACCACAACCACACCCAGCGACATCCCGGAAATGATGCGATTGCGGGCCGGAAAGTTCTCCGCCGATGGCGGCGTGTTCAAGGGGAGTTCAGAGACCACCGCACCCCCTGCGCCCGCTTCACCGCCGGCGATCTCATCGAACAGGGCCTTGTTTTCCTCCGGATACACGTGCGCCAGGCCGCACCCCAGCACCGCCACGGTTCGCCCCCGCACGCGCAGGGCCGCCTGATGGGCCGCCGAATCAATCCCCCTCGCCCCGCCCGACACAATCGTCAGGCCCGCCGAGGCCAGAAAGCCCGCGAAGCGCGCCGCCTGCTCCGTGCCGTAGATCGTGCAGCGGCGCGAGCCCACCACCGCCACCGGGTAGCGGTCCTTCCCCGCCGTCGGGTCGCAATCCAGCCCACCCCGCACGTACAACAGCGGCGGCGCATCGGGCAGTTGATCCAGCAGGTGCGGATACGCGGGGCTGCCGCGTGCAATCAGCGACACGCCCAACCGCTCCGCCAGCGCAAGTTCCTTTTCCAGCAGCGCGGCCGACTCGGGCAACGCCTTCGCCACCGCCGCGGCACGCTCGGGCCCGATCCCCTTCACCGCCCGCCACGTGCTTGGTGGGGCGCTCAGGACCTTCTCCGGCGTGCCGAACGCGGCAAGAAGACGGCTCACCAGCACGGGCCCGAGCCCCGGCAGCAACGTCAGCCGCAGCACATCACGCGTGAAGTCATCAACGGTGGGCACGGCCGGCAGTGTATGGAAAAATGCGGTGGGCATGTGGGGGGTTGATCGCAAACGCTAGCGACCGCCGGCCCTCCGCAGCGTGGCGTGCAGGCCGAGTTTGCCCGTACCTCCCTCGTGCCCCGGCCGCGCGGCACCGGGCCTCACGCCGCCGTTGCGGGCCGACTCGGTCGTGCCGTCGATCCGCGGGATGTGGTAGAACGGGATGCGCGTGGGGGCTGTCTCTCTCGCACCGTGCATGGAGGCCAGGTACACCGTGTTCCGCCCGTGCCGGATGTTCAGCGTGTCCATCACTTCGCTCAGGCGTCGGGCCCGGTCCATGTTGCAGAACAGGGGCATCGTCAGCCCCGCCGCGGGCTGAACACGCCCCAGCACCACGCCCGCCATGATGGGCGTGCCCCGCGGCTTGCTGGGCCACACCGCCGCGAAGGCCCGAACCAGGGCCAGCGTGTCGGGCGGCGCGGGCTCCAGGTCTATATCTCGCCCCCACCCGTGCCCCTCGATAAACCGCAGGAACACCGAGAGCGACCCGGCCGCAAACCCGTCCGTCCGCGCCCGCGCCGCGGCCTTGTGAATCAGCCGGATGATCACGCCGCGCGACCCCTCATCGGTGCGCATCGGCGGCGGCAGAATGTGCTGATGCCCGATCGACTTCGTCCGCGTGGTCAGGTCGGCCACCTCGTGCCCGTGGAGTTGATACCACCAGTCCCGCCCCACGCGGCTCGCCCACACCTCCGCCATCTGCCGCTCGCTGAGGGCCCAGAGTTGGGCCACGGTCGCCACACCCTTGGAGGCGAGGCGGGCCTCCATCGCATCGCCGATGCCGCAGAAATCAGAGACCTTCAACGGCAGAAGTTTGGCGGGCAAGTCCTCGTCGTTGAGCACCACCAGGCCGTTGGGTTTCTCCATGTCGCTGGCGAGTTTTGCGAGCAGGCGGTTGGGCCCGATGCCCACCGACACCCCCAGGTGCGGGCTCACCCGCGCGTGGATCGCGCCCTTGATCCGCTGCGCCAGCGCCACAGCCACCTCCTCGCGCCGTTCATCAAGCACCAGACGGCACGCGAACTCATCGATCGAGTAGACACGGTCAACGATCGTGCAGGTGTCCACCGCCGCGAGCACGCGGTGGTGGATGCGGATGTACTCCTCCGGGCGTGCCAGCACCACCTTCAGCCCCGGGCACATCTGCCGCGCCTCGCGCAGGCCCGTGCCCGTCTTCACGCCCACGCGCTTGGCCTCGTAACTCGCGGCGATGCAGCAGGTGCGGTCGGCCATCACCGGCACCACGGCCACGGGCTTGCCACGCAGTTCCGGCCGCAGGCTCTGCTCGGCGGAGGCGAAGAAGGCATCGAGGTCTACAAAGAGGGTGCGAAGTGGCATAGAACATTATCCAAACGCATACCCATACAAAATACGATTGTTTCCACCCGTGTCAAGACCCTTCGCACAAATATTCTGTGCCCAACCCCACGATCCGCCCCCGCTCTCTCCGCCTGCCAGCCGCCACGTCGGCCACTCTGCCACGCCGCCGTACTTGCGCGAAACTGGGCCGCAAACCCGGCTCCGGTCGATACTTGGCCCATGAACAGACTCACCTCCGTCGCCGGCGGCTCGGGGCCGCGGCTTCGCTTGGCGCGCCCCGACCTCGTCGCGGCGGCAATCCTCATCTTCCTGACAGGGTGCGGCGGCTCCGCCTTCGATTCCGGCCAGCCGTCCGCATCCACCCCGCCCGCCGCGCGCACCAGCACCACCGTGCGCACCTCCAGCGGTGCGCCCGGCCCCATCGGCGTGCCCCGGGCCGTCCTCCCCGGCATCGCCGGTGAGCCCGACGTGCGCATTCGGTTGATCGAGGCCGCGTCCACCGCCACGCTCACCAGCACAGTCCGCTCCGTCTGGATCAGCGGCGGCGGCAACCGGCCCGCGGCACGCATGATCGGCCCCGTCAATGCCAAACTCAGCGCCAGCGGGTGGGAGTTCACCGACGCCGCCGGCCTCATCGCCAAGTTTGATCGCACCGCCACCGTCGAAACCGCGGCGGAAGAGGGCATCGTGGGCCCCGCCGTCGGCGAAGCCGGCCGCGTGGCCCCCGCAGCGAGCGTGCGGGGGACCGGCGCGGCCTCCGCCGCCGCGACACCCGCCAGCGTGATCCTCAACGGCAAGCGCTACGCGGGCGCGGTCCGCTTTGTGCCGCGCAGCGAGGTCTCGCCGCGCGCCTTCGACGTGATCGAGACCGTGGACCTTGAAGATTACCTCAAGGGCGTGGTGGCCTCGGAGATGTTCAGCAAATGGCCGCTCGCCGCCTATCAGTCACAGGCCGTGGCCGCACGGAGTTACGCCGTCCACGAGCGTGATCGTGCGCGGCGGACCGGGCAGGGCTTTGATGTCGAGGCCAACGTGAAAGACCAGGCCTACGCCGGGCTCAACGAACGCAGCGAAATCGTGCAGGCCGTCGACAGCACGCGCGGTGTGCTGCTCACGTGGGGCGGCGGAGTGCTCCGCAGTTACTTCCACAGCACCTGCGGCGGGCGAGCCTCCAGCGCCGGCGACACCTGGCCCACCGCCACCACCAGCGCCTTCAATCAGGCCGGCCCCATCCAGGCCCAGAAACGCGAGTGGGCCTGCAACGGTGCCACCTACTACCGCTGGTCCACCGTGCGCAATCGTCAGGAACTTCTCCAGCGCTTCAAGGCCTTCGGCGCCGAGCGCGGCACACCGCTGCGCGGACTGACCGGCATCGAGTCGATCATCGCCACGAGCAGCAACGCCGCGGGCCGGCCCAGCCGGTATCTCGTCATGCAGCCCGGCGGCCAGACCTACACGCTGACCGCCGAGGAACTGCGGCGCGCGTGCAACCAGGAAGTGGGCACATTGCCCCCCATCTCCGCCGCCAACAGAGTCAACTCCAGCGACATGGAAGTCGCCCTCAACGGCAACACCATCACCATCACCGGGCGCGGCTACGGGCACGGCGTGGGCCTCTGCCAGTGGTGCGCCAAAGGCTTCGCCGACAAGGGCGAAACCTGGCAGGCGATCCTGACGCGCTTCTACCCGGGTGCCAAGGTCGAACGGGCGTACTGAGGCTCGGCGCGGGCACGCAAAGAGGCCCCTGCGCAAGCAGGGGCTTTCGCGTGCGCGGCCGCGTGATCGGGTGGTTGTACCGCCCGCTACGAAAAAAGCCCCTGCTTGCGCAGGGGCCTCATTGGGTGGCCAGAATATCGTGCCCGCTCACTTGATAAACAACAAATCGCGGTACTTGGGCATCGGCCACAGGTCATCGGCCACGAGGCGCTCCAGGTCATCGCCGGCTTCGCGCACGCTGGCCATCGCGGGCTTCACGTGGTCGCGCAGATGGCGTGCGTGCACCAGCGGGTCGTCCGACCCGTGATGGTTCACGGCCTTCTCGAGTTTGTCCGCCGCGACGGTGAAGGTCTCCACCAGTTCAACGAACGCCTCGAGAGACGCACGCTGGGCCGAGCAATCCACATCCGCGGCCTGCGTGGCCGACACCGTCTCGGCAAGCCGGTGCTGGTGCGCAAGGGCCGCGGGCAGGATCATCGTCCGCGACATGCCCAGCATAGTCTCCGCCTCGATCGTCACCTGCTTGGCGTACTTCTCCAGGAAGATGTACGCGCGGCTCTCGGTCTCGGCCTTGGTCAGCACCTTGTAGCGGCTCATCAGGTCGGTGGCCTTCTTGCTCTTGAACACGGGCAGCGCATCCACGCTGTCGCGCAGGTGCGGCAGGCCGCGCTTCTCGGCCTCCTTGTGCCACGCGGCCGAGTAGCCGTCGCCGTTGAACACGACGCGCTTGTGCTGCTTGATGAGTTTCTTCAGCACGTCCAGCACCACCGCCGTCACCTTCTGAGGCGTGGGGTTCTTGCCCACGCCCTTCTCCAGTTGCGTGGCGATAAAGTCCAAACTCTCCGCCACCGCGGCGTTCAGCACCGTGTTGGGCCACGCCGAGGCCTGGCTGGAACCGACAGCCCGGAACTCAAACTTGTTGCCCGTGAACGCAAACGGGCTCGTCCGGTTGCGGTCGCCGGCATCGCGCGGCAGCAGGGGCAACTGGTGCGTGCCAAGGTTCAGGTTGCCGCCCTTGATGGTGCGCTTGGCCGCGCCCTTCTCCAACTGATCCATGATGTCGGTGAGCATGTCGCCCAAGAAGATGGACATGATCGCCGGGGGAGCCTCGTTGGCGCCCAGACGGTGGTCGTTGCTGGCCCCGGCGATGCTGGCCCGCAGCATGTCAGCGTGCAGGTCCACCGCGCGCATCACGGCGCACACAAACGTGATGAACTGCAGGTTCGTGTGCGTGTCCACGCGCGGGTCCAGCAGGTTCACGCCCGTGTCGGTGGACATGCTCCAGTTGTTGTGCTTGCCGCTGCCGTTGATCCCCGCGAAGGGCTTCTCGTGCAGGATCGCCTGCAGGCCGAAACGCGGCGCCACGCGCTTGAGCGCCTCCATCGTGAGCATCTGGTGATCGCACGCCACGTTGGTGGTCTCGAAGATGGGCGCGAGTTCGTATTGGCCCGGGGCCACCTCGTTGTGGCGGGTCTTCACCGGCACGCCCAAACGGAAGAGTTCCCGCTCGCACTCGGTCATGTACGACAGCACACGCGCCGGGATCGACCCGAAGTAATGGTCCTCGAGCTGCTGGCCCTTGGGCGGGCGGGCGCCAAACAGCGTGCGGTCGCACGTGAGCAGGTCCGGGCGGGCGTAGAACAGCGTCCGGTCAACCAGGAAGTACTCCTGCTCGGGGCCGAGCGTCGTCACGACGCGCCCCACGCCCTTGTCGGTGCCGAACACCGCCAGCACACGCATCGCCTGCTTGCTCAAAGCGTCAATGCTCCGCAGCAGCGGCGTCTTCTTGTCCAGAGCCTCGCCGTTCCACGACACGAACGCCGTGGGGATGCACAGCGTCACGTTCTCACCCGAGCGGTTCAGGAACACCGGGCTGGTGGGGTCCCACGCCGTGTAGCCGCGTGCCTCGAACGTGGCCCGCAGGCCGCCGGAGGGGAAACTGCTCGCGTCCGGCTCGCCCTGCACCAGGGCCGAACCCGAAAACTGCGTGATCGCCCCGCCAAGCCCGTCGGGCGAGATGAACGAATCGTGCTTCTCGGCCGTCAGGCCCGTCAGCGGCTGGAACCAGTGCGTGTAGTGCGTCGCACCGCGGTCATTGGCCCAGTCCTTCATCGCCGCGGCCACCACGTCGGCCAACTCCACGTCGAGTTTCTCGCCGTTCTTCACCGTCCGCATCAGGCGCTGGAAGATGTCCTTGGGCAGGCGCTCCTTCATGGTGCGCTCGCTGAACACATCGCAGCCGAACAGGTCTTCCACCCGTTCGTCCACAACCCGCGCCGGCACCACCGGGTCGCGCCAGGCGGTGGCCGCGGCAATGGCCGTACTCCGAGACTGAATGAGGCTCATGGTGAACTCCGTTTCGTTGTCCGCACCGGCACACACGGAGGCCGGAGCGGGAGGAATGCTCAAGGGAAACTCAAGGTAGGTCGCCGATGGTTACCGGACCTACCGGCCAACGCCCCCGCGTGGCAGGCCAGGCCGACCCCCGGCAATTCATCGACCCGAACCGGTGATGATTGGAGGGCAGACCCAGCCGTTCTAGGGGCGTTTTCGTGAACTTGGCGGCGCCCGCCGCGCCCGGACTGCGCCCGCTACCGTCTGCCATGGATGTGCACGTCAACGGCGAACCCCGCCCGCTCCCGCCGGGAGCCACGATCAGCACGCTGCTGGAATCGCTAGGGCTGTCGCGGCAGGCCTGCGCCGTGGAGGTGAACAAGGAACTGGTGCCCAAGAGCAAGCACCCGTCGCGTGAACTGGCGGCGGGAGACCGGGTGGAAGTGGTCACGCTCGTGGGTGGAGGCTGAACCGCCCGCAGGGATGCGGGCGGGAGGCCGCTAGACCTTCATCGCGTCGTCGCGCGTGGCGACGATCTTGAAGACCATCTCCAACTTGGCGATCTCGAAGATCGACCGAACCCGGTCCGTCAGGTTGCACAGGATCAGCACCGTGCGGTTCTTGCGGGCCACCTGCATCGCCTCCACCAGCGTGGCCACACCCGACGAATCCATGTAGGGCACGCCCGAAAGGTCAACCACCACGCGCGTCGGCCGGCCCTCGTGAACCTTGCGCAGTTCGGCCCGCAGCGTGGGCGAGGCCGTCAGGTCCACATCGCCCACGGGCGCCACCACCACGCCTTCGGCCAGCACCGAGACCGTCACTTCGAGCGGGCCCTGGTCAAAGTCGCTCATCTGCCTGCTCCCTTGTGCCCGCCCGAACCCGTTGCGCCCGAGGCCGTCGGCATCGCGCCCGGCGCGGCCGGCTTGCGGAGTTTGGTCATCGTCAGCCGCATGCCCGTCCCCCCCGTCCCCTCACGGCGCTCGTACTTCACCTCGTCCATCACCTCGTGAATGATGTGCACGCCCAGGCCCCCGGGACGGATGTCCTCCAGGTTGCGGCTCTTGATCTGCGAGAGTTCCACCTGCTTGGCCTCGTCCTCGATCACGATCGTCATGCCCGACGTGGGGTTGCCCCCCTTCTGCAGGTCCTCCAGCGTGGGAATGCCCCCCAGCGGATGCAGTTTGATCCAGATCGGCTTGTCATGCGCGTTGCCGTATCCGTGCTTGATCACATTGCACAGGGCCTCATCCACCGCCAGCGCCAGTTGCCCGCACGCCTCATCGCCAAATCCCAGCCGACGGGCCACCGACGCGACCATCTCCCGCATCCCGCTCAGGTAGAGCTTGTTGCTGCGGACTTCGACGCTGATCTCGGCTGGGTATGGCATACGGCGCTTGAGCATGGGCCGGCCTGGGGCAAGACCGGGTCTCTGACACAGAGCATACTCACTTTGCCGCAGGCACGGCGTCCGGACCGCCCGCCGCCGCCGTTGCGGGGGGGTTTTCCTTGAGCCAGGCCCTCCATCTTGCCACCATCGCCCGACGCTCCCAGGTCGGGGCCGCGTGGTCGTACCCCAGCCGCTCCCCCGTGAACCGCTCCAGACTCGAGATCGCGACCACCCGCGCCGCCTGGTCGTCAGACTCCAGCATCTCGATCAAATCCGGAATGCGGCTCCGATCGCCGTCCCTCGCCGCCGTCAGAGCCGCGTGGATCTGCGCGGCCGGGTCCGGCGCATCAAACCCCGCACCCAGACCGGGGCCCTGGCACCCGCCCAGCACCACCAGCACCACCAGCACCACCAGCACGGACGTCCTTGGGGCAAGCAGTCGGCCACACATGCCTTGAGCGTATCAACGCCGCAGCCTCCGGCGCTGCCCTCCTTCATCCGGCTCGCACGCGCAGAACTTGCCGCCACACGCCAGAAGTGCAGGCGATCGGCAACGGATGCCGATCTGCTTCGGCCCGAACCTCTGAGCGTGGCAGGATGCCGCGGAGATTGACCATGGCCAACCAGGATGGCTCAGCCACACCCCCTTCCCCCAACCCACCCGCCGCGGTGCCCCCGTCCGCGGCCACGCCTCCCGCCGCCGTGAAGGCCGCTCAGGACGCTATCAGCGCGGCCCAGTCCGCCCAGGCCGAGAGTACCAGCGCCGCTGTCGCCGTGGCCGATCCTCCCACCCGCACCGGCAACGATGGGGCCACGCGCTTCGAGCCGCCGGTCATCGCGCAGCCCGACCACGACAAGGCGCCCGAAGGCATCAAACTGCTCGATGATGTCGCGCTCAACGTCAAGATCGAACTCGGCCGCACGAAGATGCTCCTCGAAGATGTCCTGCGCCTCGGCGAGGGTTCCGTCGTCGAACTCGACAAACTCGCCGGCGACCCCGTCGATGTCTACGTGAACGACCGCCCCGTGGCACGCGGCGAGGTGCTCGTCCTCAACGACAACTTCTGCGTCCGGATCAACGAGATTCTCTCGCCGCCGGGCGCCGAAGCGGCCTGACTCCTCTCGCACGCGCACTCGCAGGAACGACGGACGGAGTCCGTCGCGAACAAAGGGCCAGGACGGCCGGATGCACACTTGGACACGCACAACCCGGGGGCAGCGACTCGCCGCATCCGCGTTGGCCTTCTCGTGCGCCTTGACCGCTTCGGGCCAACTCATCACCTCGGAATCGCCCGGGCCACCAGCCACCGCACCCACCACGGCCACGATCCCCGCCACCGAACTCCGTCCGTTGCCGGGTCCTGACCCCACTCGGACTCCCACAGGCCCTCGCGGCACCCCCACGCCGGCCACATCAACTCGCGCGGGCGCATGGGGCGACACGCTCGCCATGGCCCTCCCGTTGGGCGTGGTGGTCGGCCTGGTCCTCATCTGCGCCGCCGTGCTGCGGCGTGTGGCGAGCCGGTCCGGCGGCCTCTGTGCCGCTCTCGCCACGGGCGCGGCACCGGCCGGAGTGGTTGAAGTGCTGGGCCGCTACCCCGTCTCTCGCGGCCAGGCGCTCGTGCTTCTCCGCGTGGACCGGCGCGTGCTCCTCCTGTCTCACGCCGCAGGGGCACGCCAGGGCGCGGCCTCCTTCACCACGCTCTCCGAGTTCAGCGACCATGACGATGTCGCCTCCATCCTGGCCAAGGTGAACGATGCCGAACCGCCCAAGGCGGGCGCGTGGGGCAGCGCCAAGACCGCCAATGCCCGCTTCCACGCGGCACTCAAACTGTTCGAGGGCCCCGCGCCCGCCGAGCCTTCCCACGAAGCCGAGCGAGCCATCGGCCGCCGGGTGGTGGGCGACGACCACGGCGACCGCCTGAGCGTGTGGGACGAGCACGCCGCCGGCCTGCCCCCCGCCATCGCGCCCCCCCGCGAAACGGCGGATCCCGCGTCCGGCGTCCACGCCCGCCTCGCTGCCCTCCGCGGGCGGGCAACCTTGGGCACGCGGCACGGTGGCACCGGAGGTGGAGCGTGAGCACCTATGTCCGCAGCGCCCTGGCTCTCGCGGCGAAGCCGCGGAGGTCAGTAGCCGTGGGTCGCGGCGCAGCCGCACCCACGGACCACCGCTCGCGCGCGCGTCTGTGCCGCGCAGCGGCACGGGTGGCAACCGCGATACCCGCACCACCGCGTGGTGCCGTTCTCGATATCACGATGCCGTTCCGTGGGTGCCGCGTTCGCGGCGACCCACGGCTATTCACCAGCGCGGCTGCGCCGCGGAAGACCGTTCCGCGCCGCGCTCACTCTCGGGTCCAGTTCTCAGGGGCAAGGGGCGGGCTCTCCACCCGGACAATCGCCGTTTTTGCCGCGCTCCTGCTCGCCTGGCTCACACTGCCCGTCCCCTCCGCTGGCGCGCAAGAGGCCTTTGGCCCGCCTCTGCCCGGGCTGACCGAAGCCACGCCCCTTACGCCCGACATCGCCACGACACCCGGCCCCTTTGATGTGCTCGCCCCCGGCCCCATGACCGACGGGGCCGACCCCATGAACCCGGCCGCGATGCTCGCGCGCGCGGGCCAAACGCTGCCCGGCGCACAGGGGAGCCAGACCAAGGGCCTTTCGGCCGCGCTCAACATTGTGATCGTGCTCACGGTGCTCGCGCTGGCGCCCTCGATCATGCTGTTGATGACCTGCTTCCTGCGCATCGTCATCGTGCTCAGTTTGCTCAAGCAGGCGCTGGGCACACAGCAGATGCCCCCCAGCCAGGTGCTGCTGGGCCTCGCCCTCGTCATGACGCTTGTGGTCATGGCCCCCACGCTGGACCGCATCAACCGCGAGGCCGTCGAGCCCTACCGCAGCGGGCAGATCACCGATTACACCACCCTCTGGGACAAGACCAAGCAACCCCTTCGCGATTTCATGTTCGACCAGATCGAGGCGACGGGAAACTACTCCAGCCTCTACATGGTTCTCAACCAGCGCGGCATCGACACCAGCCGCCCCGAAACCCTCACCCGCGCATCCGTCGACATGGTCTCCCTCGTCCCCGCCTTCGTTCTCAGTGAGATGAAGGTCGCCTTCCTCATGGGCTTCAAGGTCTACCTCCCCTTCCTCGTCATCGACATGGTGATCTCCAGCCTGCTCATCTCCATGAGCATGATGATGCTGCCGCCGGTGCTCATCAGCCTCCCGTTCAAGTTGCTCCTGTTCGTGCTGGTTGACGGCTGGCAACTCATCGTCGGCAGCCTGATGTCCAGTTTCGCCGTGCCCGGCACAGCGGGCGCGGTGCCCGGCACCGTCGCTGCCGCCGCGGCAGCATTCCAAACCCTTCTGAGCGGGTAGCCGATCCTCCGTCGCGTCGCGCCTTCTCTGGCCGTCCCCTGTCCCCTGTTCCCTCTGCCATGCCTTACGACGAGAACACGCTCGACCTGGTCCGCCAGACGCTCTTGATCACCCTCAAGATCGCCGGACCCATCCTCATCGCGGGCGTGGTCATCGGCCTCATCATCAGCATCATCCAGGCCGTCACCTCCATTCAGGATCAGGCCCTCGCCTTCGTCCCCAAGATCGTCGTCATGATCATGGTCACCGTCCTCCTCATCTCATGGATCGCGGCCCGCCTCGTGGCCTTTGCCGCCGAGATGTTCCTGCTGCGCTAGCGCGCGTGCCGCTCATGGAAGAACTGATCCCCCAGATCGTGCCCTTTCTGCTCGTCTTCAGCCGCCTGTCGGGTGTCATGCTGGCCGCGCCGATCCTCGCCTCCACCGTCATCCCGGGCAAGGTGCGTGTGCTGCTGGTCTTCGGCCTGACGGCCGCGGTGTATCCCGCCGTGTTGCCGGGTGCGCTGACGGGCTCAACCATCTACCCCCTGGCCAACCTTGATGTCTTCACGCTCGCCGTGGCCGTTGCGGGTGAGGTCATGCTCGGATTTCTGGTCGGCCTCCTTGCGATGCTCCCGGTTGCCGCGGTGCAACTCTCGGGCGTGGTCATGAGCCTGCAACTGGGCATCGGCCTGGGCTCCATCGTGAACCCGGCCCTCGAAACCGAGAGCGACGTGATCGGCGAACTCCTCACGCACATCGCCCTCGCGGCGTTCCTGGCCATGGGCGGCCTGGAACTCGTCTTTGTGGCGGTGTGCAACTCGTTCGCGCACGTGCCCCTCGCCGGGTTCGGGGCGTCGCTGGCGCCCCTCGACCTGCTGGTGGGCACGCTGCAATCGGGCTTTGAACTGGCCCTGCGCCTCAGCCTTCCCCTCATGGGCCTCATCCTCATGGAGACCGTCGCCACCGCCTTCGTGAGCAAGACCATGCCCCAACTCAACATCCTCAGCATCGGCTTTGCCGTCAAGATCCTCGTCGGGCTTGGTGCGCTCGTCGCCGGCCTGCGCGCGATTGACCACGCCACCGGCGAACACCTCCGCGATGTCGGCCGCACCCTTCTGGAGTGGACCGCCCGCCTGGGCTCCTAAACCCGCAGAACACACATGGCCGAGGACATGGGCGAAAAGACCGAGCAGCCTTCGAGCCGCAAACTCGCCGATGCCCGCGAGCGCGGCCAGGTGCCCAAGAGCGCCGACTTCTCCGGTGCGCTCGACCTGGTCGGCGCCGTACTGCTCCTCGTGTACCTGGGCAAAGACCTCGTCCAAGGCCTCGCAGGCATTACCCGCGCCCTGCTCGCAGGGACCGCGCCCGGTTCCGGCCCCAGCCTGGCCGACCTTGACCAACTCCTCGCGTGGTCCGGCTCGCACTCACTGCGCGTCGCCCTGCCGCTCATGGGCCTCATGTTCCTGGTTGTCTACGCCGCGCAGTTGGTGCAGGTGGGCTTCGTCCTCTCGAACAAGCCCCTCGAACCCAAACTCGATCGCCTCAACCCCCTCACCAACCTCGGCCAACTCGTCGGCCGCAAGAACCTCGTCAAGACCGGCTTCAACGTCCTCAAACTCTCCGTCATCGCCTTCGTCGTCGTCCTCTTCATCACGCGGCACGTGCAGGAGATCGCCGGCCTCCCCGCCCTCGCCTTCCTCGCCGGCTACGCCAAACTCGGCGAACTCCTCTTCACCATGGCCCTCTGGATGCTCGCCCTCATGCTCACCATCGGCGCGGCAGACTGGTTCTACCAGCGGTGGCAGCACCGCCACGACCTGCGCATGACCAAGCAGGAAGTGAAGGACGAACGCAAGAGCATGGAGGGCGACATCGAGAGCAAGGCCCGCCGCCTGCGCATGGCCCGCCAGATGATCCTCCAGCGTGCCCGCATGGACGTGCCACGGGCCGACTTCGTCGTGACCAACCCCACCCACTTCGCTGTGGCGCTCAAGTACGAGGGCGACACCATGGCAGCGCCCAAGGTGGTGGCCAAGGGGGCCGACTACCTCGCCTTCCGCATCCGCGAGATCGCCATCGCCTCGGGCGTGCCGATCGTGGAAAAGCCCGCCCTTGCTCGCGCCCTCTACGCCAACGTGGCCGTCGGCAAGGAAGTTCACGCGGAGTACTACGAGGCCGTCGCCGAGATTCTCGCGTATGTGTACCGCCTCAGTGAGAGGGGACAGGGGACAGCGGGTAGGGGACAGCCAGAACCGCTGGCGGCTGCCTCTGCTTCTGTCTAACCCCTATCCCCTCACCACTGTCCCCTCACCCCTGTCCCCTCCCCCGTGGCCAAACAAACCGCCAAACCCGCCGCCTCACTCGTCGCCCGCGTCAGCGCGCTGGTGAAGAAGTACCGCGGCCTGCTGCTGCCCATCGCCTTCGTCTCGCTGCTGGCCGTCATCATCGTGCCGCTGCCCACGTGGCTGATGGACGTGCTCATCTGCCTCAACATCAGCCTCTCGGTGGTCATCCTCATGACCACGCTCTATATGAAGGAGCCGCTGGAGTTCAGCGTCTTCCCGTCGCTGCTGCTGGCCACCACGCTCTTCCGCCTCGTTCTCAACGTGGCTACCACCCGCCTCATCCTCTCGGCCGACGCGGCCACACCCGAAGAGGCCATGGGCGTGGCGGGCGAGGTCATCATGGCCTTCGGCACGTTCGTGGCCGGGCAGTCGCTCTACGTGGGCGTGGTCATCTTCATCATCCTCGTGGTCGTCCAGTTCATCGTCATCACCAAGGGCGCCACGCGCATCAGCGAGGTCGCCGCGCGGTTCACCTTGGATGCCATGCCCGGCAAGCAGATGGCGATCGATGCCGACCTCAACGCCGGCTCCATCGACGAGAAGGAGGCCCGCCGCCGGCGCGAGCGCATCGCCCAGGAGGCCGACTTCTTCGGCGCCATGGACGGTGCAAGCAAGTTTGTGCGCGGCGATGCCATCGCCGGCATCATCATCACCATCGTCAACATCCTCGGCGGCATCGCCGTCGGGGCCATCGACCGGGGCTGGCCCTTCGCCCAGACCGCCGCGACGTTCACCAAACTCACCATCGGCGATGGGCTGGTCTCGCAACTCCCGGCCCTCATCATCTCCATCGCCTCCGCCCTCATCGTCACCCGTTCAGGCTCCAAGGAGGAACTGGGCGAAGAGTTCACCGGCCAACTCGTCAGCCAGCCCACTGGCCTCTACATCACCAGCGGCTTCCTGCTTCTGCTGGCCTTCACGGGCCTGCCCATGATCCCGCTGCTGGCCACCTCCGCCGGCCTGGGCGGTTTGGCGTGGATGCTCTCGGCCCCGGCCCGCCAGAAAACTAAGGACGCGCTCGCCACCGCCGCGGGGCCGCCCATCAAGGCCGAGCCGCCCGCACCCGAAACACTGCTCAAACTCGATGCCCTGGAACTGGAGGTGGGCTACGGCCTTGTGGCCCTCGTCGATCCCAACCAGGGGGGCGACCTGCTCGACCGCATCAGCGCCATCCGCCGCCAACTCGTCGTCGAACTGGGCGTCATCATGCCCCCGGTGCGCATCCGCGACAACCTGCAACTGGCGGCCAACGACTACCGCTTCAAGATCAAGGGCGCCGCCGTGGCCAAGGGCGAAACCTTCCCCGGCCGCTTCCTCGCCATTGATTCGGGCGTCTCCACCGGCCCCATCGAGGGTGAACCGGGGCGCGAGCCCGCCTTCGGCCTGCCCGCCAAGTGGATCGAGGCCTCGGCCAAGCCCCGCGCCGAGGCCATGAACTACACCGTGGTCGATGCCGCGAGCGTGCTGGCCACCCACCTCACTGAAACCGCACGCACGCACGCCCCCGAACTGCTCACGCGGCAGGAAGTCGCCGAACTTGTCCAGCAACTCAAGACCAAGGCCCCCAAACTCGTGGAAGAGTGCATCCCCACGGTCGTGAAGACCGCGGACCTCCACCGCGTTCTGCAAAGCCTGCTCGCCGAGCGCGTCCCCATCCGCGACCTCGAAACCATCGTGGAAACGCTCGCCGACTGGTCCACCAAGACCAAAGACCTTGACGTGCTCACCGAGTACGTCCGCAACGGCCTGCGCCGCTCCATCTGCCAGCAGTACGGCGTGCCCCAGGAGCACGGCCGCCTCAAGGTCGTCTGCTGCACGCTCGACCCCGCCATGGAGGACCTCATCAACTCCTACATTGACCGCTCCGCCGCGGGCACCACCGTCACCATGCCCCCCGGTGTCGCCGCCCGCGTCGTCAACCAACTCCAGCGCGGCCTCCAAATCGTCACCACCGCCGGACACCAGCCCGTGGTCCTCGCCTCCCCGCAGGTTCGCGCCGTCGTCCGCCAACTCCTCGCGCCCCACGTCGCGGCTGTTGCCGTGCTGGGCTACAACGAGATCGCCACCAACGTGGATGTCGAGTCCCTCGCCCTCGTCGGCCCGCCTGCCGCTGCCCAGAGCGCCGACACGAACGCCCAAACACCCCTCCCCGCCATGGCCGCCGCGTGACCGTGGTTGTTCATGCTTGCCAAACCCGCCTCGTGCCGACATACTCTGGCGAACATCGGGGCAGGATGCCCCCGAATACAACCCCCGACACGGACACAGCCACGGATGGCGAACGTCTCACTCAAAACCTACCAGGCGCCGACCATGGCCGAGGCCCTCACGAGCGTGAAGCGTGAGTTGGGCAAGGACGCGGTCATCCTCCACACGCGCTCCTTCAAGGTCGGCGGTGTGCTGGGTCTCTTCCGCCGCAACATGGTGGAGATCACCGCCTCCGTCGGCGTGGGCATCATGAACCCCGGCGACCTCCGCCGCGCCGCACGCGCGGCAGAGACTCCCGCTTCTTCCACGGCGGAGGCCAAGCCCACCGCAGTCTCGGCGAGTGCGCCACCCCGCCCTCCCAGCGCCCTCGCCCGCGCCTACGGCCTCACCACGCCCGCACCATCGCCTTCACTGCGCGCGGCCTCAGCCACACGCGCCGATCCGCAGGCTGAACGCAGCGCCCGGGAAGAGATCGCGCGCGAAAACCAGCACGTTTCCGGCGGCCTCTCCGCAGATCTCAAGCAAGAACTCGCCGCGATCCGCACCATGGTCGGCCAGGTGCTTCAATCGTCCTCCGCCCGCGCCGGCGAGCACGGCGGCGCGGGCCTTGGCGCTCCCGGCATAGCCATGCCCGATGCCCTCCTCAAGTTCTACCTCCAACTCATCCAGAATGATGTCGCCCGTGAGATCGCCGACCAGGTCGTCTCCGACATCCGCGATGAACTCACCCCCGGCGAACTCCGCGATGAGGGCGTCGTTCGCGCCTCCTTCCTCCGCCACGTCGAGACCCTCATCCCCGTCGATGAAGGCCTCACGCCACCCCGCCCCGCGCCAGACGGCCGCCCCCTCACCATCGCCCTCGTCGGCCCCACCGGCGTGGGCAAGACCACCACCCTCGCCAAACTCGCCGCGGCGTACCGCCTGCGGCACGCCCGCAAGATCGGCCTCATCACCGCCGACACCTTCCGCATCGCCGCCGTCGACCAACTCCGTACCTACGCCAACATCATCGGCGTGCCGCTGGAAGTCGTCGGTTCCCCCGACGAAATGGCCTTGGCCTGCGAGCGCTTCGCCGGCATGGACGCGATCCTCATCGACACCGCCGGCCGCTCTCCCACCGACACCCAGAGCCTCGAAGAACTCGCCGCCTTCCTCGCCGCGGCACGCCCGCACCGCACGCACCTCGTCCTTGCCAGCGTCGCCAACGAGCCCACGCTCGTGCGCACGATTGAGCGTTTCAGCCCCCTCAAGCCCACGGGCATGATCTTTACGAAACTCGACGAGGCCGCCAGCGTGGGCGTGCTGCTGAGCGTCATCCGCCGCGTGGATGCGAAGTTGAGTTTCGTGACCACCGGCCAGGGCGTGCCCGATGACATCGAGCCCGGCCGCCCGGACCGCCTCGCCCGGCTTATTCTCGACGGCACGGGCTGGGGCGTCGCTTCCAGCCACACGGAGTTTCGATGAGCGATTCGCAGCAACCTCCCCCGCCCCCCCACCCCCGCAGCGGCTTCACGCCGGGCGAATCCGTCCGCACGCGCGTGCGCGTGCACGACGGCAGCGACCAGGCCCAGCGGCTGCGCGTGCTGGTGGATTCTCTCCACCAGCACAGCCACATGCACACCGCCAGAATCACGGTGGTCGACACCCGGGCCCCCTCCGCCAGCGACGCGATGTACATGCCCGACACGCCCCTCCTGCCCCGCAACGTCCGCATCGTGGAGGGGCTCGCGCCGGCCGGGCCGCGCGCATCGCCCACCCCTGCTTCGCCGCTCGCCCCCGCATCCAACGCAACCCGCACGGCCCGCATCCTCACCATCGCCTCCGGCAAGGGCGGCGTGGGAAAAACCAACCTCGCCGTGAACCTCGCCATCGCCTTCGCCTCGTCGGGCCAGCGCGTGGCCCTCATTGATGCCGACATGGGCGTGGCCAACGCCGATGTCCTCTGCGGCCTCAACCCCAAGGCCCGCCTCGACCAGGCCCTCTCCCCCGCCGCGCCACACCAAGCCATGAACCGCCTCGCCGTGGATGCACCCGGCGGCTTCCGGCTGGTGCCCGGCGCTGTCGCCCACGTCCGCAGCACCGACACCGATCCGCTCCTCCTCCAGCGCCTGATCGACGGCCTCGCCGATCTCGATGCCTCCGCCGACCTGCTCATCCTCGATGCCCCCGCCGGTGTCGGCCCCACGGTGCTGGCCTGCGTGGAGGCCGCTGACCGCACCATCGTCGTCGCCACGCCTGAGCCCACGTCGGTTGCCGACGCCTATGCCCTGATCAAGACCTTCCATCTGGCGGCTGGCCGCGCCGGCAGTGATACGTCCACGGACCTTCGCCTCCAACTCGTCATCAACCAGGCCGCGGACGAGCGCGAGGCTCGTAAGGTCCACGAACGGATCCAGTCCGTGTCGCTCCGGTTCCTCAAGCGCCGCGTGCCCCTCGCCGGCTGGGTTCCCCTCGACGCGCACCTTCCGCAGGCCGTTCGTGCGCGGCAGCCGCTCCTCCTGCGCTTCCCCACCAGCCCTGCATCCAAGGCCCTCACACACCTCGCCCGAGATCTGGCCCCGGCTCTGAGCCTGCGGCCTGCGCCGACCGGGCAGGCTGCGAACGCGTCGTTCCGCCCCGGCTTCGTTCGTCGTCTGCTCGGGCTCGGTTGATCCCCCACCTGCGCTCCCTGCGGCCTGCGCAACCTGTGCGGGCGGCCATCGCGCGCGGCCTCAGGTTTGCTCCTGAACTCCGGGGCGGGTCTGGCCGAAACCATCCGCTCAAGTCTGCCGCGCCGTTCCTGCGCCCGCGGTATCGGAGCCGATTGCTTTGGCCAACGTTGACACAACCCGCCTCATCGCCGCCGTCGTCGGGCTTGCGGGCTTCTCCGTGGCCCTCATCTCCGGCATCGCCGCGGACAACCCCTTCGATGTCGTCGTTTCGCGTGCCCTTGTCGCCCTCGCGGCGTGCGCCGTCGCGGGCCTTGCGCTGGGCCTGATCCTACACGCCGCGCTCGCCAAGAACCTTGCCCAGCCCCGCGCTGCCAGCACGCCGCGTGCGGCGCCGCCGACACCGGAGGCGCCGCTCGTCGTCTGAAACTCTGCACATTTTCTCCACAACGTTGATCGCGCCTTGCACTCTTGCGTTTCACTGGTAGTCTTGGACCTGTCTGAAACCCAAGGACGGGTCCATCGGACTTCATCTCAAAGCCGGTTCGTTCCAGAACCGGCATCCGTTCCGATCGATGGTCAAGGAGCCGACCATGCCCCGGACAGCCACCGCCACCGTTGCGCCACGCACCACCTCAGCCGCAGCCAAACGGCCCGCGAAGAAACCCTCGCGCCCGGCGAAGGCCCAGGCCTCCAAAGACATCCGCACCATGCCCATCCAGCAGGTGTGGGAGCACTACCACAAGGCCCCCTCCGAGGACACCCGCAACTTCCTCTGGACCAAGTACCTCCACCTCGTGCGCTACATCGCCGAGCGGACCAGCGCCCGCCTCCCCGACGAGGTCGATGTCAACGACCTCATGTCCGCCGGCCAGTTCGGCCTCATGGACGCCATCGACGGCTTCGACCTCACCCGCGGCGTGAAGTTCGAGACCTTCTGCGCATCGCGCATCCGTGGCGCGATCCTTGATGAACTCCGCTCCATGGACTGGGTGCCCCGCCTCGTCCGCAGCCGCGCGGGCCGCGTGTCTGGTGTCCGCCAGCGTTTCGAGATGGCCGAGGGCCGCGCCCCCACGCAGGATGAACTCGCCCAGAAACTCGGCGTCAACGGCGAGGAGTTCGACAAGATCACGCGCGACTCGCGCGCCGTCGGCACCGTCTCGCTCAACCGCAAATGCTTCTCCTCCGACGGCAACAAGGACGTCACCGAGATCGACATCCTCAAAGACGAGAGCCAGCGCAACCCCTTCGCCGAAACCCAGCGGCGCGACGTGAAAGACCTCATCACCAAGGGCCTCTCGCGGGCCGAGCGCCTGATCGTGATCCTCTACTACTACGAGGAGATGACGATGAAGGAGATCGGCCTGACGCTCGACCTCTCCGAGAGCCGCGTGAGCCAGATGCACTCCTCCATCCTCCAGCGCCTCAAGGCCCAGTTGCACAACAAAGAGCGTGAACTCGAGCCCGCGCGAGACTGAGCCGTGTGTGGTGAGGCTCGCCGCCGCATCATCCCTCTCCGACACCGTCGGAGGGGGTGGCCGAGTCTTCGAGGCCGGGGGAGGTTCCTTCTAAGGGAAACCAGCACACCCCCCGCTATTCTCGCCCACCGTGAGCCCGCTCCCAATACCGTCTCCCCCCGCTCTCGCCTGCATCGGCCTGGGTTCCAACCTCGGCGACCGCGCGGCGGTCATCCACTCCGCATTGGGTGAACTGGATGCTCTAGAAGGTGTCCGCCTCGTCGCCTCCAGTTCACTCCGCGAAACGCCCGCCGTGCGTGTCGCATCGCTCGACCCCGGCGGGCCGTTCCTCAACGCCGCCGCGCTGGTCTTCACCACGCTCTCGCCGCGCGAACTGCTCACGTCGCTCCACGCCATTGAGGCTCACCTCGGGCGAGACCGCGACACCATGCCCCACGGCGGGCCGCGCACCATCGACCTTGACCTCCTCCTTTACGGTGAAGACGTGATCGACGAGCCCGGCCTCACGGTCCCGCACCCGCGCCTGCACGAGCGTGCCTTCGCGCTCGCGCCGCTCGCCGAGATCGCCCACGACCTGGTCATCCCCACGCTCGGAGTGTCGGTGGGCGAGTGTCTGGCGAGGCTGACTCCAGACTCCAGACTCCAGAGTCCAGAGTCCAGAGTCCAGACTCCAGACTCCAGAAACCTGACCCCTGACGCCTGATGCCTGACGTCCCGCGTCTGGCGTCTCGCGTCTCGCGTCTCGCGTCTGGCGTCTCGCGTCTGGCGTGTGAAGTCTGGCGTCTACTCGTCCTGTCCCGCCGCGCGAAACACGGCCACCACATCCTCGATGGGGATCACGAACAGGCGGTTGTCGCCCTCGAACTCCACCGGGATCGCGTGCTTGGGATTGAACAGAACGCGGTCGTACTTCTTCACCGGGTAGTCGTTGTCGCGGTCAACCTTCGCCGAGATCGCCACGACGCGCCCCGTGAGCGTGGGGATCTCGATCTTGTCGGGCAGATGAATGCCCGCCTTGGTCTGCTTCTTGTCATCATCCTTGCGGATCAGCACGCGGCTGCCGATCGGCTCAACCGTCTCGAACTTCGCCGCTCGCCCCGCGCCCCCCGACCCCGCCGATTTCTTGTTGGGTGTGTGCTCGGCCATGATGGGGAGCGTACGCCCGCGCCATCGAAGTCGTCCTGCGCCATCGCCTCCAGTGCCAGCGAGATGCGAGGTTCCGCGAGCACCCCCGTGCCCGGCAACCGCCCCCCGCTACACTCGTGCTCGCCCAGCCGCGCACCGCCCTCATGCCCACGGAGCGAGCATGGATTCGCAGGTCGATCTCAAGTCACTGATCCGCGATGTGCCCGACTTTCCCAAGCCGGGCATCGTGTTCAAGGACTTCACCCCACTGCTGCGCGAGCCGCGGGCACTCGCCATGGCCGTGGAACTCATGGCCAACCCGTATCGCGGGCGCAATGTGGAACTGGTGATCGGCGCCGAATCTCGCGGCTTCATCTTCGGCACCGCGCTCGCCCAGACCCTCTCCGCCGGCTTCGTCCCCGTGCGCAAGCCAGGAAAACTCCCCTCCAAAACCTCCAGCATCGCCTACGACCTTGAGTACGGCACCGACAAGGTCGAGATTCACCTCGATGCCATCCACCCCGGCCAGCGCGTGCTGCTGGTAGACGACCTGCTCGCCACCGGCGGCACCATGGAAGCGTGCTGTAAACTCGTGCAGTCGCTCAAGGCCACCGTCGTGGGCATCACCGTGCTCATCGAACTCACGTTCCTCCACGGGCGCGCACGCATCGCACCCTTCGGCGAGGTGCACACCGTGCTGAAATATTGAGACACGGCTTCACGCCGCGACCGGCGCTCCGGCAACGCCAGCCGCCACCTTCAGGCCCGTGTTCACACGCAGCGTGCTCACCCACTTGCCGTCGGCGTCCATCTTCACGCCGTGGGCCGCGTAATCCGCCAGGTGAATCGACCCGTCAATGAGGTAGCAAAACGCGTGGTCGCCAAGGCCCACCGGCACCGTCGCCGTCCACCACCCGGGATACTGCCGCGCCATCGGCACACGCTCGCGGCCCCAATCGGTGAACGTGCCCACCACCTCGACACGCGCGGCGTGGGGCAGGTACACCTTGAACAGCACATTTCCTTGGATGTCTACCGCGATCATCGGTCGTCCTCCAAGAAGCCGGCTCCTCGGATCCACCTCCACCACGCACTCTCAGCATACCACGCATATGCACGTTGGCGAGTTCGCACACAGATTGTCCGTCGTTGTGGATACGCGGCGGGTTGAACCGCGTTGCACGCTGCAAACGGGGGCTGTACACACTCTGTTCGTACGCTCGTTCACTTACGAGCCTTGCGTGCCGCGGCCACAAGTTGGCCTGCGCGGCGGGAATCCGGCTCGGCCGCCCATCGCCCGCCGCGCTTGAACCAGGAGCCCACTATCACGGCATCGGCGTGCTTGAACATGGCCGCGAGGTTGCCCGGAGTGACACCGGACCCAACGACTAAGGGAAGTTTACTTGCCGCTCGCACCTCCTCGAGGTCATCCGCGTCGGTCTCCTCGCCCGTGAAGCCGCCTGTCACCACCAGCGCATCGGCCCGGAAAAACTCCGCGGCGTGGGCGAGATCGGTGAGGGAGAGGTCCGCGGTCAGGGCGTGCGAGGCGTGCTTCTTGTCAATGTCGCAGAAGAGGCGGATGTGCTCGGCACCGATGCTGCGCCGGTAGCGCAGCAGCGGGCCCGCCGCGGCGGCAGGAAGCAAGCCTTCGTCCGCCACGTGCGAATACACGAAGTTCTCCACACGGATGAAGGAGGCACCCGAAGCAAGCGCGATGGCAAGGGCCTCTTCATGCCCGCTCGAAAGCACCTGCACGCCCAGCGGCAGCCCCGGCGCGGCAGCCCGTACGGCGAGCGCGGCAACCGTCATGGCGGCCGTGATCTCCGGCCCCTGCCGGCCGTTGATGTACGGCGCATCATGCATGTTCTCGATCATCAGGCCGTCAAAGCCCGCCTTGGCAAGCAGGCGGGCCTCCGACGCGGCCTGTTCCACGATGCGTGCGACCGGCCACTTGGCGGCGGGTGACCCCGGCAGCGCGCCAAGGTGGATCATGCCGATGAGGGGCTTGGTGCGGCCGAAGAGAGAGCGGAGGGTGTCGGCCATGTGTGCCTTGTGGGAGGGGTCGGAGCGGGCCGCTACGCTGTGGCCGTGCCCCTGATTATCGCCGGTATTGACGAGGCCGGATACGGCCCGCTGCTCGGCCCCCTGTGCGTGGGCATGTGCGCGCTGGAGATCGCCGACTGGTCTCCGGGCGACACGGCCCCGGATGTATGGGCCTTGCTGAGTGCGTGCGTCTGCCGCAAGGCTGGCGACAAGCGCCGCCGCATCGCCGTGGAAGACTCGAAGAAACTCAAACTCGCAAACTCCAGCACCACCCGCCACCCGCTCACGCACCTCGAACGCGGCGTGCTGGCGTTTCTCGCGGCGCAGCGTGGGGAAGCCTTGCGGACGGATGCGGACCTGTACGCCGCGCTGGGTGCGAGCGTGGAAGACCAGCCGTGGTACGCGGGCGAGCCAATCGACCTGCCGCTGGGCACAACGGCTGAGGAACTCGCCATCGCGGCAAACACGCTCGCGAGCGGCCTTGCCACGGCGGGCGTGAGGCCCGTTCGCCTGGCGTGCCGCGTGGTTGCGGAGCGGGAGTACAACGCCCTGGTGCGCCAGTGGGGCACAAAGGCAGCCACCACAGGCCTGGCCCTGCGCGAGCACCTGCGGTTTGCGTGGGCGAACTGGTCCGGGCGGGCAGGATCGGACGCGAGCGAAGACGGGTGCGTGCTGCGCGTGGTGTGCGACCGGCAGGGCGGGCGCACGGCCTACGCCGAGAGTCTGGCCCGCTGGGTGCCCGGCGCGGAGGTGGTGGTGCAGGATGAGTCGCCCGCGCGTTCACGCTACCTGGTGCGGAGCACAAGCGGGCAGGATGCCGGCCGCGAGATGGTCGTGGTCTTCCAGCCCGAGGCCGAGAGCGCCTGCCTGCCCGTCGCGCTCGCGAGCATGGCCGCCAAACTCACGCGCGAACTCCTCATGGCCCGCTTCAACCGGCACTTTGCCGCCCGCCTCCCCGAACTCAAGCCCACCGCCGGCTACCGCCAAGACGCGGCACGCTGGCTGCACGACGCGGCCAGCGTCGTATCGCGCAGCGAACGCGAGGAGATGGTGCGGATCGCGTGAGCGGCTCAGGTGTTTGCGGGTTCGACCGTGCCGCGGCACTCGCCAAAGCCGATGCGGCGGTGGCCCTCGCGCTCGCACCAGGCCCGCATGATGACCTCGTCGCCATCCTCAAGGAAGATGCGCTTCTCGCCGCCGGGCAACTCAAACGGTTTGCGGGGCAGGGGCTTGCCGTCGGGCCCGTTGCCAACCCACGAACGTTCGAGCAGGCAGCCGCGTGATTCGGGGGCGGGGCCGGAGACGGTGCCTGACGCGAGCAGGTCTCCGGGTTGCAGGTTGCAGCCACCGCTGGCGTGGTGAGCGATCATCTGCGGGAAGGTCCAGTACATGTCGCGCAGGTTGCCCAGCGAAACCCGCGCGGCGGGCACGTTCTGCTCGCGCATCTTGGCCGAACGCAGCAGCACTTCAAGGTTAATGTCGAAGCCCCACGTTGCGTCTTTGGCGCGCAGGTAGTCGAGCGGCGGCGGGTCGGCATCGCCGCGCGCTGGGCCGGGAATGCGGAAGGGCGCAAGGGCGTGGCGCGTGACGACCCAGGGCGAAACGGATGTGGCAAAGTTCTTGGCAAGAAAGGGGCCGAGCGGCTGGTACTCCCACGCCTGCATGTCTCGCGCGGACCAGTCGTTGACGATGCAGAGGCCGAAGAGGTGGTCGGGCGCACTGTCGATGGGGATGGCCGAGCCCAGCGGGTTGCCGCGGCCGATCCAGCAGCCGACCTCGAGTTCGTAGTCAAGGCGCTTGCAGGGGCCGAAGACGGGCGACTGAGCACCATCGGGGAGCGTCTGGCCAGCGGGGCGACGGATCCTTGCGCCCGGCGGAACGACCGACGATGCACGCCCGTGATAGCCGATGGGAACGTGCTTGTAGTTGGGCAGCAGCGGGTTGTCTGGCCGGAACATGGAGCCCACGTTCGTGGCGTGGTGGATGGAGGCGTAAAAGTCGGTGTAGTTGCGGACCGCCATCGGCTCGATGAGTTGGGCGCCCTCGATCGGGCGAACCGCCTTCTGTCGCAGGCGGCGTGCCGATTGCCCGCCGGCGTTGCCCCACGCGAGAAACTCCTGCAACTTGGTGCGCAGAAGGTGTATCGCCGCGTCCGGCTGCGCGGCGAGCATGTTCAGCCGCGGCGCGTGCAGCGCGCCGTGCAGACCATCGAGCAGGTCCCGCTCGACTGCGTCATCGGTCTCGAAGTAGCCGGCGTGGAAGAGCAGGTCGATATCGAGAAGGCTGTCGCCGATCGCCGCGCACGCGGCGGGATACGGGTGGCCGTCGTCATCAGCATCATTGCCGTTGGACTCGCGGATGAAGATGCCGAAGGGAAGGTTCTGGATGGGGAAGTCGGTGGCAGGGTCGTTGGCGGACTCGACCCAGGACTTGAGGGCGGGATCGAGCGTGGGGTCGGGCGTGGTCATGAGGGCAGGTTATGGCGGGGTGAGGGGAAGGAGGCGTTCGCGGGCTAGGTTCTGTCTGACGGATCATCCGGGGCGAGGAGACGGAGGTATCGGCGGATGATGGCGAGGTTGACGAAGGCGAGGAAGCTGGTCGCCAACTTGTCGTAGCGGGTGCCCACGCGGCGGTTCTC
>JBJXEW010000063.1:0-47759 GCA_046156035.1 Phycisphaerales bacterium | reverse complement strand
TCGCATCAGCGTCAGGTACGGCAGCACAAAGGCCCATTCGTCATCCTTAACATCCGTCGGGTACGGCTTCCTTGCCATACCCCTTCATCGGAACCCCAGCCACAAAGTCCATAACACCCTCTAGAGCCAGTCAAGGCAGAAAAGTCAGATCAACGTGCGCTCGAGAGTCTGAGGGCGTGGCGCGCAGGGCAAGCGTCCGATCTCGTCGCTCGACTGGCGGACCAGAGCACGAGCCCACAGGTACAAACGTTCTTGCCCCAAGTGTCCGCCGCGGAAGTTCTCCGACTGCTATCCGAGCTCTCGGACACGTTGTCCGGTCAGTCGGCAGACGCATGGGACCAGGGATACATCCCACCGGGGGCCTATGCGCTCCGTGAGATGTGTGGCACGAAACGTCCCAGCGAGGACGAACTGCTGAAAACTGTTCTGGATATCGTCAATCGTGCCGCCACGAAGAACTTGCCGCTCGCGTACGCCGTTGTGCAAGGCTTTGCACAGGATGGCGGCCCCGGCGGTGCGATTTTGTCTGCTGAGCACAGGATCGCTGCGGACCGGGCATTGCAGGCGGCGCTCTGGAGCGGTTTCAAGGGACCAGACGCAGCCGAGCGACTCTTGGCCGCCATGCGAAGTGGCAGCCCGTGGGTGGTTTACTGGATTGCGTGGACGATGAAGCGCATTCAGCGCCAACCATTGGAGGGGCTGCCCTTCGATAACTGGCCGGAGTTTGCCGATACGCTGCTCGCGTCTGCGGAACGCGACCCGATCGCGGGGATGCCGCTGATTGTGCCGTTCATTACCCAGAGCCGCCATACGTCCGATCCGGTACCGGATGAGGAGGGAAGGCTAAGGATGGCGAGCGCATGGATCGGCGACTTTGACGTGGAGGCGGCCCGCCAACTCTTCGATGTGCCGCGTCTGCTCGCCGTAGCGCTGCGGATTGAGATACCTGCGAACACGCACCCGGAGATGCAGAGCCGACTCGGGGAAACGCTGCGGTGGGCACGAGAGACTGCGGCGGCGTGAAGGGGCCACGCCTCAGGTGGCCGCATCTCGCTCAGGCGGGTGGCACAGAAACTCCCCTACAGCGTCCCCAACCTGCCCCCATCCACCGGCAGGTTGATCCCGTTGATGTAACCCGCGAGGGGCGACGCGAGGAAGAGCGCGGCCGCGGCGATCTCATCGGGCTGGCCGAAGCGGCCCGCGGGCGTGACCGCGATTGTTTCCTTGCGGACCTGCTCTTCGGAGATGGACTGCTTGGCGGCGCGACCCTTCATGATCGAGTCGAGGCGGTCGGTGGCGGTGTAGCCGGGCAGGATGTTGTTGACGGTGATGCCGAAGGGGCCGAGCTCGGTGGCGAGGCACTTGCCCCACGCGGCCACGGCGGGGCGGATGATGTTGGAGATGGCGAGGTTCGGGATGGGCACCTTGACGGAGGTGCTGGTGATGTTGATGACGCGGCCGTAACCGGTCCCGCCTCCTGTGGCCCCCCCGGCCCCAGCACCCTTGAACCCCGGCAGCAGCAGCCGCACCAGCGCGTGGGCCGAGAGGAGTTGCGAGTTGAACGCGGCCAGCAGCGCGGCAGGCTCCGCATCGATGGCGCTGCCCGCGGGCGGGCCGCCGGTGTTGTTGATGAGGATGTGGAAGGGGCGGGCTGGATCGAGGGCCTTTGAGACGGCCGCGGCCGCGGAGTCGGGTTGCGCAAGGTCTGCGAGGATGGTGCCGTGCGGGCCGCCACTCCCGCCCCCCCCCGCAGAGAGCGCCGGCAACTGCGCCAGCGCGGCCGCAAGGCCCTTCTCACTGCGGCCGAGCAGCGTGACCTGTGCCCCTGCCGCGGCCATGAGGCGTGCGCAGGCGAGGCCGATGCCGCTGGTGGCGCCGCAGATGAGGGCCCGCTTGCCGGAGAGGTCGATGTTCATGGGGCGACGTTAGCCGGTCGCCTGCCCATGCAGCACACCGCGAACGCCAGGCTCGTGGCGATGAGCATGTGCCACGGGAAGGCGAGGTTGAACGCGGCGATGTCTGCCGCGTTGGCGATGGGCAGCATGGCCGTCCACCACTTCCACACGGCGGGTTGGAGGAGCAGCACGGTGACGAAGCCCGTGAGCAGGGAAGCCACAGCGCTGGCGGAGTTGCCGCGGCGTGTGAAGATGGCGCACAGGAACACCGCGAGCAGGCCCGAGTAGGCGAAGTTCATCACTCCAAGCGCGAAGTCGATGAGTTTGGTGTCCGGCGCGGAGCGCTTCCAGAAGATGCAGGCCACGGCGAAGCCCGCGAGGACGAAGCCCCAGCCAACCGTGGCCCACCGGCCTGCGCTCAGGTAGTGCCGGTCGGTGCGGCCGGGCACGATGTTCGTGTAGAAGTCTCGCACGAGCGTCGCGGCCATGGCGTTGATGGCCGAGTTGAGGCTGCCCAGGCCCACGGCGAAGATGCCCGCGACCATCACGCCCGAGAGGCCCGCCGGGAGTTCCTGCAGGATGAACGCGAGGAAGACGCGGTCGCTCGACACGGGCGGGGTGGTGGGTGATGCCGCGCCCATGAGGTCTGGCCGTTGGTAGAAGATGTGCAGCAGCAGGCCGATGGCGAGAAAGACCGCGACGATGGGGATGCCCATGCAGATGGCGATGAAGGCGGAGCGGCCGCCCTTCACGGCCGTCTTGCAGGTGAGCATGCGCTGCACCATGTCGTGGTCTGTGCCGTAGGAGGCGAGGTTGAGGAGCGAGAAGCCCACCAGCGCCGTGAGGACGGTGTAACTGGCGGACCAATCAATGCCTCCGCCCCCCCCGCCCGCCGCCGCAGGCAAGAAGCCACTCTTGAAGACGGTGAGTTTGGATGTGCCATCGGGCCCGGAGGTTTGCAGCGTGGTCCACACATCCGCCAGAGGCACGGGGATGCGGGAGGTGATGATGCCGATCGCCGCCAGCACCGCGCCCAGCAGCACGATCACCTGCACCACGTCCGTCCAGATGACGCTGGCGATGCCGCCGATGAGCGTGTAGACCACGGCCACGAAACTCAGCACCACGATCGCGATGGCCAGCGATGCGGGGTCGTCGGCCTTGTCGGTGCCGAAGAGGATCATGGCGAGCGGGATGGCCGCGATGTAGACGCGGGCCCCGCTGGCGAAGACACGCCCCACCATGAACGCCGCGCTCGCGGCGTGCTTGGCCCCGCGTCCGAGCCGCTGCTCCAAAAGTTCGTAGACCGTCGTGACGTTGGCCTTGTAGAACGCGGGGATGAAGAAGATCGCGACCACGATGATGGCGAGCACGCCGCCGATGTTGGTGGAGAGGTACGACAGGTCGCCCGCGTACGACTGCTGCGGGGCCCCGATGAACGTGGCGACGCTGAGGCTGCTGGCGATGATGGAAAACCCCACCGCCCACGCGGGCATGCGGCGGCTGGCCACGAAATACTCGCGTGCCCCTTCGGGCTCGCGCCGCGCCATCCAGATGCCGCTCACCAGCAGCACGAGCAGGTACACGGCCACCACCGCCCAGTCGAGGCCGCCCATGCCGCGGCCGGTGCTCGCGGCGAGCGTGCTTGCGGCGAGCGTTGGCGCGGCGGCGAGTGTGGTGAACAGCGGCACGGGCCGATCATACAGGCAACGCGCCTCGCGCGATGTCGCCCGCCGCGTGCCCGGCGTGGCCGACGTCGCCGAGCCCCCGCGTGCTCACGCGCGGCACAGCCGCGAGCAGGGCCCGCGTGTACGGGTGCTCCGGCGCGTCGATGATCTGGTCGCGCCCCCCGGCTTCCACGATCCGGCCGCCGAGCATCACCGCCACGCGGTCGCACATGTGGCGGACCACGGCCATGTCGTGGCTGATGAAGAGCATGGTGAGGCCCAGGTCGCGTTGCAGGTCTTTGAGCAGGTTGAGGATCTGCGACTGGATCGAGACGTCCAGCGCGCTGGTCGGCTCATCGCACACCAGCAGACGCGGGTTGCAGGCGAGCGCGCGGGCGATGGCGATGCGCTGCCGCTGGCCGCCGGAGAACTCGTGCGGGAAGCGGCTGGCGGCATCGCGGTTCATGCCGCAACGCTCGAGCAGGCCGCCCACCATCGCGGCCGCCTGAGCGCGCGACGACGCGAGGGCGTGAACGTGCAGGGGTTCGGCGATGGCCGCGCCGATGCGCATGCGCGGGTTGAGGGAGCCGGCGGGGTCTTGAAACACGATCTGCATCTGACGGCGGAGCGCTCGCAGTTCGGGCCCCCGCGCGGCGAGCACGTCGGTGCCGTCGAACGTCACGCTGCCGCGCGTGGGCTGGATGAGCCGCAGGACGGCGCGGCCGACGGTGGTCTTCCCGGAGCCGGATTCGCCCACGAGGCCGAGGCACTCGCCAGCCCTGATCGAGAAGGAAACCGAATCCACGGCCCGGATGGGCGGCGGAGCGCGCAGAAGCCCAGCCCCACGCCCCGGGAACTCGACGCACAGGTCGCGCACTTCAAGGAGCGGCGCGACAGCGGGCTGCGGCACCAGCGGTGTCAGCGGTGCCAGCGGTGCCAGCGGCGAAGATGATGTTCGCGTGGTCAAGGCCTTCCATGCTACCGCCGCCCCAGCGGTCTGGCTCGTGCGCCGGCGCGCGGGCCCGCCACTGCACGGTGGCCCGCCCAGCCCCGCCTGTGCTTGCACGGCACCTGAAGTGCTCACCCGCGAGGCCCGATGAGAGGAATGGGTCTTGACCCTGTGTGGAGCGGGGCTAGCCTTGTCTCCGTTCGGGTAGATAGCTCAGTTGGTAGAGCACCGCACTGAAAATGCGGGGGTCGCCGGTTCAAGTCCGGCTCTGCCCATTGGTTGAGTTTTGTCGTCGCTTCGCACTCGTTCGTTGGCGTGCGCTTCCGTCGGCGAAACACTTGTAAAACAGGGGTTTTCTGACGACTCGGGCGAGCGACCGCGACCGGATGCGGTCGGGTGCTTTGCTGCATTTCGCGCCTTGGGCGCGCCGCTTTGCGCGCCGCTTTTTGTCGCGTCGCCAATCGGGGCCGTGGCGCGGGCCCAGTCCGCGTCCGTGACTTGCAGGTAGTGGCCTGCCGCAATGGCCTTGGTGTTGCCGACCCACGCACACGCCGTGGCGAGCGGGAACGTCGCCGCCAGTTCGGTTTGCCGACTCGCCCGCAGGTTGTGCCACGTCCGTTCCCAAGGGGTCAGCCCGGCCCGCTTGATGATCCGGCGGAAGTGGGGGTTGAGGTTGGCACCCTCCCGGTAGCGCCCGATCACGTTCACGGCACCTTCTGGTGCTTGCTCAAACACCGCCCGCAAGTGGGGCAGGATTTCGGCGAAGATCGGGACCATGCGCTCGCCCTTGCCCTCGTGGTGTTCGGTCTTGCAGGATCGCACCGTCAGCCGGTTGTGTTCCCAATCCACGTCCGACCACCGCAGGGCCAGGGCTTCACTCGGAACGCGCAGCCCACCGAAGCGGGACAGGGCGATGAGCAGCCGCCATTCGGCATCGGGGGCCGCGTCGATCACCTTGGCGATCTTCTCGCGGTCGATGAACACCGAGCGGGCCGTGTTCACTTGCGATCCCGCCTTCAACTCCGCAAAGGGGTTGCCCTTTGCCAGGCCGCGACGCATCGCCCACTTGAACATCTGCCGCGCGTATAGCACCGTCCGGCTGATCGTCGCCGCGGCGTACCCCGCCGAGGTGAGGCTCGCTCGCCACGCATCTGCATCGACTTCGCCGATCGTCGCCACATCGCGGGCCTCTGTGAAGTGGTCCACCAGCGCCGATTCGGCTTGCTTCATCCGCACCCGCGACGCGGGCTTCACGGCCACGCCCTCAAAGAACGCCGTGAACAGTCCGCCCAGCGTCACCACCTGAGCGATGGCGCGGGGTTCAGCCAAACCCGCCCGCACCAAGCGGGAGTAGATGCGGTCGGGGCGCGTGTTGAGCCATTCGCACAACTCGGCATCGTGCGAGTGGCCGAGTTCCTTGTCTTCGAGCAAGGCTTCGACCCGCAACTTGAACGCGCGGGCTGCCTTCACGTTCACGCGGCCCAGCCGCAGTGCCTTCGGATCGCCGTTGCCGTCGGTGAAGCAGATGCGCTTCCGGCCGTTTGGATCGTTTGCGATGCTTGCCACGAGTCACCGTCCTTTCCGCTTGGTCCTGTTCCGCAGCACGACTTCCATGTCCAACCCATCTGCCAACCGCTCAATCACATCAACGCCCAGCCCGCGCGTCCCGGCCATGAACCGGGACACCACCGCCTGCGAAACCCGCGTCCGCTTGCAGAGTTCGTACCGGGTTGTCCCGGCCCGCTCTGCCTGCTTGATCGCGCGCCGCATCGCCTCCAGGAGTTTCGCCATGCCCGGAGCATACCACGATACTTCCCGTTCGGCAACCAATCACCAAGGATTCTCCAACCGCCACCAGCCACGCCGCCGCACCGGCGTGGGTGGGCATCCCAAGCCCATCGGCCACCCCTAGGCGCTCGTGGTAGACGTGCCCCACATCCACGTCGGTCGGGGCGTAGCCACCTGCTAGCAGGCCCAGGACGGCCCCACGGTGGGCAGCAAGGGCAGCGGCCCTCGTGGGGGTCAGGGCGGATCGTGGCGTGAACCCGATGCCACCTCCGGCTGAGCGGAGTTCCACCCCGCCAGCGCCAAGGTCGGCCAGCAGTTCCGGCAGGGTCACAGGATCACCTCACCGGCGGGGTCGGGCGTGTTTGGGGGCGGTTCACAGAGGCGCTCACCGTCGCCAGAGATGCTCATTCCCGCGCAAGTGAGCGCCTCTGGAGCAAGTACGTTGTTTCCCGCTTGTTTCTCCCAGAGGCGCTCATCTGCGGGTGTGTGAGCATCTCTGGTGGGAGGGGGGTTGGGCAGGGTCCAAGTCCAAGAGCCGCCAAAGCCGGACAGACGCGACTCCGCTCCGATAGCCGCCTTTGCCCGCCGCAGCGTGGCGAGTGAGTACCCCGCGGCGCGGGCTTCTCGTTCCACGTCTTTCGTTGGCTTGGGGCCGTCGCTCAGGTAGTCGCGCAACCATTCCGCCGCGTCGTCGCACTCAGTCCGCTCGCCCCCCTCCCCGCGATCGCCCGCAGGCTTGTAACTGGGCGACCGGGTAGAGAACACACACGCCAACCCGCACACACGGAATCGGGCCGCGCGGCTGGGAGAGTTCCCAGAGTTTCCGCTGGCCGATGCCCAGCGCGATAGCCGCGGCCTTTGGGCGGAGTGCAAGGGGCACAGGAGACACTGGCGCTCTGTCATTACTTACCACGCTTCGCCTCCTTGGTGGAGGCCGCTTGCAGCAGTGCATCAATGTCGGCCTGGAGGAAACGCACACTCCTCCCCAGTCGGATTGGGCGGAGTGTGCCGCAGGTGGCAAGCGCGTCCACGGTTCGGACTGAAACACGCAACAGTCGAGAAAGGTCGGTGCGGCGCAGCAGGTGGCGAGAGGGGTCATTCAGCATGATGAAGAGTAAAGCACATGCAGCGGCCACTACGGCTGATGTAAGTCATTTTGGTGGTGGTTTGCTGGTGGGTCGCCTGTCGGCTATTCGCAAGTGCATTGCCCGCCCGGACTTATGCGGTCAGGCACGGAGACGGATATTCACACCTCCTGTGTGGAATAGTCATGCCTCCCGTGTGGATATGTTGACGAGATGGACGAATTGCGCGATCACATTCCTGTGTGGTGGAACCAGGACACCGCACTCGCATGGCGCGACAGGACGCGATGGCACACCGTTACGTGATACTTGTAGCGCATGCGCCACATTCGAACGAAACGAACGAAACGAACGAAACGAGAGAAACGAACGATGCGCCGGGCATCCACTGCGAGTCTGGTTGCCAACCCCACGCGACCGAAGGACCACCCAGACCTAAGATGCATCGTTTCGTGCCGCGGATCGAACGACCCGAACGCGGCTGGACGATGGGGGGGCAGGGGGGGCGCGCCGATCCCGCCCCGCGGCACCGTCCCCGGCACGCGATCGGTCGGACTCGCCCGCCTTCGATTCCCCGCACAGGGAGGGGCCGGTTCGCGCCCTCCGCCCGCCGGGCTGCTTGGGGTAGGGGGCGGTCCGTCCACAACGATCCCTTTCCCCCTCCCCTGCCCCACGCCGCAGGCTGCGGCAGGTTGGCAGCCGGGTGCCGTTGCCGCCCCCACAAGGGCCTGGTGCGGGCTTCTGGGGTCAGGGGCTGGTTCTCCGCCCTGTTGGTAGACTGCCCCCCGCACGGGTGCCACCACTCACACCCGCCCACAACCCGCTCTGCAAAGGGGGGAGGGGGGGTAGGGGGGGTAGGGGGCGCATCGCAGCATAATCGAACTACGGGTGCTGCCACTCGATTGGTTAGGTGCTGGCCCGCAGTCGAGTCACCCCACAGGGAGGGGCCGCGTTGTGCCCCTTGGCTCGCCCGACTGTCTGGGGAAGGGGGCGGTGCGCCAGCGGCAGGCCGCACGCCCTTGCGAGATGTGCGGCTGCGGGCCAACTTCCAGGATCCCGCGTTCCGCCGCCTGCGACCCGATCCTGGCACTGGTTGGCACGTTGAGACCCCGGTGCCCACAAAGCGGTTCAACCCATCATTGCTTCCTCGGGCCCCTCTTGTGCGGTTCTGGTACCCTCGGAGGGCTTGGTCGCGGGCAATCGTGGGCCCACTCGCGGGCCGCCCCGATTCCGCCATTCCTCGGAGGCACGTTTGCCAGACTTTCTCGCCGATCTTGCTCCCCGCACGATCAACCTGCCGCCCAACGTGCCGTACACCGCGGCCCGGCTGTTTCTCGGCAAGGGTGCCTCGGCAATAGAGGTCGTCGCTTGCGCGTCCGACAGGCCCCCTCAACTGCCCGCAGTCCGTTCGGCGTGGAAGGCGAGGCAGGGCAACCGTGCCGCGCCGCTGCTTCTGGTCGTCCTCCACGGCGACAAGGCCACACTCTGCGGCCCGACTGGCGATGACCCGCCCACGTACCCAGACGGCGACGCCGGACAGGCCGAGCGAATCTGCCGAGAGGCGCTCGAACAACCCGACCGCCACGCGGCCCTTCGCTGCCTCCGGGACGCCCTCCCATCTGTCGAAGCCCGCCTCCCCGGTATCCGTAACGAGGGATTCCTCGCCACTCACGAACTCGCCGAGGGGGTGCATCGTTCTGCCGAGTGGACCGCGCGATGGGAGTCGGCGGGTGGCAAGGCCCGCGGCGTGATCGCTCAGCGTGGCGACGCCCTCCTCCGCTCGCTCGGGTTCAAGATAGAACCAATCGATCAGGTAACTTCGGTGCTGCGCGCGGGTGAAAGCGGGCAGAAACTCGCCGTGGCCATCCTGCTCAAGCAGGACGAGTCGCCCGAACTCCAGGCGGACCGATTCAGCAGCCTCTCGCCCGTGTCGTACGCGCTCGCCGTCGCCGACCGCGAGAACATCCCGTACGTCCTCATTTCGCAGGGTGCCAAACTCCGCCTCTACCCCGCGAAGGTCGGCGTCGGCGTCGGACGGCGCGGCCGCACCGACACCTACATCGAGATCCATACCGGGCTTCTTCGAGACTCCGACGCGGCCTATCTCTGGTTGCTTTTCTCGGGGGATGCCCTCAAAGAGGGCGGCACGCTCTCGTCTCTGCTCGAAGAGTCCAAACGATTCGCGGGCGACCTGGCCGAGCGGCTCCGCGATCGGATCTATGGGAGCGTCGTCCCCCGACTTTCAGAGGGCATCGCGGCGGCGCGCGGCCTCAAGAAGCCGTCGGCGAAGGACCTCGCCGAGACGTATGAGATGGCGATGACGGTGCTCTTCCGACTCCTGTTCGTCGCATACGCCGAAGACAAGGACCTCCTCCCCTACAAGCACAACGGGCTATATCAATCCCGATCCCTCAAGCGCAAGGCTCAGGAACTTCTCGACCTCAAGCGGAAGGCGGCGCAGGAGGGGACCGGCGAAGTCCCGTTCGATGAGGCGAGCGACTCGCTCTGGAAGGAATGCGACGCGATCTTCCGCGCCGTCGAGGGCGGCAACCGCGATTGGGGCGTGCCGGGGTACGACGGTGGGCTTTTCAGCCGCGATGCCGCTGTCTCACCCGTGGGCGATGCGATCGCGGACGCGTCGGACCGGTTCTTCGACTTCCGTGTCGCCGACCTTGCGATGGGGAGCGGGCACTTCCTTGTCGCGGCTGTCGATCGAATCGAGCGGGCGCTCACCGGGTATCTGTCCAAGCGCAGCCTGGGCGGAGTCCGGCGTGAACTCGCGACGCTCCGCGCGGCCGCGAACACCGCCCTCGATTCGCTCGCCGAGCAGGTCGAGATCGAGGACACCCAACTCCTCCGACGCCAGATCGCCCGACGCTGCATCTACGGCGTGGACTACAACCCCGTCGCCGTCATGCTCGCGCGGGTGTCGATCTGGATCCACACGTTCGTTCCAGGTCTCCCGCTCTCGCTCCTCGACCGGACGCTCGTTCACGGCAACTCGCTCGTCGGCGTCGGCACGGTCAAGGAGATCGAGGAAAAGGCCAAGGAAGACGAACTGCCCCTCTTCTCCCTCGACGCGGAGCAACTGGTCGGCGAAGCCCTTGAGCCGTTGAGGCGGCTGGCCAAGATCGCCGACGCTACGAACGAGGATCTCCGCCGCGCACGGAAGGCGATGGCTGAGGCGGAGGTGGCGTGCAACCCCGCCCGGGCGCTCTGCGACATCGTCGCCGCGTCTCGCATGAAGAAGGAGAAGTTGCCGATCAACCTCGCGAAGTGGGGCGAACTCAAGGGAACCATTGTTGGTTCGCGGCACCATGAGGCGGCGCGGAAGGCGCTCCGCTCGCTCTCCCCGCTCCACTTTCCCGTCGCCTTCCCCGAGGTATTTCTTCGCGCGCGATCGGGCTTCGACGTGGTGCTCGGCAACCCGCCCTGGGAGGAGGCGACGCTCGAAGAGCACGCTTTCTGGGCTCGTCACGTCCCCGGACTGCGCGGCTTGAACCAGCGTCAACAGGAGAAGCAGAAGGCGACGCTCCGCGACGAGCGCCCTGACCTTGTCGAGGCGTACGAACGCGAACTCGCGGATGCCGACGCGATGCGACTCGCGCTGACGACCGGCGGCAACTGCCGATCCAGTTCCCACGCCCGATCCCCTCGACGATCGTCTACGACCTCGACGCCGTGCTCCCCGGCTTCCTTGACGAGGTGGAGGCGGCGCTTTCACCATCGACAGGGCATCCGGAACTGACGCTCGCCCGCTACCAGCCAGAGAACTACCCCGCGGGACAGCCGCAGATCGACACGGACCTCGCGATCGTGGGGCTCATCCGGTCGGGTTTGTTGAAGCGATTCGAGTCCTCGTGCTATGCGTTCGCGCGAACGCTTGAGAAAATGGTCAAGGAGCACGACCTCTTCGTCAAGGCCCTCGAAAGCGGGTATGTGGTGCGGAAGGATCTGCTGCACGAATTGAGCGCGGCCAGTGACGACGACGAGATAGCGGAACTCCTCGAAGAGGGCGAAGAGGAGACCGAGCCCGCGGAAAACTACAACGTGGCCGACCTTCGGCGGGACGTGCTGCACGATCGGTCCGTGTTGGAGCGGCTTCGCGTGCGGGCGGCTGCCGTGAAGCCGGAAGCCGATCCCAAACTCGCGATGCTGGTTGAGGAACTTGCAAGGCTCGCGAAGGAGGCCAAGGACGAGGCAATCGAGCCAGAGGATGAGCGCCGGAAGCGGAAGGTCTTGATCTTCTCCTTCTACGCCGACACCGTCAATTGGATCGAGGAGTTCCTCCGGCGCGTCATCGACCGCGATCCACGGTTGGCGGCCTATCGCGGACGCACGGTCTCAGTCGCCGGTGATGAAGCCCGGGGCGGCGTGAGCCGGAGAGACGCGGTGTGGGGCTTTGCACCGGAGTCCGCAGAGGCTCCGGCTGCAAGACCCGGTGAGGAAGCGGATCGGTTCGACATCATGCTCGCGACGGACGTGCTCGCGGAGGGCATGAACCTCCAGCAGGCCCGGAACATCATCAACTACGACCTGCCGTGGAACCCGATGCGGCTCGTCCAACGACACGGGCGAATCGATCGAATCGGCAGCCGTCACGATCGCGTGTTCCTCCGCACGTACTTTCCGGACCAGCAACTCGATCGCCTGCTGAATCTTGAAGGGCGCGTCCGCCGCAAACTTGCCCAAGCAGCGGCATCTGTGGGCGTTGAGGTCGCCCCGATCGTGGACGGCGCGCAGCGGGACGTGTCCTTCGCGGAGACGCGGGACGAGATCGAGCGGCTCCACAACAACGACCCGGCGTTGTATGAAGCCGGAGGGACGGCAGGGGCGGCCCAGAGCGGCGAGGAGTACCGGCAGGAACTTCGCCGGGGCCTGCTGAAGTACGGCGACCAGATCGAAGGGCTCCCTTGGAAAGCCGGGTCGGGGTTGGTGAAGGGGTCGCAGCGGGGCCACTTCTTCTGTGCCCAGGTTGGGAAGCGGGTATACCTCCGCTTTGTCCCGCTCGCAGAAGGGGGCAGCCGTGGTCCGATCGTCAAGGAGATCGGCACTTGTCTCCGGGTGATCGAGTGTTCCGAGACGACGCCCATCACGCTGCCCGCCGACCTCAAGCAAACAGCGCATGTCGCGTGGGAGGTGGCGCGTCGGGACATCTTTGACGCCTGGACGTTCGAGACCGATCCAGCCAACCTTCAACCGAAGGTGAGCAAGTTCAATCGTGAACTCGCAGAGTTCCTTCGGGCGAATCAGCCAGACGGTGTGGCCCAAGGTCGATTTGAAGCGACTTTGGACGCGATCGAGGCCCCGTGTTCGATGCGAGAACAGAGCATGCTTCGAGCCGTGTTTGAAGACACGCACGCGAGCCCGAAGGCGAAGTCAAAGGCAATCGTCGAGGAGGTCGAAAAGATCGGCCTTGAGCCGTTCCACGCTCCGACGCCCCTGCCCCCCATTTCATCGGAAGAGGTTCACTTGGTCTGTTGGATGGCGGTTGAGCGGGCGTCGTAGTGCCCCGACGGCCTGCGCGGCGTCCGCCGAGCACTGGCGGCGATATTCCCGTGCGTCTGACGGGAGCACGTGCGCCATCCTGCTCGCGGTCAACTTCGCAAAAACCCGCCGCAGTTTTTCGCGGGGGCTTATACCAACAGCGCAAGGGGGGGCCGTGGGGGTGGGTGGGTGTGCCCGTGGTCCGGCCAACCGACGCACCCCCTTGCACCGCCAAGCGTCATGCCGCGTCTGCCCGTGGATCACACCAGCGTGCAGGATTGCATCAGGTCGCGTTGGACCGGCTGGATGCTTGCCGGGGGGGCTCGGGGCCGTGGGTAGGCCAAACGGCCCCGCCCGTCCGTGGAAACGGCACGTATGCCCCGCAGCGGCTTACCGCGCTGCCCGGGTTGAATGCGTGGGATAGCCCGGAAAGATGCGCGGCCGCCTTCGACTCCAGCCGCGCGGGTGAAAACCCCCCAACGGGTCGGCCTACGCTGACCCGGCCCTGCCGATAAATATCTCGCATGTGCGCGGCGTGCGAGAGTGCGTGTAGGGGCAACCCCTGCCCGCGTCAGTCGCCGCCCCGCCCGCCCGTGGCCTTCACCATCGCCAGGATGCCCGCCCGCAACGCCGGGGGTAGCCCGGCCCACGCCGCGAGCACGGCCGCAAGGTCGGAATCGTGGGGGGAAGTGGGGGGCGTGGGGATCACCGGGGCGGGCTTGGGGGCAGAATCGCCGCCAAGCGCGCCGGAATGCGCGCCGCTTTCGGACGTACCCCCCGTATTCCCCGTGGGTTTCTGGGGGTGTTCAAGTCCGGCTCTGCCCATTTCGCGTGGTTGCGCGTGGCGCTGGGCCAATGCGCGGCCGCGCAAGGCCCATGCAGCAGATGTCTTGCAGGGCCCGTCTGGGCGGCCCGGCGCTTGCTGTGTTGCCACGCCAATGGCCGTTCACGTGGAGCGCGGGTGCCTAGGTGGGGCTCTGGTCCCAGGCTTCCAGGTAATAGTTCATGATGAAGTCGCCCAGGTCGTCAGGATCGACCATGCCGTCGCCGTTGAAGTCGCGTTCGATCGTGAAGTTCGGCGTCTGGACATTGCCCGGGTTGAAGTACTCGGTGATGAAGTCGCCCAGGTCGTCCGGGTTGAGCAGCCCGTCGCGGTTGGTGTCGCAGATGTGCGTGTACAGGAACTCCACCGTGCCGTTGATGTAGGTGGCGTACAGCACGCGCCGCGGCGGCAGCGCGGGGGACGTGATCTGGCCGAACTGGCCGACGGTTTCGCTCGCGATGAGAACGGTCCAGCGGCTGGGCGCGAACGGGTCCAGAACCGCCGGGTCGTAGCCGTCCACGTAGCGGAGTTCGAGTGAACCGTCGAGGGTGGCGCGGCTGTCGACCACGAGACGGCCGAAGCCTGTCGGCCCGTTGATGAGGGCGACGAGCGTGCCTCCTGTCGTCTGCGAGAACGCTCCGGCCACGTGGAGTGTGCCGCGCGGGCCCACTTGGATGAGGCCATCGTTGACGAGGACATCGCGCGGGTCGTCCAGCAGGGCCAGCAGGCCGGCCGTGTCCAGTGGCGGCGGCGGGGGGGGCAGGATGGAGAGGATGCCCTGCTCCACGATGATCTGGCCCCCGGTGCCGTTGAGCACTGTGATTCCGGAGATGGTGGACGTGCCGTCGTTGCCGGTGCGACGGATGATCCCGGCGTTGTTGTCGATGGTGCCGGTGCCGGAGAACGTGCCGCCGTCGGCCGAGATGCGGATCTCACCGGCGTTGGTGACCGTCGTCCCCGCGAAGGCGACATCACCCGATTGCCAATCCACCAGGCCGGTGTTGAGCACGGTCCGGTCGAGCGTCTTGAAGTCGCCCGCGATGATCGTGAGCGTGCCCGCCGCGGCCACCGTGAGTTGACCCGAGCCATTGAGCGTGCCGCCGCTCCACGTGAACAGTCCGGTGAGCGTGATGTCGCCGGCCCCGGTGATAGAGCCGCCGCTGAGCAGGCCTGAGAGGACCGTGGCCGGGGCCGCAAAGCTGGCCTCACCACCGAAGACCTCAAGGGAGCCGATCTGGACGGCGGCGGCAAACGTGCGGTCGGCGCCGGTGTTGATGACGACCGAGTCCAGCACGACGGGCGCGCCGAACGACACCTCGCCGGTGCCCGGGGCCACCGTGAGGTCCGAGCCCGCACCACCCGAGACTGTGTTGTTGAAGGCCACCGGCGCGCCGTCGGTGGAGACGGAGACGCTGCCCTCGACGACGACGGGCGTGTCGTAGGTCTGTTGGCCGATGGTGTTGATCTCGTCACCGGAGAGGACGGTGTTGCCGGCCTGCACATCCAGCGCGCCGAGCAGGCCCATGGGGTCGTCGCCCACAGAGCCCTGGAGTTCGATCTGGGCATCGCCGGAGGAGAGGTCAAGAGCGTTGCCCTGGCCGGGATCGGAGTTGATGGAACCAACCACGGTCAGCGCAGCGCCGGCGGGCACGCCGGTGTCTGTCGCGAGTGTGACGAGGGGGACGAAGACGTCGATCGCGTCGTTGATCTCGAGCACGCCGCCGGAGAGCAGGATGCTCGCGTACAACTCGGTGGTGTTGAACGAGCCGTTGATGCCCAGGCCCGAGCCGCCGGTGCCGCGAACATCGCCCCGCACGCGGACCTTGCCGCCGGGACCCGCAGCGTTGACCACGGTGCTGGACGTGATGGTGATGGCGCCGATATCAACCGTGGTTGTCGCGGTCGGGTCGCCGATTACCACGGTGTCCAGGTCGTCGCCGAAGAGGGCGTATTCATCGCCGGTGATGTCGAGTGTGTCCTCGAACGGGTCGGTCGTCGGGTCGCCGGCGCGCCGCGCGAAGCCACCGGGGTCGTAGGCGAAGTTGATGGGCAGGAAGTTGCTCACCTGCTGGAGAGTGAGGAAGCCCGGGCCGGAGACGGCGCCGGAGAAGTTGATCTCGTCGCCGCAGATGGTGAGCGTGAAGCCGTTGACGGCGATGGTGCTGAGGAAGGCGACGGTAAAGCCCGGCCCCGCGCACACGGTCGCGTCGGCCTGCAAGGCCACCGGGCCCATGAAGGTGATGTCGCCGCCCGACATCAGCGCCTGCATCGGCCCGCCGATGACCACCGGGCCCGCGAACAACACCGGGCCCGCGCTGGTCAGCGCCGCCGACAACTGCAGGTCGCCAAACACCTGCAGTTCGGCGGCGAGCGCTTCCACAAAGCCGTCGATCGACACGAAGAGCCCGCTGAGCAACTGCCCACCCAGGCGCAGCGTCTGCCCGGGGCCGCCCGGCGTGTCGCCGTCGAGGTGCAAGGACAGGAACCCGGAGACTGCCCCGCCGATGAATCCCTGATCCGTAACACGCACGTTGAGCGTGGGAGCCTCAACGCCCGAAAGCGAGCCGAGCACACTCAGGTTCCCCACCTGCAAGTCTGTGCCGCGGAAGATCGACACCCGCGCGGCCAGGTGCAGCACGGCCGCCCGCACCACGATCGAATCGGGCGGTCCGCCCGTCGCGCCGAAGTCGACGAACGGCAGGTTGTCGAGGTCGGGCGGTGGCACCGGCGCGATGTGGATGGCCGAGAGCGCGGCGTAGTTGCCCACGCTCCGCTCGAACACCACCCGCCCCTCATTGCCGATCACGATGCCCAGCGAGCGCTCAGACCCCGGGTCGTAACTGTCCAGCGTGCCCGCGAAGCGCACCTGCGCATTGCTCGGTGCGCCCGCCATGTCGACGCGGAGGTCTTCCAGCAGCCGCGTCTCGGTGCCGAACGTGATGTCGCCGCCCGGTGCCAGCACGGTCTCCCCGATCGCGGCACCGATGCCCACAAACAGCAGGCCGCCGAACGAGATCGACCCCGCCGTCGTGATTGACCCATCCACCGACGCCGCGGCCGTGATGGCGAGCCCCGCGGGCCCCGCCACATAGGCACCCGACAGCACCGTGAAGCCTGTGTCGAGGACAGCGGGAAGCACGAAGGCGCCTCCGTTGTTGTACAACTGGATCGTCGCGAACCCCGCGACGGTGCCGCCGATTGTCGAGCCAATACCCGAAATGGCAGCGAAGAACTGGGCCGCGGCATCGCCGCCGATGAGTGTGCCTGCGATATTCAGCGTGCCCGTTGTGACGGCGAGCTCTGAATAGACCAGAACATTCGCGTCCAGGCTCACAATCCCCGCGGCACCCGTGTTGATCACGCGGCTCACAAACGGCTCACCCGCCACGCCGAACTGCACCGCGGGGCGGCCTTCCGCCATCACGGGGCGCGAGACGCTCATCGTGTCAACGCTCTCGCCCACGCCGATGGAACCCTGGAAGAGCACGGTGCTGTCGGGATTCACCAACACGGAGAGGGCCGGTGTTTCGCCAAAGCCGTGGAAGCCGTCGATGCCGCTCGTGAAGAGCACGGCTACGGGCACCGCCGCGCCCGAGGTGTCGATGCTCAATCCGCCGGCCAGCAGCACCGGGGCTCCGAACGACACATTGCCGGTGGAGATGATGTTCGTGGTGCCACCGTTCACGACGAAGCGGGAGCCGTCGGTCGCGTTGAAGGTGAGCGATGCGCCGTTTGCCGAGCGCACCGTGGCACCGAAACTGAGCACATCAGTCGGCCCGGAGACTGTGAACACGGTGTTCGCGTGCCAGGTCGTGTCGCCAAAGAAGTTGATCCGCGGCCCGAAACTTCCCAACTCGGCGGTGCCGCCCACCTGCACGCTGCCGAAGCCCGGACCGATATTAGCGACCTCCGCGGCAGTGAGGCCCATAAAGGGCGGGCCGAACGAATCGTCTCCGATCTTGATGTCGAAGCCGTCGCTGTACGTGCCGATGAAGAGGTTGCGGTTGCTGCTGCTGGTGAGGGTGCCGTCGAGTTGCAGGTTGTTGGCGCGGATGTTCAGGTCGCCGTTGAGCATGCTCGGGTTGCCGGGCGTGCCGCCGGTGATGCGAACGATGCCGCGCGTGTGCAGGTCGAGCGTGCCGCCGTCGAAACTCACGTCCGACTCGATGCGATAGATGTTGATCGACGAGTCGTTGTTCGAGGCGCCCGCGTAGAGCCCTGCGTTGCCAAGCACCGTGAGCACGGAGCCCGGCGCGTCGAAGTACGCGTGCGTGCGGATGGTGATGCGGCTGTTCTCGAACAGGTGCACGTTGCCCGAGGCGCTGATCTGCCCGAACTCGGGCGAGCCGTAGATGAAGAGGTCCGCCGCGTCGGTCGTCAGCACGTCGGAGACCACGCTGGAAGCGAGCAGGGTGATCGAGCCATTGCCAAGTCCCACCGCCACGGAAAGTTCCACCGTCGGCGCGGTGATTGTCTGCCCGAGGGAGAGCGTGCCGCCGGACCCGCCAGAGCCCGCCTCGATGGCCACGGCCTCCGTGCCGGTGATCTCGCCGACCACCGCCACGTCGCCGGCTGCGAACACGCCCACAAAGCGGGCGGTGATCGGTCCCACGTTCACCGCGTCGGCTTCCACCAGGATCACGAACGCGCCCGGTGCGTTCGCGGTGAGTTGGCCCACGCTGATATCGCCCATCTCGAGGAAGAGACTGCTCCCGGACAGCGATGTCAAGATCACCGTTCCGGCAACCGACACCTGCGCCCCGCCCAGCGTCGTCAGGTCACCCGCGTTCAGGATCACCGTGAGGTTCTGCGCGATCACGCGGGTGGCGATATCGGTCGAACCAGTGAGCGTGAGGCTTACATCTCCGCCCGCAACGATCCCGTCGACCGAGGTCGGGGAGAAGGACAGCGCGACCGCGTCGACCCGCGTGCTGCCGGTTGTCGCGATCGTGATGCTGCCCGGTGCCTGCGCCGCGAGACCACTGTTGGCCTGCACGCCGGACACGTCGATGAAGTCCGAGTACGCGGACAGGACGACCCGGTCGCCCGCGATCGACCCTCCGGTGATTGAGCCCGCGCGCAGGTCCACGCCCAGCGGGCCGCTGGCGTGGATCACGTTGAGCGCCGACACCGAACTGAGGAGGTTCACGCCCACGCCTATCAAGGCGGTGCTCACGTTCAGTGTTACCGGCCGCGAGTCGATCGACGCGTAGAGAAACGCGCTGCCGACACTCCCGGTGAAGGAGCCCACACTGTTGTTGAAGTCGAGCAACTCGGCGCTTCCGCCGACATCCAGCACCACCGCGTCCGCTGTGAGCGGCCCGGACTGGAAGACGTCGGCGCTCTGATTCACGGTGAACGTGCCGAGATCAAGCGTTTGCACGGTGAGCCCGCTGCCGCCGCGGCCCAGGGTCAGTCCATCGCGATCTTGAAGTTGGAGCGTGCCGGCCACGAAGCCGGAGACGCTCGACACGTTGATGTCGCCACCTTGCAGCACGGCGATCACGCCCGTTCCGCTGATGTTGAGGGCCAGATTCGTGCTCAACAAGAAGTTGAACGGGCTGGCCGCGTACGCCACGCCCACAGCGTTGATCGACACGTCGCCGCCGTTCGTGTTCACGCCGGCGTTGATGAAGAGCGAGGCCCCGGAAACCGTGATGGTGGCATCGCCGAACGTGAGCAGGCCGAACCCGCCGCCGCCGAACGTGTCCAGGGCCACGCCGGCGGGGTTGGTGTGCGGAATCAGCGTGAGGGTCAGGTTGCCGTCAATGAACCCGTTGAACGAATCGGTCTGCACGATGAGCGTGGTGTCGGTGCCCGTGCCGATCGCCGTCGCTCCCGCCGTGAGCGAGCCGCTCTGCGTGATCTGGTGCGCGGCCAGCAGCATCGTGCCGCCAACGACCACATCCGTGCTGGTCGCCAACTCGTTGCCGATCACCGAAATCGTCAGGTCGCCCGCCACACTGACTGGCGCCCCGCCCCGGGCGACCAGTTCCACGCCCTGAACATTGGACCGATAGATGACCGAGCCGCCCACCGCCGCGTGCAGTTCATCCACCGCGTTGGCATCCGACTCCAGATTGAACGAGCCGGGTCCTTCCAGTAAGAGCGTGCTGGCCACGATGGCGCCAAAGTTGCTCCCCGCCGGAGACGTAAACCCGATGCCGATGAGACGCACGAAACCCGCCTGAATGCCGTGGTTGTCCTGGTCCACCACGAGGGACGTGTTGCCCTCGCCCGTCGCCAGCACCACGCTGGTGAGCGTTCCCACACGCGGCAGCACGCTCGCCGCCACGAGTCCGTTCAACACGTTGTCAAGCACCACGTCGTTGTCGGCGTGCACCTTCAGCGCAAGCACCTGGATCCGATCCGTCTGGCTCACGCTCCGCGCGCTGATGTCCAGAGAGCCGCCCGCGAAGCCCTCGATGACCAGGTCGCCGGTCGTGGCAACCGATCCGCTATCAATGTAACTGTGGTTGGGGTGCAAATCACCCGCGAATACCTCGATCTGGTTGTCCGGGCTGCTGAGGTGGTACACCATCCCGGTGCCGCCCATCAGTTCGACGCGGGGCGTGATGATGGCACCGCCGGCCACCTGCTGGAATGTCCCCACCAGCCGCAGTCTGGTCGCCGCGGTCAGGATGTTCGAGTTGGATTCGACGACGCCCACAAACTCCATCAGCGGGGCGCTCACCAGGCTGCCGACCAGGAAGCCATCTGCCGTCTCCACGTACAGGTTGGCCGTCAGGGCCAGGTTCGTGCCGATCACGTCAACCGACGGTGCGAAAACCGAGAGCGAGTCTCCGCTCACCGTGCCGACGATCTGCACCGCGCCCTGCGACGCGACCGACATCGATCCACCGCTCACCGAGCCGTCCACCTGCACGGCGCCCTCCGACACGATCGTGAGATCCGTGAAGCCCGTCACGTTGAGCAGGTTGATCCCCGCGCCGTTGATGGATGTGAAGGCCGCTGTACCGGTCAGCGTGAGGTTCGACACGCCGAGCGTCACCTTGGTCCGCAGGCCGGGTATCGACCCCACACTCCCGGTCACGCCGCTGATCTCGTTGTCGCCGCTGCCGCCCACGAACAGCGAGCCCGCCGCGCCGATGCCTCCCGTGCCTGCCAGCGTGATCAGCGGCGTGTTGATGCTCATGCCGGCAAAGCCCGCGGCCGTGATGGCATTCGGCACGTTGAACACCAGGTTGCTCGCCGCGTTCACCACGGCGGTGCCCAGGGCCGTCTCGCCGGTGTTGATCGTGATCACGTTGCCGATGAGCGTGCCGTTCACATCCGCGTAACCCTCGCCGTTGGCGCCGATCACCACATCGCCCGATCCGCCGTTGATCACGCCCGTCGCGCTCATGTTCAGCGCGTTGCCTGTAGTGCCGTCCAGCGTAACACCACCCAGCCCATGCACCGTGCCGAACACCGTGTGCACGTTGTTGCCGCTGATGCTGATCGCTCCCGCCGACAACAGGTTGCTGCCCGCCGAACTTCCCAGGACGACGTTTGTAGCGGTGATGGACCCGGCGTGGACGGTGGAACCAGCGCCCATTGTGAGCGTCCACAAGCCGGACACCCGGCTCATGGTCATCGTGCCGCTCACGGTCAGCGTGCCGCCGACAAAGTTCAGGCCGTTGGCGGTTGCCGAGAGCGAGGCCACCTGCACGGGGTCGCCCACATCAAACACCACGGCATCGCCCGCGTACGAGCCGCCCTCGTCAATAAACACATCGTCGCCGTCGGTCGGCGTGCGCTCCTCCGACCCATCCACCAGCCAGTTGCCCGCGTTGTCCCACGTCTGGCCGTCAAACGCCCCCGTCCACACCGCCACCGCCAGCATCTGCCGCGGCTCCAGCGCCTCCATCAGGCACGCCCGATCATGCGCGCATCGCGTGCGACCGGCGCGACCCTTCAGCGAGAGCGTGGCGCTCGGCTTGGCAGGAACAAACAGACCGTCACGCACGCCCGACAGACGATTGGTCTTCACAACGAACTCCCTGCCCCGCCCCAGAACAAATCGCGGCCGCCGCGCGGCCTCCTGGCCGTCCGAAAACCGCACCACAGTCTACATGAAGAACAGCGTCGTGCCGCCGAACGAACGACAAACGACGAAAGAAACCGAGATTTCACCGTGCCCTTCGCCCAGCCACCCGGTTGGAGAGGGTGGGTGTGGCGACCGCCGAGGCGGTAGACTCATCACGCGGCCCGGCTTGCGCATACCCAGATTCACGCCAGCCGCGGCTGGCTCCCCGCGACCCGACCGACCGCACGGACAACACGCCAATGACCACCAGCGGCATGGACCCCACGATCGACGCCCCCAGCGGCCCTCCCGTTCCCAGCGGGTCGGCACCCACCGACCTCAACCCATCCAAGGCCCCCGCGGCACGCTTCACGCCTCCCACAGAAAGGGCGGGCGATGAACTCGGCCCGTACAAACTGGTGAAGGTGCTGGGCGAGGGTGGCTTCGGCATGGTGTGGATGGCCGAGCAGCGCTCGCCCGTGCAGCGCAAGGTTGCCCTCAAACTCATCAAGCCCGGCATGGATTCCGGCGAGGTGCTGGCACGCTTCGAGGCCGAGCGCCAGGCGTTGGCCCTGATGGACCACCCCGGCATCGCCCGCGGCTATGACGCGGGCGCCACCGACAAGGGCCGCCCCTTCTTCGCCATGGAGTTCATCCAGGGCGTGCCCCTGCACGAATACTGCGACCAGCATCGTCTCAACACCGCCGACCGCCTCCGTCTGTTTGTGGATGTCTGCCACGCCGTGCAGCACGCCCACCAGAAGGGCATCATCCACCGCGACCTCAAGCCCGGCAACATCCTCGTCACACTGGTGGACTCCAAGCCCGCCCCCAAGATCATCGACTTCGGCATCGCCAAGGCCCTCTCCGGCCACCTCACCGACAAAACCATCTTCACCGAAACCGGCCGAATGATGGGCACGCCCGAGTACATGAGCCCCGAGCAGGCCGGCACCACCGGCATGGACGTGGACACGCGCACCGATGTCTACTCGCTGGGCGTCGTGCTTTACCAACTCCTCGTCGGCGCACTGCCCTTTGATCCGAAGACCCTCCGCTCGCGCGGCTACAGCGAGATCATGCGGATCATCAAGGAAGATGACCCGCCCCGCCTCTCCACGCGCCTCTCCGGCCTGGGCGACGAGCGCACCGTCATCATCACGCGCCGGCGCGTGGACCTTCGCACGCTCACCGAGCAACTCAGTGGCGATCTGGACTGGATCACCGCCCGCGCCATGGAGAAGGACCGCACACGCCGCTACGGCATGGCGGCCGACCTCGCGGCAGACCTGGAGCGGTACCTCTCTAACCAGCCCGTGCAGGCCCGCCCGCCCAGCGCGGGCTACCTGGCCCAGAAGTTCATCCGCCGCCATCGCGTCGGCGTCATCACCGGCTCGCTCGTGGCCGCGGCGATCGTCCTGGGTGCCATCGGCCTGACGGTGGGCATGGTGCAGGCCATGCGCGCCAGGGCCGACGCGGAACGCCAGCGTGCCGCGGCCGTTGAGAGCACTGAACTCGCCACGCGCGAGGGCAACAAGGCCGCGGCCATCAGCGGCTTCCTGCAGAACATGCTCGCATCAATCGACCCTAAGACCGACAACCCGCGAGACACCACCGTGCGCGAAGTGCTCGATCAGGCCGCGGGCACGCTCCCGGGCAAACTCCGCGACCAGCCCGGGGTGGAGAGCGCCATCCGCAACGTGCTGGGCCGCACCTACATGAACCTGGGTGAGGTGGACGCGGCGGAGCCGCAACTCCGTGCCGCGCTGGCCATCCGCCAGAAGGAGGGCGGCGACAACGGCCCCGAGGCCGCGGAGACCAAGAACGAACTCGCCCGCGTCCTCACCTACGCGGGCAAGTACGACGATGCGATCCCACTCTACAAGGAGGCCATCGGCGAGGCGACGCAGCACGCCGCGGAGCGGCCCCTGGTGCTGGCCATGCGCAAAAAGGACTTCGCCGTGGCCCTCGCCGAGCGGGGCGATCTGGACGAGGCACAGAAGGAACTGGGCGAATCACTGGTGATGCTGCGTGCTATCCCCGCATCGCCGGGCGTGGGGGGGACCGGCACCGAATCGCCCGAAGTGCTCGATGCGCTCTCCATGAACGCCGTCATCCTGCAGCAGCGCGGCGACCTGCCCGGTGCCGAAAAAGCCCTGCGCGAACTCCTGCCGCTCACTGAGAAGTCTGCGGGCGCCGAGCATCGCGATACCGGGCGCCTGCTCTTGAACCTGGGCGAGGTGCTGCGCCAGCAGGCCAAGCGTGCGGAGGCCGAGCCGGTTCTGCGGCGGGCCGTGGCCGTGCTGCAAAAATCAGTGGGGCCCCTCCATCCCAACACCGCGAGTGCGCTCACCAACCTGGGCCTCACGCGCTACGAGCAGGGCGATCTGGATGAGGCCGAGCGATTCCTGCGCCAGGCCCTCGATGCCCAGCGCCACGCCACGGCCTCGGGCGAGGGCGTCGTGGACATCGGCATCCTCAACCTCGCTGGCATCCTCAACGAGCGAGGGAAGCGTGATGAGGCCGCGGCCCTCGCACGCGAGGCCTTCGAACTCGTCGCCAAACGCCTGCCGCCGGGCCACCCGCAGAACGGCTTCCCGCTCATGCTCCTGGGCCGCATCCTCACCGCCCAGCAGAAGTACGACGAGGCCGATTCCACGCTCAAGCGTGCCATCGCCATCTGGGAGGCATCGCTCAAGCCCGACGATGCCAACCTCGCCGTCGCCCGCTCGGCCCTGGGCCTGTCGCAACTCAAGCAGGGCAAGACGGACGATGCCGAGAAACTGCTGAGCGCATCTTGGCCGCGTCTGCTGGCCGGGCGCGGCCCCAACCACCCGCGCACACGCGAGGCGGCTGCCGCGCTCGCGTCCATCTATCGCGACAAGGGCGACAACACCAAGGCCGCGGAGTTCGAGGCGGCGGTGAAGTAGTCGTCCGGGTACCCCCACTCTCCGAGTGGGGTTCCGTGGCGTTGCGTACGCCCGCTCTGAGTTGAGCCGCAAGGATGCTGCGGGCGCAAGTCCCCCTCACGCATTGGCGAGCAGGTCTGAGTAACTCGTCGAGATCGGTTCACCCAGCGCGGGCAGCAGGTCGGCCCGCAGTTTCGCCACCATCTCGTGGCACTTCTCTATGCCGTTCTGGCGCGACACCATCGCCTCGAACTCCAGAAAGTTCCCCAGGCCTTCCACCTCGTCAAGGTGGATGCGCACATGCTCGAACATCCACACCTCGCGGGTCTTTTTCACCACGATCCACGCCGGCCCCGGGTCCACGCGCCCGAAGCGCTCCAGGGCCTCGCTGGGCGTGTAGATCTTGAACTGGCTCAGGCGCGGCTTCGCCACGTTCTCACGCGCGTAGAAGATGTACTCGTCCGGCAGGGCGACCCCAACCGCCCCCGCGGGTCCTGCGCCCGCCGTCGGCAGATCCGCGGCGGACCGCTTCTTCAGTCGCCCGTCCGCCAGTTTGTAGTAGGTGTCGGTCTGCGCCAGGCGGGCCGCCAAACTCGCCCCGATCTGCGCGCAGATCACCCGCGCCAGCGCGGGGTCGCGCAGTTCGGCCTTGTATTCAACGTTCTGCATGGGCTCCCGTTCCCGCACCGGTGCTCACGGTGCCGGCCGCTCCCGTCTGCGCGTGCGACTCCAACCACGCCGTCATGGACGCAGAAACCTCGCCCTTCTTCGGCCGTTCCACAAACGGCAGCAGTTCGCGCGGCACGCCGCGGATGCCCCGCCTGCGAGCCTTGCTCACCGCGTACCACAAACTCTCGTGCATCCGCCGCAGCACCGCGTCGGTGATGTTCAGCCGGTGCTCGCGCATGGCCGCGATGGACCACGCCCACGCGTGATACTCCTCCAGGCAGCGCGGCTTGAAGCGGTTGAACCCGATGGCGTGGTGGCCGATCTCGTGGAGAAACACCGCCGCAGACATCGGGCCCTTGGGGCGGGGTGATTCGATGAGCCGCCTCACGCTCCCGTCCGCGTAGCGCAGTTCCCAGGCCATGCCGCTCATGCTCTTGCGCCACTTGCGCACGCGCACGCCGTACCGCTCCAGCATGGCCTTGGCAATGCGGTCGTACTGGGCCTGCGCGGTCTCGTCGTTCTGCTCGGGCGCACGCTGGCGGCCAAGTGCAATCGCACCCGGTCGCACGCCGCGCCGCTCGCGCGACGGACGGCGCGGCGCGGTCGGTTCACGCGGCTCAACCACCACCGGCTCTGGCCGCGCGAACGGCCTCAGCACGCGCGCCACCGGTTCAATCAAGTCCCACAGCGTCAGCACACCGGCCTCCCTGCCGAAACAACCTCGCCCGCCGCCACACGCCGCCCGGCCACAAACGCCGACCACGGCATGGCCCGCCCGCCCGCGGGCTGCACCTCCAGCATACGGAGGCTTGAACCGCCGCCGCAGCGGATCGTGCCCCCCTGTGCATCAACGATCGCGCCCGCCGCGCCCGGCATGCTCGCCCCCACACCATGTTCATCCGAAGCGACACGCAGCAGTTTCACATCGTGCGAGCCCACCTTCGCCGCGATCCCCGGCCACGGCGTCAGGCCGTGGATGCGCTGCCGGCACACCTGCGCGTCCTGCGTGAAGTCCACCCACGCATCGGCGCGGCTCAGTTTCGGGGCCTTCGTGGCCAGCGCTTCATCCTGCACAACGCCTGCGCTGCCCGCGCCGGTGCCCGCGGCCATGTCGCTCAGCACGCTCTCCATGAGCGCCGGCCCATCCCCAGCGAGCAAATCGTGCAGTTCCCCGGCCGTGTGCTGGGGTTCGATCATGCGCGTGGATTGCCCCAGGATCAGCCCCGCATCCATCCGCTGGGCGAGCGTGATCACGCTGTTGCCCGTCTGCGCATCTCCGGCAAGCATCGCGGCGTTGATCGGTGCCGCGCCGCGCCAGCGCGGCAGCAGCGACGCGTGCAGGTTCACCGCCCGCACGCCCTCAAGCAGCGCGGGCGAGAGTTTCTGGCCGAACGCGATCACGATCCATGCCTCCACCGCCGCCGTGCCGCCCGGTCCGAACTCCGCCCGCACGCGGGCGAGCAGGCCGGGCTCATTCACGTTCTCCGCCTTGATGAGCGGCACGCCGGGCAGATTCGTCGCCGCCCATTCGCCGATGGGCGTCGCCGAGAGCGTCTTGCCGCGCCCTGCGGGGCGGTCCGGCTGCGTCAGCACACCGCAGAGCGTGTGGCCCGCATGCGCGGCCAGGTGCCGCAGCGTGGGCAGGCCGAAGGCACCGGAACCGAGGAAGAACAGACGCATGGACGAGGTTAGCCCCGGCGAGTTTCTGCGCGAGCCTGCAATGCCGCGCGGCACACGCCGTCAAAAATCCCGCCGGCAGAAGACCCAGCACGCCGCGCCGAGGATCACGGCCTCGAAGGCCAGCGATGTGCCCAGCACCCAGCCCACAGACCGGCCGCGCAGTGCCTCCGCCATCTCGATGCGCACACGCCGCCCGGAGACACGCACACCACCATCGTCCTCGTTGAACTCGACCATGCCCCCGGCTTGCTCGCCGTGCGCGATGAACCGTTCCACCTCATCGCCCGTGATGAGCCAGCGAGAAAGCAGTTCCATGGTCTCGCTGGTCTTGGGGAGGACAGTCTTCGCCGCGTAGAGGATGGCGTGCACCTGCGTGTAGGTCTTCAGTGAGGCCTCGCTCTTCGCGAGGGTCGTCTCCCATGTGGCCCGCGTGCGCGTCAGGTTTTCGAGCCGCGCCTGCTTGGGATGGGCCGCATCGGGCTCGGCGGGCGGTGTCGCCTTGATCTCCTCGTCCACCTTGGCCATGTCGGCCTGCACCTCTGCGAGACGTGCCCGCTGCAGATCGACCCTGATGGCCTCCTGCGTCTTGAGTTGCAGGTAGATGCCGCCCTCCACCGCGTGCAGGCAGGCGAGTGCCAGCCAGAAGACGCAGGCCGTGACGAGCGACGCCATCGTCGAACGCGTGAGGAGGCCCACCAGCACCATGACGCAGTAGATGAAACTGAAGAACGCCAGCACCAGCGGCACGCCCCAGAAGAGCGTCCAGACCCACTCCCCGCCGCGGATGCCGATCACCAGGAACGCCAGGCCGGTGAACACGCCGACCTGCAGGGCCACAAAGAGCAGCCCCGTGGCGTACTTCGTGAGGAACAGGCGCAGCCGCCCGATGGGGCGCGAGAGGGAGAGTTCGATCGAGCCGCCCGTGACAAAGTCCGGGATGATGCCCGCGGTCGAAATGAGCGCCAAAATCGTGGCGGCCCAGGTCAGCCAGACCTGGAAGCCGATCTGCAGAAAGATGAACTTGTAGAAGAGCGGCTTATTGATGATGCCGTACTGGTACAACTCGGCCATCAACTTGATCGGCAGTTCCCACCACAGAATCGTGATGCCCTTCTCGTTGATGCCGATGCCCGCGAACGCTGCGACCATGAGCGCCGAAATGCCGAACGTGACCCAGAACAGACGCTTGGCGTTGAGTTCGAGGTACGCATCAACGAAGATGGCCCATGTCTGGCGAAGGTACATCACGCGCTCGCTCCCGGCTCCAGCGGCTTGCCCGTCGCCGGGTCGTTCACCGCCAGCATGAACAGTTCCTCCAGCGTCGGCCGCAGCGGCCGCACCGCGCGAATCGCTTGCCCCTGTGCCCGCAGCGAGTCGATCACGCCCTGCACGCTCCCCGCATCGCTCGTCTCGACCGTGAGCGTCTCGCCATTGGCAGACCACTTCACGCCCGCGGGCAGCCTGGCCGCGGCTCGGGTCCACAGGCCATCCCCGCCCGCCGCCGCGCCCAGAGCCTTCACCCCCGGGTTCTCCACCTCAATCTCGTAGCGCCGTCCGTACGCCGTCAGTTCGTCGATCGTCCCCTGGCTCGTCACCCTGCCCTGCACCATGATGGCCACGCGGTCGCAGACCATCTCCAGTTCGCTCAACAGGTGAGAGTTCACCAGCACCGCCTTGCCGCGCCGCTTCATCTCGGTGAGCACGTTGCGAATGTCGCGCCGTCCCACGGGGTCCACGCCGTCGGTCGGTTCGTCCAGCAGCACCAGGTCCGGGTCGTTCATCAGCGACTGCGCCACGCCGATCCGCTGCCGCATCCCCTTGGAGTATTGCCGCACGCGGTGGCTCTCCCAGCGCGACATGCCCACAAGATCGAGCAGTTCGCCCGCACGCTTCTTCCGCTGCATACGCCCGACGCCCGAGAGCGCGGCAAAGTACTCCAGCACCTGCCGCCCGGTGAGGTAATCCGGAAACCGGTGGTGCTCCGGCAGATAGCCGATCCGCGACAGCGTCGGCTTGTGCCCGATGCTGCGCCCCAGCATCGTGCCGCGGCAGCGCGTGGGCCGCACAATCGTCATCAGAATCTTCACCAGCGTGCTCTTGCCCGCCCCGTTGGGCCCCAGCAGGCCGAACACCTCGCCCCGGTGCACGGCGATCCGCACCGAGCGCAGGGCATGAACCTTGCCCGAATAGACCTTGTCCGCCTCGGCCACATCAATGGCCAAGTCGCTCCCGAGTCTCCCGGCATGTTGGGCCGCTTGCACCATGCGTCCTGCTATCGGTTGTTCGTGGTCCCCTACGACCGCTTTCGCGCCACCACGTGATACACGTGCCAGTGCTTTGCGTTGCCGAACGGGTCGTGCCCGTCCTTGTCGTCAATCTGCATGTGCTCGATGTCGAAGCCGGTCAACATGGCCGCCACCTGCTCATCGGTGTGGTGCGAGCGCCCGGGGATGCCCGCCCACGAATCGCGCGGCCCGAAGAACTGCCCCGCGAAGCGCCCGCCGGGGGCGATGATCGCTCGCAGCCACGCCCACACCCCCTCGAAGTCCGCCGGCGGCACAAAGGGCAGCACGTAACTGGCGTTCACCAGGTCCACGTATTGCACCATGCCCGCCGCGCCACCACTGGGCACGCCCGTCGCGTACACGCGCGGCATCTCTTGGAGTGTGCACACCGCCCCGTGCAACCGTTCCTTTTCCGACGGCAAGAGCGGCTGAATCGTCCGTTCGATGGCCTCGGCCACAGGGTCTGAGCACGCCACGCGCCACACGGTCGGCCGCGAGCGCCGCAGAATCTCGCGCGTGTCGCGCCCCTCGCCGCACCCCACATCCAGCGCGATGCGCGACACCGGCCTGCCGCGGGATGCGTCTTTGGCCTCGAACGCGTCGAGCGCCTTCACGAGAGCCTCGCGCGGCGGCTTGCCCGCCATCAGATCGAAATACGCCAGCCAGTATTCACGCGAGTTCGGTGCCGGCGTGGCGGGAGGTACGGGCGGCAGGGGGGGTAGGGGGGGTGGTGTGGGCATACGCTCGGCGACCAATGTATCCCACGACGCGAGACTTCGTGAACGCGCTCGACCGCGCGGGCGAACTGAAACGCGTCCGAGCGTCCACGAACCCGGTCCTCGAAGTCTCCGCGATCGCCGACCGCGTCAGCAAATCCCTCTGCGCCGTGCTGCCCAGCGCCGCGGCCAAGCGGACGGACCCCGCCCACCACCACCTTGGCGGGCACGCCCTGCTCTTTGACAACGTGCAGGGGTCGAACTTTCCCCTCCTCATCAACGCCTGGGGGAGTTACCACCGCATGGAGATGGCCCTCGGGGGCGACACCCCCGCGGGCTTCGAGGCGATTGCAGGCCGCATCGCCGACCTGGTGAAGCCGCAGCCGCCGCGCTCGCTGCGCGAGTTGCTCGGCCTCGCCAATCGCCTCCGTCCCCTGCTCACCATCCCCCCCAAGCGCAAGCGCGGCAGCGGCCTGTGCCAGGAAATGGTGCTCACAGGCGAAAAGGTTGACCTCACACGCCTGCCCCTGATCCGCTGCTGGCCCCTCGATGGCGACCTCGCCTCCGTCGGCTACCCCGCCGATGTGAACGACCACGTGCCCGGCCTTGGTACGGGACCAGAGTGGCAGGCCAAGTTCCGCGGGCGCTACATCACGCTGGGCGGCGTGCACACCGTTCACGCCGATGACCGCGACGATCCCAAGCCCGCCAGCCACAACATCGGCATGTACCGGGCTCAGTTGCTCGGCAAGAACCGACTCGCCATGCACTGGCACATGCACCACGACGGCGCACGCCACTGGCGCAGTTGGAAGAAGCTCGGCCAGCCCATGCCCGTGGCGATCGCTCTGGGCGGCGAGAGCGTGATGCCCTATGCCGCGACGGCGCCCCTGCCGCCCGGCCTCAGCGAGTTGCTGCTGGCTGGCTACCTCAACCGCGGCGGCATTCCGCTCGTGCGTGCCAAGACGGTGCCCCTCTGGGTGCCGGCCAACGCCGAGATCGTGATCGAAGGGTGGGTGAGCGCGGAGGCGGGCGGAATCGGGTGGACACCGCCGAAGACGGCGGAAATGGCAAATGGCAAATGGCAAATGGCAAACGCCGACCGTTACGGCCTCGGCCCCGGCGCGGTCTTCGAGGGGCCATTCGGCGACCACACCGGCTTCTACTCCATGCCCGACCGCTACCCGATCTTCGACGTCACCGCGATCACCCACCGGCGTGAGGCGATCTACCCCACGACGATCGTGGGTCCCCCCCCGCAGGAGGATTACTACCTCGGCAAGGCCACCGAGCGCATCTTCCTGCCGCTCCTGAAAACCCTCATCCCCGACATCGAGGACTACGACCTGCCCATGTTCGGCGCGTTCCACAACTGCGCGTTCGTGAAGATCAAGAAGCAGTACCCGCTCCAGGCCCGGCGCGTGATGCACAGCGTCTGGGGTGCGGGACAGATGGCCTGGACCAAGACCGTCTTCGTGGTAGACGATGACGTTGACGTGCACGATGCGGGCGCCGTGCTCCGTGCCGCCGCGGCCAACTGCGTCCCTTCACGAGACATCGAACGCGTGCACGGCCCGCTCGACATTCTCGACCACGCCGCCCCGCGTCTGGGCGCGGGCATGAAGATCGGCTTTGATTGCACGAGGAAGGTGGTGGGGGAGGAGGTGGACGGCAATCCCTTGAACAGTTCAGAGTTCAAAGTCCAAAGTCCACACACCCAGGGAATCGTGGCGGCCGCGCGTGCCGTGCCCGGCGTGCTCGGCGCGGCCCTGCACGCCGATGGATGGCTGCTCGTGAAAATCAGCAAAGCCGCGCCCGGCGATGGGCACCGCGCGATCGAGCGCATCGCCAGCCTCCTCGCGCATCACTCCGCTCCCAATGAGGCCCCGGCGCAAGCCGGGGCTCTATCGCCGCCGTCGCTCCCGCGCGCTGCGGCTCCGGCCCGCGCCATCCGCTTCCTCATCATTCTCGGCCAAGACGCCAACATCGGCGACACCGACAACGCCCTCTTCCACTGGCTGGCCAACAGCGATGCCAGCCGCGATGCCGAAGTGATCGGAGGTGTGTGGTGCGTGGACGCAACGCCCAAATTCCCCGGCGACCAGCGAAACGGTCAGGCCGTGCGGCCCTGGCCACCGCTGATGAGCATGCACGAAGGTTTGCCGCGGGCGAGTGATGGGTGAGGCTGCGAGGTGCCCCTCAACGCCCCGCCTTGAACAGCGTCCGCAGGCTCTCATAAATGTCCTCGCGGTCGTTCACGCGGCTGGTGATCACTTTCCCTGCTTCCGTGCTCGGGGCCGTTGTCGCCGCGGCAAAGCCCATCGCCCGCTCCGGGAAGGCCTCCTTGAGCACCCCCAGAAAGTGCCCGCTCCCATAGGCAGACTTCACCTGCACGTAGCCGAACATGTTGATGATCGGCAGCAGGTGCTTCTGCAGGAGTTGAACGCACAGGCGGTTGTCCGAGTCGCTGGAATTGTCGCCGTCGGAAAAGTGGAACAGATAGGTGTTCCAATCGCTCGGGTTGTAGTGGGCATCGAGCAGGTCCTTGGCGCAGGTGAAGGCCGAAGAGATGCGCGTGCCGCCGTCCTCACGCACCGAGAAGAACGTCGCACGGTCCACCTCCTGCGCGCTCACATCGTGCACGATGTAGCGGCTCTCGATCCCCTCGTAGTTGCGCCGCAGCCACGTGTCGATCCAGAAGGCCTGCAGACGCACCAGTTCTTTCTGCTCGTCGCCCATGGAGCCCGACACGTCCATCATGTACACGATCAGCGCGTTGGACTGCGGCTTCTTCACCTCCGTCCACGAGCGGAACCGCAGGTCGTCCTTGATCGGCACCACCACCGGGTTGTCCGGGTCGTACGTTCCCAGCGTCACCTGCCGCTTGAGCGCCTGCCGGTACGTGCGCTTGAAGTGCCGAAGGCTCGCCGGCCCCACCGGCCGCACGCCGGTGTACTTGTCTCGCACCGTCGTGAGTTTGTGCTGTCCTTTCGGTTCGATCCGCGGCAGTTTCAGTTCCTCCGCCAGGATGTCCGCCAGTTCATCCAGCCCCACGTTCACTTCCAGCACGTGCCGGCCCTGCTCCTCGCCCCCCTTGCTCCCCCCCACGCTCTCCCCCTCCTGCCCCTCGCCCATGCCCACACCGCCGGAGTTGTCGCCGTAGCGGAACGTGGGGATGTCGATGTCGTGAACGGGAATGGAGACAAACCGCTTCCCCTCGCGCCCGATCATCTCACCCTTGGCGATGAACTTGCGCAGGTCCTTGCGGATCCGCCCCTTCACGATCTGCCTGAAACGGCTGTGGTCCTGTTCGATCTTGTTGATCATCGACCGCCCCCGGGCAACGCCCTGCGCCCCGTATGAGTGCGCACGAACCGGCCCGCTGGTTGCATCGGTTCGGCCGGCGATCGGCTTGTTTCACGCTTTCATCGGCCCGTCGGCTGTGCGAGAACCCGCTGGATTCTGGGACGTGGCCCCTTGCCCGCGCGCAAGGGCCCGCCCCTGCGCCCGCCGCGACAGCCACGCCAGCGAGAGCAGACCCACCGGAATCGCCCCGACAATCTCCGCGGCGCGGTTCACCACGTCCGCCGCGAGGCCCACCACCGTCACCGCTGAAAAGAGCCCCACCACCCACTCGCGCACGCCCAGCGCGATCGGGGCCAGCATCGCCACTTGCGCCACCGCCGCCACCAGCGCGGCCTGATCGAACGGCAGCGGCGCGCCGATCACGCCGAACGCCAGCCAGTACCGCGCCGACCAGATCGCCATGTCCACGTACCGGATGCCCACGGCCCACAGCAAGCGTGTGGCCAGCGGCGGTTCGTAGGGGGCCCATCGGTTCACCCACCGCCATCGCACCACGAAGGCCGCCGCGGCCACAGCCACGAGCGGAAGCCCGAGCAGCCAGGTGTGGGCACCCATCGTGCCCGCGGTGGCCGCCAGCGCGATCGCGGCCGCTGCGGTGCACGCGATGGCCTGAGCCACCACGCGCACCGAATCGCGCACCCGGATGCCGTTCACCGCCTTGTGATACGCCACACGCCCCACCATGCCGGGCCGCAGCGGCAGGTAGTTGAGAAGCCACGCCGCGCCGATCAACGCGCCCATCTCGCGCGTGCCCACGCGCCCGTGGCGTCGCGTGAGCACCAGAAACAGCGCCGTGGTGCAGCACCAACTCGCCAGCGGCAGCAGCAGCAACGCGGCCACCATCCACGCCGGCGCTCGGGCCGCCTGCCCCCATGCCCCGCGCAGCGTGGCCCCCTCGCGCCACACCCACACCAGCGCGCCGCCCAGCAGCAGCACGCCGACCACGTACAGCCCCACCGACAGCCAACGCCGGCGAGAGGTCACAGGGCTCGGGCGCAGATCGGCTGGTTCGGGCACGTCAGCGAGCCTTGGGTGGAGCAGCGGGTGGCGCACCGGCAGGCGGATCGGATGCGGGGGGGACTGGGGGGGCGCCGTCGGTGGGTGCAGGCACCGCGCCCGGTTCGGGTGAGCCCGGCTTGGGGGCGCGCAAGTCGGTCGCGTTCTGCGCGCCACTCTCGATCGCCGCGCCCTCGGTCTGCGGGGGGGCAGCGCCGGAGCCGATGCGCGAGTAGGTCTTCACCTGCGGCACCAGCCGCCGGATCATCGTCGCGGCCGCTTCGCGCACGCGTGCGTTCCCCGAAGCCGCCGCGGCCGCCAGAACCGCATCGCCCGGCTCGGCACCCCGCGACACCACCTTGAATACGCCCACACGCTCATCGGCCTCGTCCATGCCGGCCACCGCGGCATCGAAGGCCGCCAGGCGCTTGATGAACATGCCGTTGGGCAGGTGCGCGAGCATGAGCAGCCGCTCCAAGGGGTCGGCCGCGGTGTAGGTCGCCACGAGCGCATCGACCACCGACCGTGCCTCCTCCGGGGTCAAAATCTTGAGCGTGAGTTCATCCCGGAACAGGCGGTAGCGCAGCGCGCCCAGCGCGTCGATCAACGCCTGGCCGTGCGAGCCCGGCAGGCGGTTGGCCAGTGTCGCGATCTCCGCCGTGGTCCCGCTGAACGGGCGGCGGATCAGCCCGCCCGTCTCCGTGGAAAGCGACATCGGCCCCGCGTCGGGGGCCCCCGCGGCCGTGAGGCGGAAGCCCTGCACCACACGCCAACGTTGGCGGATCAGTTCCCCCGCGTACAACTCCGTGAACCACGGGCTGTACCCCGCGTCGGGCCACAGGGTCACCGTCAACTCCTCACGCGGCATGAGGCGGAAGCGGCGCTCCAAACTCGCGATCTCCGCCAGGCCCGACCGGATCGGACGGCTCCCGACGTCGGTCTCCGCCGAGAGCAGCAGCCGGCTGTTCATCGTCTTCTCGCTGCCAAGTGCCAGCGGGATCGGCGACGTGTTGCGCAGCCGCACACGCAGGCCCACACGGTCCGTGGGGCGCACGCTCTCCACCGTCAGCGTTGCCGTGAGTTGCATGAAGCGGCGCGGCTCACGGGTGATCTCGTCGATCCACTTGGGCACGCCCGACGCCATCGCCGTCAGTTCCGCCGCTTCGTCGGGCACCGGGGCCGCCTTGCCCGTCAAGGCCTTGAACTGCCCCTCCGCGAACGCCCCCTCGATGCTGCCGCTCAGGGCCACCGCCAGGCGCGCGAACCGCTCCGCCGCGCCCGCCTTCTCCGACCGCAGCGCCATGGCCACGGCCACGCCCAGATCGGCCAGCGGGTCCGTCGGCGCGAGGCGTTCGAGTTCCTCCTCGAACGCCGGCAGCGTCTCGGGCGTGGCCTTCCGCAGGCCCAGCCACGCGTCCAGGCGGCGGAGGCCCTCTTCGCCGTCACTGCCCGCGCTGGCGCGCAGCGCCGTCAGCAGCGCCTCCGCCCGTTCCACCTGCTCGCCGATCAGCAGCCGCAGCCACACCCCATCGCCCTGCAGCGCCCCCAGTTCCGCCCGCGCGCGATCCTCACCCAGGCTGGCGCGACGCTCCGGGTCCGAAAGATTCACCTCCGCCTGCGCGATGCTGCGGTCCTGCTCCGCCAGGCCAAGGTCGCGCAGCGCCGCGTCGCCGTCCGCCGCGGCCGCCATGATCCACACACGCTCAACCTGCGGCGGCAGGCGGATGTCCTCCGGGGCGCCATACTGGGAAACATCGACGCCCTCCTTGACACGGGCGTCCAGTGCGCTCCGCAGCGCGCGTCGCGGCTTCACCAGCAGCGCCTCCACGAGTTCCAGCGGCTTGCGCGGTCCCTCCAGCCTCCATTCCACCAGGGCGCGCGTGGCGGCGACGCCCGCGGTCCGCTCCTTCGTGAAGGCCAGCGTCAGCGCGTCGGCGTTGTCGCAGAAGCGCAGCGCCGACTTGAGCGCACCGGCCGCGGCCAGTTCGCTGGCGATCGTCACGTGCGTCTCGGCGTCGATCGGGTCGGCGTTGAGCAGCACGATGAGGGATTCCAATCGCGATGCGGGCGCATCGTCGCCCGCCTGAACCAGCGCCACCAGCAAACTGGCCGCGTCGCGGTTGGTCGGGTCCAGCCGGATCGCCTCCCGCACCCTTGCCGCAAACCCTTTCGCGTCGGCGCGCTCGCGCAGCAGCAGCGCCGCATCCAGCGCCAGCCGGCTGCGCACCGACGGGTCCAGCCCCTCTCCGCGAGGGCCCAGCAGGCCCTCAAGGGCGACCAGCCGCTCATCCGCCGACTGCAAACGCAGCACCCGCGCCGTGATCAGGCTGAGTTGCGCAACCGTGTCCGCCGGGTCCAGACGCAAAAGGTCGCGCGTGAGCACGTCCACCCGATCTCCGCGCCCCGCCTGCATCTCCGCCTCGATCAAGAACCGCAGAATCTCCTGGTCGTCGGGCGCCAGGCTCCGGGCGATCTCCAGCAACTCCGCCGCGGCGATGTAGTCCGCCACGCCCAGTTGTTGGGTGACGCGCAGGTCGACCAGCGCTGTGCGGGCCACGGCGCGGGCGATGTAGTCCAGCACGTCCGGCGAGGCGGAAGCGGGGGCCGGGGCGGCGGGGGCGGGGGGGGCGGGGGGGGCGGGTGTTGCGACGGGCGGCTGGGCTGCGCGGGCCGCACCGCCCGGCAGTGCCGGGGTCCACGCGACGAGGGCCGTTGTGGCGCCGAGAACAAGGAGTCGTCTCAAGGCAGGGCTCCAAGCAAGAGCGCGACCAGCACCACCAGGCCCGACACAAAGCCGGCCCCGGTGCCCACCTCCACCGCCGCCTGCAGGCGAGGGTGAACGTGCGGGAAGAGCCTATCCGCCACGGCGGCGCAGAACACGAACTGACCCATGAACAGGCACGTGAGCCCGCCCACCAGCCACACGCCGCCAAGGGCCGGAAAGCGCGCGGCCCCGTGGTTGAGCGACCACAAGCCGGCGAGCACGAGCAGCCCGGCCCATGCGCCGGCCAGCGCCACTCTCAACACGAGCATGGGGAGGCTGGACTTTCTCACGTTCGAACGGCTCCGTTCGTGCTGGAGAGCGGACGGGTGGGAGCGTGCGGCCTCAGCCCATCGCCATCGAGAGCAGGAACTCGGCGTTGGTCTTGAACTTCGTCAGCCGTGTCCGGATCAGTTCCAGCGCCTCCACCACGTTCATGTCGCTGAGCACCTTGCGCAGGCGGTGCACCAGTTCCAGTTCCTTCTTGTCCAGCAGCAACTCCTCGCGGCGTGTGCCCGAAGCGGGGATGTCGATGCACGGGTAGATGCGCTTCTCCATGAGTTTGCGATCCAGGTGCAACTCGCTGTTGCCCGTGCCCTTGAACTCCTCGAAGATCACCTCGTCCATCTTCGAGCCCGTGTCCACCAGGGCCGTGCCGATGATCGTCAGCGAGCCGCCGTTCTCGATCGAGCGGGCCGCGCCGAAGAACTTCTTAGGCCGCTGCAGAGCGCCCGAGTCGATGCCGCCGCTCATGATCTTGCCCGAGTGCGGCATCTCGTTGTTGTACGCCCGCGCCAGCCGCGTGATCGAGTCCAGCAGAATCACCACGTCCTGCCCGAACTCCACCATCCGCTTGGCCTTCTCGATCACCATCTCCGCCACCTGCACGTGCCGGCTGCTCTGCTCATCGAACGTGCTCGCCACCACCTCCACCTCCTTGGCGGAGTTGCGCCGGAAGTCCGTCACTTCCTCGGGGCGCTCGTCCACCAGCAGCACGATGATCCGCGTCTCCGGGTAGTTCTTGCTGATCGCCTTGGTCATCTTCTGCAGCAGCACCGTCTTGCCCGTGCGCGGCGGGGCCACGATCAACGCCCGCTGGCCCTTGCCCAAGGGCGACACCAGATCGATGATCCGGCACTCGATCTCGTCGGGCGTGGTCTCGAGGATGTACCGCTGCTCCGGGTGCAGCGGCGTCAGGTCCTCGAAGTTGCTCCGGTCCATCACCTTGTCGGGCTTGCCCCCGTTCACCTCGTCGACGCGCAGGAGCGCAAAGTAGCGCTCGCTCTCCTTGGGAGGCCGGATGAACCCGCGGATCGTCATCCCCTTGCGCAGGCCGTACCGGCGGATCTGCGTCGGCGACACGTAGATATCGTCCGGCCCCGCGAGGTAACTCTGCTCGGGAGACCGCAGGAACCCGAAGCCGTCCTGCATCACCTCCAGCGTGCCATCCCCAAACATCAGGCCCTGCTTGGCCGCCCGGGTTTTCAGAATCTTGAAGATCAGGTCCTGCTTGGGAATCTGGTTGTAGTTCTCCAGCCCCTCCTTCTTGGCGATTTTGTGCAGTTCGTCAATGTCCTTCTTCTGCAACTGCGAGATCGTGAGGCCTTCCTTCAGCGTGTCCTTGTCGGCCTTGGCAACAATGGCCTCGAGTTCCGCTGCCTCCCTTTCCAGTTCATCGTCGCTGGGCAGGCCGTCCAGCCCCGGCGTGCCGCGCACGTCGTTGCTCACCACCGTGCCGCCCGAGACGGCCACACCCCCGCCGCCCCCTCCGCCTCCGCCGCCGGGGCCGAAGCCACCACCGCCAAAGCGTTTCTTCTTCTTCTTGCGCCGTCCCCCGAACTGCCCGAAGCCGGGCGGGTTGGGATTGGGGTTCCCGCCTCCATAGCCCGCGTACCCGCCACCGTTCGACGGCGCGGGCGACGGTCCACCGGGGCCGTTCCCAAAGCCCTCTGCCGGGCGAGACTGCTGCGAAGATTCTGAGGGGCCGCTGGAAGGTCTGCCGGTCACAAGAACACTCCTCGATATTCACACGCGCCAGCGGCACCCGTCGCAACCGTGCGCGCGTTGGCGAGCGGTGTGCGGGGCCGACCGGTGTGTACAGAAAAGACGGATCAATAAACCCTTGGATCAATCGCGATCGACTGTCGCTGGACTCCGCATCCCAAACGCTCCACTACGCGAACCGATGTGCCCAAACAGGCAACCCGGGAGGGGGGGCGGATTTTTCACAGGAGAGGGGTGGAAGCCGGCTTGCTCGGGAGCAACCCGAACGACGCTGGCGATCAGAGCATAGCCGCCTCACCCGTGCCGGGCCAGTCCGCGGCACGCCGCGAGGCCAATCCAGCCGCATCAGAGTTCTGCCGCCTTCACGCTGGGCCGGGCGCCACCGCATCCAGCACACGCCGCACGCTCGCCGCCAGTTCGTCGGCCCCCGCCGTGTTGCCGATGATGATCGGCGAGCGGGCCCGCTTCTGCTCCAGCGGCATCTGCGTGCTCTCTCGCCGCTCCAGTTCCGCCGCGCTCCACCCGCGAGACGCCGCCACCCGCGCCTGCCGCTGGTCCAGCGGCGCATCCACGAACACAAGCACATCGCACGCCTTGTCCAAGCCCACCTCCATCAGCAGGGGCGCATCGATCACCAGCGCCCTCGCCCCCGCCGCCCCCCCCAGCCGCGCCGCATCGAACATCTTCTCCCGCGCCTCGTGAATCAGCGGATGCACAAGCGCCTCCAGCCGCGTGCGCTGGTCCGGGTCGGCAAACACAATCCGCCCCACCGCTGCGCGGTCAATCTCCCCCGCCGCGTTCACCACGCCGTTGCCCCACCACGCCGCGATCTGGTCGCGCACGTGCGGGCGTGTGAGAATCTCTCGCGTGTGTACGTCCGAATCGGCCACCACGCACCCCAGCGAGGTCAGCAGCCGCGCCACTTCGCTCTTGCCCGAGCCGATGCCGCCCATGATCCCGATCACCGGTATCTTCGCGGCGGCGCTCATGGGTTTGCCCCGCTGCCGTCTCCCGTTGCGCCCGCCCCGCCCGCAGCCCCACCGTCGCCCGTGCCCCCGTGGCCGCCGCGGCCATAGCGCTCAATCGCCTGGCGAACCGTTTCGAGCGTCTCTTCCGGATCACACACCATGTACCACCCCACCTCCACGCCGTCCGACCCGGCGCTGGAAACGCCCAGGCTGCCGATGCCCACCACACGCTCGCGGATGCTCTTGTAGAGCACCACGCTCTGCACGCGGCTCAGCGGCACCTCGATCGCCGTCTGCCGCAGCACGCCCGACACACGCAGAATCCGCCGATCCGTCAGCACGTACACACGCAGTTGCCAATCCAGCGCCCGCCACCCCAGCACCGCCGCCAGCGCCGCCGCCGTCACCGAAAAAATCGTCGAGCGCGGCAGCGTTACCGAACTGAAGTCCGACAGCAGTTTCCACGCCACGCCCACGCTCACGATCGCCACCAGCCACCCCAGCCGGCTCAGGAGCACGAACCAGATGCTCGGCTTGACCGCCAGAATCACCGTCTCCCCGTCGGGCATCGCTGCCCCCAGCACGCCCCGCGGCGAGAATGCCGCTAGCCGCAGCCCTGGCGCCGCCGCGGCCGTGGCGGAGTGAGCCGCGCCCATCGAGGGCGCTTGGGCAGTCGCGGGGGCGGTCTGTGAATCCGTTGAGCGCATCGTGGCGCGCACATGGTACACGACGGCCTGCCCAATGCTCGCGGCCCAACGAGGGCACTCTAATGAGGGCCCGGCGCAAGCCGGGCCTTTCGCGTGCGGGGCATCATGCCAGTCCCTGGCTCGGGCTCCGCGCCGTGTTCGCAAACCGGCACCGGCGAATCCCGATGTACACCAGCACCTCGAACCAGATCAGCCCCGTAAGCGGCCCGAGCAGTGGCAGCAGCAACACCCACTGCACCTCCGCACCGGGCATGGGGGGCGCGCCCGCGATGAACAACAGCACCAGCGCCCACGCCACAAACCAGAGGCGACTCCCCACCAGCCACGCTGGGCTCGCGTGTGCACACACCGACACCGCGACGCTCGGTGTGACCCGCCAGCCGCGACGCCGGCCGAAGAATCGAACGCCCGCCTCTTCAAGTTTGATGAGCGCGACGAACGCCAGGTACGCCATGGGCCAGAGCACGCCGGCAAGCAGCAGGCCCGCCATCATCCAACCGACTTCCCCAAGCGCCAGCGCCGCCATCCCCTGCCCCAGCAATGGCAGACAGAACCACGACGCGGCGTGCCTCGCCGACCGATGCCGCAGGCTCCAACTGGTGTCGCGGTCGATTCTGATTCGCCCAAACAGCCGCTCGGGCCGCCGAACCGCCCAGCGCCACGTGTTCCTCGCGCCCCGGTTGTTCGCCCTGCGCTGCCACGGGCTGCCCGTCCGCCGCTCCGGCAAACTGTCATAGATCGCCCGCCCGCACTCCGGGCAGTTGCCCGTTTCCGGCACGCCCTCGATGCAGTACCCGCAGAACTCGCACAGCAGGGGCAGCGCTTCCGCCCCGCTGACTGATGTGCTCGCGGCCGCTTCGCCAGGTTGCGTGTTGGTCGTGTCTGCCACGCTCCATTATCCGCACCGCGGCCCCCGCGGTTTCGCCCAATGAGGGCCCGGCGCAAGCCGGGCCTTTCGCGCGTCGTGCATCCTGCGACGGCCGTGCCCGTGCCTGCGGTGCCGCTCCCGCGCAGCGGGCATCGCGTCTCCCTCGCGGCAGTGCCTCCATCGACGGCGACTGGGTGCTCTGGCCGCCGTCGAAGCAGAAGCGAGATTGAAGCGGCAACCCGAACATGCAGCCCGACCGTGAGGGAGGGCTTCCCGCAACGGGCCGCAACACTTGCTACCGAGCCTTCCCTTCCGGTCGGGCTGCATGTTTAGCCCCCGGCTATATTGCCCTCATGAGCGAGACCGCCGCGCGAACGGGTCCGGTTGAGGTGAGCGTGCCACCTCACGCACCCGTGCGCCCGCACACGCAGCCCATGACCCGCGCGCCTCTGGCCACGCCCGGGGGCGGGGGCGACGGCGCACCCGCACCATGGGTGGATGTGCTCGGCGGCGATGCCCGCCGCGAGATCCGCTGCTACGACCACGGCTTTGTCGCGTTGATAGACGCGATGCCGCGCCTTGTGCCCTCCGGTCAGACTGCCGACAGCGCCATCGTCCAAGCCGCGCGGGTCAGTTACGGCGCGGGCACCAAGAAGGTGAACGAAGACCGCGGCCTCATCCGCTACCTCCTCCGCCACCGCCACACCACCCCCTTCGAGATGGTCGAGTTCAAGTTCCACATCGCCATGCCCATCTTCATCGCCCGCCAGTGGATCCGCCACCGCACCGCGAGCGTCAACGAATACTCCGGCCGCTACTCCATCCTGCCCGATCAGTTCTACCGCCCCGGCATCGAAGAAATCCGCAAGCAATCCCGCGGCAACCGGCAGGGCGGAGATGAACTCTTCACCGCCCGCGCCGACGGCGACGGAGGTGCCACCGCCGGTGACGAAACGCTCGCACGCGAGGCACGCACCGCCGAAGAGTTCATGCGCTTCCTCGAAGATTCAGAGGGGCTGTACCAGCGCTACCTGAGCCTCACCGAGCAGGGCGTGAGCCGCGAAATGGCCCGCATCGGCCTGCCCGTGAGCCTCTACACGCAGTGGTACTGGAAGTGCGACCTCCACAACATCCTCCGCTTCCTCAGCCTGCGGATGGATGCCCACGCGCAGGAAGAAATCCGCGTCTACGCCACCGCGATGCACGACCTCATCGCGCCCATCGTGCCCATCACGCTCGAAGCCTGGCGAGATTACGAGATCGAGGCCCTCCACCTCACGCGCCTGGAGATCGAGGCGTTGCAGGCTCGCTCCCCGACCATCGCCACCGACAACAAGCGCGAGCAGGCGGAGTGGGAGGCCAAGCGCGCAAGGCTGGGCCTGTGAACGCTGCGCCACAATCCCTCCTCGAAATCCGCGACCTCGCCGTGTCGTTCAATCGCCGCGCCAGAGATGCGGGCAGCCGCGAACCCGTCCAGGCCCTCGCCGGTGTCTCGCTCTCCATCTACCCGGGCCAGACGCTCGCCGTCGTCGGCGAATCCGGCAGCGGCAAGTCCGTCACCGCCCTCTCTGCGCTCGGCCTCGTTCCCTGCCCGCCCGGCCGCGTCGAGCGCGGCAGCATCCTGTTCACCGGGCGAGACGGCCGCACACGCGACCTGCTCACGCTCAGTGCCGCCGACCTCCGCCACGTGCGCGGCAACGAAATCGCCATGGTCTTTCAGGAGCCCATGACCTCCCTCAACCCCGTCTACACCGTGGGCGAGCAGATCGTGGAGGCGGTGCAACTGCACCAGCACGTTGGGGCCAAGGAGGCGCGGGCACGGGCGATCCAAGCCATGCTCGATGTCGGCATACGCGATGCGGCCGCGCGTTTCGCCGCGTACCCGCACGAGTTCTCCGGCGGCATGCGCCAGCGCGTCATGATCGCCATGGCCCTTGCCTGCGAGCCGCTCCTCCTTCTGGCCGACGAGCCGACCACCGCTCTTGATGTCACGGTGCAGAAGCAGGTGCTCGATCTTCTCGCCAGCCTCGGCCGCGAGCGCGGCATGGCCGTCATGCTCATCACGCACTCGCTCAGCGTCGTCGCCCAGCACGCCGATGTGGTCTGCGTGATGTACGCCGGGCGCGTGGTGGAGTACGCCCGCGCGGCTGACCTCCTCGACCACCCGCTCCACCCCTACACGCGCGGCCTGCTCGCCTGCGCCCCCACGATGGACGGGCCTGTGCCAGACCGCCTGCGCACCATCGCCGACACGGTGGACCACATCGTGGCGGACGGCGCGGTTCAGCCGTGGTGGCCGCACGCGAGTCCTGCGTTCGACACTTCCACAGCGCCGGCACGCGCCTATGCGCTCGAGGAGGCTGCCCCGGCGCACTACCTCGGCGTCTGGACAAAGCCCCCCCACGCGGGCGGCAGTGCACCCCCGCACGTGCCACGCGTTGCGCCGCCAGCGCTCGTCGGCGCGTGAATATGCACAAGGTTCTCAACATCGGGCATTTCACGGGCCGTGGCGGTTCGGCCGCGCGTGGGCGTGTCCGCGGCGCGCCACTCGGGGCTGGCCGATGGTGGTAAAGCCCTGTGTAACAACAGGTTATGGCGTGTCGGCGACACGCCAGCCTGATATGAATTCGCTCGCGCGTACATGAAAAACCCTTGACTTTGCCTTTCTCCACGGGTCGTGCACACAGAATTGTGCCCACCAGCCGGGCACCTCGCTCGACGCCGCGTGCGGGCGGTGCGCCCCATCGCTATACCCCTTCCAAGTGCGCGTCCTCATCCTCACCGATGCCGACTTTGTCCGCCGCGAGTGGCCCATGCTCCAGCGTCTGGAGATCGGCCTTGCCGATGAGGGCGTGCGCGTGCTGCAAGCCTCGCCGCGCTCGTGCGCAGAACTGGTGATGCGCGAGGCCGCGGCCGTCTACTCCACGGGCGTGAGTTATCACGACCACGGCCTGCCGTGGACGCTGGGCCTGCGCGCGACGGCGCTGCTCAACGACCTTCAGCGTGCCGCGCCGGCCGATGCGGATGGGCCTGTCGCCGATGTGGTGCTGGCGCTGGGGGCCGGGGCGTGGAGTTTGGCCACGCTGGTGGCACGCCGGATCGGTGCGCGGCTCGTGCTCGAAGTGGCTTCGCCCGCGCTGATCCGCGCCGCGGCCGGTGCGTTCGCCACGGCGAGCGGGAAGCCGCCGCGTCCACGGGCGGCGCCCGTGCCGACATTCATTGCGCCCGATCCGGGGCTGGTGGTGGAACTGGCTCGCGTGGTCCCGGCCACGAGCGTGCGCCTGGTCCCATGGGGTGCGCACCCGGCGGATGTGCAGCGAGCACCCATCGATCCGGCGGTGTCGCTCTCGGTTGTGCTCATCGCCTCGGCCCACGATCCCGAGGCCGCGCGCGGGGCCGTGCAGGCGCTCGCGCACCTTGCCGCGCTCGCGCCGGGCCTGATGGTGCTTGCGGATGCCGATGTGGCGGAGCGCACTGGCCTGTGGCGCATGATCGAGGCCTTTCCGGCGCTGGCGGGGCGTGTCTCGCTCATCGCGGATGTCGAGGGCCGTCGCGAGGCCGTGCTGCACGCCGATGCAATGCTGGTGGCCCAGGCCGACGGGGTGCATCGCAGCATTGTGCTGGAGGCCATGGCCCGCGGCACGCTCGTCTTCGCGCCGCCGGACCGCCTTGTGGACTCCTTCGTGGACGGGATCACCTGCGCGTTCATACAGATGGGCACGCTGGCCGCGCCGCTCGCGGCCGCCGAGACCACTGCCACGGTGGTGCGCGAGACGCCGCGTGCGGAGGCGCTGCGCCGGTCGGCCCGAGACTTCATCGCGGCGCACCGTTCCGCAAGCGGGCAGGTGCGCGCCATGCTCGATGCGATCAGCAGCGAGGGCAGCGGCCGATAATCGCGGGAGATTTCGGGCGCAGGAACCTCGGCGCGGGCCGGCCGCCGGAGTGGCCGATACGCTTGCTGCCTTTGGCTTTTTCCGCCCGCACCGCCCCTTCGATGGAGTCGCCCGACATGGCCAGTTCTGTTCGTATCGCGCTCGCACCCGGCGACGGCATCGGGCCGGAGATCATGGCGGCCACGCTGGAGGTGTTCAAGGCCGCGGGCGTGATGGCCGCGGGCGTGGAGTTTGAGCCGGTGGAGATGGGCCGGGCGGTGTTCGACAAGGGCGAATCCCGCGGCATGACCGCCGCGGCGATCAGCACCACCGAGGAGTGCGGCCTGTTGTTCAAGGGCCCGATGGAAACGCCCAAGGGCGGGGGCGGCAAGTCGATCAACGTGACGGCCCGCAAGATGTGGAACGCGTTCGCGAACCTGCGCCACTTCCAGACGCTGCCGGGTGTGGAGACGATCTACACGCGCGCGGGCATTAACGTGAACTTCCATATCGTGCGTGAGAACATCGAGGACACCTACGGCGGGGTTGAGCACCGCCTCTCCAACGACATGATCCAGTGCAAGAGGCTCATCAGTGCGCCGGGCAGCGAACTGGTGAGCCGCTTCGCCTTCCAGACGGCCCGCAAGCAGGGCCTGAAGAAGGTGCACTGCGGCCACAAGGCCAACATCATGAAGATGACCGACGGGTTGTTCCTCGATCGCTTCAAGGCCGCCGCGAAGGACTTCCCGGAGATCGAGAACGCCGACGTGATCGTGGATGCGCTCTGCATGAACCTGGTGATGCGCCCGCAGCAGTACCAGATGATCGTGCTGCCCAACCTGCAGGGCGACATCGTGAGCGACCTGGCCGCGGGGCTGGTGGGCGGGCTGGGCTTTGCGCCCAGCGCCAACATCGGGCGGCACATTTCCATTTTCGAGGCCGTGCACGGCACCGCGCCCGACATCACCGGGCAGAACAAAGCCAACCCCACGGCGCTCATTCTCAGCGGCCTGATGATGCTGCGGCACATCGGCCTCACGCGGCACGCGGCGATCATCGAGAACGCGCTGCTGTGCGCGCTGGAGAGCGGCGTGCGCACGGGCGACTTCGGCGACGCGGGCAAGCCGGTGCTGGGCACGAAGGAATACGCGCGGCAAATCTGCGATCGACTCGGCCAGAAGCCGCAGAAGTCCGCCGGGTGCGTGGTGCCCGATGCCGAGGGCACCGCCGCGAGGCCGGCATCGCCCAAGCCCATGCACCAGGAGATGATCCACACGTTCACGAACGTGGTGCACCAGGTGATGGGGTGCGATATTTATCTCGACACGCCGCTGGCGCCCATCGCTGTGGCCGACGAGATGGCCCGGGCCTGCACCGACACGCCCTTTCGCCTCACGCTCATCTCCAACCGCGGCACGCAGGTGTGGCCCACCGGCAGCGTGTACACCGAGTGCGTGGACTACTACCGCGTGCGGTTCGAACTGAAGGAGGGCGTGGCGGCGGGCAGTTTCGGCCAGAGCCGGTGCGTGGCGCTGATGGACAAGATCGCCGAGAAGTTCACGGTCTGCTCGTACGAGTTGCTGCGGACGTTCGACGGGGTGAAGGGGTATTCGCTGGCGCAGGGGCAGTAGGGCTCTGCCAGCACCCGGAAAGTGAGCCATGATTCCTCCCCTCACCCAGATTGGGAATCTGTACTTCCCATCAGCTTGTGGCGTTTGTCGGCGATGCCTTCCGCGCGACGGAGGTCTCGATTGTCCGCTTCGAAGTGTTTAGTCCATTTTCCCAGTTCGCTGACAACCTTGGCACCGTCAGCCGTGACCACTGTTGCTGGGTCGGCCGACCAGAGGACACCGTCAAGGTCCGAGGCACCAAGTTCAGCCACGAGGCGCTCGGCAAACTCGATCTTCGTGCCGCCGGTCTTGATGCCGCTGTCCTTGGCCACCATCTTGAGCTCGTCCATGTCGTTCAAGGCGAGTATGCGTTCTGCGTCAGTGGCGCGACGAAGCAGTTGCATCTCCGTACAGCGAGCCACCATGATTGTGTAGTCCTCTTCTGGCAATCCGAATCCCTGCGACAACCAAGCCATGCCGAGTCCGTGCGAGATCGCTTCTAGGTTCTGTCTGACGGATCATCCGGGGCGAGGAGACGGAGGTATCGGCGGATGATGGCGAGGTTGACGAAGGCGAGGAAGCTGGTCGCCAACTTGTCGTAGCGGGTGCCCACGCGGCGGTTCTC
>JBJXEW010000058.1:0-43764 GCA_046156035.1 Phycisphaerales bacterium | reverse complement strand
CCGCCAAGCCCAGCGACCTGAGCATCGAACTCAACAACGCTTCGGGCTCGCTGACCCTGCGCTGGAAGGCCGACAACCCCAAGGGCACGCAGGGCACGAGTTACATCATCCGCCGCAAACTGCCCGGCCAGCCGGAGTTCGCGTTCATCGGCGTGACCGGCAGCAAGAAGTTCATCGACAGCACGTTCATCGCCGGGCCCGACTCTGTGCAGTACACGGTGCAGGGCCAGCGGGCCGACAGCGCAGGCCCCGAGAGCGACCCCTTCGTCATCAACTTCGGCAAGACCGCCAGCGGGCAGACGGTTGCGACGCTGGCCGGCGAGCAGCCGATGCGGATCGCGGCCTGAGAGGCAGATTGACCGCGAAGGTCGCGAAGAGCACGAAGGAAACGATTGAGAGACCAAGGGGGGCCGCAAGGCTCCCCTTTTTCATTGCTCTCGCACCCCGCTGGGGTGCAGGAGAAGAGAGGGAGGGGCCATCCAGGGGTGCAGAGCCACCCGTGGCAACCATCGTGCGCCCCGCTGGGGCGTAGGGCCTTCGTGCCTTCCCCGTGCCTTCCTTTGTGCCCTTTGTGCCTTTGTGGTGAACGCCTTCAGGCCCGCACCGACTTCCTCCCCAAGCGTCGGAAGTCGGTGGCACGGCACCAGTGCCCAGTGCCCGATGCCCAGTGCCTTCCCCGCGCCCTACACGCTCTTCCCATTCTCCGCGATCAGGGCCTTGTACCACAGGGCCGAGTCCTTCAGCGTGCGCTTCTGCGTCGCGTAGTCCACATGAATCAGCCCGAAGCGTTCCTTGTACCCCTGACCCCACTCGAAGTTGTCCATGATCGACCAGTGGAAGTAGCCGCGGCAGTCGGCCCCCCCCCCGCCCTCCGCCATCGCCTTCGCCACGCCCTTCAGGTAGCGGTGCGTGAAATCAATGCGGTGCTGGTCGTGCACGCGGCCGTCAAGGTGCACCCAGTCGTGGGCCGAGAGGCCGTTCTCCGTCACGTACAGCGGCTTGGCGTAGCGCTCGTGCATGAAGCGCAGGCCCCAGTAGAGGCTCGACTCTTCCACCGGCCAACGCAGCGCGGTCTGCGGGTGGCCGGGCGGCAGTTTGGTGTGAGCAAACCCGCCGGGGGCCGTGGTGCTTGGCTCCACCGGGTCGCCCCAGTAGATGTTCACGCCGATGAAGTCGGTGGGTGTGGCGATCACGTCCATGTCGCCGGGGCGGATGGTGGGCATGTCCGTGCCGAAGAGTTGCAGGCCGTCCTCCGGGTAGTGGCCTTTGAGGATCGGGTCATAGAACCACGCGTTGTTCCAGAGGTCCTTGTTCACCACCGCGAACGACGCGCGCCGGGCCAACTCGATGTCTTCGGGCTTCTGGCTGCGCGGCAGTTTCATGAGGGCGCAGGGCGCCCAGCCCACGGTGGCGGGCGCCTTCGCCGCCGCGCGGAGGGCTCGCACGCCGTGCCCGTGCGCCAGCAGGCAGTGGTGCGAGGCGCGGAGTTGATCGACCATGCTGTGGCGGTAGCCCGCGGCCTGCTGCCCCTCGCCGTGAACCCACTTGAGGAACACCTGCGGCTCGTTGATCGTCATCCAGTGCTTCACGCGGTCGCCCAGGCGTGCCGCCACCACCTGCGCGTAATCGGCGAACCACTTGGGCGAGTCGGCGTTCAGCCAGCCGCCGCGGCAGAAGAGTTCGTACGGGTAGTCCCAGTGAAAGAGCGTGCAGAAGGGCTGGATGCCCGCGGCGAGAAGGTCGTCCACCAGTTTGTCGTAGAAGGCGAGGCCCGGTTCGTTGATGCGGCCGGTGCCGTCGGGCATGATGCGCGACCAACTCAGCGAGAAGCGGTAGGCCTGCAGGCCGATCTGCTGCATGAGGGCCACGTCCTCACGCGAGCGGTGGTAGTGGTCGCAGGCGACATCGCCGGTGTGGCCTTCGTAGGTTGCGCCGGGGTATTTGCAGTACATGTCCCACACGCTGGGGCCGCGCCCGTCGGTTGATGCGGCGCCTTCGATTTGATAGGCGGATGAGGCCGCGCCCCAGAGGAAGTTTTTCGGGAAGGGCATGAGAGGGTGTCCTGAGGGGTTGGCGCGGGCGCGTGGGGCGGAGGGCGGAGGGCGGGACGGCAAGAAGACCGTGGGTATGTGGGCTAGTACGAAGCCTCGATCGTTGCTGGCAGGCCCTCCACAAGCACGCGGTTGCCGGGTTCGATTTTCAGCGGCTGGCTGTTGTGGCGGGCACCATTGAGCGGGCGACCATCCTTCATGCCGGGCAGCGCGACCCACACGCCGCGCGGCACGGGCGTACTGGCGGCCGCATCGCCCGCCGCACCTTCAACGCGAACGGTAATCGTGCCCGGGCCGGTGGGCTTCATGCTGGCGGTGAGCGGCCCGAACTCCGTGGGCAGGGCACGGAAGCCCACGCCAGCAGGATCGCTCACCCACGCATCCGGGATTCCCGCGAACACCACCAACTGCTGCGCGGCCTCATCCTCGTACACAAACATCGCGCGGGCCGCGTTGAGAAAATCAGACCCGCACCACGTGTGCGGCATGTCGCCGATCATGCGCGGCATGTTCGGCTCGCGCCACACCACCTCCGCCCAGTGGTGCCACCCCGCCGGGCGCTGGTGCTGCATGAGCCAGTCCAGCACTTCCCAGGCGCGATCTTTGCGTCCCAGGCGGAGGTACGCGCCCACGTGCCGCAACTCGTAGGGCGTGTAGGCCTCCCACACGGGCGGTGTGCGGTCGCGGCGGGTGGTGAACTCCTTCCAGTAGCGGTCGAACGTGGCATCAACCCACGCACGCGGGAAAGCACTCGCCTCGTCAACCGGCCAGGCGACGATCGTGGACGAGGTGGAATCAAAGTCGCCAAGCTCGACACACCCGGGGAGGTAGTCGATGCCGTGGGCCTGCTGCACCAGCCGCACGCTCTCCACGATGGATGTACGCATGTCCTTGGCCAGCGCATCCCACTTCGTGGCATCACCGGTTTCGCCGACGATGCCTGCCAAGTACGCCGCGTCTTTCAAGCCACGCAGGATGAAGAGCGTGTCCCAGTAACTGTGCATGGGCTTGGCGGAGTAGCCCTCGTGGCTGATGGACTCGGGCACCAGGCCGCGAAAGGCCGCGGCGGGCACGGGGGGTTTGCCGGGCTCGGTGCGGGCCGGGCCGGTGGCCGAGAACTCGGGCGTGAGGCGCTGGGCCCGCAAACTCTCGATGAACTCAACCGCCTTGCGCACGCGCCCGTAGTGGCGCTTCACGAGTTCTAGATCGCCCGTAAAGCGGTGCGTGTTCGCGATGGCCCAGATGAGTTGGCCGTGCGAATCGTGCTCCGGCACAGGGTCCGGCCCGCGCCGATCGACGACGCAGGGCACCTTGCCGCTGTCGAACTGGAAGGGTGCGTACCAGTCGATAAAGTCCTTCACGAGCTGCGTGTGGCCGAGTTCGAGCATCGCGGCGGAGGTCATCGCACCGTCGCGTATCCACGACCGCTCGTACGTGCGTGACCCGGGCTGAAACCCCCCACCATCGCCCCCCCCAGTGTTGCCCGCCACGCGGTCGTGGTTGATGAGGATGTACGCCTGTTGTGCCAGCAGGGTGTTCATGAAGCCCTGGCCCGCGGCGGGCACATCAATTCGTACGCGGTTCACGGCGGTTCGCCACGTCACTGCGGTGCTGGCTGCGAGGCGCTCAAAGCCCTCGGCCGCGATCGGAAGCATGGCCTTGTCCTTCGGGCGGGCGCTGCCGTGCATGGGCACCACCAGCCAGTAACGGGCCGATTCTCCCGGCTTGAGTTCCCAATCCAGCACGACCACACCGGATGCACCCGCCTGCGGGCACGTGGCTTCGCGCGTGGTGGGCACGGTGCCGCGTGCCAAGAGCGCCACTATGTCGGCGCCGCCGCAGTCGTCGGCGGTCGCCGCGGCCACTTCGCAGAGCTGCGCGGGAAGGATTACCTTCGTGCCGTTGATGCTGACGCCCTGCTCAGTGAGCGCGACGGTGCGCACGGGCGTGATGCCGCCGGCAATGTTCAGGTCTTGCCAGGGGGGCAGCACCTGCACGGGGCGGATGGCCAGCGCGAGGCGGCCGCGCCGGACCGCGGTGCCTGTGTTCTTGATGGTGTAGGACGGGAACAGGTTCGCATCGCCCGGCGTGCCGGCAACGAACGCGCCGATGCGCATCTCGATACCCTGAGCCGCGTGGGTGCGCACCACCGTGGGCATCGGAATCCACCCATCGCGCAGGCTCTGCTCGTGCATGCCATCCGCCCAGGTGAGCAGTTGGCCGTCAACAAGCAGGAAAGGCTCGATGGAGAATGAGCGTTTGTCAACCTCGATCTGCCCCTCTTCGTTGATCAGGGCTTCGCGGTCATCGCCGGGCAGACCCACCACCGTCCAGTACGACTGCTCGCCCAGCATGGAGCGGGGGAAGTGGCCGCGTGGAGCGCGCGGGGCGAGTTCGGCCCACAGGGCGTTGGGCGATGCCCCCGCCGCGGGTGCCAAGACCTCGACGCGCCGGATGCCGGGGGAGTTCGGCGCGACCACCACACGCAGATACCGCGTCTCCAGGTCCGGCAGGGCGATGGCATTCTGGCCTGTGCCGGAGATGCGCAGCACTCGCAGTTCCGACCACCCGATGCCATCGTCGGACGCTTGGATCGTGGCCGATGTGAGATTGGCTTCCGCTGGCGAAGCCGCTGCCGTCCCCGCGCCAAGCGGCCAGTGCAGCACCACACCGCCGATCTCACGGTGCGATCCAAAGTCGATCGTCAGCGCAGGCGCGGCATCGCCCGCCGCGGGTGCCCAACCGGGACATGCGTCTTGCGCCGTCGCCAGCACACCCGGCGCGGCGTGCGACGCATCCGCCGCGCTCGTTGCCGTAGCGGTCGGCGTACCTGTGTAGGGCACGCTGGGCGGAATCGACCGCAACGTGAGGCCCGCAACCCACAGCGAGCCCTTGCCCCCCTCGCTGGCCGCCAGCACCAGTTCCACATGGCCTGCGCGAGCCAGCGGCGTGCTGTCCGGGCCCCAGGCGAAGCGGAAGTGGCGACGCTTGTTCACGAGGCGCGTCCACTCGGCGGGCGGCATGTACCCGCGCCGGTTCACCCACCACACGTTGAGGCCTGATTCGTCTGCGAGTTTGATCTCGAAGTTGTTGGCCGGGCCTGTGCCGCGAACGACGAGGTTGAGTTCGTAGTTGGGGGGCAGGTCAAGCGCGAGCGGCAGGCTCGCGCCGCCGTAGCCCGCGCCGCGTGTGAAGTCGTAATCGATGCGCAGGCAGGGCGTGCCGCCGGGGCCGGTGTCGGCATGAAGGGAGAGTGCCACGCCATCGGAGACCACCACCTTCCACGCCGCGGCCTCAGCGCCGAGAACGGTGCCAGTGGTGCCAGCATTGGGCTGGGCATGGGCCCGCTGCGCCCACCCGAGGGACGCGCACAGGCAGGACAGGGCCACGACGGTCGCAAGGAACCTCACCATGCCACGATACTAAGCATGAAAGCGGTTGCATGGCGCCGGGTGTTCGCGTCGCTCGCGCGTCACTCACGCCGCCCTAGCAGCCCTGAAAATACGCCGTGATGTAGTCGCCCAGGTTGTCCGGGTTCGGTTCCTGGCACCAGCGCGAACCGTCAAGCGTGAACCCTGTGCGATACCCCGCGTTGTACGGCGGCGCGGCATCCTTGCAGGGCGATGCAAACCCGCCGGGCCCGGGGAGCGCGGGCACCGTGTAGTACTCGGTGATGAAGTCGCCCAGGTCATCCGGGTTCAGCGACCCGTCGGCGTTGTAATCCAGCACGCACGGCGGCGTGACGGTGCACGTGGCGTACGGCGTGTTGAGCACGGCCGCGAGCGAGCCGGGCGAGAGCAACTCGGCCAGACCCAGCGCGCCCATCGAGACATCGGGCAGGCCCGCGCTGTCGGGCAGATACGCGGGATCAACGCTCGAACGACGGTAGAGAATGGCCGCGCCGCCCTTGAACGTCTCACGTGCGCCCACGCGATACGCCTGATACGCGCCGCCCGCCGCGGGTGAGAACGCGCTGCCGGGCGCGCCCGTGCCGCCCGCGAGACCCAGCAGCGCCGTGAACGTGCTGATGTTGCCGGTGCTGTTGTTGATGGCATCGGCCCGGTAGCCCCCCCACTCACCCTTCGTGGTGCCGGCAGAGAAGACCGTGTTCCAGACCGGGGCGTTGTCATCCGTCCAGGCCATGTGCGAGAGCCGCACGTTGAGCATCTGCGTCTGCCAAGCGGTGCTGGCGCGCCACGCGGGCAGCGTGAGCATGGGGTAGATGTTGATGAAGGCGGGCTGGAAGTTGTTGGCGCTGTCGCCCGTGACACCACGCCCGGTCACGTACGTGGCCGTGGGCCACAAGCCGCGGTTGAGCCAGTTGCCAAGCACCACCTGCGACGGGAACCCGCCATAGGTGGCACACTGATTGACGAAGATGATTCCCTCGTTGATCGGCGCGGCGCTGGGCGACACGTTCGGCCCGCCCCCGCTCTGGCCCGTGTAGTAGTAGTGGTTCGAGACAGGGTTGATGTAGGTGTCCCAGTTCGCCACGCCACAAATGATGGCATGGGCCGACGCGGCGATCTCCGGGTCGCTCGGGTAGAACGCCCGCGCCCGTGCCGCGGCAAGCACGATCTTCATCGTGCTCAGCGTGGCAAACTCCGGGTCCCATCCCGGCTTCACGCCACCGTTGAGCGGGTTGATCCAGTGGCGGAAGATGCCGTCGGCGGTGCGGCTGGGCCCGATGCCATCCGGTGCGCGCCCGGCGTACCGCTGAAGAATCTGCCGCACCTGCGGCAGGGCCTCCGTATCACCGTTGAGGTAGTCGTGCATCATCAACGTGAGGATCGTCCAGCACGCGCCGTCGGGCGTGGCGGGGTGGAAGCGATTCCATGCCGGGATCACATCCGCATCGATGACCCAACCCGCGGGCTCGCCGTCGGGAGAGATCAGGCCGCGGGCGAAGGCCACGTGCTGCGCAAACTCATCCTGCAGGAACGCGGCATACGCCAGCCGCGTGTCCGAAGCATCGCGGATGCTCACGCCCGCGCCGGCGGCGCTGGTGAGCAGGCCGCCATCGGCGGTGGCGCTCAGGCCGCGCCACAGCGAGGCACCCACGAGATACGCCGTCGGCGCAAACGCCGCCGTGCCCCGCGCCTGCGCGGGCGAGAGCCGCCACACGCGGTTGAACGCCGGCGCGGCGGTCGACTCCAGCGCGTACAGGCCGCTGTTGGCCGCGCCGCCGTAGTGGTCGCTCCACGCCAGCGAACGCGCGGCCAGCGCACCCACCGAGGCGAACGTGAGGCTGCTCGCGCCGATCGTGGAACGAAAGACCTGGTTGTTCCACGACGCGTACATCGTGTTGGTCAGGCGGTCAATGGCGATGCCCTCGATGACGTGGCCCGATGCGGAGGCCGGCGACGACACGAGCACGATGGCCGCGTTGGTCTTGTCGTTGGCGAGGGCCCGGTAGCCGATGATCGACCCCGTGAAGCCGAGATATACGCGGCCCTTGTAGAAGGCCAGACCCGGCGGCTTGGCGATCGCATCGGTCGCCGAGATTTCCAGCCGCGTGAACGTGGTGAGTTCGCCCGTCTGCGTATCGAACCGAAGGACGCAGTCGCTCCCGAGGCCATCGCCCGGAGGGCTGGCATCATGTACAGCGAAAAAGAGCAGCCGCCCGGAATCGGAAAAGGCCATGGCGCTCGGGCCGTCCTGACTCGCATCCAGATTCATCCACGGGCAGGCCGCTTGAATCTGGGCTTTGGAGACCGTGTGCATCAAAGCCTGGTCCACGCCGCGGATCTCGATGGTGTCCGCCGCGCTGTCGGCGACCGCCACATACCCCGAGAGTGCCGCCGCGGCCGTGGCCGTCGGGACGGGCGAAGGGCCCGTCGCGATGGGCCAGGCGGACTGCACCGGCTGGCCGGCAACAGGGGCGCAGGCGGCGCAGACGACCACCGCGCTGACAAGCAGCGATGCGGAGAGAGCATCGTGAAGGCACCCCGCCCGATTCATCGCTGTAAGCGTACAACACCCGGGGGCGATTGCCAGCGGTTCGGGTGAAGATGGGGCAGGTAAAAAGCGGGAATGAGGACGATGGGACTCGAACCCATGACCCGCGGATTAAAAGTCCGCTGCTCTACCAACTGAGCTACGTCCTCGAACAGGCCTGCCGCGCGGGGCTCATGGCGAACCGCCAATCGGCGTGCGGCGAGAATCATAGCGCGAACGCGTGCAGAACCTGCGCCGCAGCGAGGGCCGCCAGCGATTGCGGCGAGGCAATCACCCCGAGCCGAGGGAAATCAATCGCCCCCATCAGAGCCGCCGCTTCCGATCTTGAACGCGCTGCCCAGCGCCAGGAACAGCCAGAGGATGTCGAACAGGCCGAAGGAGCCCTTGAACGCATCCTCCTTCACCGTCTGCTTGAGCGTCTCGAGTTCCGCGGTCACCGCGGTCTGTGTTCGCGACCGGTAGTCCGCCTGCCACTCGGGCGTGGCGGCCTTCCAACGTGTCGTGGTCTCGGCCCACAGGTCGGGTGGCAGATCGCCCGGCCCTTCCACATCCTCCGGCGGTTCGCCCTTGGGCCACTTGAGTTCCTTGCCCGCCGACTCCCACTCATCCGCAATCTCGGCCCCGAGGTGCATCTGCAAGTCTTCATCCGTGAGGGGGGCGCTCACCGGCAACTGCGCCACGATCTGGTCCACCGCCAGCGAGACCGCCATGTACTTTCCCGCGCCAACCGATGTCAGCGCGCACACCGCGGCGACGATCCCCGTGAACATGCCGGTGTTGCCCCTGGCGACAAGCGCCACGCCGGCGCCCGCGAGCACACCCACACCCCACGCGATGATGCCGTGTTCGTAGTGGATCTTCCAGGCGACCACGGCCCAGATCGCGGCCCCGATCCCGCCCCCTACCAGCCCGCCCAGCACCCACACGATCGGGTTGGCCGTCCACAACCCCGACGCGGCGGAGACAACCGACCCGAGCCCAACGCCCGACTTTTCCTTCGGTTCCTTGGCCCGCTTCACCTTCTTGCCGGCGGATCGGCTGTACCCGCACGCCACGCACTGGTCCACCGAGCCCTGGTACGCGCCGCAACTCGGGCACATCACATCGGACACCGCCGATGGCGACGCGGGCTCGGCCGGAATCTCTTCGAGGGCAAGTTCTTCAGGCTCGGCCGCCGCAGCGGCCGCGGCCGCTTCCGCCGCTTGCTTCTTGGCGATGCAGGCCTTGCACGCGTAGTGCCCGGCCGCGTCCTTCAGGCGCGGCACCTTCGAGCAGTCCTTCTTGCAAAGGATACAGACCTTGGCTTGCACACCGCCGGATTGATCGGGCATTGGCGTTCTCCTGTGTCAGAATCGCCCAAGAGTCTACAAACGACCCCCCGTGCCCGCAACCCCGCCATTTCAGCCGGCCGGAGCCGCCCTCACCAGCCCCTCCAGCAGGTCCGCGTGCCGCGCCGTGGCCCCCATCCGCTGACGTATGCACGCCCGCCCGGCCCCGGCCATGCGCGCCCGGCGGGCCGGGTCGGCAAGCAGTTCAGCAAGCACGCGCGGCAGTTCCTCGGGCCCCACCACCTCCAGCCCGCCCACGCCGCTGAGCGTGCGCACCACGGTCTGAAAATCCTTGAACGATGGCCCGATGACGGTCGCCTTGCCCAGAGCAATCGGTTCGATCGGGTCGCTGCCAAACAGTTTGCCGAAGGAGCGGCCCATGACGACCACATCGGCCAGCGCGTACGCCGCGCGGAGTTCGCCGATCGTGTCGAGCAAGAACCGGCCGGGTCCGCCCGCTCCCGCCACGCCTGGCCCCAATCTGGCCGACCGTCGCACGCACCCGGGCATGGCCGCGGCCGCCTCGGCAAACCGCTCCACCTTCCGGGGCGCGCACAGCAGTTGCACACCCGGCGGGCACGCACGCACGAGCAGAGCCTCTTCATCCGGCCCCGTGCTGCCACCCACGATGAGCGGCCGCGTGCGGTCGATGCCCATCTCCCGCGCCAGCGCGTCTGCCCCTGCCACATCGTCGGCCATCACCGCCGCGTCCCACTTCATGGTGTCGGTCACGAAGACGCGGTCCGTGGGCGTGCCCATGGCCCGGAAGCGTGCCGCGTAGTCGTCATCCTGCACCGCGGCAAAGGCCAGCGACGCGAAACTCTTCGCCATGAAGGGCCGGATGCGCTTGTACCCCTTGAAACTCCGCTCGCTCAGGCGGCCGTTGATGACCCCGACGGGAACGGCCCGGCGCGTGCACTCGGCGATGAAGTTCGGCCACACCTCCAACTCCACCAGCCCGACAGCGCTGGGGCTCACCGCATCCAGGAACCGGCGCACAGCGCGTGAGAAATCCAGCGGGTAGCGCACCACCGCCCCCCCACCACCGCCCCCAACACCCACGCCAAACAGCGTCCGGGCACGCTCCAAGCCCGTGTCGGTGCCCGTGGCCACGACCACCTCGATGCCGCGCTGGCGCAGCATGGGCACGAGTTGGCGGATCGCGTTCACCTCGCCCACTGAAACCGCGTGCAGGAGCAGGCGCGGCCGGTCCGGCGAAGGCGGGGGCAGTGCCTCCACATGGCCGAGCCGCTCCTTCCACCCGCCACGGGCCTTGCGTGCCCAGACCGGTGCCAGCACGGCGGCTCCAACGGCGTAAGTGAGGTCGAGGGGATTCATGGCGCAGGAGACAGGTGAGCGGGGACAGGTTACAGCAGAGGCACAGGAGCGGTCAGTGCCGTGGGCGAAGGACGCTCCGGCTGACACCTGTCCCCTGGCACCTGTCCCCTCTCCCCAATGGGCAGGCCGGGACTCGAACCCGGAACCCTTCGCATGTAAAGCGAATGCTCTGGCCAATTGAGCTACCCGCCCGGGCAGGCCGGATCGTAGTGCGGCAAGAACCGCAAACTCTTCGCCCGGCTTTCCATTGCATAGGGGCGCTTTGCGTGCAATACTCACAGCGGCATGAACCACACACCCTCACCACGGGCACCCTGCCACGCCGCGCTGCTGGCCATGGCCGCTGCGGCCTCGGCTGCGCTGGCACAGCCCACACCGCTCCCGCCGCCCTTCGAGCAGCCCGTGCGTTACGACGGGCACAAGGTCATCAAGGTGCGTGTGCTCACGCCCGAGGACCGGGCCGCGGTCGAGGCCATCAGCAACGACCCGTGGGACTGCTCCGGCCCGCGCGGCGGCTGGGCACGCTACCGCTTTGCGCCCGACGACATGGACCGCCTGCGAGCCACAGGCCTGCCCTTCGAGGTGCAGATCGACGACCTGCAGGCCTTGGCCGACGCTGAAGCCCGGCAGATTCAGGACGCGCAGGCTCTGGAACGTGGCGCCAAGGGCGCGGGAGCGGCCGGCGTGGCGGACCTCTCGTGGTACAACGCATACAAGACCTATGACGAGTACAGCGCGTACAGCGATCAACTCGTGGCCATGTACCCCGGCGTGGTCTCGCGCATCGCGGTGGGCACGTCGCTCTTGGGCAACCCCATCTGGGCGCTGCGCATCGCCGCGCCGGGCGCGCCCGCGGACCGGCCCGCGATCCTGCTCTTTGGCCTTCAGCACGCGCGCGAGTGGGTGACGGGCATGTCGGTGATGTACCTCGCAGAGCAACTGGCCAGCGGCAACAACGGCGACCCGCAGGTGGCGCGTGCGCTCGCGAGTTTCCAGTTCTTCGTGGTGCCGGTGATGAACCCCGACGGATACAAGCACACGTGGACCAACAACCGCTTCTGGCGCAAGAACCGGCGTGCCAACGCCGGCGGCACCATCGGCGTCGACCTGAACCGCAACTGGAGCACCGGCTGGGGCCTCAACTCCGGGTCCAGCGGCAGCGGGGGCAGCGAAACCTACCGCGGGCCCTCGCCCTTCAGCGAGCCCGAGACGCAGATGATGCGCGACTTTGTCACCGCACGCCCGTACATCAAGGCCCAGTTCGATGTGCACGCCTACTCCCAACTCATCCTCTCCCCCCAGGGGTACACGAGCGTGCTGCCCGCGAATAACTCGCTGTACCTGGACCTGAACGCCGTGCTCAAAGCCGGCATGGAGGGGGTCTTCGGCCTCACCTACACGGCGGGCCCCACCTACTCCACCATCTACCCGGCCTCGGGCGTCTCCCTCGATTGGGCCCACGCGCAGGACCGCTTGGGGCTGAGCTTTGAGTGCCGCGACACCGGCTCCTTCGGCTTCGAACTGCCCGCGATCTACATCGTGCCCCAGGGCCAGGAGGTGACCAAGGGCATCCTGAATTTCGCCGACGCGATCGACGGGCCGGTGAGGCTGGTCTTCCCGACACTGCCCCCGCCCGCAACGGTGGTCGCCAACTCGCGCAGCGTGTTCACCGTGCAGGTGTACAGCATGCTCTCCACGCTCGCACCCGGCACCGCGAAACTCTCCTTCCGCATCGGCCGCCTGGGCGACTTCACGGACGTGCCGATGACGCTGCTCTCGGGCAACCAGTATCAGGCCGTGTTCCCGCCGGTGCCGTGCGGCGCCGTGCTCCAGTACACCTTCTCCGCGGCGGGTGTGGACGGGCGCGTGGAGACTGTGCCCGATCCGGTGCAGGCCCCGTTCCTGCAGGCTGCCACGCTGCGCATCGTCGGGGGCACCTGCACCGTGTGCCCGGCCGATTTCGGGCAGGACGCGACCATCAACCCCGACGACCTGGGCGATTACATCACGCTCTATTTCTCCGGCGACCCGCTGACGGAGTTCAACAACGACGGCTCGCTCAACCCCGACGACCTGGGCGACTTCATCACCGAATATTTCGGCGGCACCTGCGTGCCGGGCTGAGCCACGAGGTTTCCTTGGCCATCGCCGCCCACGTTCTGCAGGCAGACTGGATCAGCATCGGCTCGCTCGCCGCGCCGGGCACTGTCGACCTGGTCTACGCGGACCCGCCCTTCAACACGGGCAAAGCAAGGACGGGGCGATCCGGGCGCTACGCCGATTCCTGGCCCACGCTCGACGACTACATCACCTGGCTCCGCCCCCGCGTTGCCGCGGCCATCCGCCTGCTCAAGCCCTCCGGCAACCTGCTGCTGCACGTGGATTGGCGCACCAGCCATCGTGCCCGCGTGCTTCTCGACTCGCTCTTGGGTGAAGACCGCTTCGTGAATCACCTCGTGTGGTCGTACGGCCTGGGCGGCTCATCACCGCGCCGCTTCGCACGCAAGCACGACGACATCCTGTGGTACTGCATCGATCCGGCCCGCGCCTACTTCAAGCCGCCGCGCGTGCCCGCGACCAGCAACCGCATGCGCGGCCAGACCAAGAAAATGACCGACGTGCTCGCCGTTCCCAGCATCAACAACATGGCGGCCGAGCGCACCGGCTACCCGACACAAAAGCCGCTGGCCCTGCTCGACCTGCTCGTGCGTGCGTGCTGCCCGCCCGGCGGCTTGGTGCTGGACCCATGCTGCGGCAGCGGCACCACGCTCGTGGCCGCCGCCGCGAGCGGGCGCAACGCGCTCGGTTGCGACACGAACGCCAAGGCTGTGGCCCTGGCACGCAAGCGACTCGACGCGTTGACCAAGTAACCCGCGGCTCAGCGCTTCACGCGGTCGCACTGCTCGCAGGTGCCGTGGAGCAGAATCTTCTGCTGTGAGACGCGGAAGGAACGGGCCGTAGCCTCGCCGCGCGAGCCCTTGGCCGGCCGGATCAGCACCGTGGCATTATCCAGGCACTCCACCTTGCCGCACGAATCGCAGACCACGTGCGGGTGGTCGTGCTGGTGGTGAAGGTCCGAACAGCCCGAATGGTCGGTGAGCGAATACCGGAACACCCGGTCGCCGGGGTCCACGCGGTGCGCCAGGCCCGCCTCCACCAGCGAGTTGAGCGTGCGATACACCGTCACGCGGTCCGTCGCCTCAGCGTCCAGCCGGCGCTCGATCTCCTGCGCATCCAGCGCTTGCGGCGTCTGCGCCAGAAGCCGGATGATCCCCACACGCACCGCGGTCACGCGCATCTTCGCGTGCCGCAGCAGGCCCTTGGCATCAAACGCGGGTTGGTGGGTGTGTGCGGCCATGCGTGGCGTGTGGTTGCTCGGCCGTGCCTCAGCACATCGTCATGCCGCCGTCGATGCAGATCGTCTGCCCCGTGAGGAACCCCGCCGCGTCGGATGCCACGTACGCCACGAGCGCGGCCACATCATCGGGCGTCCCCAGTCGCGGCACGCTCATCAGGCCCAGCACGTGGTCCTTCACCTGCTGCGGCAGGTTCTCCGTCATGTCGGTCGTGATGAACCCCGGCGCCACGGTGTTGGCCGTGATGCCCTTGGAGCCCAGTTCCCGCGCGATGCTCTTGGTCAGCCCCATCAGCCCGCTCTTGGCCGCCGCGTAGTTCGCCTGGCCCGCGTTGCCCACCACGCCCGATGTCGAGGCGATGTTCACGATCCGGCCGAATCGGTTCTTCATCATGGGCCGTGCCGCCGCGCGGCATGCGACAAAGGCCGACGTGAGATTCACGCGCAGCACCTCGGACCAGTCCTCATCGCTCATCCGCAGGATCAACCCGTCGCGTGTGATGCCCGCGTTGTTCACGAGGATGTCCAGCCGCCCACGCTCCGCGGCCACCTCCTCGATCGCCTTCGCAAACGCCGCGCCGTCGCCGATGTCCACCGCTTTCACGCTCGCCTCACCGCCCGCAGCCTCCACCTGAGCCTTCAGGTCCGCCAGCGGCGGGGCCGTCCGCGCGGCCAGCACCACGTGCCGGCCCTCCGCGGCCAGCCGCAGCGCGATCGCCTTTCCGATGCCCCGTGAGGCTCCCGTCACCAAAGCCACACGCTTGATTGCGGTCTCCATCACAACGACTCCTTCACCCGGGCCGCCGGGCCGTGGCTGGACAGAACGGCCGAGCGATCAACTGGGGCCACTCGGACGCGGGATTCTCACGGGCCCCGCGGGCGTTCGCTTCTGATCCAGCGGTGCGTTGGGGTCGGCCGGGGCGGGGGGCGCGTCGGCGTCAGTCGGGTCGCCGGGCTTCTTCGCGGCCGCGTTGGCCGCACCCGCGAGCGTGAGGCCGGCCACGTCGAACGCCGCGGCTCCGATGCCGGCCCAGGCCGATGCCCGCGGCTTCACATCGTCTCGTGTGGCCACACCGTCGAAGACCCACGAGTCGCCGTTCTTCGTCGTTTGCCAGCCGCACAAATACGCACCCGCCGGGTCTTGAACCGCCATGAGCACCGCGTGCGATGCCGACGCGGAGAACACCTTCAGGTCGCGCTTGGGCGCAAAGCCCTGCGTTGCGAGCGCGGACAGAATCCGGGCCTTCAGTTGCGCCGGGTTCGTGCTCCCGCCGCCCTCGGCCAAAGCCCGCTGCGCTGCCTCTTCCAAGGCCGGCTTGATCCGGTCGGCCATCTCGGGCGCGAACCTCTCGAGCATGTACTTGGTCAGCAGCGTCAGGTCCGCGGCCTGCTCCGTGGTCAGTTCCGGGTCAGAGCCGCTGACGAGGTTGGAGGGCGGCGGCCCCACGGAGAGAATCCGTACCGCCTCGATGCTCTTGGTGGCGCCCGTCCACTGATCCGCGGCCTCCAGGGTGCCCAGCGCATCGCCCGCTCGCTGGGCGAGCAATGGCCGCAGGGCCTTGGCATCGCCGCGTGCCAGCGCATCGGCAACCCGCAGCGTCGCCCGGGCCAAGCCCTCGTCGGAAATGGAGAAGCCCGGCTCGATCTGCACGCGCGGGTCGACCTTCAACTCCTGGGCCAGAGCCTCGAACGAGACGGCTGGCGGCGCCTCCACACGTGGGGGCGGCGGGGGCGGCGGCGGGGGCGCGGGCGGTGGCTTGGGCTTCTCGCAGCCGCACACCGCCACGGCGAAGGCGCAGAGCGCCACCGCGAGGACCACCATGCTCGGATCAGTCTGTCGGCGTGTCATGAGTGTGCACCTTTACCGCTCTGTCAATCCGGCGGAACAGGCCCGTCAGGGTCTTGCCGGGGGCCAGTTCGTGATACTCCGGGTTCACCCCCGCGTGCTCGCCGACCATCGTCGCGCAACTCTGCGACCATCGGACCGGCGAGGTCAACTGCTCAACCAGCCGCTTGCGGATGGAATCGCTCGCGCTCGCCACGTGCGCCTGGGCCGTGACGTTCGAGTACACGACCGCGCGCGGCGCAGAGATGTCGGCGCTCGCAAGTGCCGCCGCCAGCCGTGCGCCCGCGCTGGCCATGATCGGCGAGTGAAACGCACCGGCCACGCTCAGCGCCGTGGCGCGAAACCCCATCGCCGCCGCGGGGCCTTCAGGCGCGGCGGCCCGCTCGCACGCGGCCTTCGTCCCGCTGATCACGATCTGTCCCGGCGCGTTGAAGTTCGCGCACACCAGCACCTCGCCCGCGGGCAGGCCGCTGAGCACCTCGCCGCACACGCGCTCGGCCTGCTGCTCGTCGGCGCCGATGATGGCCACCATGCCCGAGGGCGTGCCCGTCGCCGCGTCCTGCATCGCCCTGCCGCGGATCGCCACCAGCCGCAGGCCGGTGCCGAAGTCGAACGCCCCCGCGATGTGCAGCGCCGTGTACTCACCCAGCGAGAGCCCCGCCGCGGCGATCAGCCCGGCTTCCGCCGATGCCGCGGACGCACCCGCACCCCACCCGGCCAGGAGCGCCCGCCAGCACGCCACACCCGCGGCGTACAGGGCGGGCTGGGACACATCTGTTTGATTCAATCGGTCGGCAGGCCCCTCGAAACACAGCGTGCTCAGCGGCGCGCCCAAACTCGTGCCCAGCACCGCATCGGCCTCCGCAAACACGGCACGGGCCTCGGGCGAAACCTCGCACCAGACCCTGGCCATGCCAACGACCTGGGCGCCCTGGCCCGGGCACAGGATGATTCTGTGAATGGACACGCCGCGAGTGTAGGAATCTCACGGGCCGTGGTCAGCACGCACGATGGGCGATCCCGCCGGGGTCGGCCTCAGGCGGCCGCGCGGGGCGTGTACACACGCACCGCACTCTGGCCGCTCTTGCGTGCCGCGGCGAGCGCGTTGCGCGTCGTCTCGACCAGCGCGTCGGGCTCGTTGAATCGCGCCCGCGTGGTGGCGTCGAAACTCGCCACACCGGCGCTGGCGGTGAGCGTGATCGAAATGGGCTTGAGCCCGGGCGGACACAGCGAAACAGGCTTCTCGCTCAGCGCGATACGGGCCTGCTCCACCAGGCGCGTGGCCCCGAGCCGGTCCAGGCCCTGCATCACCACGCCGAAGCCGTCGCCGTCGACGCGGCACAGGATCGCCTTCTGCAGCGCCACCTGCGCCCGCAGGATCTTGGCCGCCTCTTTCAGGGCCTCGTCAACCATGTGCCGCCCCTTGGGCGCGAGTTCGGCGAGTTGATCGATCTCCAGGAAGGCGATCGAGAACGAACCGCAGGTGGCGCTGGCCTTCTCGAACCCCGCCACGATGTTCTGGTTGAGCACGCGCTCGGAGGGCAGGCCGGTCACGGGGTCCACCGTCAGCGCATCGCCGGCTCCGGGCCCTCCCTCGCCGGTCCCATCGAACGGCAGCGCGATGTTCTCCAACTGGTGCGTCGCACTCGAAAGGATCTCGTCGGGCGACCGCAACTGTCCCACATCCACCGCGAGCAGCCGGGCGATCTCCTTCGCGCCCTGCGAGACCTTCTTGATCACCTCGTCGGACTGGTTGTTCTTGAGCGAGAACCACGACTCGGCCTTGGCGTAGAACTTCTTGAGGGCAACCCCCGGCTCCGGGCTGGTGATCACATCGGTGGCGATGTTGCCCAGCGCGACCGCCTGCACCAACTTGACATACTCCTGCGGCGCCGCGCTGGGCCGCTCGTGGTATCGCACGGGCATGACCAGTTCGGGCGGCAACTTCCAGCGTGTGGCCAGCAGTGCGCCCACCTCGGCGTGGCTGATCTCCAGCGCGAGCAACTCGTTGCGGGTCAGGTTCTGGTGCTCGCCCCCGGCCTGCGCGAGCACATCCGTGTACTCCTTGCCCAAGGCCATGTACAGAGCGACCATCCCCACGTCCTGCAGCAGGCCGCCAAGGAAGCACTCCTCGTCGTTGCCGATCTTGGTGTCCGCCGCGATGCACTTGCCCGCGATCCCCGCGATCAGCGTGCGACGCCAGTAGGCCTGGATGTCGAACCCGTCACCCTCGATCTTGATCGTGGAGACCAGGCTGAAGCCCAGGGCCAGCGTCTTCACCGCCGAGAGGCCCAGCATCACGATCGCCTGGTTCACGCTCGCGCAGGGTTTGCGAAGGGCGTAGAACGACGAGTTGACGGTGCGCAGAATCTTCGATGAAAGGCCCTGGTCGTTGGAGATCGTGTCCGCGATCTCCTTCATCGACACGTTCTTGTCCTGCGTCAGTTCCAGCACCCGCGTGGCGATCGCCGGCAGGCTGGGCAACTGCTTGCAGGAGAGCACCTTGTCAAGGATCTCTGGGTTCATGTGCAACGCCGCCGCGGGCCGAACTGCTGTGTGCCGCCACCACCACGGTCCCGGTTCACATCGACGCAACCGCCGCTCAACTTCAGCGCCCGCCGCGCTCTTGCCGCGGCGCAGGGGCCCGATCGGGGACGCCAAGGTCCGGAAACACCAGCGCCATGCTGCGGGGCTGGCTCCCCAGCACCCACCGCACATACGCCGCCAGAAAACGGGCCGCCCGCTGCACCCCCGCTGCCTGCGGCACCACCGCACGGTCGGCATCCACGGCCAGCAGCAGGTCCACGGTCGACCGGCGCACGCGCCAATCGTGGCCCGCGCCGCTCTTGCGCCCCGCCTCCGCCGCACCGCTGAGCGCTCCCGCTTGCGGGTCAAACACCAGCACCGCCGCGCCTCCCAAGGCCTCAGCGTTCGCAGACCCGCCCAACTCGGGTCGAAAGCCCGCCTCCACCAACGCCCGCCATTGGAACCGCAGCAGCGTCATGTCGCGCGTCTGTCCACCCTCCAAGCCGCGCAGGCCGGCCACCAGCACGTCGTACAACCCGGCGTGCGGGTCGTGGTCCGCCGCAAAGTGCTGCACGCAGTCGGCCATGTACAGACCCGCGTAGTGATCCGCCAGCGTGCGCCGCAAGGCCGGAAAGACCTCCGCCAGGTCCCACTCCGCCAGAATCGAGAGGTCGCGGGCCGCCTTCGTGTGCACGCGCACGTGGGCGCGGCTGAGCAACTCGACACCGCCCGAGAACGCCGCGCCGGCCCGCTTGGAACCCTTCGCCACGCACCGCAGCAGGCCGGCCGATCGCGTGAAGACGCTCACCGTCTGGCTGGTCTCCGACCAGTCCCACTGACGCAGACACACAGCCTCGTCCTCGATCACCGGCATGGAGGAGGATAGATGCACGTGCAGGCCGCGTCAGTCGCCCGTACCCACACGGCGGAGCATGGGCTGCGGACGCAGGTAGGCGAGCGTGCGCCACACCCATTCGAGCGGCCCGAACCGGAAGGCACGCAGCCACAAGGCCGAGAGGAAGAGTTGCGCCGTGAACAGCGCCAGGACCAGCCCCATCATCTCCGGCACACTCCAGGAGCCATACCGCGCAAGGCCCCAGTGCTGGAACACGAAGGCGCACACGACGGTGTGCGTGAGGTAGTTGGTGAGCGCCATGCGGCCCGCCGCGGCCAGCAGCCGGGTGAGAGGCCGGAGCAGGCCGGCGTTGGCGATGAGGGCCCACGCGGCCAGGTAGCCCAGGCTGATGAGCGGGTAGGTGAACTTGCCGGCCATGGCCGCGAGGGTGCGGGGGAGTGCGCCGGAGTTCACGGCCAGCCAGTTGAAGAGGAAGCTGGCGGGGAAGCCGACCAACGCCGCCGCGGCCACCATGCGCCATTGCCACGCGCGCCGCTCGGGCGCGAGAAAACGCGTCTGCACCAGCACGGAGCCGATGAGCATGAGCGCGGCGAGTTGCCAGGCACCGAACAGCATGGCGAAGATGTAGCCGGCGTAGTTCAGCAGACGCATGGCGATCGCGGCGGAATACGGACCGTCGCGGAAGGCGACCGCCTCGGCGTCCATCCACGCCTGGTCTTGCGGGCCCTTGAAGCGCGGCTCGGTGCGCTGCATGGCCGCCCACACATGTCGGACCGGCGAACCCTCTTCGAAGGTGGTTCCGACGGGGGGCGGAACCCACCGCGCGGCCGGATGCTCACCCGGCTTGCTCGCGCCGCCACCCATGGCCATTGAAAACGCCCCGGCGAGCAGGGAACTGACCAGCAGCAGCAGCATCGCCCCGACCAACAGCCGCCGCGGGGACAACCGCAGCGCCCAGAAGACGGCCAGTCCCACGAGCGCGTACGTGAACAGGATGTCGCCGCTCCAGAAGAACACGATGTGCAGAACACCGACGATCGCAAGAACGAGCAGTCGGCGGACCTGGAGCCACCCGGAGAAACGCCCCGACACCCGCCCCCGCACCTGCTGCAGCGCCAGGCCCATGCCAAAGAGCGTGCAGAACAGCGGGTAGGTCTTGCCCTGGAACGCGACATGCACCAACTGGTGCAGCGCCGTGCCCAGCCGCCCCTCACCGACGGGAGTCGCGGCCTCCAGGTACCGCCCGACGGGCTCTGAATACGCCACGATGTTGGCGCAGAGAATGCCCAGCAGCGCGAACCCCCGCGCGATGTCCATGGAGTCGATTCGATCGGGCTGTGCTACCGGCCCGAGTCGCGGCGCGGGGGGCTGCCCGATTTTCGGCTCATCGTGCGATGAAGGGGGCACGGCGGCTTCGGGCTGGGTCATAGCGGCTCCCTACCGAGTCAGTCTACCCGGCCCTTTCCGTCCAAGGACGTCGGAACGGGCCCTGTGCATGAACGGCTACGCTCTGGCCATGCACTTCGCGCTGGTTGACCGCGTCATCGAGAACGACGGGGAGCGGATTCTGGCCGTCAAGCAGGTCAGCCGCGCCGAGGAGTACCTGCAGGATCACTTCGCGGACTTTCCCGTGCTGCCGGGCGTGATGATGCTGGAGTGCCTGGTGCAGGCAGCGCGAGCGCTTCTGGGGCCCGAGCACGCCCGCATGGTGCTGGGAGGAGTGCGAGCCCTCAAGTACGGGCGGTTCGTGCGCCCCGGCGAATCGCTGCGCATCGAGGTGACCCGGGGCAAGGCCGAGGGCGAGACCGTGGAGTTCAAGGGCGAGGGGCGAGTGGTGGCCGCGGGTCAGCCCTTTGACGACTCCGCACCTGTTGCCGTCAGCGGCAAGTTCACGCTCCGGCCCGTCCGATTGGCCTGAAACCGTCGGGCGGCGTGCGGTGGAAAAGACTTCTCCCGCGTGCGTGAATATCATGCGTCTGTTCCCCCTTCCAAGAGTCCGGCCTTTGGGCGAGGTTCCTGCATGGCGACACTCACGCGCGACGAGATTCTGAGCAAGGTGACACAGGTTCTGGTGGATGCGCTCGCCGTGGATGAGGACGATGTGAAGCCACAGGCCTCGCTCGTCAAAGACCTTGGAGCCGAGTCCATCGACTTTCTCGACATCGTCTTCAAACTCGAGCAGGCCTTCGGCTTTCGCGTGGAGAAGGGCGAACTCTTCCCCGAGGGCGTGCAGCAGGACCCGCGCTTCGTGAAAGACGGCAAGGTCACCCCGGAGGGCCTCGCCAACCTCAAGAGCCGGATGCCCCACGTCGATTTTTCCGCCTTTGCACAGAACCCCGAGGTCACCAAGGTGCCCCACCTCTTCACCGTCGACACGCTCGTGAAGTTTGTCGAGAAGAAATTGGGATGAAGGAAGGCACGGCGAAGGCACGAAGGCACAAGGGCACGTAGTGTGCTCGCAACCTTCGCTTCCGGACCTGCCCCGGTGCCTTTGTGCCTCCGTGCCTTTGTCCCTTCGTGCCTTCCCTGTCTTCCCGCCTTCCTCCCCCATGCGCTGGATGTGGATCGATCGCGTCGTCGAACTCAGGCCGCGCGAGCGGCTGGTGGCGATCAAGAACATCTCCCTCGCCGAAGACCACCTCCACCAGCACTTCGCGGCCGATGCCGCACGCGGCTTGGCCGCCCTGCCCATCATGCCCGCCAGCCTCATCATCGAGGGCATGGCCCAGACCGGCGGCATCCTCGTGGGCCACGCCGAGAACTTCCGCGAGAAGGTCATCCTCGCCAAGGTCGGCAAGGCCGACCTGCGCCGCGAGGCCACGCCCGGCTGCACGCTCCGCTACACCGCCACCGTCGAACGCATGGACGCTCAGGGGGCTGCCATCAAGGGCCTTGTCGAACTCCTCGACCACGGCAAGCCCGCCAGCACGTTCTCGCCCATCGGTGAGATCGACCTGGTCTTCAGCCACCTCGACCACAACATGGGCGGTGCCGGTCAGACCGGCTCCGACTTCCCCGCCCACAACTTCGTCTTCGGCGAGTCGTTCAAGATGCTGCTCCGCACCAGCGGCCTAGGCACCTTCTGACGCTCACCCGTGCTCGTCAAGCCCGGCCATGCGCAGCAGCGTGCCCGGATGCTCACCCTCGCGTGTGCGTGCGCTCAGGAGCGCCGCCTGCACCGCCGCGAGCGTGCGCGAGAATGCGGGCACGCACGGCGCACCCGAACCCGCGCTCAGCGACAGCCGCACCTGCTCCGCGATCATCTCCGCCGCCGCGCTCCCGGGCGAGGCCGGTGCATCCGGCGCGGCCCGGCTTTTATCCAGCCGCCGCCCGGCCGCATCGATCCACTCCAGCCCCGCGTCGCTCACGCGCAGCCTCCCGCCGGGGCCCACCAGCGTGAGCGAACGCTCCCACGTGCCCGCCTGATCGCTCGCAAACAGCGCGGCAGACCTGCCGTCCGCAAACCGCAGATTCGCCGTCATGTCGCCGTGCAGGCCGCGCAGGTTCTCGCCCGGCAAGGCGTGAATCCCCCGTCCGGCCTCGGTGCCCACAAACGCCGCGTCCACCGTCTCGGGATGGCCAAGAAACGCCGAGAGCAGGTCCAGCGCATCAAACAGGCGAGCGCCCAGCGAACCGTCGGACGGGTGCGAGAGGCACAGCAGGCTGGCCGACCGCACCGGACCGAAGGACTCGAGCAACTCCAGCGCCTCGCGCATGGGCCGCCGCCAGCGCGCCAGCGGCACAAAGCGGGCCCACTCGGGGTTCGTCGAGGCGGTCGCCGTGTCGTCCGTCGCCATCGACGCTCCGGACGGATTGCCCACCAGTGCCGCCGGCAGGGGTTCAAGGCTCAGCGTGCGCCCGGCGCGGCTGGCGAACGCCCGCAGCAGCGAAGCGTCTTCAGTCGCGCTCCCCTCGCCAAACGTTCCGGGATCGGCCAGCAGCGCAACGGTCGCTTCCGTCGTGGAGAGTGCAGCCCGAAGGTCATCCGCGTGGGGCACGCCCAGCGCCGCCGCGGCTGCCGCGCCACGATCCGGGCCCGGCCCGCCCGCGCCCACAATCGCCAGCCCGGTTCCCGCCGCCACCAGCCGCACCAGCGAGGCCTGCTCGGCTCGCAGCCACACCAGAACCCCGGGTCCTGCCGCGGCGGTCGGAGAAGGCTGGTTTGGAGAGGCAGAACTCATCCGCCGCCATGGTAACGACGATCTACCATTGCATCTGACAAGTGCATACGGCGTGGACACGCGACCGCTGGCCGGTGCAAACCGTCCAGAGGAAAGTCCGAGCACGGCAGGACACGGCGGTGGCTAACGGCCACCCGGGCACCTTGGTTGTGCCCGCGGGAAAGTGCCACAGAGACTCAAACCGCCGATGGCCCGCAAGGGCTCAGGCAAGGGTGAAAAGGTGGGGTAAGAGCCCACCGCTCTCCTGGCGACAGGAGGGGCACGGTAAACCCCGCCGCGTGCAAGGTCGCACAGTTCTCGCGCAGGTCGGCGGGCCTTCGGGCCTGCCGGCACGCGACGCCCGGTTCGGGCGGAAGAGAGCGGGTAGACCGCTGCTGATCGCGCGAGCAATCGCGCGGCTAGAGAAATGGTCGCGGCCGCCGCAAGGCCCGGCTCCAACAGCCCCCGTCAATGGTGCATGGGGGCCGGGAACCAGCGGACGGCACAGAACTCGGCTTACACGTCCACGCCAGACCAGACGCGGCCCCGTGCGAAAGCATGGGGCCGCGGCCGTTTTGGAAGGAGAGGAACCACAAAGGCACAAAGGCCACAAAGGAAGACAAAGGCGCTGAGCGAAGAATCAGCGCGAACACTCGGCGAATCGGCGACCGGCCTTCTACCCCAACTTGGTCTTCTGCCTTCCTTTGTGCCCTCTGTGCCTTTGTGGTGGGTTCCGCTCTGTGGTGATCTCAGCCTCTTCCCGCCACGCACACAATCCAGTTCTCTCCCAGGTCGGCCGGGTCTTCCACCGGCAGCACGTACGCGTTCCCCTCGCTGTCGGTGGCATCGAGCATCTTGTTGTACACCTCAACGCGCGCAAAGCCCGCCTCCAGCATCGCCTCACGCAACTCGCTCAGGCTCCACAAGCGCCAGTGATACACGAACGCGTCGGTCATCTCCTGCACGATCTCGCCCGCCCGCTCCACGCGAAAGTGCAGAGCGTTCTCGACCATGCCCGTGATCGGGTTGGCCTCACGCTGGTGCCACGTGTAGCGGATGCGCGTCGCCGCGTCGCCGGGAACCGGGTGCATCCGTTGCACGGCCCCGGTCTTGAAGGCCGATGCGCCCCCGTAAATATCGCAGATAAACACGCCGCCCTTCGCCAGCCGCTCGCGGCAGCGGCGCAGATACCGCACCAGCACACGCCGCGTGTGAATCTCACCGATCGAGAAGTTGCCCACGAAGATGATGTCCGCCTTCGGCCCGCGCGGCGCGCGAGTGGCAAGCACATCGCCACGCACCAGCCGCACTGCGCCGCGCAACGAGCCCCGAGCGTGTGCGAGGGGGCCCGCATCGATATCCATCCCCGTGGCACGCCCGCGCTTCACCGTGCGCACCCACTCGCGTGCCAGCGCCGCCGTTCCGCAGAAGTCCTCCGCCAGCAGACGCGCCCGCGGCGTGCCGCCATGAATCGCCATCAAGAGCGGCACCAGCGCGCCGGCGTTCTGCACAGTCAGTTCGTACAGGTCGAAGCGAGAGAACCCGCCGGACCCGTCGCTCACGCTCCGGGCTCGTTCGCTCCGGGCTCGTTGCCTCGGGGCCTGCCGCGCCTTTGCCACCAGTGCCCGATGCCCAGTGCCCAGTGCCTTCCTCTTCTTCTTCCTCACGCCATCCGCACCCATTTGATCAGCGTCCCCAGGTTCGGCGGCTTGCCGTACATCAGCACACCCACGCGGAAGATCTTCGCCGCGGCCCACGCCACGAACACCACCGAGGCGATGCCCAGCCCGATCGAGAGGGCGATCTGCCACGCCGGCACAGGAATGCTCCCCGCCGCGGCCGGAATCCGCAGCACCATCACGAACGGGCTGATCGGCGGCGTCATGCTCGCGATCGTCGCGAACATGCCGTTGGGGTCACGGCTGATGGGCATCCACAGCACCATCGGCACGATCAGCACCAGCATCACCGGCGTCATCAGGGCCTGCGCCTCTCGCATGTCGCTCACCGCCGAGCCGATCGCCGCCATCATGCACGCCACCAGCGCGTACGCGATCAGGAAGAACACACCCATGTAGATCAGGTTCGTCAGGTCGATGATGTGGATGAGTTTGGTGAAGAACAGCGAGCCCACGCCCAGGCCGGCGTACAGGCCCAGCACCAGCAGGCCGACGCACATCTGCCCCAGGATCTTGCCGATCAGCAGTTGCCTGCTCGACACCGCCGACAACAGCACCTCCATCACGCGGCTGCTCTTCTCCTCGATCGTCGTGGTCAGCAGATACTGCCCCGCCGTGAACACGCTGATCCACAGCAGCATCATGAAGGCCATGGGCATGATGATGCCGATGCCGCCCAAGCCCTTCTTGTTGCCCTGCGCCGTCACCTCCTCGGCCTCAACCGTGGGCCGCCGGATCATCGCCCTGATCCGCTCCCGCTCAGCGCCAAAGCCCGCCGCGTCCAGACGCGCATCCACGATGCTCTCGCCCACCTTGCGGTCGATGTTGTTCTGCAACTGGATGTCCAGTTTCTGGCGGATCGACAGTTTCTGTGTGCCGTACGTCCCGTCATCTTTCTTCACCACCGCCTCGGGCGGAACCACCACCAGCGCGAGCCGCTTGCCGCCCTGCGCTTCGGGCGAAGCGTCCTTGCTCGCAGCGTCCTGCCAGATGCGCTCCTCCTCCTTCTTCACGTCCGAATCCGGCGCCAGCACCTCGAGGCGAATGTCCGTCTGCAAGGTCGCGGCCTTGAGCGCCGCCTGCATCTGCGGATCGTTCTCGGCCATGGCCCCCACGGGCGACGCGCCCACGACCTTCTTGACCTGCTCCGCACGCTCCGCCGCGTCCTTCGCCTGTTGCTCCGGGCTGAAACGCTTCCGCAGCCCCTCGGCCACGGTCTGCCCGGGCGACTGGTCGATCACCGCCACGGTGCCCTGCACCTTGGGCCCCTCCTTGTTGAGGAGCGCGGTCGCGCCGATGATCCCCACGAACATGATGATCGGCATCACGAAGAAGCCGAACATGAAACTCTTGGTGTAGGCCGTTGATGCGAACTCTCGGTACGCAACGTGCAACATCCGGATCATGCCATCACCTCCGCCGCGGCGGCCTTCACGGCCGATTCGTTGGCGTTCCCGTGGCCCGCGCCGCCGGTGGCGCCCACCAGTTCAATGAACACGTCCTCGAGTTTGATCCGCTTCACTTCAAGCCTCCGCACCGGCCCCGCGGCAAAGAGCGACCGCATCGCCTCCTCAACGCTCACACGCTCGTCGAAACGCATCTCGTACGCACTGCCCACACGCTCGGCCCGCTGCAGGCCCGCCGCGGCCCGGAAGGGCTCAATGCCGGTCGCCTCGTCCATCGGCTCCACGATCAGCGTGTGCGGCTCGAACTTGGAGCGGATGCCCGCCATGGTCTCGTCCAGCACCTTCACGCCCCGGTTGATCATCAGCACATGGTCGCAGAGTTGCTCGGCGTGCTCCATCACGTGCGTGCTGAAGATAATGGTGCGGCCCTGCCGGTGCTGCTCGTCCACCAGGTCGCGCAGCAGGCGGGCGTTCACAGGGTCCAGCCCGCTGAAGGGTTCATCCAGAATGATCAGGTCCGGCTCGTGGAAGACGCTCGCCACGAACTGCACCTTCTGCTGCATGCCCTTGGAGAGTTCTTCGCACTTCTTCTTGGCCACATCCGCCAGGCCCACCTTCTCAAGCCACATCGGCACGCGCCGCTTCACCTCGGCCCCGCTCAGGCCCTTCAGCCGCCCCATGTACGCCAGGAACGGCGCCACCTTCATCTTCCGGTACACGCCCCGCTCCTCGGGCAAATACCCGATGCGGTCCTTGCTCTCCACCGCGCTCGCCTTGCCCAGCACGCGGATGTCGCCCGAATCCGGGAACAGGATCGACATGATCATGCGGATCGTGGTCGTCTTCCCCGCCCCGTTGGGCCCCAGGAACGCGCACACGCTCCCCGTGCGGATCGCCAGGTCCATGTCCGTCACCGCCACCTTTGGCCCGAAGGTCTTGCGGACCGCTTGCATCACCACAGCATCAGGCATGACGTGTTCCCCAGAGGCGCCCTTCAACCCGCGCGGCCCCGCCTGCGCCGCAGCGCGATCGTATCGACTTCGCGCGGCCGCGGTGTGCGTGGCCTGCCGCGCCCCGGATTCTCCCTCTCGCTCGCCCTACCTTGTACCGATGATCCACGCCGCGGTTTCGGGGTTGCCGACGCTCTCGCCGGGCCTGCTTGCGAAACTCGAATCAATCGAGGCGGAATTCTCACGCCTGGAGCAGGAACTGCGCGACGAGGCCGTCCAGGCCGACCACCGCGCCGTGCGCGACCGCACCATCCGCAAGGCCGCCATCGAGCCCCTCGCCACCGGCCTGCGCCGCTACCGCGCCCTCTGCGCCGAGGCGGTTGAACTGGACCGCGAGGCCAGCACCGGCAAAGACCCCGAACTCGCCGCCCTCGCGCGCGAGGAACTCCCGTCCGTGCTCACCAAGGCCCGTGCCACGATCGACACCATCAAGGCCGCGCTCGTGCAGTCCGACGACAACCGCATCGGCTCCGTCATCGTCGAGATTCGCGCAGGCACCGGCGGCGATGAGGCCGCCCTCTGGGCCAGAGACCTCCTCGACATGTACACCCGCTACGCCGCGCGCCGCGCGTGGACGCTCGAAACCCTCGACCTCACCGTCGAATCCGGCGGCGGTGGAGGTGGCGGGGGCGTGCGCAGCGCCACGCTCAACCTGCGCGGCCCCGGCGTCTGGACCGCCATGAACTTCGAGGCCGGTGTCCACTCCGTCAAACGCGTCCCCGCCACCGAGGCCCAGGGAAGGGTCCACACCTCTACCGCCACCGTCGCCGTCCTCCCCGAACCCGAAGAGGTGGACATCAAGGTCGACTGGCAGAACGACGTGGAGGAGTTCGCCACCACCTCCCAGGGTCCCGGCGGCCAGAACGTCAACAAGGTCGCCACCGCCGTGCAGATCAAGCACAAGCCCAGCGGCATCATCATCCGCATGATGGAGAGCAAGAGCCAGCAGCAGAACCGCGAGCGTGCCCGCCGCCTGCTCGTGGCCCGCCTGCACGAGGCCGAGCGCCAGAAGAAGCACGCCGCCCGCTCCGCCGCGCGTTCCGCGCAGATCGGCGGGGGTGAGCGCAGCGAGAAGGTGCGAACCTACCGCTACAAGGAGGGCATCGTCGCCGACGAGCGCCTGCCCGACGAGTACACGCTGCGAGATGTGCAGGCCGGCGACTTCGACCGCCTCCACGCCGCGCTCATCGAGGCCGAGACCGCCCGCCGGCTTGAAACGCTCTGACGGGTTTTCCGTACACTCCGCCGTGCCTTGGGTACCCCCACTCTCCGAGTGGGGCTCCAAGCGGAGCCTCTCATGTCTGATTCAACACTCCCCCACCACACCGACGACCGCCCGCCCGCGCAGGCAACCTTGGTCCCGGTCACCGAGGCAGACCGCATCCACACCATGGACGTGGCCCGCGGCTTTGCGCTCCTGGGCATCCTCTGCGTCAACATCTGGGCCTTCGCGTTCCCGCTTGGTGTGCTGTTCTCGCCAGACCCGCGCCCGGGAGACGGTCCCCTGGGTATCGCCCTGCACACCATCGAACGCATCTTCTGTGCTGGCAAGTTTTACCCGCTCTTCATCCTCCTCTTCGGCATGGGCTTGGCCGTGCAACAGGTCCGGGCCAAGGCTGCGGGCCGACCCTTCCTCGGCCTCCAGGCGCGGCGGCTGCTGGTGCTCGCCTGCATCGGCCTCACGCACATCGTCGCCCTCTGGTACGGAGACATCCTCCTCACCTACGCCATCATCGGTCTGGCCGTCTTCTGGGCGCTTGGAGCCAAGCCCCGAGTGCTGCTCTCCGTCGCGCTCATCCTCATGCTCTTCGGGGCCCTGCTCTCCGGCGTCTTCATGGGCTTCACCGCGGGCAACCAACCGGCCACCACGCCAGACCAGCCCTCCGCCGCGGCGTGGGTCATGCCCGCCGAGCCCTTCACGCTCGAGGGCGGCTCGCCCGTCCGCCACATGCTGCACGTCATGGGGTCCGACGGCTTCCAAGGTCCCAACACGCCCGGCTGGATGGACGGCGAGGCCATCGGCCTGCGTGACGGCCCGTTCCTCTCCGCCATGGCCGTGCGTCTGCTCACCTACGGCATGTACCTCTTCTTCCTCGTCTTCGGCGGGTGGCAGATGGTGGGCCTCATGCTGATCGGCTCCGTGCTGGTGCAGACCCGCTTCCTCAGCAACGAACGCGCGGCGTGGCAGCGCACGGCCCTGCTCGTCGCCGTCGTCTTCGGCCTCCCCGGCGTGATCGCCGCCCTCTACCTCGAAAAGATGACCGGCTTCGGGCCCAAGTTCGCCTCGGCCATCCTCGGCACCCTGTGCGCTCCGCTCATGAGCCTGGGCTACCTCTCCCTCTGGGCCATCCTCGTCCGCCGCGGCATGCTCACGGGCCTCACACGCCTGCTCGCCGCCACCGGCCGCATGGCCCTCACGAATTACCTCACGCACACCATCGTGTGCACCTTCGTCTTCCAGCACTGGGGCCTGCGGCAGTTCGCCTCATGGTCCACACCGCAGATGTACGCCCTGGTCTTCGGCCTTTACGCCGTGCAACTGCCGCTCTCAGCCCTCTGGCTCTCGCGCTTCCGCTTCGGCCCCGCAGAGTGGGTGTGGCGCAGTTTGTCTTACATGCGCTTGCAACCCATGCTCCGCTCCGGCTCTGCGCAGAGCGAGAGCGATTGACGGCTCGTACGCTCTCTTCGCGTGGGCGAAACGTGCGACATCGCGATCATCGGCACCGGCGCGGCAGGCCTCTTCGCCGCCATCTGGGCAGGCCGCACCGCCTCCGCTCCGCACCGCTCCCCGCTCACCATCATCGCCCTTGACGGCTCCGCCAAACTCGGCATCAAGATTCTCGTCGCCGGTGGCGGCCGCTGCAACGTCACCCACCACGCCGTAGACGCATCCGCCTTCGCGGGCTCCACGCCCGCTGGCATCAAGAAGGTGCTGCGCCGCTTTGACGTGCCCGCCACCGTCGCGTTCTTCCAATCGCTGGGCGTGGAACTCAAGTGCGAGGAGACGGGCAAACTCTTTCCCACGACCGACGATGCCCACACCGTCCTCGATGCGCTGCTGGCCGAGGCCCGCCGCGTGGGCGTCGAACTGCACCACCCCTGGCGTGTCGAACGCATCACACGCGAGGGCGAGGGCACCAGCGCACAGTTCACCATCCATCGCGCTGGCGCGGCGGGCCATCGCGCGAGCGCCCCCGGCGAAGCCACATCCACGGCCAGCGAGGCAGGCAACACCAGCACACTCCGCGCCCGTCGAGTCATCCTCGCCACCGGCGGCATGGCCCTGCCGCGCTCCGGCTCAGACGGCCACGGCTACGCGATTGCACGCTCCCTCGGCCACACCACCACGCCGCGTGTGATTCCCGCGCTCGTGCCCCTCCTCCTGCCGCAGGGCTTTTTTCTGTGCTCGCTCTCCGGCCTCGCCGTCCCCGCCACGCTCGATGTCCGGGCCGGCACCGGCAAGCGACTCGCAACCTTCACCAACTCCACACTCTGCACACACTTTGGCCTCTCCGGCCCCAGCGTCCTCGACGTCAGCCGCTTTTATACCACCGCCAAGGCTTCCGATCCCGCCACCAACCTGTTCATCAACTTCCTTCCCGCCCACACGCCCGAGTCCCTCGATTCCTTTCTCGTCTCGCACAGTTCGCGTTCGCCCCTGCGCATCCTCACCGACCGACCGAACTCCCTCCCCGACCGCCTCGCGCGTGCCCTCTGCGAACACGCCCGCATCGCCCCCACCGAGCCGATGACCAGCCTCCCCCGCGAAGCACGCCGCGCACTGGTGGCCGCTTGCACGCACCTCGGCCTCCCCATCACCGGCGACCGCGGCTTCACGCACGCCGAAGTCACCGCCGGCGGCATCCCCCTCAGCGAGTGCCGCCTCGAAACGATGGAATCCCGCGCCTGCCCCGGCCTCTTCCTCTGCGGCGAAATCCTCGACGTCGACGGCCGCATCGGCGGCTTCAACTTCCAGTGGGCGTGGGCCAGCGGCTTTGTGGCCGGGACCGCGGCGGCGGCCGCCCCTTCGACGTAAAGACGGGGTTCACCACAAAGACACAAAGGCCACAAAGGAAGACATGCAGCCCGACCGTCAGGGAGGGCTTGGTCTTGCACGCGCCGACGAGCACCACGTGCAAGCGTGGGGGCAAGCCGCGCCTGAACATGCAGCCCGACCGTGAGGGAGGGCTTCTCTCAAAGCAGTACGCAGAGGTGCGCAGAGGAGGCAGAGGGACGCAGAGCCGAGTTCGCCAGTGCCACGATCATCGGCGCGGCGACGATGATCGTGCGACCGACGGCTCGCGTTGATCGAACGCCCCGGAGGGGCGTCGGGCTGTAGCCACGGGTGGAGCGACGGCGGGGCGAAGCCCGCCGACGCGCAACCCGTGGAAGGGATTCCCCCCGTTGCGTTCCGCCCCGGCTGGGGCGGAGGAATGCGGCGGCCATCAGCCGCGCCGCTTTCTTCTCGCCGGACTCCTCCGCCCCTCGCGGGGCGGGAGCCGTGATCGGCCAACACATCCACGGGTTGCGCGACGCTCAGAGCCGCGTCGCTCCACCCGTGGCTACACCCCTTCGCCCCGCAGGGGCGAAGCGAGATGCCGCGCCGCAGGCCTTTCACGTCACGGAGCAGGCCTGTCGCGCCGCGCGACAGGCCTCTCGCGCGGCGCGCCAGATGGTTTGCGCCCGGCACGCGGCGTGAAAACCGGCAAGAATGGCCCCTTCTCACCGCGAACCACGAGCGCACACCGAAAGGACGGGTCGCTGTTCGGGTTATCGCGCTGCCGCGCCCATCAGCCCAACCACAGGCAGGCGGCGGACCGCCAGCCTGTGGCACAGACACGGTCGCGGTTCGTCGTCGGCCCTCGTCGCTCGGCCCTCCCTCACGGTCGGGCTGCATGTCTTCCTTTGTGACCTTTGTGCCTTTGTGGTGCGTCGCCTCAGTCGTGCCGCAGGGCCACGATCGGGTCTTGCCGCGCGGCTTGGCGCGCCGGGTACAGGCCGAAGACCAGCCCCGTCGCCGCGGCCACAAGGAACGCGACCACGATGGACCACATCGTGATGCTCGTGGGCAAACTCACATCTCGCGGGAAGTAGCCGCCGATGAGCGGGGCCTTGGGCAGGAGCGGCACCACGTAGCCGATGAGCAGACTGCCGCCGACGCCCAGGGCCACGCCCACCAGGCCGCCGAGGGAACTGAGCACGCCCGTCTCGACGAGGAACTGCCAGACGATGTGCTTGCGCGTCGCCCCCAGAGCGCGGCGGATGCCGATCTCACGCGTGCGCTCGGTGACGCTCGCCAGCATGATGTTCATGATGCCGATGCCGCCGACGAGGAGGGAAATGCTCGCGATCGCGCCCAGCACCAGGTTCCACGTCATGGCGCTCCGCCGCGCGTTCTCCAGCAGTTCGTACGGCACGATCATCGTCACGTCCGTCATGCCCGGGTGGCGCGTCTCGATCAGCCGCTGCGCCAGCGCGGCGTACTGCATCACCACCTCGCGGCTGGGCGTGCCCAGATAAATCTCGCTCACCTGCGTCGCGCTCCCCTGCCGCGAGCCGCTGGAGGCGCGGATCACCACGTCGCCGAAACTCTCCTCCACCATGGTGATGGGCAGGTGCAGGTCGAAGTTGAGGTCTCGCCCAACCAGGGCCGCGCCCGCACCGCCCGAGAGGCCCACGGGCTTGAGCACGCCCACGATGCGGATCGCCTTCGCATCAACCCGCACCGTGCTGTCGAGCGGGTCGTCAAAGGGGAAGAGCATCTTGGCCAGTTCGTGGCCGATCACGCCCACCGCGCCGCGCTCGTCCATGTCGGCCTGCGTGAGGTAGCGGCCGCGGGCGATGGAGAGGCGTGCGGCCTCAAGGAACTCGGGCGTGGTGCCGAAGGCCTGGCTCAGGCGGCGCTTGTCGTCTTTGCTCACCTCGCCGCCGCATTCTTTGAGCGGCACGATGGCCTCGGCCTCGGGGAAGTTCTCTTTGAGGAGTTTGAGGTCCAGCCGCTCCAGGCCGTACTTGGAGATGAACGACATGCGGCCGCCCTGCTGGCTGCGGTTGTCCGGCGGGCGCTGACTACGGAAGATGATGTTCTTGGCGCCAAGCCGCTCGATCTGCTCCAGCGCCTGCCGCTTGGAGCCCTCGCCGATGGAGACCATGGTGATGACGGCCGCCACGCCCAGGATGATGCCCAGGGCCGTGAGGATGGAGCGGAGTTTGTGGCGGGCGAGGTTCGCCAGGCCCAGACGCATGATCTCGAGGAAGAAGGTCATTGCTGCCGGAGTGTAGTGGCGGGCAGGGGAAGGGCTGCGGCGAGGGATGGAAGTGACGAAGTGACGGAGGGACGACCGGACGAAGTGCATCCGATCCCGCGTGCCTTCGTGCCTTCGTGCCTTCGTGCCTTCGTGCCTTCCCCCGTACCCTCCCCCCATGCCGCGCTGTCCGTGGGCCAAGAACCCCCTTGCCATTGCGTACCACGACCACGAGTGGGGCGTGCCGGTGCACGATGACCGCCTCTTCTTCGAGTTCCTTGTGCTGGAAGCGGCCCAAGCGGGCCTGAGTTGGGACACGATCCTCAAGAAGCGTGCCCGCTACCGCGAGGTGTACGAGAACTTTGACCCCGCCCGCGTGGCGAAGTTCGATGCACGCAAGCGTGCAGCCCTGCTCAACGACGCGGGCATCGTGCGCAACGTGCTGAAGGTCGAGTCGTCCGTCAAGAACGCGCAGCACTTCCTCGCGGTCGCAGCCGAGTTCGGCTCCTTCGATGCCTATGTCTGGCGCTTCGTGCAGGAGCGGCCGATCGTGAACGCGCGGGAAGAGCCCAAGCACGTCCCCGCCACATCGCCGGAGTCCGATGCGCTCAGCAAAGACCTCAAGAAGCGCGGCTTCCGCTTCGTCGGTTCCACCATCATGTATGCGTTCATGCAGGCGACGGGCCTGGTGAACGACCACCTGTTGCTCTGCCCCCGCCACCGTGCCTGCAAGGCCCGCGCACGCGTCTGAGGGCCGGGCCTACGCCACGTCCAGTTGCATCAAGCCCGCCGCCATCCGCAGGTTGCCACCGCGCCGCGAGGCCACCATGTACCCCTGCAGGTTCCTGCCCGGGCAGGCCGTGGGGTTGAGTTCCTGGTGCGTGTACACACGCCCGATCGGCACGCGGTACGCCCGCATCTGGGCCGCCACGAAGCGGTCCAGCGCGTTGGTCGCCGCGGGCGTGGGCCTTTGGCGGTCAAAGTTGCCCATCACCATGATGCCCAGATTGTGCTCGTTGTGGTCTTGCACGTGAGCGCCCTGATACCGCACGCTGCGGCCCTCCCACACCCTCCCCGCCGGGTCGATGATGAAGTGGTAGCCGATGTCCGCAAAGGGCTGCGGGCGGCGGTTGATGTGGGAGGCCCGGATCATCTCCAGCCGCCGCGCCGCGTCCGCCTGAGACGTCGATGAGAACGGGTCCATGCCGTCGTGGTGCACGGTGATCCGGTTCACGCCGTTCATCGGGTTGATCTCGCCCGGCCGCGCCGGCCCGCGGCTGGTCCACGAGGCCCGCTGGATCACGCCCGGTGCCGGGCCGACGGCCCCGGGTGCCTGAACTGGGGCACGGGTGGTTTGAGCCAAAGGGGGCGGCGGCGCGGGAGAACCGCCGGGCCGCACGGGTGCGGGAAGATCGTCGCCGTGGGCCACTTGGTTGTTCTTGCACCCGGCCAAAAAGAGCGCGCCGAGGGCGAGCGACGACCCAACAAGTTCACGGCGGGAGAGGTCCAGCGGCATCGGGCAAGTATCGGCGTGCCGGCTTGGGTACCCCCACTCTCCGAGTGGGGTTTTTCTGTCTTGCGTACCCCCACTCTCCGAACGAAGGTCCGCCGTGGCGGGTTGGGTCTTTGCACTTCCACCTTGCACCCTGCCGGTACGATGGGCCATGAGCACCGTCCTCCAGCGTCTGGGCCTGCACGAACACCCCCGCGTGGTCCTTGGCGGCGGGGCCGAACCCGGCACCGTGGTCTCCGAGAACCCGGCCACGGGCGAACCGATCGCGGCCGTCCGCCTCAACGACGCCGCCTGCCTCGAAACCGCCCTGGCCGACTCCGTCGAGACCTTCAAGCGCTTCCGGGCCGTCCCCGCGCCCGTGCGGGGTCAGATCGTGCGGGAGATCGCCGGCACCTTCCGCACCCACAAAGCCGACCTGGGCGAACTGGTGAGTTTGGAGGTGGGCAAGATCCGCGCCGAGGGCGAGGGCGAGATTCAGGAGATCATCGACATCGCCGACTTCGCCGTGGGCCTCTCCCGCCAACTCCCCGGCAGCGTGGTCCCCAGCGAGCGGGTGGGCCACCGGATGTTCGAGCAGTGGCTCCCCCTCGGCCCCGTCGGCGTCATCAGCGCGTTCAACTTTCCCGCGGCGGTCTGGGGGTGGAACGCCATGATCGCCGCCGTCTGCGGCGACACCACCGTCTGGAAACCGTCCCTGCTCGCACCCCTCACCGCCATCGCCTGCAACACGCTGGCCCAGGAAGTGGCGACCGCCCACGGCTTCCCCGGCCTCTTCCGCCTGCTCATCGGCACCGATGATGTGATCGGCGAGCGCCTGATCGCCGACCGCCGCCTGCCCCTCATCTCCGCCACCGGCTCGTGCCGCATGGGCCGCCGCGTGGGCCAAGTGGTGGCGAGCCGCCTCGCTCGCAGCATCCTCGAACTCGGCGGCAACAACGCCTGCATCGTGCACGACGATGCCGACCTCGACCTGACCGTGCCCGCGGTCGTCTTCGCGGCCGTGGGCACCGCAGGGCAACGCTGCACCACCACACGCCGACTGATCGTGCACGAGAAAGCCGTCGATCGCCTCGTGCCGCGCCTTGTCGCCGCGTACCGCTCGATCATCGACGGCGGCAAGATCGGCGACCCGCTGAAAGTCGGCACGCTCGTCGGCCCGCTCATCAACGCCCGCGCTGTGGAAGGCTTCGAGCGGGCCGTGAAACTCGCCCGCGAACAGGGCGGCGAGGTGCTGGTTGGTGGCAAGCGTGCCGCCGCCACCGCCAAGGGCCACTTCGTGGAGCCCACGATCATCCGCGCTCCCCGGCAGGGCCTCCCCATCGCCCTCGAAGAAACCTTCGCCCCCATCCTCTACATCTTCACCTACCGAACCATCGACGAGGCTGTCGCCATCCAGAACAGCGTCGATCAAGGCCTCTCCTCCGCAGTCTTCACCGAAGGCCTCCGCACCAGCGAGCGCTTCCTCGCCGTCGACGGCTCCGGCTCCGACTGCGGCCTCGCCTACGTGAACATGGGCACCAGCGGCGCCGAGATCGGCGGGGCCTTCGGCGGCGAGAAAGACACCGGCGGCGGCCGCGAGAGCGGCTCCGACGCGTGGAAGCAGTACATGCGCCGGCAGGGCGTGGTCGTCAATTCCACCGGCAAGGTCGAACTCGCCCAGGGCATCAGGTTCGAGTAAGCAGGCTCGCGGCATGCACCAGCCCCACCTCCCGCACGCTCGGCACCGGCTGCTCCAGCGGGTTGTCGATCCCCCGCACGCACCGCACGGGCAAGTCCTTCCGCGACCACCTCGCAAACCCGGGCGCATCCTGCAACCGCTCCGGCGCACGGATCGGGTGCCACAGGTGATACGCCGCGATCGCCTTCACCGCGATCGCAATCTGCACGCGCGGCCGCAGGGCCCGCAGCCGCCGGCACAAATCATCGTCGTTGAAGCGATACCCCACATACTCCTCATCAAACCCGTTGATCTCCACCAGCCGCGCAAACGCCGCCGCGTGGTGCCCGCCCACCAACTTCGGCTTGTGCCCCTTGGTCAGCCCCCATCGCGAAAGAAACAGGTTCTTGCGATACCGCCGATCCCGTGCTTCGATCTGGGCAACCATGTCGGGCGTGGTGAGCCGCGCCTCCGGCACGCCCCCGGCCAGAATCTCGCCCGCATCAATCGTGCGTGTCGTCGCCTCATCCAGCATGTAGCGATACGGGATCACCAACTCCGCCCCGCCCGCGCGCAGCACCGCGTGATTCTCCACCGCATCCGGCGCAAGCATCGTGTCGCCGTCAAGCACAAGCACGCAGTCCGAACCGCGAATGCCCGCCCGGTCTCGCAACGCCCGCAGCCCGTTGTTGCGCACCTGGTTCAACTGCGGCCGCCCCTGATGCGGCCGAAACGTGTGCCACAGCGGCACGCTCCCCAGCCGCCCGCACACGCGCGGCCACCATTCATCCAGCAACGCACCAATAGACGCGTCATCCGTGTCGCACGTCACCACCACGCCGCGCGGCGGTCGCGTCTGGTGCGCCAGCGAGGCCAGGCACGCCGCCAGGTGGCGCGTGGTGTGCGTCGGAATCAGAATGAACACGCCAGGCGCGGCATCCACAGCAGCCATGCCCGGAGTGTAGAGCAAGCACGCCCGAATCACCTACCCCCGCGCCAGCCACTTCGCCCAGATGCTCATCACCAGCAGCACATACAGCCGGTGCGGATGGTTGCGCCTTCCGCTGCGGTGCTCATCCAGCAGCCGCCGCACCTCCGCCCGGTCCGGCTGAACCGGCAGGCCCGGCCACGGGTCGCTGCTCCCAATCGCATCGCCCAGCAGCGTCCCCAGCCCCGCAAAGTCCTCCCGAAACCACCGCCCGATGGGCGCGCCGAAGCCCATCTTCTTGCGGTCAATCGCCTGCGGCGGCACCAACTCCCGCGCGATCCTGCGCAGCATCCCCTTGCGCGTTCGCCCGCCCACATCCGCCTCCACCGCGGCCAGCGGCGCGCTCAGCGCCGCATCCACCAGCGCCCGCGAAAGGAACGGCGCCCGCACCTCCAGCGCCACCGCCATTGCCGCGGTGTCCACCTTGCGCATCAGGTCCATCGGCAGATACTGGTCGTAATCGTCCTGCCGCGCATCGCCCCCGACGGCCCGCCCCTCGTACATCCGCTCCAGCACCCCGCGCGCAGTCCCCGCCCCGATCAGCCGCTCCAGTTCCGGCGTGCGGAACAGCGTCCCGATGTCGTCCGACCCGTAATACCGCAGCGCCGCCAGCACGCGCCCGGCACGGCCCCTCACCATCCTCACCGCCCCCGCAGGCAGGTGCTTGCACCATCCCAGCCACCCGCGGCAGGCGTGCAACATCGCATTCGCCCGATACCGGTCGTACCCACCAAAGAGTTCATCGCCACCGTCGCCGCCCAGCGCCACCGTGGCGTGCTGGCGGGCCGCCGCGCTCACCCAGTGCGTCGGCAACAACGAACTGTCGCCAAAGGGCAGGCCCACCTGCTCGATGAGCCGCACCAGGTCTCCCGCCGCGCCCGGGCTGCAATCAAGCGTGGCATGCTCTGTGCCCAGGTGCTTGGCCACCATCTCCGCAAACGGCGATTCATCGCCGCGCCGGTCGGGCATGCGCACCGTGAACGTTCGCAGCGTCCGTCCACGCCTCTGCAACTCGCGCTGCGCAAACGTGGCCACCAGCGACGAATCCACACCCCCCGACAGAAAGCACCCGATCGGCACATCCGCTTCCAGCCGCGATGCCACGCTCGCGTCAATCAATCGCTCGACCTCCGCGCGGTCCAGCGACGCATCGCGCCCGATCTGCCGCGCCACCACCCGCGCCGTTGGCCGGAGCGGTTCCCCAACCGCCGCCAATCCGGCATCCACCACATAGCACGCGCCCGGCATCGCCTCCTGCACATTCACCGGCAGGCGCGGCCAGTACCCGTGCTTCATCCACATCACCAGCCCATCCGCATCAACCACCGGCCCCGAGCCCACGCGCCGCATCCACCCCGCCAACCCCGCCACGCTTGATGAGAACGCCACCAGCATCCCGCCCGCACCATCGCTCGCCCGTGCAAAGTACATGGGCTTCTCACCCGCCGGATCACGCGCCAACAGCACCCGCGCCCGCGCCGCATCCCACGCGGCATACACGTACATGCCGTCCAGCCGCTCGGGCAACCCCTCGCCCCACTCCCGCGTGCCGTGAACCAGCACCTCCGTGTCGCTGTGATCGCTCGTAAACGTGCGGCCCAGCCCCTGCAACTCCGCTCGCAGCGCGCGGTGGTTGTAGATGCACCCGTTGAACGCAACCGCCACGACTCCCGCACCGCCCTCCCCACCACCCGGCCCCCGCGCCGACACCATCGGTTGCGCGCCCCCGCCATGATCGATGATGCTCAACCGCCGATGCACCAGCGCCACATCCACCACGCTCCCACCTGCGCCCACCGCCCGATCGCGATACCGCCCCCGCCCGTCCGGCCCGCGATGCCGGATTCCCTCCTCCAGCCCATCCAGCCACGCCTCGGGAATCACCTCCTGCGGTGCACGGGCATCAGCGCCCTCCCCGCCCGCCCCCCCCACTCGGCCGCGCTGCACACGAATGATCCCCGCAATCCCGCACATGACCGTGAGCGTAGCGACACACCAACCCGCCGCGGCACGCTCCCTCTCCAGTCAGTAGACTCCTTCTCGCGCCGCCTCCGTCTCTTTGCCCTGCCTTTCCATTTGCCATTTGCTCTTTGCCATTTGCCATTTCTCCCAGTCCCTGCCTTCCTTTGTGCCCTCTGTGTCTTTGTGGTGAGCCTCCCATGGACAAACTCGCCCAAGCCGCCGTCGCCGGAATTCAGTCGGGCATGCTCGTCGGCCTCGGCACCGGCCGCGCCGCCGCACGCGGCGTGCACGCCCTCGCCGCCCGCGTCAAGGCCGAGCACCTCACCATCACCTGCGTCTCCACCAGCAAGGCCACCGAGGCCCTCGCCACCAGTTTGGGCCTCAAGGTCATCGACTTCGGCACCGTCGCCGGGGTGGACTACCTCTTCGACGGCACCGACGAACTCGACCCCCAACTCCGCATGCTCAAGGGTGGCGGCGGCGCCATGACGCGCGAACGCATCGTCGCCGCCGCGGCCAAGGTCCGCGTCAACATCCTGGATTCCTCCAAACTCGTGCCGCGTCTCGGCACCAACTACAAGTTGCCCGTGGAGATCATCCCCCTGGGCCTCACCAGCGTGCAGGCCAAACTCCGCGAACTCGGCCTGCCCGGCACCGTCCGCAAACGCAAGGACGCGGCGGGCAAGCCCACCGCCGAAGACCTCATCTCCGACAACGGCAACTTCATTGTGGATGTCACGCTCGGCGCCAGCGGCCCCGGGTGGGAAGATGTCGAGCAACTCGCCTTCATCCTCGACGCGATGGCGGGCGTCGTCGACCACGGCCTGTTCCTTGACGAAGCCCAGATCGTGCTGATCGAAGATGCCGACGGCAAGGTGGACCGGCGCGAACGCGTGCCCACGCCCTGACCACGCCGTGCTCCCTCCCTCCGCGCCTTGGGTACCCCCACGCTCCGCGTGGGTGCCTTCCGTGCCACCGACTTCGGCTCGGCGAAGTCGGTGCGTTCTGCCTCCAGATTACCGTCTACCCCGTGCCTGCGCGGTTGAGAAGGCGGCGCGCGGCCGTGGGCTGGGTGCTCAGGGGTCGGAAGAGGAGGCGGCAGAGTTCGCGGGTGGAGAGAGGCCGAGGGGAGGGTGGCGGGACGCGAGCCGGAACCGGCTCGCTTGCGCTCGCGGCTCGAAGATGGGGCGAGTTCAACGGCACCGACTCACTCGCAGAGCCTCGCGAGTTCGCCTCGGCGAATCTGCGATCGGTGGCACGGGGGGCACCCCCCCCGGCGGGTGCAACCCCCTCCGTTCTCGCAGAGCCTCGACCACCTCCCCCAGAGGGGGAGGAGACAACAGGGAGTTTGATGAAGGGTGTCCGGAGCGCGGCGAAGGCGGCCTGGTGCGCGGCCTTGTTGCGCTCGAAGTTGACGCCGTCGGGCCGGGGCTTGAAGGCGAGATCGTCGGCGAGCATTTTCAGCGCGGCGTGCTTGGCGCTGAGCAGGCAGGCGTTGAAGGCGGCGACGGAGGCGGGATCGAGGGTGTGTGCGCTCATGCCGCGAGTTTGGAAGGGGAACGGGCCGGTGGCAAGGGAACGCACGGCGAGGGCCACGAAACGGCGCGCAAAGGTGGCCGAAGCGAAGGAAAAGTTGATGGGTTCACGAGGGCGTGGGCCCTCGCAATCGTGATTCGCTGCGATTGCGCACGCAACCGCCGGCCCGAACCGCTCGTATCATGTACGGCTGACGTTCTTCAGCCCCCCGATGCCGCGGCGTTCTGCCGTGCGCCTCAGCCTTGCAGCCTTCCCCCCGGAGTTTCTGTGGCCCGCGATGCCTTTTCCCAGCGTCTCCCCCGTCGCGCCACACCCGCGTGCGGTGGCTTCACGCTCATCGAACTCCTCGTGGTCATCGCCATCGTCGCACTCCTGGTCTCCCTGCTCCTCCCTGCCCTCGCCGATGCACGGCGCGCCGCCAAGCAGGCCAAGAACGTCTCGAACATGAAGGGCCTCGCCACGGGCGTGCAGTCGTACGTGAGCGACTCGAAGGACTCGATCCCCCAGTTCAACCGGATGTTCACCGGCACCAACCGCCTGGCCGGCGCGTACACGAACTGGGGGCGGATGCAGAGGCTGGGCAACACAGGCGCAACGGCGCAGGGCTGGGGCACGGATGCCAGCGACCGCATCCTGTCCCGTGGCGGCGCTTCGATCTCGCAGGTGGTCCCCTCGTTCAACCCCAACACCCGGTACTACCCGGTTCTGTTGGTCGATTACCTGTCCGGCAAACTCCCCGATCCGGTATCCATCAGCCCCTTCGATCGATTCCGCAACGATCTGCTTCAGAACGGTGAAGCCTTCGTTGCACGGGTTTCCCGCGTCATCAAGGCATCGGAAACCCTTTTTCCCTATTCGAGCAGTTATGAACCGTCGTACGCAAGCGTCATGCCCGATTTCGTGGATACCTCGTACGTAACGCAGGGCATCCACGAGGACCCCGACTTTGACATCGTGGCCACCGACGTGGCGAACCCGGTGAGGTACTTCCGCAACCGCCGCGCATCGGAGGTGCAGGCACCATCCGAAAAGGTCTTCATGTTCGACCGTTTCGCGTACCAGGTCGGTCGTGTGCCCATTTCCTACCAGCACCCCGCGGCACGCGCGGCCAACATCTTCTGGGACGGCTCCGTGCGCGTGGTGGGCGCGATCGACGTGGGCGTGGGCGGATGGGTGCAGCGCAATGGTGCCGCCATGAACACCTTTTACGCCGCGGGCATGACGTTCGTCCAGCGCACCGGCGATCCGCCTTGGCCCGACGACGGGTTCGGGTACATCCGTGTGAACCCCAGCCGCTCGCAGGCCACCACCGTCCCGGCTCGCCAACGCTGGACGCTCTGGGGCCTGCGCGGCCGCGACGTGAACACCGTGCAGGTCAAGGAAGGGCGGCAGTAGCCGGGTACCCCCACTCTCCGAGTGGGTCTTGGTCTTGGGTACCCCCACTCTCCGAGTGGGTCTTGGTCCTGGGTACCCCCACTCTCCGAGTGGGGTTCTTCTTCCCCGATCCGCGCTACCATATTCGCACCGAATCCGATGCGTAAAATATGCTTGCCATGATCCGCCCCACCGAGATCGTCTCCCTCACCGACTTCAAACGCAACACACCCGCCCACCTCAAACGCCTGAAAAAAGGCGGCGTGCAGGTGCTGACCGTCAACGGCAGGGCCGAGGTCGTCGCGGTCTCGCCCAAGGCCTACGAGAAGCAACTCGCGTGGATCGAGCACATGGAAACACGCCTGGGTATCGAGCGCGGTCTGGCCGACCTGAAGGCTGGCCGCACGAAACCCGCGGCCGGTGTCATCGCCGCGATCCGCGAAGGCTTGGCCGACATCCGCCGCGGCGGCGGCCTCCCCTTTGATCAGGCCATGGCACGGGCCCGTGAGCGGCGTCGACACAAAGGGCTCCGCAGCGCGTCAGGTGCCACGAGGTCCGCCAGCCGCATGTAGGCACGATCTCTCACTCATCGATGCCACGATCTATGCAGACTCACGCGCCACGCCAGCCCTGGCCTTGACAGCATTTTGTCCAGCGTTAGACTCGATCTATGCCACTCTACTTGGTCGAGTGTGTGAACTCTCGTAGTGGTTGGACCGCCCCGCTTGCGTTTCACATGGCAACGCGGGCCGCAGCTCTCTCGGCGGCTTCCTCACGGGGCTACGTGACTGGCAGGGTAACGGAACTCGCAGCGGAAGTGTGCGGGTTGTCTGTGGATACAGCCAAAGTGCTAGGTTCTGTCTGACGGATGGTTTGTTCGGCGCATGTTTGGCGCGGGGTCGGCGGTGTGGAAGGTGGCGCTTTGGTTGAGGAGCGGTCAGCATGCGGCTTCCGGCAAGGAGGCCAGCGATGCGAC
>JBJXEW010000052.1:0-140232 GCA_046156035.1 Phycisphaerales bacterium | reverse complement strand
GCTGCCGGATAACCAAAGAGCACGCCCAAACTCGGAAGAATGACAATCGCCCCGCCAACCCCCGCCAAGCCGCCAAAAACCCCCGCCACCAGACCGATGATGCCCGAGGCCACGATTTCTGTAAGTGTCATCATGGCAGAGACTTAGAGCACTTTCCGCCTGACCGCCTGGCCAGTGCTCAGGCCAACCACCGCTCGCTACGATATCGGCTGGTCCACTGACAGAACGTCGTCAGTGGGGCATCAACGAAGGCTGGAGTCGCGGGGGCGTTCGGACCGACGTTTGGTTATAGTATGGTAAGTGGTTGCCCGATAGTGAATGCAAGCCTACAACTTCCTTCCCCAATGAACGCCCAAGTGAGCAAAGACCAACCCACAGACCGACCGCTCCCTGCCCGTCCGGCCCTTGCCGAGGCGGCGGTGGTGGCGTTGGTGCTTCTGGTGGTCTCCGCCTCGGCGGTCATCACCAAAGAACTGACCAGCCGTTCATCGGCCACGGCCTTGGCCATGGTGGATGTGCCGATGGAAACGGCCGCCATCGCGGCGGACCAGATTCAGGTGGACGATCCGCTCGCGGACCGCGACCCGGCCCAGAACACGGCCCCCGTGGGCGAGGCCGCGGGAGCCCTGCCCGACGGCCTGCACGCCGACACGTCGATCCGCTGGTTCAACGGCCGCCCGGCCCGTCCGAAGCACGTGGTCTGGATGAAGGTCACGGCGTACTCGCCTGATTGGCGGAGTTGCGGGGACTCTGCAGACGGCATCACGGCCTCCCTGCACGCCGTGGAGACGAACGCCCACAAGTTGGTGGCCGCGGACACACGCATCCTGCCCCTGGGCTCCATGATCTCGATTCCCGGCTACGACGCGGACCGCATCGTTCCCGTGCTCGACCGGGGCGGGGCGATCAAGGGCCACCGGTTGGATGTGCTCTTTCCCACGCACGAGGCGGCCCGCAAGTGGGGCGTGAAGAAACTGCCCGTGACGGTGTGGGAGTATGTGGACGGGCAGCCGGCCGAGAGTTGGCGGCGCGTGCGCGATTCGCGCAACTGACGGCGGGAAGTTGGCACAAAGACGCGAAGGCGCGAAGGCCGCGAAGGCCGCGAAGAGCGCGAAGGGCTTGGCCTCGGACGTACGGCGCGGCGTGAACCTTCGCGACCTTCGAGCCCTTCGCGGTTCATCGATGCCTTGCTTCGCGCCTTCGCGCCAACACCGCGTAGCATGAGCGTGTGAGCGACCTGTGGGCACAGCGGCGAACCGACCGGCTCAAAAAAGTTGAGCCGCTGGCGGTGCGCATGCGGCCGCGCACGCTGGAGGAGGTCGCGGGGCAGAAGCACATTCTGGGCGAAGGCAAACTCCTGCGGCGCATGATCGCGGCGGACCAACTCACGAGCCTGGTCTTCTTCGGGCCGCCGGGCACGGGGAAGACGACGCTTGCGGAGGTGATCGCACGCGCCACCAACCGGCACTTTGAGCGTGAGAACGCTTCGCAGGTGGGCGTGGCCCGTGTACGGACGATCCTGGAGCAGGCCGCGGAGCGGCTGGCCTTGGAGCAGCGCCGCACGGTGCTGTTTCTGGACGAGATTCACCGCTTCAGCCGCAGCCAGCAGGACGTGCTGCTGGGCGATGTGGAGCGCGGCATCATCACGCTGATCGGGGCCACAACGGAGAACCCCCTCTTTGCCATCAACTCCGCCCTCGTCTCGCGCTCCACGCTCTTCCGGCTCGAACCGCTGACGGAGGAGGAGGTCATCGACGTGCTGCGGCGCGCGATCGCCGACCGCGAGCGCGGCTACGGCACGCTGGACCTGCGCGTGGATGACGATGCCCTGCGCGTGTGGGCGGTGAAGAGCGATGGGGATGCACGAAGGGCACTGGGCGCGCTTGAGGTGGCGGTGCTGAGTGCGCAGGCGACTCTCCCGCACGTCCCCTCCCCCTCTGGGGGAGGTGCCGAGGCTCGGCGAGGCGGTGGGGGCGCTGACCGCCCACCGCTGCTGCGCATCGACCGCCAGGCCGCCGAGGACAGCATCCAGCAGAAACTGTCCGTCTACGACGGCACGGGTGATGAGCACTACGACGCCGCGAGCGCGATGATCAAGAGTCTGCGGGCGAGCGACCCGGACGCGGCCCTGTACTGGATCGCGCGGATGCTGGAGGGCGGCGAAGACCCGCGGTTCATTGCGCGCCGGATGGCGATTCTCGCCAGCGAAGACATCGGCAACGCCGACCCGCGGGCGATCATGGTGGCGGAGGCGGCGTGGAGCCTCGTGGAACGCATCGGCCTGCCCGAGGCGCGGATCACACTGGCGCAGTGCGCCACCTATCTGGCGCTCGCGCCAAAGAGCAACGCGAGTTACATCGCGATCGATGAGGCGCTCAAGGATGTGCGCGAGGGGCGGACCGTGGCCGTGCCCGCGCACATCAAGGATGGGAACGTGCGCAAGGCAGGGGAGAAGGCGGCAGAGACTCAGGGAGAGGGGCCGCGTGAGTCCAAGGGTGGCGGCTACCAGTACACCCACGAGCAGGGCACGCCCTCAGCAACCTTGGGCATGATCGGCACGCAGGGTTACTTGGGCATTGATCGCACGTACTACCGGCCCACGCAACACGGGGCGGAAAAACTGCTGGCGGAGCGGTTGGAGGAGGCTCGCAGGGCGCGGGGACGAGCACAGCCCACGTGAACCCGCGAATCCGGCACCTCGCTAATAACATACACCGTACCGGGCGCGGGCCCTCAAGCAAGATTGCCGATGACGCGGAATATTCCTTGCGTTGCGGACCGGGATGGTCCATACTGCGCGTGGTCGCGACCGCACGCGCGGCGGGCCGAAGGAAAGAGTTTGGAGGAGGAATGCCCATGAGAGTTTCGCACAAGCGTTCGTTGTCGCGCGGTGCCTGCGCCGCCATCATCGCGTGCGCCGCGGCCAGTGCCGCGCACGCCGCCGTGGTCTCGTACCAAGCCGTCCTGAGCGGCCCCGCCGAGTCGCCCCCGAACGCCTCACCCGCGACGGGGTTTTCCATCGTCGACGTCGACTCAATCGCGCACACCATGCGTGTGCGTGTGGACTTCACCGGCCTGCTCGCCGGCAACACGGCGTGCCACATCCACGGGCCCACCGCCGTCGCGGGCGAGGGCACGGCCAGCGTGGCCACGACCACGCCGACATTTGTCGGTTTCCCGACGGGCGCAACGTCGGGCACGTTTGACCTGACGTTGGACATGACGCTCGCGTCGAGTTATCGCGCGGGCTTCATCACGGCCAACGGCGGCACAACCGCGCTGGCGGAGGCGGTGCTCTTCCAGAGCATGGCCGATGGCAAGGCGTACGTGAACGTGCACTCGAGCGTCTTCCCCGGCGGTGAGATCCGCGGGTTCCTGTCGCTCGTGCCGTCTCCCGGCACAGGTGCCGTGCTGGCCCTTTCGGGCCTGATGGCGGCGCGCCGCCGCCGCTGAGTCAGCGCGGCGACTTCTGCATGCGTTTCTCAAAGCGGCACCCGCGAAGGGTGCCGCTTTATTTCTCGTGGACGCGGCGCGTGCGGCGATACGCTCCGCTCCATGCCCGATGCCACCGCTCCACAGTCCGATCCGCTCCACGCCACCAAAGTGGCGATGCGCACGGCCATGCGTGCCGCGCTCGCTTCGATCAAGCCCGATGATGCGTGGTGGATGTCCGGCAACGCCTGCCGCCGCATCGCCGAGATTGCCGAGTGGAACGCCGCCAAGACCGTGCTGGTGTACGCACCCCTGCCGGATGAACTCAACTGCACGCCCGCGGCGATGGTGGCCTTGGAGTGCGGTGTGCGGGTGTGTGTGCCGCGCGTGGACTGGCCCAACAAGCGGCTGGAGGCGGTGCCGATCACGGACTTCAACGCCGACCTGTTGCCGGATCGGCACGCGGTGCGCTCGCCGCGGCCGGACGCAGCGGCGATTGACCCGAACGAGATTGATGTGGTGCTGGTGCCGGGCCTGGCCTTTGACCGCGCCGGCGGCAGGCTTGGCCGGGGCGGTGGCTTTTACGACCGGTTCCTGAGCCAGGCGGGCGTGCGGGCTGTGAAGATTGGCGTGGGGTTTGCCGTGCAGGTGGTGGAGGCGGTGCCGCGGGATGAGCGGGATGTGCGTGTGGATTGGGTGGCGACGGAGATGGAGTTGGTGCGGAGCGGGTGAAGGGCGGCGACCGATACTGTGTGGTCTCCTCCCCCGGCCTCGCAGACTCGGCCACCCCCTCCGCTCGGAGCGGAGGGGGAAGCGGCAATAATGAGTGGCTCGCGCGGCGGGCGGCTCGCACGGACGGCAAGCAGCATCAAGGATGAACGCATGGCTCTTTCTTCTCAATCTCCACGTTCCGACATTCGCCCTGATCGAACGGGCGGTGGCAGCGGCGGCAGGCCGGGCCCGCTTTCGGGCATGGGGGCGCGCGTGGGCCTGGTGGGCGGGGCGTTCATCGTGGCCGGGTTGGGGCTGATCGGCATCTGGAAGTTTGCCGGCGGCACCGAGCCGCAGGCCGCGCAGGCGACGGAGCAGGCCTCCGCCGCGCCAACTGGCACCGGCGCGCAGCCACAGGCCGAGCCGCCCAAGACGGAACCGGCCAAGACTGAGCCGAAGCCCATCGACATGGGCAAGCCCAACACCGGCACGCTGGTGCCCGCACCTGCTTCTTCTCCCCCCGCGAACGCGCCGGCAACCAGCGGCCCGAACATGCCTCCCGCCGCCCCCACTGGTGGCGCACCGGGAACCAGCGTTCCCAACGTGAACCCCGCTGGCGAGAACAAGAACGCACCAACTTTGCCCGTACCCCTCAGGCCGGGCACCACACCCCAGCCCAGCACCGGCCAGCCCCTTCCCGCCGATGGCGCGGCTGGCCCCGGCAGCGGCCTGGGGGGTGGGGGTGGCAGCGAGGGCAACGCACCCTCAAGCGTGCGCGCGATGGTGGATGAGGCGGGGCGGGCCCAAGCCGCGGGCAAGCCGCTGGAGGCCCGGACGCTGCTCAACAGCGCCCTGCTGGATTCGCGCCTGCCCACCGAGGAGCGCAAGGCCCTTCGCTCGCAGATCGCGGCGATGAACGAGACGCTCATCTTCTCACCCGCCGTGAGCAAGGGCGACCCGCTCACAGATGTGTACGCGATCGCCTCCGGCGATTCGCTGGTGACGCTGACGCGCAAGCAGGGCCTGCCTGTGGACTGGCGGTTCATCCAGCGGATCAACAAGATCACCAACCCCGGCGCACTCCGCGTGGGGCAGAAGATCAAGGTGGTGCGGGCGCCCTTCCACGCCGTGGTGCACAAGAGCGACTATCGCATGGACCTGTACATGGGCGACCCGCTGCCGGCCAGCGCATCCATCGGGCGCGAGATGGGCCCGGACGGGCAGGACCCGAGTTGGACGTTTGTGCGCTCCTTCAGCGTGGGGCTGGGCGAGAGCAACGGCACGCCCGAGGGCGCGTTTGTGGTGCGGCCCAAGAGCAAACTCACCAACCCGCGCTGGGTGAACCCGCGCACGGGCGAGGTGTTTGAGGCCGACAACCCCAAGAACCCCATCGGCGAGCACTGGCTGGGCCTGGACGGCGTGGACGACAGCACGCGCAAGTTCACCGGCTACGGCATCCACGGCACGATCGACGCCGCGAGCGTGGGCAAGCAGATGAGCATGGGGTGCGTGCGCATGAACGCCGACGATGTCGCGATCGTCTACGAGGTGCTGGTGGACCGGATCAGCACGGTGAAGATTGTGAAGTGAGAACGGCCCCACTCGGAGAGTGGAGGTACCCAAGTCAGGTGCCCCGCCGGGGGTCCAGCGTCGGCCCGCGAGAGCGGAGCGTGGCCACGAGTTGGCTCCAGACCTGCTGCTCGCCCTGACGGGCATCGATCACGGCGAAGCGGCGCGGGTCGGCCTTGGCGAGGTCGAGGTAGCCCTGGCGCACGCGCTCGTGGAACGCCGCGCCCTTGGCCTCCATGCGGTCCAGCAGGGGCGAGAGGCGTCGTGCCGCGGCGGCTTGGTCGATATCAAACAGCAGCACCAAATCCGGCACCAAGCCCCGCGTGGCGACACGGGCGACGGCGGCGATATCTGCCGCGGGAAGGCCGCCCGCGGCACCTTGATACGCGAGCGTGCTGGAGACGAAGCGATCGGCAAGCACCAGGTCGCCGCGGCTGAGCGCGGGGAGGATCCGCTGCTCCACCAGTTCGGCGCGGCTGGCCATGTAGAGCAGCATCTCGCAGCGCACGGTCATGCCGGTGGTGGCACGATCAAGCAGCACCTCGCGGATGCGCTCGCCCGTCACCGTGCCGCCGGGCTCTCGCACGTGCGAGACGGGAACCTTGGCGGCCTCGCAGAGTTCGAGCAAACGGCGGAACTGCGTGGACTTGCCCGAGCCGTCGGGCCCCTCGAACACCATGAAGCGGCCGCGGAAGGCCGAGAGGAACGCCGCGTCCTGCGGGGGGGCGGCGGGGCCGCGCTGGGGTGCGGGCGTGGCGTTGGGCGTGGGCTGGGTGTTGGCCATGCGGCGGTCGTCCGTGAGCGCGTTCATGCTGCGCCAGTCTAAGCACACTCGTGGGCCGCGCGCAGAAAAAACCCGCGCACGGGCGCGGGTTCTGGGAAAAGAATGTCGGTGTCCCGAGCGTGGCGGAAACGCGAGCCGCCGGGCATGGGAATGGCCCGGAACGCGGCTGGCCTACTCCCGTGCCGCGCCGGTGAAGGCGACGGGGCTGCGGTAGCCGGTCGTGTCGTATGCCCGCACGCCGAAGTAGACGTTGTCTTTGTTCTCATCCAGCGTGATCTCGGTGGTGAGGCCCACGTCTTTGGTGTGCGTCCACGCGGGGCTGGTGGTGTCGCGCCAGACCACTTCGTAGCCGGCCACATCTGCCTCCGGGCTGGCAGACCATCGCAGCGTGGTGGTGGTTTCGAGTTTGGCCGTGACGATCCGAACATTGCCGGGCACGCTGGGGGCGTTGGCGAGATGGATGAGCACGGCCGCGTTCAGCCGAGCGACGTTGGCCACGTACTCAAAGTCCACGAACTCGGGGAGGTCGCCGTAGCGGCGCACCGTGCCGTCGGGCCGTTTCTCCTCGCGCGGCGTCTGGTGCTGGTGGTCGTAGTTTTCGTGGGTCTGGCAGAACCGCACCGCGGCGAAGCCCGCATCGTTGAAGGCGGAGTGGTCGCCGCCGCGCAGGAAGCGGTCAAGGCGATATACCAGCATGGGCTTGAGGGCCGTCTTCTCGCGCTCGGCGATCTCCGCCACGTAGCGGGCGAGTTGGCGGCTGGGAGAATCCACCTCGCTGCCGAGTTGACGGATGCGGGCGAGTTGCTCGCTGGTGGCGTTGCGCGGCAGGCCCTCGGAGAAGATGCGCACGGTGCCACGCGCGGCACGCTTCTCATCGCCCATGGGCCCGAGCGAATCGCCGATGATGTCGTTGTTGAGCACAGCACGGATGTCCTCCTTCCGCGTGGCGGCCTGCTCGGCGTGATACTTGGCACCGATCAGGCCCTGCTCTTCGCCGGATGTGCAGAGGAAGACGATGGTGGATTCGCAGGGCCATGCCTCCATGGCGCGGGCGATGGCGAGCACCGCTGCGGTGCCGCTGGCGTCGTCGTTGGCACCGGGCGCATCCGCGGCGGGGTCCATCACATCACTGGGCATGCTGTCGTAGTGGCCCACGACGTAGTAGCGCCGCTCGGGAGTCTTGGAGCCGCGCAGGACGGCAACGACGTTGACGAACTTCGTCTCCGAACTGATGCGTCCACCGACAGGTGGCGTGAACTCCTCGAATGACACACTGAACCCGGTGGGGCGGACATCTTGTCCGCCTGCCCTTGTGAACCCCTCGAACTCTGTCTTGATCCAGTTGCGTGCCGCGCCGATGCCGCGTGCGGGGTCGGTGGTGGTGGAGAGCGAGTGGCGTGTGCCGAAGGAGGCGAGTTTCTCGATGGTGGCCTGCACGTACGCGCGGTCGAGGCGGGCCATTACCGCCTGCGCGTCCTTCTGCATGGCCGCGGCGGGCGCCTCAGACGGGGGCTGTTCGACACACACGACGACAGACGCGGCGAAGAGTGCGAGCGTGACCATGCGGTGAGTCTATCGAAGAGATGAGCCGCGGGCAGAGTGGGGAGGCCTGGAGAGAACCCGTCGCTCACGCTCCGGGCTCGTCAAGCCGTTCTAGCCTTGCACATGCTCACCCCCGCCGACCGTCTCCGTGCGCTCATGGCCCAGGGCTGCGTCGCCATGCCCGGCTCGTTCAACGGCCTGTGCGCCCGGGCCGTGGCGCAGGCCGGCTTTCAGGCCACCTACGTCTCCGGCGCGGCCACCAGCGTGTGCGCGGGCGTGCCGGATGTGGGCGTGCTGAGTTTGGAGCATTTCTGCCGCGTGATCCGCGAGGTGTACGACTCGAGCGGCCTGCCGCTGATCGCGGATGCCGACACGGGCTTTGGCGAGGCCGAGATGGTGCGACGGACGGTGATCGATTACTTTCGCGCCGGCGCGGCCGGGCTGCACATCGAAGACCAGCAGTTCCCCAAACGCTGCGGGCACCTTGACGGCAAGGTGCTGGTGCCGCTTGACCACATGTGCGAGAAAATACAGTGGGCTGCTACCGCAGCCCGGGCACTGGGCACTGGGCATCGGGCATCGGTGCCGAGCCCGCGCGGCGTTTCTCCAGTGCCCAGCGCCCAGTCCCCGATGCCTTCCATTATCGTGTGTGCCCGCACGGATGCACGCGGCGTGAGGCCCGAGGATGGCGGCGGCTTTGATGCCGCGCTCGTTCGCGCCAAGGCGTATGTCGAGGCCGGCGCGGAGATGATCTTTCCAGAAGGCCTCGCGAGCGAGGAGGAGTTCGCACGCTTCGCTTCGTCCCTTCGTGCCTCTGTGCCTTCGTGCCTTCTGCTCGCGAACATGACCGAGTTCGGCAAGACGCCGATCATTCCGCTGTCGCGGTTCGCGGCGATGGGCTACTCGTGCGTGATCTACCCGGTGAGTCTGTTGCGCGTGGCGATGGGCGCGGTGCAGCGGGCCCTGGGCGAACTGAAGGCCAGCGGCAGCGTGGAACCGTTCATCTCCAAGATGCAGACGCGCCAAGAGTTGTACGACCTGGTGGGGTACACGCCCGGCAAGCCGTGGGAGTTTCCGGTGCGGTAGGTCATGGCCGGGAGCAGCGACGTGCCCGGCACACCCGTGCACGGGCACAGCACACAGCCGCGGCAAGCCCGTGCACTCCCCATTCGGGGGTTGACCCTGGCTGTTTGGGCAAATTCGCGTGGCCGCCGCGCTGAACGACCCCCCTTTTCACACGCCAAAGTCCGGGCATGGGTCCCAATCCGATGTACTCTGTGGGCAACCCCGTATCCGGAGATTCCATGGCTACATCGCATCCCATTCGTTTGAGTCTGCTCATCGTCGCGAGCCTGGCGTGCGCGCTCGCGTTGCCCGCCGCGGCAGAGCCGGCACCGCAGACTTTCACCTACCGCGCACTCGTGAACGACGGGACCGCTCCCGCCAACGGCGCGTACGACGTGCAGGCGCGATTGTTCAACGCGTTGGCGGGCGGGACGCAGGTGGGATCGATGTTCCAGGCCCTGGGCGTGAACATCGCCAACGGCCAACTGCTGACGCCGATGAGTTTCGGCTCCCCCACGTTGTACAACGGCCAGCGTCTGTGGGTGGAGTTGAGCCTGCGAGCGGCCGGCTCGCCGACGTACACCACGCTCTCGCCGCGGCAGGAAATGACGGCCGTGCCGTACGCGCTGGGACTGGTTGCGCCGATGGTGCTGAGCAGCGAGGAGTATTTCCCCCTGAGCGCGACCTCAACGAGCACTTTGCCCGGAGCCTCCGGTATCGAGTCCAAAGGGGCCTTTGGCCTGACCGCGATATCGACAGCGGACGCAGAGACTGAACCCGTGGGGAGGGGTGTGTACGCCCACGGCGGGGCCCACGGGCTGTACGGTGTTCAAGGGAACACGCTCGCCACGGGGTCCTTCGGTGTGTACGGCCTGAGTTCCGGCAGCGGCGGAACCGGGGTTTCCGGCGTTGGTCAATCGGGCGTGAAGGGCAGCGCGTCGGGTGGCGGCGCCGATTTCGGCGGGTACTTCTTCGCCAGCGGTGTCAACAGCAACGGCGTGAAGGGTGAGTGCAACAACGGTGGCGCGGCGTACGGCGTGTGGGGCGCTTCCACCACCGGCTTCGCGGGCTACTTCGACGGGAGGGTGCAGGTCGTCGGCAATCTCTCCAAGAGCGGCGGTTCGTTCAAGATCGACCACCCGCTCGACCCCGCCAACAAGTATCTCTCGCACTCGTTCGTTGAATCGCCGGACATGATGAACATCTACAACGGCACCGTCACGACCGACGCGAAGGGATACGCAACCGTCGCGCTCCCCGACTGGTTCACCGCGCTCAACAAGGACTACCGCTACCAACTCACCGTGATCGACGAGCGCGACAGCGCCGACTTCGTGCAGGCCAAAGTCGTGCGCGGCGTGGCGGTCAAGCCGCGCGAGGGGGCCGCCACCTCCTTCACGCTCCGCACCAGCAGGCCATCCACCGTGGTGAGTTGGCAGATCACGGGCATCCGCCAGGATGCGTGGGCCAACGCCCATCGCATACAGACCGAGGAACTCAAGGCTGGCACCGAGGCGGGCCGCTACCTGCACCCGGAGTTGTTCGGGCAGAGCGAAGCCATGCGGACGGGTGCGGGCAAGGCCGCGGCGGTGGCGGCGGACCCGAAGTAAGCCCGCGACGCTGGACTCATTTGGGACCAGCGTGATGACCTCGTCGCCCGCCGCGCAGGAGCGGGGAGAACCAGCGGTGCACCCCGACGGAAGGGTCGCTGATCGTCAGGCTGCGATGACCGTGCCGCGCCGTCCGGCATCGCGCCGGAGTTTGTCCAAGGCTTTGACGGCCGCGGGGCTGGGCTTCACGGTGCCGCGCTCCCAGCGGGAGACCGTCATCGAGTCCACGCCGAGGCGCTCGCTGAGTTGCGCCTGCGTGAGGCCGAGCGCTTCTCGGAGGGTGCGGATGTGACCGGGCGACGGGGGCTTGGGGCATGTTGAGGGCCATCACGCGAAGACGATCAAGGAACCGCACAGCCTCGGGCTTGAAGAGCAGTTCGCCGGTGACATCCAGCCTGCACCACTCGGGCCGGAGCAGCACGAGCAGCGTGCGCCCGTCGGGCAGGCGCATCGTGTACGGCACATCGTTCGCCGGAGTGCTGGTCAACCTGCGTCGCTTCGTGGTCATTGGTGGTCCTCCCAGAATGCGGTGATGAACACGGTGAGGGCACCGTACTGGTCACGGCCACACCATTGTTCGCTGATGCCAGAGAGGGCTGCTGCCCTCTCCGGCACCTCTCCCGCTGAAGGCAAAGACTCGCTCGCGGCGTTCGCTGCATTCCAAATGCCTTGAGCGGGGGTGCCGGGGGCGGCAGCCCCGGCATTGGTAACGCCGCACGCAAACAAGAAACTACAATCCCCGCAAGCAGCTTGTCTTGATACCGCTGGCGCATGCTGCGCCGCTGGCTGCAGGGACGCCAACACAGTGACACCCCCGAGTGCCCCAGAGTTTTCGAACGACCGCCCCTTGGCGAGCAAGGCCGAAGACAAGTTGAACCGCACGCCGTTCGCCGAGCGCCTCGCGGAAGTGCTGCGCGGGCGCCCGAAGGGAACAGCTCTTGTTGTCGGCCTTCACGGGCCGTGGGGCGACGGCAAGACAACCGTGCTGAACATGCTTCGCGCCGACTTGCAGACGGATACCAAGATCGTTGTACGCGACTTCAACCCGTGGCGACTCTCCGACGAGGAGGCCATGCTGCGAGGCTTCTTCTTCATGCTTGCGGATGCTATCGGCACGTCGCTAGATACCAAGTTCGAGAGGACAAAGGCCGGTGCCGGAAAGTGGGCCAAGCGAGCGCGATTGTTGACTAGGCCCGCGGGGTGGTTCTCGAAGACAGCCGAGACAGTGGACGAAGTGCTCGCCAAGTTCGGGGAGGTCGCGCTGAGCGGCGACACGGTCGGTCTCGACGATTTGCGATCACGGATCGACGCGCTTCTGACGCAGTCTGACAAGCGGATCGTCGTCCTCGTGGACGACATTGACCGTTTGGACAAGCACGAGACGCACACGCTGTTCCGGCTCATCAAGGCCTGCGCCGACTTCCCCAACGTCTGCTACGTGCTCGCGTTCGACGACGTGGCCGTGGCCAAATCGCTCGGGGAGCGGTACGGCGCGGGCGACGAGGCGTCGGGCCGGGCGTTCCTGGAGAAGATCATCCAGGTGCCGCTGAAGCTGCCAGTGGCGATGAAAGAGGACTTGCGGTCGCTGTGTTTTCAGCAGGTCGATCAGGCGATCACCGCCGCCGGGTTGGAGTTGTCCAAAGAGGACGTCGGCGGCTTTGTCTCGGGATTCGATCGCGGCATCTCGATCCGGCTCGATACGCCCCGTGCGGCCAAGCGGTACGGGAATGGGTTGATGTTCGCCTTGCCAATGCTCAAAGGCGAAGTCAACATCGTGGACTTGCTCTTGATCGAGGCGGTGCGGGCGTTCTACCCCGCGATCCACGACATCATCCGCGCCAACCACGCGGAGTTCGGGGGTGTGGAATCGGAGCACAGGCGACGGGGTCACGACGGCCCCCGCGCCGTGGCGCTCTTGAAGCCTTCGATCGATGCCCTTCCGTCTGAGGAACAAGAGGCGATCAAGTCGCTCCTCAAGAATCTGTTTCCGAGGCTCGGCAGCGTGTATGGGGGCGGTGGATACGGATCCGATTGGCTCTCGCCTTGGGCGAAGGCCAAGCGGATTTGTTCGCCGGACTACTGCCCCCGGTATTTCTCGTACAGCGTCCCCAAGAGCGACGTGCGCGACTCGGAGATGGACGCGCTCTATGCGAGGGCCGCCACGGAACCGCCTTCCGAAGTTGGCAAGGCCCTCGTCGCATACTTCACGGGGGGCAAGGCGAAGCGGGTCATCGAGCGAATGCGCCAGCACGAAGAAGGCACACCGCCCGAGGCTGCGGCATCGCTGTGTGTGGCCATAGCCGCGAACGCCAAGCACATCCCCAATCCGCCCTCCCTGTTCAGTTTCGCGGAGCCGGTGTCGCAGGCAGGCATCCTGATCTCAAACCTCACCGCACGACTGCCCGTTGGGGAGCAGCGTGTGACGCTCGCCAAGCAGGTCATCGAGGCGGCCGACCCGCTCTGGTTCGGTGATGAGTGCTTGCGCTGGCTGCACGTCACCGATGACGCGGACAAAGCAGACAGCAACACGCTGACCAAGGAAGAGGTCAAGGAGGTCGGCAAGGCACTCGTCGAGCGCATCAAAGCCCGCGCGAAGGCGGGCGAGCCCCTGTTCAATGTGGACGTGCCACAGGAACAGTCGCTTCTGTTCGTGTGGTGGCGAGTCGAAGGGCGCGACGCGGTGCAGAAGCACCTGACTACCCTGTTCGAGCGCGATCCCAAGAGCATTGCCTTGTTCCTTCAGGCGATGGCGCCGCGCTCGTGGGGCGAAGGGGATGTTTTACCGAGGGTCGGCCAACTCGACGGGAACCAACTCAAGAACATCAAGTTGATCTGCGACCTCGACGCGCTCGCCGCACTGATCCAGGAGCATTTGGCGGGGGACTTCCAGAACCCGCAGTGGTTCCCCGACGCCAACAAACCTGTCGCGCAGCGGCTCGCCGAGCAGTTCATGATCGTGTACAGCAAGTGGAAGAAGGACGGCGAGCCGCCAGATACCGAGCCAAGCACCGCCATGGCATCTCCGGAGCCAGAGCCCGACGATGACAACGATTATGCCGAGAAGGCTTGAGTTACAGGAATGTGCCCTGCCACGGCATCGTCGGGGCAAGATCGAGAAGCAGACACGCCCTCCACGGGTTACGCTCCGGTCGCCCCGGCGACCTGCGCTCCACCCGCGGCTACATTCCGGCGCCTGTTGGGGCGAAGAGGCGGGCAGCGCTGCCGCGCAATCAAAATGGAGCCGGGGGGAATCGAACCCCCTGGCAACCCCGAACAACCCAAGCAGGATACTCACAATTCGCCTCCCAGGCGCGCAAAATCCGGCGCACTCGCGGCAACCAGTCCCGCCTACCCGCACATATGGCCCTCAGAATTCCACGGGAGCAACGGCCCTGCGCCACTGTCCGTCCCGGGTTGGCACGAAACCCGACAGCCCGTCTCAGACTTGCCAGCCTCCCACTTCCGCCGCAACGTCCCGCACCCACTCGGGCCGTAACCTCAAGCCGGCGTTCTCCCGGATGCCTCTGACGGATGAGCACCGAACCGACAGTGCATGAACCGCGCCACAATCTCACGCAGGACTGGTGTCTACGCCCCCTGGTCGTCGGGCGAGGGCATCGGGGACGGACGATCCGAGAGCACCAGCAACCAGTCTGCCGACACTCCGTAGTGCTCACAGAGCCCGCAGACGAATGCCACGCTTGGCGGCCCCCCGGCCAGGAACCGCTTGACCTCGGCAGGGAGACAGCCGGTGTACCGGGCGACATCGTCAACGCCGTCTTGGCCGATCGTCAAGAGCACCCGTCGCCGGGTCTCCTCACTCGCGGCGGCAAGTGTCCGCTCCTTCGCCGCTCGTGCACTCGCGGCAAGGGACCTGGCCAACCTCGATCCCGTCGCTGCTCGGCCTGATTCTCTCTGCTTGCCTCGCCGCGCTCCCATGCGATGATCTCCAGATCGGCGACCCCTGGTGCGTGCGTTGGCCGCTCGCTCCTGCTACATGTTTGCGACCAGAGTCTACCGCCGATGTCGGTACACAAGATCGACCCACAGGTCGGGCGAGGCGGGCTCCCTGCCGGGCGAGTCGGCATGGGATGTCGGCCACTCGTTGGCCACGTTGAACGTCCCAGTGTCGTTGAGTTCGTCCGTGCCGCCCCAGGCCCCGTCCCCATCAAGATCACGCAGACGAAGCAGCCACTTGCCCGTCTGACCCAGCGTCCACTGCTCGCGACGCGTCCGGCTGTTGCGGCAGCCTTCCAGAGCGTCCACCGTTCGTGGGGAAAGCCACCAGCAGGCGTGGTGGCTGAGGAGCCCAGAGGTCCTTCATCCAGCGTCGCGTCGTCGAGGAAGCGAGGCCGAATTCATGGGGACGCGATTGACCACGGCACCGGTTGTTGCTGCAAGCCGCATCGATGTCCGCTTGAACTCTGGCGTGAAGACTTTGCGCGGCAAATTCGGACTCCGGAGAAACCGTACCCATGTTCCCTCGGTGTCCAACAGTTGTGCGCAGGTTCTCCCCGTACGGGAACATCAATCCGACCTCGGTGGCCTAGGTCAGGACTTCTGCACCAGACGCCTCAGTCAACTCTCTTCCACATCTAACCGACCCTTTGCCGGACTTGCGACTGAGTGGCAGCTTGGCCACAATTCTTGCCAGATGCGATGGAGGACACCAATATGCTCAACACAGGAACCGCATTCTGGACATCGTAGAACCTTCCTCCCAGCGTTAAACCCGCACTCCGCGCACAGTCCTCGGCGGCTCCGATGCATGCGCACACTTCCTCGGAAAACTCCTGTGACTGTCCATATGGTTGTAAACCAAAATGTCATGTTGACAACCAGGCCCGGTGCGTTCGGCATCAGCGCGACTCTCGGAATAACGCCATTTTCTTGAGGCACAGACCACACTTTCCAACCACCCTCAATCGTCCCAATTGACCCCACGGGGTGTGGTCGATTAATCCAGTAGAATGCATCAAACGGAAATCCCTGGCCACACGCCAGCGTCCACGTTGGAACAGACTTGCTTTCTCCATCAAGTATTCCTGGTGCCATCCACCATGGAGCGGCCATTGACCTGTTCGTCATTGACTGGTTGTCAAGCTCAGATACAACCGCCAAGAGGGTGAAAGTGTGAGACAGTCCATTGGATGACCTGTGAATGAATCCAACGCCGTCAAATGCCGGCCCATTCAAGGCATACCGTGGTCGCAGACGTAAGTACTCCAACTGTCCGCTTGGCACCAGGTTGCCCGCCCATGCAGTGGCCAAGCAGCAGATCCAAGCCACAACGATAGTCCACACGATTTTTCTCTTCATAAGAGTCAATACCAATACCCACAGTTTGTGCAGGTCACCGATGTCATTCTCCACCCGCCGCCAATAATTGTGCAGGAGGTGGCTGGGCTGGAGCCTGGACAGCTAAAACGCGGCCCTCCGAATAGCGGAACAAACCAAGATGTGACAATACAACCGCCGCCGCAACTGCACAATGCGGGGGTATTGCAATGCTGTTGTACGCCCACTCCCATTATGGCTGGAGGAGGAACATTGCCCGCTATGGTGGAGATAGCCAGGGTCCACGAACATGGACAGTTCATTCCAAGGTATTCAAAGGTCGCGCTCCCATACGTCGCTCTACAACCCTGTTTATGACACGGTTCAAATGCGGCGGTCGATCGCACAATCAACCCGTCCCAGTCGGTGTGCCCCAACGGGGACGAGCCCACGTATTCGAGAAGCGATGGTCCATCCACGTACCCGAGCGGGTCTCTGCGTGTCCATCGTCCCAATTCCGCGTCGTAGACGCGGTGGCGGACGTGGTACTTGTCGGTCAGCGGGTCGAGTTCGTAGCCGGCGTAGCCCTTGCGGTTGCCGGTGTCGGCGAGGGTCAGGTGGCCAAAGCCCCAACTCGGGCTGTTGATCGTGTAGTAGTCCGTCTGGTACTCGCTGCTGTCGGTGGTGTTGGGCGTGCCGTCGAGGTTCCAGTCGGCGCTCGCAGGGGGGCTCCCCGACGAAGCGTCCGTGATGATGTCGCCCAGGTCGTCGGGGTTGATCACACCGTCGGCGTTGTAGTCGTAGCCGGGCTTGAGAAGAGCCAAGCCGTAGGCCGAGTACTTCACCCGCTCGATAGGCCTGCCCGTGGCCTTCATGAAGAGCACCACATCCGCCCGCCAGTTCTGGCCGTAGAAGCGGCGCTCCTCCAGCGTGCCGTCGCTCTGGCCACGCCAGCCCCCGTTCCCGTTCGCGTCACGTTCACGCAGGATCACGCTGTCAATGTAACTCGAACTCCCCCGTCCTTCCACACCGGCGGCGTGATACAGGAACGTCTCCTTCGGGTTCGCGTCCAGCGTGCCACCCCAGGTCGGTGTCCGGTAGGTCGCCACCCCGCGCCACTGGTCGTCGTAGACGAACACATACCACGGATCGTCGCTGGTCGATTCCACCGTGCCGTCGGCGTCGAAGTCCCCGTGCCAGGCCACGCGCTGGCCCAGCCCGTCGTAGCGGTACTCCGCCACCACGGCGCTCGTGCTGCGGTTCTTCACGCTCACCATCCGCCCGAAGGCGTCGTACACGTACGTGTACCTCGTGCCATCGTCAGTCAGGTTGCCCGCCGCGTCGTGCGTGAGCGTGTGATTGTTCCCCGTCGTCCCCGGCGTGCTGTCCGTGTCCCTGGTCAGCCACTCGTTGGCCACGTTGAACGTCCCCGTGTCGTTGAGTTCGTCGGTGCCGCCCCAGGCGCCATCTCCATCTAAATCACGCTTCCGCAGCAGCGAGTTGCCTGTCTGACCCAGCGTCCACTGCTCACGCCGCGTGCGGCTGGTGATGCTGCCACTGGCGAGCGTGCCCTCATCGGTGTCGATGACGCGGTTCAGGTCGTCCATGCCGTACTTGGCGTCAAAGCCGCTCAGCACGCCGTCGGCCACGCTGGTGATGTTGCCGTTGCGGTCGTACGTGAGCGCCAGGTCCATCAGCGTGACGGGCGTGCCCAGGCCCTTCACCCACGTGTTCTTGATGATCCGCCCGAACGCGTCCATGTACGTCGCGTAACTCGCCGAGCCCGTGGAGCCATAGAAGTTGCTCGCCGTGTCCGCCGTGGTCGTCTTGAGCGCCGTGCCGACGAGCCGGCTCGTGCCCAGATAGCGGTACTCGGCCACGTCCGTCCCGCCCAGGCTCACCTTGGTCACACGCCCGTACGCATCGTCCAGGCTGTTGCTGCTGCTGGAGTACGTGTAGGCCACGCTGGCTCCACCCGGCAGCGTCATCCCCGTTCGCCGCACGGCTGTGCGCTGGCTCCCTGCGCCGCTGCCCACCTTGGAGAACGCGAACTCCACTGCCCGCTCGTCTCCGCCGCTGCCAGCCACGGCCGAGTCGCGGTCCTGCTGGAACTTGGTGATGTTCCCCCACTCGTCGTAGGTGTACTTCACCTCGTTGTAGACGCTCCCTGAGCCCACCGCAGCGTTGTCGTACTGGCTCACCAGTTCCGTCTGGCCACGGGCTAGATACGTCATGCTGATGCGCCGCACGGTGGTGTCAAAGCCCGAGGCGACCGTGGTGGCCCGCTTGTGCGTCATGCGGCCCGCGTCGTCGTAGTCGGTCTGCACCACGTTGCCCGCCTGATCGGCCTTGTAGATCTCCTGCCCCTGCGCGTTGTACGCCGCGGCCACGAGGTCGCTGCCGCCCGAGGAGTCGGGGTACTGCACCTTCCACAGAAGGTCGCTGGAGGCGATCTTGGAGTCGCCCGCACCCGTGCCCTTGGGCACGCCGTAGGTGTACGTCGTCTCCTGATTCGTTCCGCCCGAGGGCATCACGGCCGTCATCTTGGTCATGCGCCCGGCCGTGTACTGGTACGTCACGATCTGGTCCTGGTCGGCGTTGGTACCCCCGCCCGCGGTGCCGTCGACGTAGTTCTTGATCTCCTTGGTCTTGCGGCCGGCCTTGTCGTACTCGAACCGCATCTTGAGGCCCCGCGGGTCGGTGGTCTCGAGCACGGATCCGTCGGTGTCGTAGGTGGTGCTGCTCACCAGCACGGTGTCGGAGCGCGAGGGCACGCTGAGCCCAGAGCGGTTGAAGTCTTTGGCCGCGTCGGCCACGCCGTCGCCCACAATGCCGTTGGTGCCGTAAACGGCCGTGTCCGTGAGCCGGTTCAGCGCGTCGTACCACATGGCCTGGATGCTCACCCGCCCCTTGACGTTGCCTGCGGTGACCTTCAGCGGGTCGCTGTCGGCGTTGGAATCAAGGGCCCCGGTTGTGCCGCTACCCAGATCGTCGTGGCGGCGGGCCACGGACCATTGCAGAACCACCGTGCCGCTGGCGTCGTCGTAGGTGGTGTGGCTCTCCTCCAGCACCACGTCGCCGCTGAGCGTCGCGGCATCGGCGTACGTGCTGTCGTTGTCGGTGGCGAGCGAGTACGAAGCCACCGGCCGGTCGAGCCGGTCGTAGGCGGTCTTGCTGATCGAGGCGCCCCGCGTCTTGATCGGGTGCGCGTGGTCGTCGTACCAGGTCAGGCTGGTCAGGTACACGTCCTGGCTGCTCACCTGCACGATCGCGCCGGTCGACTGGTTGATCTGGTACTGGCGGGTCTCGTAGACCTGCCCCTTCTCGTCGTAGAACGTCTTGCTGAGGCTCAGTCGGTTGGTAGCCGTGCTCGTGGGGTCGGTGCTGGCCGTGAGGCCGCTGGTGGAGGAGTACGTTGCCGCGGCGGTGACCCGGCCCAGGTTGTCGTACTTCACAACGGTGTGCGGGGCCATGGCCCCGATTGTCACCACGGGCCGGCCCCGGTCGTCGTAGAGGTACGAGGTGTCGCGCCGGCCGGTCGTGGTGGAATCAATGAAGCCCGTGCGCTTGGTGACGAGGCCGTTGCCACCAGCGGAGCCGGAGTCGTACTCAATCGCCTCGACCTTCACCATGTTGTCGGTGCCACTGTCCCCGGCGGGGAAGGACGAATCGTTTGTGCCCGTCCAGCGCTCGATCACGCGGCCGCGGTCGTCGTACTTCGTGCGGGTGATCGTGCCAGCCGGGTTCTTGATGCGCCACTGACGGCCCATGTCGTCGTAGCCGAAACGTGTGGCGTCATAGTGCGTGCCCTCGGTGCCCGCACCGGAAGAGGGAATCGAGAAGTACTGCCGCGTCTCGTCCACCCGGTGGCCGTCGCTGGAGTTGACGTTCACGGTGAGCCGCACGATCGTCCCCACGGTCAGGGCCGTGATCGGGTCGGTGCCGGAGGTGGTGACCCACGACGAGAGGCCGGTGGTGATGCCGCTCGACGAGATTGCCACCGTGGCCGAGAACTCCGGCTTGCCCGCCTGGTTGGCCACCGAGTAGCCCACGGGGCCGTAGAAGGTCGTGCTGCCCCCCGTGGTCATGCGCGGGATCGAGAGCGTGACGCTCCGCCCATCGCCAAGCCTCGTGTAGTACATCTTGCTGATGCGCCCGTCCGGGGCCGTGACCGTGTCGATGCGGCCCTGGGCGTCGTAGGCGTAACTGGTGATCAGGTGCGTGCCCGTGCCGCTGGTGCCCCCGCTGGTGGCGATACCCCAACCCGGCGTGCTGGTCATGGCCGTCGCGTCGGCGGCAGCGAAGTCGGAGGTCTGGCTGGTCTTGACGTCGCGGATCTGCTTGACCACCTGGCCCAGGACGTTGTACTGCGTGTAGACGTAGTGCCCGTGAGCGTCCTTGGTGAACGCGGTGGTGCCGTCCTTGCGGTAGTACGTGGCGCTCGTGGTGGCCGCGTTGGAGCCGTTGTTGGCGGTGGCCACCGTTGGGTGCGTCGTCATCTCGATCATGGTGGCCAGGTACGCGGGGTCGGTGACGGTGCTGCTCCAGTAGTCGGTGGCGATGGCCGTCTCGTTGTAACTGGCCGAGTCGTTGATGTTGGTCGTGGACCCGGGGTACACCCTCATGGCCGTCACGACCGGCTGGCTCACCTTCTCCCCGCTGGCGACCACCTCGAAATCGCGTGTGGAGCCCGAATAGACCGTCGCCGCAACGTACTTGGACGTGCTGTCGGGCGTTCCGGGGTTGCCGGTGTCCTTGCGCTTGCCCTGGAGGAACCCCTGCAGGATGCCGCTGGTGATGGGTTTCGTGACATTGGCATCGCCGGTCGAGGCCAGGGCCACGATCGTCATGGTCGAGTGGGTGTAGGTGTCGTTGGCCTCGGGCGTCAGGTGCTTGAACACCGCTCCGTCGCTGTTGCGGATGACGTGGTCAACCCAGCGCGTGGCCACGCTGGTGGCCGGGTCGGTGGTGGTGACGATCCGCGAGATCGGCTGGCCGTGGCTGTCGAAGTACTGCGTGACGTACTTGCCGTCGGGCTGCTTGATGATGGCCCGGGCCTCCTTGGGCTCGGGGTCGTAGGTGGTGCTGTCGCCCACGTAATCGTCGCCGCTGAACTCGTAGACGCCGTTGTTGCCGCCCCCGCACCCGCACTGGCCGTTGAAGAAGGCCTTGGCCACGCGCAGGTCGCTCGACGAGACGTACTCGACAAAGGCCGAGGAGTAGGGCTTGAGGTCCGTGTCTGTCGCGGTCAGGAAGTCGTCATCGAGCGTGCTGTCGACCGCCAGGTCGTAGCGCCGAGCACCATCGGGGTCCACGATCATCTTGATCTGGTGGGCGCTGCCGCGCGCGCCGTCGCTGTTGGACCAGGTCGTCGTGTAGTAGCGGTAGTACTGCTTGCGGACGATGGTGGTGGTGCCGTCCGAGAGTGGCGTGGTCGTCGTGACGAGCTTGAGGTCGCCGGTGAGACCCTTGCCCGAGTCATCGCTGGTGTAGTGGTCGTAATCGACACGGGCCACCTCGCTCACGCCCGTGGGGCTCGCCCATGTGCCGCCGGTGCGGGTCTCGACGATCACCTGCGTCAGGCGGATGGCTCCCCCGATGGTGCTCCCCGAGTGGGTGTAGGTGTAGCGCCGGTCGGCGCTGTCGTAGGCGGTGGTCAGGCGGCCGCTGGCGTCGTAGCCGCTGGTGACGGCGGTCGAGGCCGTGGTCGGGTCGCCGGCGTAGGCGATGTTGCCGGCCTGGTCTTCGATCTTCCAGAGCTGCCAGTTGGCCCGGTTGCTGGACGTGTTGCCGCCGAAGAACGTGGTCTTGAGGCCCCGCTGGTCGTAGTAGACCCAGGTGTCCGGCGAGCCGCTGGTTCTCTTGAAAACACCGGCGTTGCCCATCACGCCCTTGTACTGATCCGTCGCCTTGTAGAGGAACTCGGCGAAGCGGTCGGCCCCGTAGACCAGGTAGACCGTGTCGGTCGATGTGCCCGAGCCATCAACGAACATGATCTCGGGCTGGGAGGACTGGAACCAGTTGTACCCCTGGTAGCCGTTGCTGTCGCGGTGCGTGAGGGTGGTCACGATGTTCTGGCGGCTGTTGTGCGAGCGGCCCACAGTCCAGCTGAACCCGGGCGCTGGCAGGGCCAGGTCGGTCGCCTGAGCATCCAGCGACCACGTCGCCAGGCGGATGTTGCCCTCCCGGCCCATGCGATTCCACGCTTCGCCCGCCGGGTTGGCCGCCAGCGCCCACGGCCCGGCCCACTCAAGCAGCGTGCCGTCGAGGCTCACGCCGCGGTAGAGCCCTTCCATCCGCACGTTCTGCACCGTGCTCACATCGGCGTAGTAGCTGTTGACGGACACCGTCTCCAGCAGCGTCTGCGCGTGGGCCAGGCTCGCGGAGACGGCAACGCCGAGCGCAACCAACGTGCGGGCAGCGGGGAAGGCGCAGGCCGACAACCGAGCGGAGGAGAATGGAGGCATGTGCGGGACTCCTGAACGGCCAGCACGCAGGCCAGCCGAGCGGCCAAAGTACCGTCGCGCCACGATCCTCCGCAACACGACCGAGTTATTCACATGCACTCCACCGCCGTGCATGCAGCCCGACTCTCGCCTTCTCTACAATGTAGAGTTGAGTGCTCTTGCTCCCCCGCCACACCGCACAGCGGCCAATGTAAGCGTTCATTCACATGCAGCGCGCTCGAACAGGAGGTTCCCCATGCAGGTTCGCTCACGCCTCGTGCCCGCACTCCTCGCCCTGAACGTTGGGTTGGGCCTTGCAGGCTCTGTTGAGACGCGGGCGCATGCCGGTCTCGAAGCGTCCACGTTCTCGGCGGTGTCGCTGCATCTTGCGTTCCTTGCCGCCGCAGAGCGTGAGGTGCAGACCGCCCTCATCCAGGCCGGCCTCGTCCCCGATGCCCTCACGGCAGTGGGCATGACGCCGAGCCAAGTGTCGACCGTGGCCGCCAACGTGCGAACCGCCATACTGGACGGTCTGGAAGTGCCGCGCGTAACGGACGAAGCCCTGCGAAGCCTGCAGGCAACCGCCACGACCCTCGAAGCCAAAGCCCGCCGTGGGCTGGCAAGTTCCGAAGACCTCCAGCAGCTTGGCAGCCTGCGCACCCAGATCGCCACCACGGTCGCCGCCTTCGCCTCGGCCGTCGCGGCTGTCCGCACCGCCGCGGGTGTGAGCGCCGACACCGCCGCGGCCCTGCAACGCATCCAGACCAACCGCCGCTACGACCTGTCCGCCGATTACCTCCCCGACACACGCGACGAAGCCACCCTTGTCGCCCTCCGCGAGGCCGCGACGCAAGTGGCCCAGACCCCCGGCGGCGAGATCGCGCCCGAAGCGGCCCGCAGCGCCGTCCTCTCCGCCGACGGCCAAGCCGGCGCGTCAACCGCCAAGGTCAATCGCGAGGCCAACGCAACGGCCAACGACGCGGCGTGGCGGAATGCCGTCGGCCAATAACGTGCTCGCCGCGAATGCGAAACCACGGATTGCTCAAAGCGAGGTGATGAATGCACTCCTTTGTTGTCGTTGGTGGCGCGAATTCGGAGACCATCATCCCATTGCAGCACCCGTTGAGCTCCGGGGCCAAGCACAGCGCCGACCGCCAGGTCGAAACCGTCGGAGGCGGAGGATTGAACCAAGCGGTCCGGCTGAGGATGGTTGGCCACACGGTCTTCCCGGTGCTTCCCATCGGGCTAGGTCCGGGCGGAGTCGCGTGCAGCGCGGCTCTGGATGTCGAGATGCCCGACATGGGCCCGCCAAACCACACGTACGACGCGGACACATCCCACGCGACTATCTTGTTGTCGCACGAGGAACGCACCATCATCACGGTGGACAGTGGTGTGGGGATCAAGTTTGCCGACGAGGTCGCGAGCCGGGTCGAAAAAGCTGCACGCGACGCCGCTGACCAGCCCGCGCAGCGGGCGGGCAGGCCCTTCGCCATCCTTGTAGGCCACATCCGAGGTGAGAAGTCGCTCGAAGCGACCAAGGCGTGCTTCGCAAAGTGCTCGGGCGGATCGGTCCTGCGGTTTTTTTTCCCCGGCAGCTCGCAGTACAAACGATGCTTCCACCAATGGGACGACCTTTGGGATCAGATTCACTATGTCCAGTTCGAGCTGTCGGAGGCTCGGGACTTTGTCTTCCGGTCGCGAGAGTGCGAGAAGTGCCGAGCGTGTATCAAGAATCGGCAGGAGACGAGGCTTGCCCGCGACGCGGCATACCGGAATGACTGGAAGGCGAACGCGGAACGGCAGCAGGCCATCCACATGGATGCCACGAGCGAGCAACCCAGCTTGGAGGCAATCCTCAGTTTTTTCCAGATGGCCAACACGACCGCGGTGGTCACGGCCAACCGCTGGGGTGCCGCTGCGGTGCTGCGGAACGAGTCCAAGCTCTTCCTCGTGCCGCCCTACCGCATCCCGGGCGTCAAGGACCCCACGGGCGCAGGCGACGCCTTCGGCGCTGGAGCCGCAAGCAAGGCGATGGAGTTCTCCACCCCCACACCGGTGGGGCGGGCCCCGGGCGCTTTCACAAAGGAGAACTTCCAAGCGGTTCTGAACTCTGGCAGCCTGTGGGGAAGGATCGCGTGTGATGAGTACGGCGGATGCAGCCACTGCCCAACCAGCGCGGAAATCGGACATCAGGAAACCAGCTGGCCGCAGTACCGACTGCCAGGGCACGCGGGCCCGTTCAGCGTCGAGGAATCTGCTTGGGCGTTGGAACTGATGGACGGGAGCGTCCGGTAGGGTGTCATTGATCTCGACGACGCGTCACGCCCCGAGCTTTCCCAGAAGCCACAGTCCGAGCACGAAGATGGCCGCCGTCGAGAGGCCTTCGACCTGCAGGCTCCGAACCTGATGTGTCGAGCACCAGTTCGCGAAGTGTTCACAGTTCCAGTCGAACAGGTCATACTTCCGCCAACCCCGCGCCTGCACTACGTTCCTGACGACCTGATCCAGGGCGACGCCGTCGGCGTGCTCTACAACTTCAAGTTGAGCGCCTCGCGCGAACGTCTCCAGCCAAACCAGGCGAACCACACCCCCGTCTGGCGGCTTGGCGAGTTCGGCGACGACCGGCGACCCTTGGTGGAATCCCATGAATATGCCGTGATGGGAGTAGAAAAACCGACTGACCTTGATGTGCTGACCGGGAAGTAGCTGCCGTGACATGTCTGTCTCCAACGGGCTATACTCTCGAAAGCGTCGCGCAGACGACGCGCAACAACTCGCAATTGTGAGTGCTCGTTCATGAAAGTCAAGCTCTCAGGCGACAGAGTCAGACAAATTCGGGAAGCGTTAGGAATGTCGGCCCCGCAGTTTTCCACCGTGATTGCGGTGCATCCTGGAACTGTCCATAGGTGGGAAGCCGCCGGTGCTTCCCTGATACCCATCGACGGGGTTGCCGCTGGCCTTCTCGCCGTCCTTGATCAACGGGTCAACCACCACCAGATGCAGGCCGCGGACTTTCGCCCTGACAAGGTCGGTCAAGAGGTCATTCAGGCCTTGGTGGTAGGAGGCGCACTCCTCGCCCTCGGGCTACTGATCGGTGAACTCGTAGGCAAAGGGAAGCGCTGACCAACCTCGTCCCCGTCGGCTTGCGTAATGCAGGCCGACCACGGAATCGGTGAGGGCCGCGGGGTCGGGCTGGCACCTTCCAAAAAGGCTGTTGACCCAGCGCCAGGTTCTTTGTAGGAGCCCCCCGTTTGCGTTCAAGGGGTTCGTAGTAGGTGCAACGCCTTTCCCGTCGCGCACAACGTGCTGCAGCCACCTGAGTGGGTGGACGAGTCCAGTTCGGCATTCAGGTCCGTACCGATACATTCCTGAAAGTCGCGGTTGCAGGCAGGGAAGCTTCGTCAATCCGTCCGGCGAGTTCTTCAGAGCGAGGAGCCCACAAGTTGGCGTGTAGTCGCATGGGGAGATGCGGCAGGGGAGTGGGATTCCAGCCCACTCGTTCCTGGACGATCCTGCCGTCCACTGACCACGCGATGCGACCCGGTCGCCAGTCGATCCCATAAAGGTGGAAGTCCAACGTGGCGTCAAAGCCGAGGTCGATGCGGCAGGGCGAGCCCCGATAGCCAAAACTCATTGTCGCCCCGTCGTCACCGGGGTTGAAGTAGACGTTGATCAGCATACTTCGCGGATCGCCGCCGGGCAATTCAATGTCGATCTCCTGCCGAGGTGAGTCTCGATGGAGGAAGAAACCGGTGACGAGGCCGGAGCCGCGAGCGGCCCTTATCTCGGCCTCGAAGCGCCCGTGCTGGAAATCATCCACGGACGCGAAGGCGCCGGACCGGTACGGCCGGTTCCCAGCGGCAGTCTTGCTGACGACGAGTTGCGCGCCGTACTCATCATGTACCAGACCTTCTCGTGTGAACGACGCTAGATTGCCCGGAAAGGTCTCGACCAGCCCGGCAAGAGATGGCGTCGCGGTCGTCATTGCTGCATATATGAGGCACCTTCCTGCGAGTGGCATCGGCTGACCGGTGGGAGGCCCTGATTCCCAACCCATCCCTGAAGGCAGCACCCAAGGCGAATCATCCAGCCGATGAGCCTTACGTCGGCCAAGGATAGACTCACGCCCCGAGCCCGGACGATCATCCCGGAAGATCCTCCAACCTCGGGGAGCTCCGACAGGGAAGGCCTGGACGGGTTGCGCAAGACCGAGAAGGGCGCAGAGCGGCTTCCACGATTCAACGTCCGTCCGGCCAAGCGACAGAACCGCAGTCCGGGCAGACGGCAGGCGCTCGGGTTCCAGCTTATGCCGGAGTGCAGCACTCGACTCCAAGATGAATTTGTTGCCTGCCCTCGCGATTGCGGCCGACAATGCGTCCGGAGTAAGTGGAGCGTCGACGAGGGCGTCGAATTCTTCGAAGAGGCTCGCAAGATCTCGCGACTGGATCGCCCTTTCATCGCCGTCGAACGCCCGGACGCGCAGTCCAAGCATCGACAGTGCCATCGCAAGGCCTTCGCGCTCACCGACAGCGGTCCACGCTAAGACCCGGTTAGCGTGTGTTCTATCCGGCGGCACCGGCCCCGAGCTCGCATCGACAATTCCTGCCCGTGCCAAGAACGGCAGGATCGAATAGGAATTGTCTGAGGCGTTATCCTGCCTCTGCAGTATGGCGGGCGAGGAGAGCGCAAGTGCACCGAGTTCCTTGAAGCGATAGTTCATCCACATGTCGACGGGACCGACTACGGGCATCGCTCGCAGTAGGGCTTCCGCCCCTCCGCGAGACAGCACGTAACCGGAAAGGAACCAGAGTCCTCGCTCCGGCCGGAATAGCGCATCGCAAGCGTCGGTACGCTCCGCCGTCCCGCCCGCGTCCTCATAGGAGAGATAGAGCAAACGCGGCCCGCCCTCAGCGGGGCAACGTCGGAGCGCGGCTCGCCAACCGCGGTCGATCGCTGCCGCGGCGCCGCGTTTGAACCAGACATCGTCTTCGAGTACTAACACATGATCGTCGGAACCTGCCGCGACGGCCTTCCACACCTCGACGTGCGATCTGGCGATTGCCACTTCCTGCGGCGTCATTCTGACCGGCTCTTCGACGTCAAAGCACTCCTCAAGCCTCGCATCCGGCTGGACGTACAGTTGGTCACCGACGAGGTAGGTCGAATCAACATCGACCGTTGCGGCGACGGCGCGGCCATCTCGGGCGTCCACGGCCGACAGCCGACGCGCTATGGAGGTCAGCGGGACACCGTCGGACGTCCGGAACCGGCTTAGCTCCCGTAAAATGCGCCGCAACCGTCGCGGTTGTCGGTCGAGGTTCACGATCAGGACCATTCCGATCTTCCCCTCGCCAGTACCGAACGCCGAGATCCGGCCGCCGGGGATGATGCCTGTCATCGCGCGCAGCGCGCGGAACGCGAACCTCCCGAGCTGACCTGAAGCTCTCAGGAGATTCATCGACTTGGCTCGCTCGCATCCCGCCTCAGCAGCCGAACACCGTTGCGCCAGTTGCGTGCATCGCCTCGATAGGAAAGGTTCCAACGCGTCTCCGCGATACAGTGCCAGTCGCGCAGCAACTCGAAGTCGCAGGGAAGACCGGTCAGCTCGAGGTGACGCGCGTGAGCCGCAAGAGCAACGGAAAGGTTGCCCGGCCCGGTCGTGGACTGGATCTCTGGAAAGCGTTCCTCACCGAGCAACTTGTCGGTCGCACGGGCAAGCGCGCGTCTCAGGACCGGATGGTTGGCGGGCGCAGCGATTGGGTTGTTGTTGACGTAGAAAATGCGCCCATCCGTCGGCAACTCGGCTCGCCAGATCTCAGCCGCAGGCACCATGCCGCCCGTCGGGATATCGTAGCACAAAGGCTGCACCTTGAGCCTGCCATCTCGGAAGATGTGTCTCCAGCGGTCGCCCAGCAGCACATCGTCCGCATCAACGTAGAAGCCGCCCTCCGCGAGTACAAAGCACATACGCAGATAGTCGCAACGCATCGCCGGGTGGCTGCAGTGCGCAAATGCTTGTCGCTCCCGCTCACCACATGCAGCCGCGATATACGCTGCTGCGGAGGAGTCGTCGAACATGTAGAACTCAAAGCCCTCGTCGCGGAGCTGATCCCAACTATTGAGGCAGACGCGGACGTCTTCTGGCAGATCGGACGGGTCGTGCCAGTACCTGATGAGCTTCTTCGGGATCAGCGCCGTCTCGGTGCGGAAGCCCGGGGCCGTTCTCGCAGAGCGTTCGCACTGCCGCAGAGCAAGGTCTCGGATGAAGGCAGATCGCAGGCGATCGCATTCCTCGAAACCGGTTGAGTATGGATCATCCATGCTGCCACTCCAGATATCGTGCTACTTCGGCATGATATCCACCGTCAAGGGCGCTGCCGGGTTCAGATACGCCTGATATCGCCGGGAACTCTTTAGGAGATATGCTCGCCCCTCGACGACGAACCCATCCAGGCCGTGCTCGACGGTATAAGCATCAAGATCGCTCATGTTGTTTATGAAGCCTTTGCCTTTGAAGTTGAGAGACGTGTTGCACAGCACTCCGTACCCAGTGCATGCCTTGAATGCGACTAGCAGGTCGCACAGACGTTTGTTAGTTGTGGGCGTGACCGTCTGTAGGCGAGCGGTGCCATTCACATGGGTGACGGCCGCGAGTGCGCTCGTAGTCGAACGGTACGTATACAGCATGTAGGGACTTTCATAGTCGCATCCGAACCACTTCTTGGCATCATCTCGAAGACAGACCGGGGCAATCGGGCGGAACTGTTCGCGCTGCTTGATCTCGTTCAGTCGCACTCGGGTGCCATCTCGAAACGGTGCGGCGAGGATGGACCTGTTGCCGAGCGCGCGAGGACCGATCTCGTATTTGCCATTCACCCATCCCAGAATGAGGTCGTGTGCCAGCATGTCCGCGACCTTGGCGTGATCTTTCTTGTAGATGTCATATCTATCCAGATCGAGCGCGGCGTGCGCTCGGAAGCCTAGGCCAGAGTAGACGTCCCATTCGATCTTCGGATTTCCGGTGTAGCGGAACTGTGCGTCGATCGCCGTGCCGATGGCGGATCCTGAGTCGTTCGCGACCGGGGGGACGAAGACGTGGGAGAAGAGGCCGCTCTCCTTCCACTTGGTGTTCCAGTCGCAGTTCAGACCGCATCCGCCCGCAATCAACAGCGGTTGTCCTTTCCTCAGGTTCGCCCTCGCGAAGTGGTAGAAGACGTCGAATATCGCATCGCTGTAGATCCCCGCGAAGTTGCGAAATTCAGAATCATCTAAGCCCACGTCGAGGTGAGGCGCCAGCGTGAGGCCGCGATAGTCGCTCAGTTTGTGGTAGGGGCCATCCAGCAGGAAGCCGAGCAGTTTCTTCTCCTCGGCGGAAGGTACGCTGCGCTTCGAGAACGAGGCGAGGGCCATCAGTTTCCCCGCGTCCGAGGCACGGGGGTACGGCCCGTCCTTTGGGAATGTAGGGTCAGCCAGGCCATAGAGCAGGCCGTATCGATGTCCCGGGTGATTCAGAACATCGGCGATCAGTCTGATGTTCAGCTCGGGATCGATCTCGTAGAATGCACCAATCGCTCCTTCCCACACCAACGCGTAGCATGAGGTACCTTTCGGTAGCGCGGACATGCCGAACGCACAGAGTATGTGTGACCGCTCATGTGAGGACGAGAAGTAGTCTACCCTACCCCGCAGAAGTCGTCCTTTGTCTATTATGGCATCCGTGTGCGAGAGGCCACGGTACCCGCCGTTTGCTCGCGATCCGTATAGATACTCGTGATGGTCCCGCGGCCACCAGCCTCCCATGCAGATGATGTCAGGAATCTCTCCAAGCTGGTCGACAGCATCTAGTGCGTCAGTGATGGATACCGCAGAATACCTATAGTTGGAGTCTTTCTCCGATTCGATGGAAAATATCAAACGAGAGTCTTGCAGAAAGGCAATTGCACCGTCGTGGCCGGAGTTGTAGGAGAGGATTTTCACGTCTCAGCAACCTTGAAAGTCAGCATGTGATAGATTCAAGATGATACTAGTGCCTTCGGCCGATTATACGTGCGAAATGGCTGTCCGGCGTGGCCGGCTGTGAGTGGAGCAGCGATGGCAACTCGATCGCACGACGCAGGAAGCCCCTGGGCAACCGGCACGCCCCCACAATCTGGCGGGGAACAAGGGCTTCGGCGCCGGGTCGCTACGGGCGTGGCTGTCGAGCCGGAGGATTGAGCCGGTGATCCCGCGAAGGTCCAACGAGGCTGAGCAAGGTGAGGGATTCGACCACGATGCGTACCGCGGGCGGGCGGTGGTGGAGCAGTGCGAGGATGACCGTCCGGATTACTCCCGATCGAGTTCGAGTTCTATGGGCTTACAACCATCGTAATCCCTCTCTGCGTGCTGCAAGCGCTCGCCCAGGATGGACGGTTGTTCGTCCGGGTCGCCCAGCAGGGGCAACTCAGGCGAACTTGACGATGGGGTATGGCCGACTCGCTGAGCCACAGGGAGCATCAGTTCCGAAGAGACCACGGGTCGAGGCCTCCCATCCCCTAACGCATTCCAAGAAAAGTTCTATTGGGGTCCTGTCACCCCGATGCCGGACCGGCTTGGACGAGGACAGCACCGCTGAACTCAACGCCACCTCCGGGAGGGGCAGCCGCGGCACGCCATATGCCGAGGACGTGATCCGCTCCAGGATCGCGGCCCCGAACGCGGTTCCGCCACCGGTCACGGCGTTGTGGCCCGCGACAACAGCCACCACGTCCGCACGCCAGTTCTGGAGGTAGTAGTCCGGGTCGCCTCGTGCGACAATCCATACCCAGCGTTCAACGGCTCGTACGCGGCCGTGACGACAGCCAGTCGATTGCGCGTTGCGACCGGGATTGGGTTTGCCTTGGAACGTCGCTTGCACTTCGACCGGTCGATGTGTAGATTCACGCCATGCGGAGGCACACCGCACCAGGACCGAGCGTGGTTCAAGCGGCCCCTATTCAATGGGGACGGGTCGCGCTCGGCTATGCGGCTGTTGCCTTGGCTTCGGCGGCACTGACGCTCGTCATTGCGATGCCCGCTGGCGACCCCACACCAACGGCCGCCACTGCTTCAGGAGCACCGCCGCGAGGCCGCGAGAAGCCTGCACCCAACAGCACCGCTCCGCTGGCGGATGCGATTGCCAGCACGCCCGCAGAACTGGCCGCGATGTCCGATGCAGAACTGGATGCCGTAGACCCGCTAGTGATGAACCTCGCGGTGGCCAGAGGCATACCTGGCCTCGAAGCGCTCGACGTGAAGCGGTACGCCGCGACGGTGGACGAGTGGGCACAGCGCATCGCTGCGGGCAACGCCGCGGCGGAGCCAACGGCACGCGACGAGCCCGTGTACATCCACGATCCCGACCTGTGGCGGGCGGGCGGCATGGCGGTGGCCCTCGCGGGTCCACGCATCGGCCTGCGTTACACGAAGGAACCCCTCGACCTGAGCAAACCCGAGCAGCACTTTGTGCACGGCGCCATCGACTCCAAGACCGGTACATGCGCCTCCATGCCTGTGGTGTACCTGTCCATCGCGCACCGACTCGGGTGGCCGCTCAAGGGCGTGGTCTCGAAGGACCACTTCTGGACGCGCTGGGACGACGGGCGCAAGCGTTTCAACCTTGAGGCCACCAGCGTCAAGTACGATGCCGGCGGCGGGTCGTTCCTCAGCCAGTCCGACGAAGAGTACAGCGCCACGCTGGGCACGCCGACGATCGCGGTGCGGAGCGGTTCGGACCTTGCGAGCCTGACCCGTCGCCAACTGCTCGGAGTCTTCTTGCAGAGCCGGGCCGCGTATTGGACCAGTCAGGGCCGCTGGGGCAACGCGGAGAACGATCTCTTCCTCGCCGCGGCATGCTTCCCACAGAACCGCGACACCAGGGCCATGGACTCAGAGCGCTGGCCTGGCGTCAGCGGCCCCGGCATGGCCCCACGGGTCGATCAACCGGGCTCCTTGCCGTCGGACAACATGGGTGTGGCGTGTGCTGCGATGCTCACCTGCGTACTCAGGGGCCCGTGCGGAGAACACACGGGAGACGACAAGTATCAACACTGCTACACGTCCTGCCGCCTCGCACAGGTCTGTACCCCGCCTGTGAGTCTGCTGCTGGGGTTGTTGAAGGAGCTCTTAATCTGGACTCCTGAGGAATGCGACTCGCTTAGGGACATGGCCGCCAACCTCCTGGGAGTCGGGGCGGCGACCAGCTCGTCATCGGGCACGCCCTCCGCATCCCCCGGCCGCGTGGCGATGAGACGCCAGCGGTCGTCAAGCACGCCAAACACCCATGACTCGCTGCCGGTCATGACCTCGACCGCCATCGCCGCGGCTAGGGAATGCCTTGATCGCACGGGGCAACGGTGCCGGATCGCTCTGACGTTTGAATGGACTTCCAATACTCCCGAACTCCGGCGCTCCGCATACTCACGCGCTCCTCCAATACGAAAATGGGCCATGATTGACATTCCGGCCTTGCGCCGGCCTCTACCAAGACACGCAACATTTCCACGCTGTCAGAACTTATGGCTTCTCCGAGTGGCGATCCGCCCGACCTAGGATTGACATCGGCCCCATTTGCGAGAAGGTTTTTTACGAGATTAATGTCCTTAGAACGGATCGCGACGGCAAATGGTGACATACCCATCTTCGGAACAATATTGGGATCTGCGCCAGCGTCTGCCAGCACCGTGGCGAGTCCCGAGTACCGGTGCTCCACTGCGATGTACAGAGCCGTTCGCCCATATCCGTCGACTTGGTCCACCGCGGCGCCTAGCCGCAACAGCTCTAACACCGTGTCCGGCTGATTACCAAGGACCGCCGCGACCAAGGGGGTCTGCGTTGGATAGGGCTCGGCCTCGGGCACACTGCATGGAAGGTTAATCAAGCCCGGGTGCGCCGCAATGATTTTTCGCATCGAAACGAGGTCGCCGCCCGCTGCCGCGCGGCACACCGCTTGAATATTACTATCGACAAATCCAACGCGCACGCACATGTACAAAACAATTACTACCACCCCGCAGCACAGGGACCAAATCCATAGAGTGTGTTTGTTCGCGACCATGGCCGTATCACTACTCCTAGAGTTTTAGTGTCTCGGGGACGGAAAGTCCGGCCGCGGCACTAGGGTCTCGGGGTTCCCCGGCTGGCCGTTTGGCGCCACAGGTGTGCCAGGCCCGCGTTCCATTCCACACTGCCGCAATATTTCGTCGACGGCAGTCCAGCACTGCTGAAAGGGAATAACATATCGCCAGTTTAGCGTGGCGTTACGAACACAATCTCGCCGCCACTTGCACGTTGTCTTGTCGGAGGGTACTAAGAGGGGGAACCCGTTGGGAAGGGTTCCGATTGGAATGAGGTTTGGGCGAAGTGTGCGCCTTCCGTACGGGAGTTGTGGATTCACCGGAACCGGAGTAGATGTCGGATAGGATGGCCATATGGTGGTAGGCATCTCACCACAATGCGGGTCGGGTCCGTTTATCGTGTTACACCTTGATGTGGGTTGCCCTCCGGGTGTATAGAGAGTGCCAGTGTCGACCGGGCGATTCTTGCGCGTTGGATAAAAGCCAATTCCATCGACATTGGGGTTCCCAGGCTCACGTATTTCTATCCAATTGTGGGGCGGTATCCCCTTCGATTGTCTTATGGTAATGCCACAGTCTCCCCGCGGGTGCTCGATTGGCCTGTTCCCCTTCACGGGTTCAGATGGGGGGTTGGGGTAGGTAGTTCGCGGTTGCGTCTTAGGGGGTCCCCATCGCGGTCGGTCCGAGTCTCCTGGGGGCAACAGACCGTCGTAAGGGTACAGCCCGCTCGGATCCGTTCCAGTTAGTGGAGTGGACAGCACGTATCGGACGAGAGATATATCAGCCACATACCCAATAGGATCCCTCCTCGTCCACCGTCCGCCCGCTGCGTCGTAAACGCGGTAGCGGACGTGGTAGTAGCACGCGGCGAGCGTTCCTTCGCCTTCGCCGCTGGCGGGTCCGCTCAGCACCGGGTCCCACTCGTAGCCGGCGTAGCCCTTGATGTTGCCGATCTGGAACGAACCGAGGCGGCCCCGCCCCAAGCCACCATCGGGCCGACCGTCGTCGTAGTACAGCGTGATGAAATCGCCCAGGTCATCCGGGCTGTAGTTATCGTCATCGTTAAAATCCGTCGACGCGATCGGCGGGGTGGTGTAGTAGTCGGTGATGAAGTCCCCAACGTCGTCCGGGTTGACGCTCCCATCGTGGTTGTAATCCAGCGGCGACGTGCTACTGGGCACGCCGTACGCGGAGTACCGCACGCGTTCAACCTCCAATCCCACGTGCTGCCCTTCCAGCAGCAGTACCACATCCGCGCGCCAGTTCTGGGCGTAATAAACCAAGCCGTCCATGCCCGCTGCGTTGCGCCTGGTTCGCAGGATCACGCTGTCAATGTAGCTGGATCCACCCGTCCCGTCCGCCCCCGCGGCGTGGTAGACGTACGTCTCGTCCAGCACGCCCACCTGCTCGTCATCGGGCACGCCGTACGCATCGCCGGGCCGTGTGGCGATGAGCCGCCAGCGGTCGTCGAACACGCCAAGCACCCACGCTTCGCTGCCGGTCATGACCTCGCCCGCAACCGCCGCGTGCCGCCAAGCCACCTTGTGCCCCAGGCCGTTGTAGCGGTACTCGGCCAGCAGCGGATACACCCCGCTCGCCTGCACGCGGCCGCGGGCGGCCACGATCCGGCCGAAAGCGTCGTACGTGAAGCGGTAGCGCAGCCGGTCATCACGGAGGTTCCCGGCAGGGTCGTACGCAAGGGGGGCCGACCCGGCCGTGGTGAAGTCCAGCACCAGGGGAGCGGGAGGGTCTTCCACCGGATCGGTGAGAAGCGATCGGGTGCTCCACTCGTTGGCGAGGGTGTAGGTGGACGACTCGAGCAGCGTGGCCGCCGGGTCGGCGTTGACCGCCGCGAGATCGACGCTGCGCGTGAGCCAGTTGCCCGTCTGCGAGAGGCCGCCCGTGACGGTGGAGCCATCTACGGTGCCCCAGACCTCGTCCCGGGTTGTGGTCGTTATGGCACCGCTCTCTCGCGTGCCCTCCTTGGAACGCACGAGGCGACCCATGTTGTCATAGATGTAGTCGGCATCCCTGCCCGGTGCCTTGGCATCAGTCGAGCCGATGAGGTCACCGCCCGCGTTGTACGCAAGGTCGACGGAATAGGTCGAGCGCCAGGTGTTCTCGCCGGCACGATTGTGCGACCACTCCGAGCGCACGACCCGGTTGAAGCGGTCGAGGTAACCATCGAACATGGCCGCGCCGGTGCCGGCTGCCAGGGTGCTGCGGGTGTCAATGGGCAAACCGGTTTCCACGAGACCTTCGGCGCCGAGATACTTCGGGTACGTCGCGGCCTCAGTCAGACTCGCCCCGTTCAACGACGACTGGACACCCGAGACCCGCGCCGCGAGATCGGCCAGGGGGTCGCTTGAGGAGGTGTCGAAGTCGAAGGCGACGCTCTGTTTCAAGCCCCACGCGGTCCCTGTGTACGTGGTCACGGACTGACCCGTGCGTCTCACGGTCTGGCGTGCGTTCACACCCGTCGCTGAAGCGCTGTCCAGCGCGTGCGTGAACGCAACGCGGGCCTCGTTCCCGGCGGTGGCGGTGTTGGCCGGGTCGGTGATCGCCGTCCCATCGGGGTCCTGCTGGATCAACGCGAGGTTGCCCCAGCCGTCGTATGTGTACCGCACTTGATCGAGCACGCCCGTTCCGTTGGGGTTGCTCATCTGGGTGATGCTCTGGGTCATGCCGCGTGCGTCGTAGGCGGTGTCCACACGCAGTACGCGGTCGTCAATCCCTGAACCCGAAGCGATGGAGGCGATACGGGCGTACTCACGCCCGGCCAGGTCAAAGCGGTTCTCGATCTGCGTGCCGTTCTGATCGGTGACGAAGATGGGCTCCTCGAGCGCGTTGTAGGCGTAGTCCATCCTGCGTGCGGACTCGGCCTGGCTTGCGAACTGCGGCGGATAGATGGCTTGCCGGAGCAGATCCTCGCGCGTCACCAACGAATCACCGGGGCTGGTTCCAGCCGTCACGCCGTAGATGTAGCGGGTGACCTGATCGGACGCGTTCGTGCTCCCCGTCGTATCCGGAACCGCAGGCCGTATATGACCGTACGTTTCGGTCGCCCAATCGTTCCCCCGCACGTCGACCCACATTGCGGTCATCTGCCCTTGGATGTACTTGTAGTTTGTGAAGACGTTCTTGTCGCGGCTCTCGTCGGGTGAGGATTCGGGCGGCCACACGTCCGTCGGACCTTCCGTGTACGGCGTGTACGTGTAGTTGGCGACGGCCGAGAGCACGCGACCGGCCGAGTCGTAGATGCTGAGCGCCTTGCGGCCGTGAGCGTCGGTCACCGTGCCCACACGCCCGGTGTCGTATTTCACCCACTCGTTGCTCTCAATGCTCCCTGCATTCGTCGGGGTCATCTCGAAGTACTCGGTTGTCGTAAGCATGACCGAACCGCTCGATTCCGTCGGCGCACAATCGATCGGGCTGCGGTACGTGAAATCGCCCGCGTTGCCAGAACCAGCACCCGTCCCGAAGTTGGCCACCTTGACTGGCCGGTGATTCGCGTCATACCAGGTCGCTGTGATCTGAGCGCGCCCAAGAACTTCGCTCCCCTTGAAAATGAACCGCACCTCGCCGTCTTCCAGATCGGGCTCACCCTCCCCCGGATTGGTAATGCGATCATCCGTGCCATTGGGGTCGAGCGCGCCCAGCGTTTCGTCGTCGCCGGGCAACCGAGCAATGTGCACACTCAGCACGGGCCGACCATCGAAGGGGTTGTAGCGCGTCTGGGCTTCTTCGAGGACCGTGTCGTCATCAAGGTTTACCCACCCGTCCCCAAAGTCGTACACGTCCTCATAGCCGTCGTCGTTGTCGGATGCCAGTTCGAATCGCTGGATCAGGCGGCCCAACCGGTTGTAGCGCAGTTTGACGTGCTCGTCGCCCAAGGTCTTGATCAGCCGCCCATCCGGGTCGAACCAGTTGAGCGTTTGCTTACTCTCAAGACTGTCGCCAGCGTTGCTGCCCGTCTGGCTGATGTTGTGGGTGACCATTTTCCACGTGTTGCCGCGAGCGTCGAAGAAGTCTTCGCTCAACCCCAACCGTGCCGTCGTCGTCGTCAGCGGGTTCGTCGAAGCCGACACTGCGTCGGAATAGATTCCGGTGGCGGTCGCCCGTCCCCGATTGTCGAGCGCCATCGCGGTGTGTGGAGCAACCGGATTGTTCGTGCCGACGAGACGCGATCGCCCGTCGTAGATGTAGGTCGTCTCCCTGCTCGTGCCGTCGCCGGGATACATGGTGCGAGTCGTGAGCAGGCTGTTCCCGCCGGCGTTATCGCCGTCGTACTCGAGTTCCTCGACCGTGATCAGATTGTTCGACGTGGTGTCGTTCGTTCCCACGCGGCGGCGAATGAGCCTCCCGAGAACGTCGTACTCAAACCGGGTGATGGTGCCCGTCATGTCGACGTGGCGGACCAGTCGACCCAGATCGTCGTAGGCCATCGTCTCTCGGTCGTAATCGTCGCCCAGCGTGCCCAGCAATCCCGAGGGGACTGTGGTGGAAGTGAGGTGCGGGATGCGGTGGAACTGCTGCTTCTCAAGCAGCTTGTTGCCGGTCTTGTCATAGATGAAACGCGTGTAGGCCGAAAACCGAACCGGCCCGCCTGCACCCTTGATCCCCAACGCGTCCGCAAGCTTCAGAGGGTCATCAATCACACCGCAGGCCGGCCCGGGAATCGGCTCGACGTTGGTCATTGCCTGGTTGCCGCCAGACCCGAGCGTCAATCCCGACATTGGAAATCCGTGGGTGCCATCCGGCATGCCCAACGAAAAGGTGGCAGACGGCTTGCCGCCGTCTGTAAGAAGGGTACCGCAGGGTGAGCCCCCAAAGTCCCAGCACGAGTCCTCAGTGTCGTCGATCTCATCCTCGGGCGTGGTATGGCCGTCAGGCCCGCCTGGTCCGCCGCCGTCATGCCCATAGTTTGTAATCGCTGTCGAGACCTTCATCGACTGACCATTGTGGAGCGGATACTGACCGGTCAGTCGAATCTGGCCATCCGGAGTCTTTACGCCGCGCGGCTGGCCCGACGGCAGGTAGCTGCTCGTCGACGTGAGGTTCTGGGGGCCCGCGCCACCGGTGGTCTGGCTACCACCTGAGGGGAAATCATAATCTTCGGGATCATCCGGATCGCTAGGGTCCGACGCAACCTCCTCGAGCGATGCATCCTCAATGCGTTTCACCACCTGTCCGTCCCGGTACTTGACGTACGTGAGGATGCCGCGAGCGGTGAGCGAGAAGATCGGCGTTCCATTCGGGCGAAAGAAAACCGACGTTGGTTCGCCTTCTCCCGAGCCATTCGTCGTCGTGGCAATGGTCGGCGGACTCGTATCCACGCGCTTGATCGCTAGACGCTGCGTGTCGAGCGTGCCCGAGGTGCTCCACACGGAATAGGTTGTTCCAGTCGAGTCGAATGTCCCGCTCGTCGTCGCATTTGAAGTCGCTGTGTGATATCGGCGCTGCTCGCTCACCAACGGACGAATGAGGTCGACTGCCGGCGTTGCGGTAGTCACGGGCATGGACTTGGAGGTGTGGTCTGTCCATGTCGTATAGGCGGGGGTTCCGCCCGACCCGACCGTTTCCTTCCGTGCCCTCTCAAAGCCCAGGAACGCACTGGACGTGTCCGACACACGCTCTGTGAGCGTGATCAAACCCGCATCCGTGCGCAGCGCGATCGCGCCGCTCCAGATCGTCGACGAATCATTGTGCGTGTAGGTTGCGACCGCGGCGGGGGTGGCAACGCTCGCTACGCCTCCCGAACTCCCCCGCTCCACCGCCGCGACCCAACGGTCCGTCGTGCCGCTCGAAGCGGGATCTACATCCGAGAACACCGCCGACAGGGCCTGGCCGAGTTCGTCAAAGTACTGCGTGAGCCACGCGCCGCCCGTCGGCGGCTGCACGATGACACGGGATGCCCACGCCGCGTCATAGCCGCTGGTGGCTGATGCCAGCGTGCCGTTGTTGCCCTGGTAGGTATACGTCCGCAGACCGTTGGAACCCCCGCCACAGCCACACTCGCCATTGAAAAATGCTGTGGCAACCGTCGCGTCCGAGTGGTATGTGAAATACGCGTCGGAATACGGTTTCATGGTGTCATCGGACACATCGTGCGTGGCGGTGAGGGCGTTATATCCCGAGCTGCTGTAGTTCCGGCATTGGTCACCACTCCAGTCAGCCTCCCGCGCCCCGTCTCGCTCGACGACCATCTTCACGAGACCCGCCCGGCCGGCTTCTGCCACGGTGTAGTAGCGGTAGTGGCGTTCCTCCACCTTCCCGTAGTTGGTCGTGCGTGAGTGCCAAGTCGTGTACACTGACTTGAGATTGCCCTCCACCGAGAGCGCCACGTATGCGGGATCGGGGGCGGGGTAGTAGTTGTACAGCACGCTCGCAATCACTTGCGGGTCTGACCAATCGCGATATTGATCGGTGACATCGATGCGAGCAAGGCGCAGGGGTGTATTTGTTTCGGTGCAGTCCTGGTTGTACCCGTAGTCGAACCGTCTGCCTTTCGAGTCGTACGCCACGGTGATCCCACCGTGCGCGCAGTAACCAGATTCAGCCCCGTCGAACGCGTTGGTTGGCTCCGTACCAGGCGTGTCTGGCGAGCCCACATGGGCACAGATACCAGCGGCATTGACGATCTTCCAAATCTGGTGCTTGGCCGCGTCGTACTCTTCGTCTTCGCCGAAGAACCACGTTGCCAAGCCATGCGGGTCGTAGTACGTGTAGGTGTCGCCGTCGGTCTCCGTGGCTTCGCGGTAGAGGATGATCCCGGCAGCGCCGTTCACGCCCCGGAAGGCATCCGAGTCCGTTGCGGCACGCTTGAACTCGATATATCGATCCGCGCCATAAACGATGTAGACCAAGTCATCGGCGGACTTTGTCGACGCGTTGACGGCCCGGTAGACCACAATCTCCGGCTGGCTCGTCTGGAACCAGTTCAGGCCCTGGTAGCCGTCGCTCGTCCGCAACGTTTCACCGTCGGCCTGCCTCGGGTTGTACGTGCGGCCGATGATCCAGGGGATTTCTGCCGGCAAGGCAAGATCGACAGTGGTGGGCGCGAATGCACCTGTGCTCAATCGAAGGCTGCCGTTCCACTCTCCCTCCCTTGTTGCCTCAAAGGGGTTGCCGTTGATGGCCCAGTCGAATGTGGCGGGAGCGCGGAGCGTGCCATCCAGGCCGACGCCCCGGTTCGCAGCGCGGGGGAACGCATCCTGCACCGAAGTCGCGGTCGTCGCCTTATAGGTGGTCAGCGACGCTTCGTGGATGGACAAGATCGGCTCAGCGCCCTTGGAATTCGCCAGCGCAAGAAGCAGGCCGCCGACGAAGCACATTCCAGCCAGGCGGGTACGCATGTGGAAGACTCCCTATTCCTCACGAGCGAGATGCTTCTGCATTCTTCGGGTGACCGGACCATCGGTGCCTGTTGCGAGCAGCCAAGGCGAGCCAATATACGGAGAGGACGGTGGCTGGGTCCGTTCGCACAGTTTTTCCACAGGACGAGAATCAAGACACTCAACCGCGATCTGGAACCCGTGGCGTCGCGTGGGCGTATCTGAGGAGCACGCCGCTGCAGCGCGGCACCCGCCGCCTATCCGTCGTCAAACACGGATGGTTTGTGAAGATTTGCGAACAAGCCGCGAACATCGGCTGTGTGGATACCGAATCTGAGGATGACGATCCCCGGTATAGTGCGCTGGAACTTGGAGGAGCTGCCCATGCACATCGCTGCGATTTGCGTACTCGTGCCCCATACATTGGTCGGCTTGCCAGACGGCGCTGGCGTGGAGGCGCCCCCCGACGAGATCGTCCCCACTTTTGCGATGGTCACAGCTGGGGACGCAAGCGGTTGGGTGGAAGGCGGATCGGGCGAAGCTGGTGCAGATGGCGAAACCGCTGCGGTCTTTGAGGGGCCCCCTCAACCTCCGCCCGCCGACAAGGTGCGAGCCCTCGTCCTTGCCGCGCAGATTGGGCTCTCCTCTGAATCGGCGCTCAGTGCTGGACTCGAGACGTCGGCCGCACAGTCAGTCCTTTCTCGCGTCGCCGAGTACCGCGCTGAGCATGCGGAGGAATACGCCGCGGTCGAACGCCAGGTGATGGATGCCAAGAAACAAGATGCCCGCCGCCGAGCGGCCCGCCCAATCGCAGGCCAAGGGACGACGGCTTCAGTATCACCCGGCGGATTGACCGTCCAGGAAGCGGCCTCGAGGCTGGACGAGTTGCAGGAAGCGGCCTTCTCGTACGCCGTCGCTGGACTGTCCAACGACCAAGTCGCTGCATTGCGTGCGACACGAGAACAGCGCAGAGCTGGCGTGATTGGCAGCGCAACCGCGTCAACGGCGACAGGGCAAACGGGGAATCCCACTGCCGCTCCAGGTGCTGCACGGCCGCGACCCACGATGGCGAAACTTCAAGAGGCGGACGGTGCCATCCGCGCGTGGTTGGGCGACTGAGTACCTGACCATGGGCCCGAACCGAGTTTGGCTTGCTAGTCGCGGACCGCCCTCAATGGCATGACCTGCTGAAGTCGCGAGGTTCTAGCCGCAAACCTGGTCCAGAAGCGGTTTCTTGGGTGACCTGACATCCCCGGCGGGCTTGGAGGCATCGATGCCGTACACTGCTCGCATGCGAGCATTCACCAAGATTTTGGTCCTCGCCGCCGCAGCGGTTGCGGCCCCGGCAACGGCGCAGCCACCGGCAGACCAACCCGCCGAGAACCTCAAGGAAGCTGAATTCGCGCCCCGCACCACACTTTCGGGCCAGGTGGAACTCGCTCGCCTCGTGGACCTGTGCGCCCAGCGGCTCAAACTTAACATCGACTACGACGCGGCCGCGCTCAAGGGCACGGTCACGCTCCGGCTCGATGCCCCGCTCAGCGACGAGGACCTGTGGCTTCTCACGAACCGCGTACTCGCGGCACGTGGCTTCACGACCGTGCGTGTCCCCGGCAACGCGGCGTACTCCGTCGTCAAACTCTCCGATGCACCCGGCCTCGCCGCCGCGGGCGCTGTGCGGCAGGCTGAGCCCGCACCGTTGCCGGGGTTGGAGCCTGCGGCACGCTCGGTCGAGCCCCCGGCCGGTTACAGGGCGGTCGTGGTCCGATCTCAGCATCGCGCGGGCAAGGACCTGGTCGAGCCGATCTCCAAGGTGCTCAGCAGGTCCGGTGGTGGCGCTGGCGCGGGCGGATCGGTGTCGGTCGTCGGCGATGGCAGTTTGCTGCTGATCACCGATTTGGCAGATCGCGTTGAGCGGGCCCTGGAACTGCTCGCGCAACTCGACCAGGCCGCAGCGAGCGTCTCCATTGTCGAGGTGCCCCTCACCAACCTCTCGGGCGTGCAGATGGCTGCGCTGCTCGGCCAGGTGGCCGCCAAGCGTGAGGCTGCCGGTGGCGGCAGGCTTGCTGGCGAACTCATGGCCGCGCCCGAGCCGGGGAGCGTGCTGGTGGTCGCACCTGAGTCGCAACTGGATGCGTGGCGCGAGTTGATCTCGTCTCTGGACAAGCGTGAGCGGCCGGAGACGGTGACGTATGTGCCGCGTGTGTTCTCGCCCAAGGACGTGGCGAAGTTGATCGAGCAGACGATCAAGGGTGGTGTTGGGGGGGCGGGTGGAAGCGGTGGTATCTTCTCGCCCGGTGGCCCAGGTGGCGGCGGGGGCGGAATGTTGAGCGGCAGCGGCGCGGGTGGCGACGACCGCTGGAAACTCGTGATCGACGATCTCACATCGAGCCTCGTCATCACGGCCACACCAGCGCAGCACGAAGCGATCCGCGCGTTGCTGTTTCGGCTGGACTCGGTGCCCGCCGCGGCACGCAGGCCCGTGCGCACGTTCGTGGTGAAGAACCGGCCTGTGCAGGAAGTGCTCGACGTGCTTGAACGGCTCCTCAGCGCAGGCGTGTTGGAAGCCGCTGGTAGCGAGGGCGCTCCGGATGCTGCAGGCACGCTCCAAGGTGGCACCAACATCTACGACCCCGCAGGCAGCGCGGCCAGCGCCGGTTCGGGCATCACGCTCAACACCCGGGGCGGGGGGAGCGGGGGTGCTGGCGGGGGAGCCGTGGCCAGCGACAACGCGGGTGCCGCGCGAACGACACCGATGCCCCCGCCGCCCGCGGCTTCGCGTTCGGGCGGCAGCGCGGCCGGCCCGCTCCTGCCATTCGCCTCCTCATCGGGCGACTCCGTCGCACGCGGCGGTTACACGACCGATGCGAACAGTGCCGGGTCCTCATCGTCCGCCTTCGGCACCGCCGAGCGTCCGCTTGTGCTCACGAGCGATGAGGGGACCAACACGCTCATCGCCGTGGGCGAGCCGCGGCTGCTTGATCGTGTCGAAGCGCTCCTGCGGACCATCGACGTGCGCCAGCCGCAGGTGATGCTCGAAGTGCTGATGGTAACGGTGAACGAGAGTCAGGCGCTCGATCTTGGCGTGGAACTCGAAAAACTCCGCCTCTCGCCGGACTTGGCCATCCGTCTCTCGTCGCTCTTCGGTCTGGGTGTGCGTGGCGCGGGTGGGGACCGCAACGCGGGCGACGCGTCGGGCGGCACAGGCGTGATCGTGAGCCCGGGGGACTTCTCGATCGTCTTCCGTCTGTTGCAGACGCTCTCGGACGGGCGGGCGCTGAGCATGCCCAAGGTGCTGGTGGGCAACAACCAGGCGGCCACGATCAACTCGGTCGTGCAGCAGCCGTTCGCCAGCGTGAACGCGTCGAACACCGTCTCGACCACCTCCTTCGGCGGCACGCAGGATGCGGGCACGGTCGTCACGATTAAGCCGCAGATCGCCGAGGGCGACCACCTGTTGCTCACGTACAGCGTGTCGCTCAGTTCCTTCCTGGGCGCGGCATCCTCGCCCACCCTCCCGCCCGCGCGCCAGCAGAACAGCGTGCAGAGCGTCGCGACGATTCCGGACGGGTATACGGTGGTGGTGGGCGGAATCGAGGTGGAGAACGAGGGCAAGGCGACATCGCAGGTGCCGTTCCTGGGCGACATTCCCATCATCGGCGAGGCGTTCAAGAGCCGCTCGAACACGGCGAGCAAGTCAAAGTTCTTTGTCTTCATCCGCGCCAATGTGCTGCGTGGTGCCGGCCGTGGCTTTGAGGACCTCAAGTACCTCAGCGACCGGGACGTGGCCCGCGCGGGGATTGACGACGGGTGGCCCGAGATGAAGCCGCGGGTGATCCGGTGAACGCCATCGCTGCGAGCCAGGATGCCCCGGTGGGGCGGACTTCCGGTCCGCCATCCGAAACCACATCGCCTTCTCACCACTTCCTCTCTCGCATCCCGCACGAGTTCGCGCGGCGGCACCTGATACTCAGTGCGGGGTCGGAGCCCGCACCCCACGCGGAGCGTGGGGGTACCCCGGAAGCGGCTGGCCCGGTGGAGCGCCTCCTCGCCACACCCACGACCAACCCCGCCGCGATCTTCAATGTTGGTGTGTGCCTGGGGCGAGCGGTGGAAGTCGAGCACGCCGAGCCCGAGTCGCTCGCCGCCGCGATCGACGAGGCGTACGCGGCTCACGCAGCGCAGGAGGCGGCGAGCGGGCCGGATGGCTCGCCTGGCGAGCCCCGCATCGGCACCCGCGCCGACCAAGCGCCCGCCATCGTCATCGAGGGTTCGACCGATCTTGCCCACGACCTTGCCGCGGCACTCCGCGAGACCGAGCGCGACCTTCTCAACACACGCGGCAAGGCTCCGGTCGTGCGTCTGGTGGATCTGCTGCTCTTCGAGGCACTCCTGCGCGAGGCCAGCGACCTGCATGTGGTGCCGCTGCGCGACCGCACGCTGGTGCGGTACCGCGTGGACGGTTCGCTGCACACGGTGCAGGCGCTCCCCGCGAACCTGGCGGGCAGCGTGACCACGCGCATCAAGGTGATGGCGGCGATGGATGTGGCGGACAAGCGGTCCGCACAGGACGGGCGCGCGACGGTGACGATCGGGTCAGCCTCTTCCCTCCCTCTGGGAGGGGTTGGGGGGGCCACCGGCCGTCGCATTGACCTGCGTATCAGCACGCTGCCGACCACCTACGGCGAGCGGGTGGTGATCCGTCTGCTCGATCCGGTGCGATCGCCGCACCTCCAGTCCTTCGCGGCCCTTGGCATGCCCGAGGCGACGCAGGCTCGGTACCTCGCGCAGATCGCCAAGCCGCACGGCATCGTGCTCTCCACCGGCCCGACCGGCAGCGGCAAGACCACGACCCTGTACGCCACGCTGAACTGGCTCACGCACAACCACAGCGATGTCTCCGGCAAGGCCGCCGGCTGCGACATCAACATGATGACAATCGAGGACCCGGTGGAGTACGACCTCTCCGACGGCGCTGGCACAGGCCGTGGCCTGGCCGTGAGCCAGACGCAGGTGGATCCCAAGAAGGAAGTGACGTTCGCCACCGGCCTGCGGCACATCCTGCGGCAGGACCCCGATGTGATCATGGTGGGCGAGGTGCGTGATGAGGCCACCGCCCGCATCGCAGTGCAGGCTAGCCTGACCGGGCACCTCGTCCTGTCAACGCTGCACACGAACGACGCGGCCAGCGCGGTCGCACGTCTGCTCGATCTTGGTGTGGAGCCGTTCCTGGTCGCATCCTCGCTGTCGGCGGTGCTGGCCCAGCGGCTGGTGCGGACATTCCACGTTGAGTGCGTCGCGATTCGTAGGAGTTCCGACGGGCTGGTTCCGGTCGGCTGTTCAGGCTGTCTGCACACGGGCTTCAAGGGCCGCCGAGCGATCTTCGAGTTGCTGGTGGTGGATGAGCGCATCCGCCAACTCATCGTCGATCGCGCTCCTTCGGACACGCTCAAGGGTGCGGCCGAGCGGGCGGGCATGGTCTCGCTCCGCCGCGCGGGCCTCGCGGTGGTGGCCGACGGGCTCACGAGCGTGGAGGAAGTGGCGCGCGTCATCGATGTCTCCATGCTCGAGGTCGCATCGGCAGAGGGAACCACGCCGTGAGCGAGAACGTGGAACTCATCACGCCTAACGGCGACCACGGGCATCCCGATCGTGGCGGCATCCTCCCCCTCCCAGAGGGAGGGGGCAGGGGGGTGGGCGACGCATCGTTCCTCACAGGGGTAGCGCGTGGCGGGCGCGCCGCACTCTTCATCCCGGTCGCCCTCTGCGCCGCGTGGGCCTTCTGGCCGCTGGGTTCCAGCGATGCCGTTGTGCCGGGCGCTGCTGCGGTCGAATCGCGTGAGCCGCTTCCGCCTCGCGACTCGCCGCGTGCGGTTGCCATGGACCTCTCTGCGTACCGCGCCCCGATCTGGGTCGCGCCGCCTCCGCCGCCGCCCGCGCCCAAGCCTGCACCCGCGCCACCTCCTCCGCCGCCCCTGAAACTCCAACTCCTCGCCATCATCGACGAGCCGACCGGCCGCGCGGCGGTCTGCTACGACCCCGATGCCGATCGGATCGTGACTATCCGCGACGGCGAGAAGAGCACGAGCACGGCAGGCTGGGGCGGGCGCAAGGGTGTGGCCCGAGTGACGACCACCTCCCTCACGATCGGTGAGGGCTCACTCGCCTCCACGCTCACGCTGGCCCCCGGGGGGGCCGGCATCAGGGGGGCCTCCCGATGAGCGACGCGACTTCCGTGTTGTGGGCGGCGGACCGCTTCATGTGGGCGGTGATTGATGGCCAAGGCTGGCAGCGCACGGGCTTGCTCCCAGACGGCTTGCGGCCAACCCTGCAGGACCTCTGCCCCGCGCCGCTGGATAACTACCACGTGGTGTGCACGCCGCCGGATAGCGCGGGCCGCGCCGGCACGCTCCTGGTGTGCGCTGCACTCATCGATGATCTGCGTGCTTTGGATCAGCGCGTTGAACGCCTCACGCCCGCGAGTGTGCCCGCGAGCCTCTTGCCGGTGGGCATGGACGAGGCCCAAGGCGTTGCACTCGCCTCACACCTCAACCTGCTCGTTGGTGCAATGGAGCCGCAACCGCTCCGCCACCGCCGCTTCAAGCGGCACGCGCTCGTGGCCGCGACCACGGTTGTCTGCGCGTTGCTGGTCGCCGCGGGCCTGGCCCGCCGCGAGCAACACTGGCAGCGTGTCGAAGCCGCCGCAGGCACATCCCTGCAAACGCTCGCGCAGGGCGTGGACCCGAACACCGACTTGCTTGCCGCCGCGGACATCCCCGCCGCGCTGGAGCGCCATTTGCGCTCGCTGACGGTCCTCGCCCGCACGGCTCGCACCGCGGATGTGCCGCGCGATGCGACCGACGGCCTCACAGGTCTGCTCGCGGCATGGCCGTTGCGGCCCGAGGCCAATCTCCTCGGCCTCAGCGCGGCCGGGGACCGCGCATCGCTCTCCGTCTCCGTCGCCGGCGACCCCGCGCCCCTCCTCAAAGACCTGCACGCACCCGCTGGCTGGACTATGGCCGAGCCGCGCATCTCCACCACGGGCGCGGCGACACGCCTGAGTATCGCGCTCATGCGAACACCAGCCACCGTGGAACAACGCGAGAACCGCGGTACCCCTGACAAGCCGTTGGCAAGGAGCGCACCGTGATGCGTTCACCACTGGCACTGTGGTTGGTTGCTGCGGTGGTGGCCGGCGCTCCGTTGGCGTGGTTCGTGCCCGCATCGTGGTCGGCACGATCGGCGGCGCATGCACGCCTCGACCAACTCGCCAGCGCGGAGGAGTCAGCCCGCCGCATCGCCGACCTGCAGGGCTCACTTCCGGAGTGGACGCGGCGTGCCCCACCCGGTTCCGGCGTGGCGCAGGATGTGGCCGCGGTGCTGGCCGCGTCGGGTCTGCCACCGGCAACGCTCGTCTCCCTCGCAGCCTCGGGCGACGAAGGGGCCACCTCCGTCCCTTCAGGCACCCCTGCCGCGTCCTCGGAGCTCCGCGTGCTGCGTCGGAGGGCAAACCTCGCGCTATCCGGCCTCACGCTCCCGCAACTAGGCACGTTCCTCGGGCACTTCCGCCAGCGGCTGGACGTGTGGACGGTCACATCCGTCGAGATCACGCCCATCGAGGCGGCCTCCCCGAGCGCTGGGGGGGGAGGCGACCTGCCTCTTCGCATTCAACTCGCCGCAGAGACGCTCTCTCTGTTCAAGCCAGAGAGGCCCGCGTCCGCAACCCCCACTACTCCGACAACCTCCGCAGCCACCGGCGCAAAGCCACCGCGCCGAGGCTCGAACTCGCCACTGTTGCCCGGCCCGTCTCCCGCTCCCCCAGCCTCACCAATCACCGGAGCCAAGCCATGACGCCCTCGCTCGCTGCCACCACCGCTCGACGCACGCGGGCCGCGCACGTTGGTGGCGAGTTCACGATCACGCTCGCCGCCTCGCTTGCCGGCGTTGCCCTCGTCTCGCTCACCGGCTGCACGAACACTGGCGGCTATTCCACCAGCCCGTACACCGACATGGGCGGTGTGCCGCGTGACACAGCCGCGTCCGAGCGACTTGCCCTCCGCGCCGCAGACGTGATCGAAGCCGATCCACCCGCCGCGGAGAAGTTGCTGCGTGAAGCGCTCGCGCTCGACCTCTACAACGGCCCCGCACACAACAACCTCGGCACGCTGCTGCTCACGCGTGGCGACTTGTACGAGGCCGCGAGCGAGTTCGAGTGGGCCAAGAAACTTCTCCCCGGCCACCCGGACCCGCGCGTGAACCTCGCCCTCACCCTCGAACGGGCCGGCCGCACTGACGAAGCCCTCGCCACCTACGACGCGGCGCTGGAGGTCTATCCCAACCACCTGGGCGCAACTCAGGGCTTGGTACGCCTGCAACTCCGCTCCGGCCGCGCCGATGATCGCACGCTGGCGATGCTCCAAGAAGTCGCCATGCGCGGCGAGAGCGACCAGTGGCGCTCCTGGGCGGCAGCACAAGTCGCGCTGCGGGGAAGGTAGTACGTGACTGCTGCGGGCACTCCCATACAACCCGGGACACCGCGTTGCCGGTAGTAACCGGTCGTGGCACACTTATGTGGCAGCGCTGCATCCCAAACTGTGGCATAGACCGAACTCAATATCTGCCCACATGCCGCCTCCGAGGCTGACTTCAGCCAGCAGAGCACCAAGGGATTCCGGGTGGTCAGTGCTCGTTGTCCCACATCGACGTATCCATAGGGAATCGACACTACATCCTTGCCCCATCACCGGCGAATCCCCTGCGTCCGCAGTACGGCCTGTGGATATTCGCAACCGCGATAGCACTTGATAGTCTCCAAATGTCTGCACAATCCCACAGCGAGCTCGCGTTGCCGCGTACACAGGAGACGGCACAGTGTTCGGTCCACGCACCACAACCCCGCCGGGCTCGTCAGCACACGCCCGTCCCCCGCGATGCACCTCGGCCGCGATCGCGACGCTGACGATCGCACTTTTTCTTGTTTGGGCAACACCGGCTGTTCGTGCGGACCACCTGGTCGTGAACCGACGTGTTCCCCTCAAGGGCGGCCCCGCGGCCACGGCCTTGCCGGTCGCCCGCGCAGAGGTGGGTCAGACGCTGGTTCTGGTCTCCGCCAACCCCACGAACAACTACTACCACGTCGCCTATCCGACCGGCCAACAGAGCTGGATCTACAAGGGCTTCGTCTCGTTGCAGCCCGGCCCACCGCCCGACACCGTGGCACCGCCCCCGGCGGGTTCGCTCAAGGTCCACGTGATCAATGTCGGGCAGGGCGACGCCACCCTGATCGTCTGCCCCGACGGGGACCATCAACTCCTGATCGACACCGGCGACACGAGGTACCCCGGCGCTAAGCAGGCTTTCCAGAACGCACTCTCCGTGCTGCAGTCTCAAGACGACCCGATCGAGGTGGTCGTCGCGACCCACCCCCACGCCGATCACATTGGCAACATGGCCTGGCTCCTCCGGCAGTACCAGGTCGTGCAGTACGTGGACAACGGCGAGGTGTACAACACCGCGACCTACCGCGAGGTAGAACGCACCCTGACGCAGCGCGGAGTGCATCGCGACCACGCCTCCACGCCGGGACTCAAAATCAAGTTCTGCTCACGCGCCGATGTCTCGATCACGGTCCTCGCGCCATCCGGTTTCGGAGAGTCGCACAACCCCAACAACAACTCCGTGATCCTCCGGCTGGACTACGGCGAGGACAGCCTGCTGTTCGTCGGAGACGCCGAGGACGACGAGGAGGAGCAACTGCTCGCCGACGCCGCCATCAAACCCCGTCTCGACTGCGACTTCCTCAAGGCCGGCCACCACGGCTCCGACACCTCGTCGACCGAACCCTTCCTCGATGCCGTGACCCCCGACGTGGCCGTGATTACCCCGGGCGAACCCAACGTCGGCACCAACGTGGGCTACAAGCACCCGCGCCGCAGCACCGTCGACCGGCTTCTGGCCTACGTTCGCCCCCAGCCAGGGCCTGCGCGTTCGCTGCGGACCTACGACGCCGACGCTAAGCGATGGACCACCACGACGGTGGATCGCTCGCTTTACAGCACGTCCATCGACGGGGACATTCTCGTCGAGAGCAACGGCCGCGGAATTACCGTCCGGCCCGACCGCTAGGCACCACCCCGATCCACCAGTCAACGCCACCACATGGCCAAGAACATCGTCATCTGCTGCGACGGAACGGGCAATCAGGTCAGCACCGATTCCACCAACGTGATGCGCCTGTGGAGCACGCTCGTGCTGGACCAGCAGCAGCTGGGGTTCTACGACCCCGGCGTGGGCACCCTGGGCGACCCGCGCGCCCTGACCTTCTGGCGTAAGCAGGTGCGCAAGCGGCTTGACGGGGCGATCGGCTGCACGATCCGCGACAACTTCGTCGAGGCCTACGCCTTCATCGCCCGCCACTACGAACCCGACGACAAGCTGTTCCTGTTCGGCTTCAGCCGTGGTGCCTACACCGCGCGGGCCGTCGCGGCAGCGATCCATCTCTTCGGCCTGACACGGCCCGAGCACGAGAACCTGGCCCCCTACGTGTGGCGCACCTTTAGCAACGACGACGGCGACGAGGACGCGCAGACGCTGTTCCAGACCGCCCGTCGATTCCACCAGCGTTTCACGCGCAAGGTGCCGATCCACTTCGTGGGCGTGTGGGACACGGTCAGTTCGTTCGGCTTCTTCACCAACTTTCGGACTCTTCCGCACACCCGCTCCAACCCGTCCCTCCGCGTGCTGCGCCACGCCGTGTCCATCGACGAGCACCGCGCCTGCTTCCGCGCCAACCTCTGCGAGCCGGGCGTCACCGGCCAGGACTTCAAGCAGGTGTGGTTCGCCGGGGTGCATTCCGACGTTGGCGGCGGGTACCCGGAAGCGGAAGCCGCCCTCTCCAAGGTGCCGTTGCGGTGGATGCTCTGCGAAGCCAAGCACCACGGACTACGCCTCGACGACGCTCGCTGCAGCGAGGTGCTGGCCGACCCACCGCCCGACCCCGCGGCCCCGGCCCACGAATCGCTCGCCGGCTGGTGGAAGCCCCTCGAGTTCCTCCCCCAGCGCCGATGGAACATGGCCAAGCGCCGGCTAGCGTGGCGATTGCCCAATCTTTTTCGCCGCCGCGTCCTGACCAGCCAGGAATGTCCCACGCCCCACGTTCACGCATCGGTGCGGGCTCGCATGGAGCAAGCCGCGTACCGCCCCTCCAACCTTCCCAAGGACGTTCTTTGGGAGGCCGACGTGGCCCAGCACTGAACCCACGAGAGCTTTCGACGCAGGAGATGACCGATGCCATCCGACTCCCTTGAGGACGCACCCAGCGTCCTGCCCCATGGTGACATCTCCGTTGCTCATCCGCGCGTGCAGCTCCGCCGGTTCGTACATGCCGTGCACATCATGAAAATGTACGCGGCTGGAGAAGGGCTTGAGATTGCCCCCGAGACCCGCAAGAGACTCGCCGGCTTGGTGCCGATGGAGGCGGCACTGGTCGCCGGTGATTCGGCAAACAGGGACGACGTCGTGTACGGCAGCGTTGGGGCGGTTGATCTGGACGCCAGCCTGGAACTGGCAATGGCCGCGCACACGGACCTAGCCAAGCTGGTCGCCCCCGCCACCCCCGAGTCGATCGCCTACACCGAGCCGCCCACCAGCGTCTTCGACTTCGCCCGGCGTCAGACCATTCTCTTCCTGCTCGTCGTCGCCGCCATCGTCGCGGTGATCGGCTTCGTCGGCTCGCTGGTCTGGAAGAACCAAGTGACGACATCGGCCGGCGTCAGCAACACCATCCTCGACAAGGTCGCGGGGTTCGAACAACGACTCTCCGACCTGGGTGCGTTGGACCAAGAGCCCGATGGATTCGTCACGCAGCTTAACAGCATCGTTGAGGACCTCGAAAAACGCAACAACCAGCTCAGCGCGGTCGCGGCCGCCTTGCCGAGCCTGCATCCGGGCTGGCCCGACGATGCGGTGCAACTGGCGCTCATGGAGATCAGCGACCGGCCCACAACCGTCAGCGCCGGCGTTGCACGACTCCAGAGCACGCTCAAGCAGATGCGCGATCAGGTGAACCTGACAGGAACAGGCCCGGGATGGCGACAGATTGTCAGCAATCAGACGGCGAACTTCTTCGCCGCGATGCTGGGGGCCGCGTTCTTCACGCTCTACACCGCGAACCGCTACGTCGTGTGCCGCACGTTCGACCGCACCTACACGACCCAGTACGTGGTGCGCTTCGTACTGGGCATCGTCTCCGGCATGATCCTGGCCAACTTCGGCGAGCACCTCACCTTGCCCAAGGAGTCCGGCACGGCCTCCGTATCCGCCCTGACGCTCACGCAGACGCTGCTCGCCTTGATTGGCGGCTACTCCGCCGACGCCGTCAACGCGGTGTTCACACGCGTGGCCGAGACCCTCACGACCCTAGTACGGGGCGATTCCGGGCAGAGGGCCAAGGACGACGCCCAAGCCGAGGTCAAGCGCGGCGAAGCGGCCGCGACGCAGAAACTCGAACAGGCCCGGCTGGCCGAGGAGCGGCGGCTCCGCGAACTCAGGGACAAAGCCGCAAAGAGCAACACGGGCGCGGCGGTCGTCGAGGCCATCGACGACTTGATCAAGAAAAAGCCCGGTGAGGGAAAGCCGTAACCGCACAATGGCGATTCCGCGCCCAACGCCCAAACACTTCCGCACTCAGAATCTCATCACGCCAAGAAACCCAAGGCGAAAACCCCATGAAACACAGCACCGAAGACGCTCATTCTCATCCCCTCAACGGACTCGCCCTCGGCGCAGGCGCTCCCGTGTACACGCCCTCACGTCAACCGGCCCACGGGTGCGGCACCGAGACCACGCCTCCGCCTGAAAAACGGACCGCCCACATCCGTCTTAGAAGCACCCTCCTCGCCGTTGCGGCCGTGCTACCGCTGGGCTGCGCCACGGTCACCGTGCGCAAGGTACCCACGCCCACGCAGTACAGCAAGGAGCTTTGGAATGCCGGTAACCTTCAGCAGCAGGCCGATGCGATGGAGGGCGTTCGTTTCTACTTGCCCCGGCCGTTCGTCAGCGTCTTCGAGTCCTTTCCCGTAGCGACCGACGTCTACTTGGTCAACGGCACGGTCTCGGCCGACGGCAAGTACGTGTATGTCGACAGCGTTCGCAAGGGCCATCCCCTGCTTGACGTCTTCGCCAGCAATCTGAAGGGCGAAGAGTGGAGTTTTGAGGTCCCCGAGCGGTACATCGAGCGCCCCACCGTTACGGATGCGACCGCCGCCCGCGCACTCGACCTGCAGGGGCTTCCGATCAACGACGCGATGAAGACTAAGCTCGCCGAGGCGGTGACCGGCGCGACGAAGGCGGCTGCGGAAGCCGGCGGCGCCGCGAGCAAGGCCGCATCAGACGCCCAAAGCGCCGCCGAATCCGCGCGTAAGGATGCCAATCGCGCCGACGCGGCCGCGAGCCAGAACCCCACAGGGATCAACAAGCGCGGGGTCTCCAACGACAACGGCGCTTATGCGTATCAGCCCCTGCGGGGCAATCTCGACATCGTGTACATGCCGGACTTCGACGAGCAGTACGTCGTGTCCAGCCAGTCGGGCCTTGGCAACGCCCAGTTCCAGGTAAATCTGGGCCAGGGCTGGAGCCTTCAGGGCTTCAACTCGGAGACCGACAACTCCCAGTTGACGGCACGGATCTTCGATCTGATCGACACCGCGGTCAAGGCAGCCAAGGCCGCCGTGGGCACGCTCGCCGGCGGGCCGATCGGTGCGGCGCTCGCGGGCGGCCTCGAACTGCAGACCCGTACGCTCGACAAGGATGCCCCCGGCGCAGAGCTCCACAAGGGCACCCCAGTGACCCTCAAGATCGTGATCGTGCACTATGCCGCCAAGGGCCTGTATCCCGTGCTGAAGCCGCGCGAACTGCTGGAGCACCCACCCGCAGCGGTCGTCATCGACGCGTTCGACGGCAGGCCGCAGGTCCGCGACATCAAGGCGATCACCGATGAAACCATTCGCCGCGTGGTTGAAGCCCAGTACCCCAACAACGGCCGGTACACCGTCCCCGTTTATCCGTACCAATACATCAGCTTCAACACGTTCAGGTACGTGGCGGTCGAGGTGGTGACCAACAACGGCTCGCCCTTCGGCACCCTGTACGACCGCACGGGGACGACCGGCGAGGCGGGCGGTGCCCGCGTCGCCGATCCACCGACCCGGGTGTCCCCAGCGCCGCAGGACCAGAAGCCGGAAGGCGGCTCAATCGACCAGGTGCAGCAATCTCTCGACCACCAAATCAAGGACCTTCAACAAACCGATCTCAACTTCATGCCCGGCACATTCGACGTTCGCAAGGAAGACGGTGACACTACTCTCGTGCTCACGTACCGCCACCAGAGGCCGCAGGCAACCGGCACTTCGCCCTTGACGTTCACGGCCAAGCAGCGTGAGACTGCAATGAAGGCCCTCGAATCGGTCAAGCAGAAGGCCGTTGCGGCGGCGAAGGCTGACATCGCCAAGTTCACGATCACCTATATCCTGCCGCCGTCAAACGAAATGTTGAAGGAGTTCCAAGGCATCGCCACAACAACTGCGCGGGCCGGCCCGGGTGAGTTGACGGTGTCGTTGGCACCCGACGCCCAGAGCTACGTGTACGCCGCGACTCCAGCGGCGAGCAAGGAGGAAGCGGAGCGAATCCAGACTGAATGGACGAAATACCTTGGCCAGAATGTCGTAGGCAAAGCGTTGGGTACAGGGCCGGGCCAATGGCCGGAGCCCTACAGCCTCGCCCCGATGGGCCCATAGGAGCACCGCCGTGGCAGTCGCAAAGAACAAGAGCCAACCTGAAGCCATCATCTGGGATCATCTCTCACCGAGAGAACGCCGCAACTACATGCGCATCGCCTACAAGATCGCCCGTCGCGAGAGCCGGATTCTGCGTGAGCGATTCGGCATCAACGCCCTGGGCATCGCGCCCGCGTTCAGAACTATCGGCAAGCGCCGCCGCGTCAAGGGAGTGGGTTCCGGGCCGCGCCCACGCAGGAGAGATACTCCGAACACTCCGCAGCGTGAGTTCGTGCTCTGTGTAACGGTCAGTGAGAAATGGCCGCGGGGACAGGAACCCAAGGACCTGCGCCAGCGGGTGCCACCGTATTTCCTCGCGCGGGAGCGTCGAGAGCGGGGCTATCGGAGTTACCGCATCCCCACGGACGTGGAGGAATCGTTCCTCATTGACCTGCACGCGCGGCGTTCCATCAGCGCCACTCTGGGCGACGAGGGGGAGCAGGGCTGCGAGTGCTGCCTGGTCCGCGATGCCGACAGCAACGCCCTATTCCTCCTTTCCTGCAACCATGTGCTGGGACTGATGGCCTCGACGGACCGGTGTGCAGGCACCACCCTCGCCAGGATCGATCAGCACTCGCCCGATTGCGTAGCGGTCGCAAGCGTCATTGCACGCAGCGACATCGCGCCGATGCGCCCGGAATCACGTAGCCCGCCCAGCCTGGATGCGGCCATCGCTCGGGTTAACGACCCCGCCGTGGTCAGCAGCACGATCAACCAACGTCGGGCCCGCGGCGTGCTGTTCGACACCACCCGGCTCATGGTCGGCCAGGCGGTGGTCATCCCTGGGCTGGAACAGGAAGTGATCGGGACGATCAAGCAGATCGACGCCAACGGCCGGTGGTTACCCCTCCCCTGCGGCAATCACACTCACAACTACTTCTTTCCCGGCGTGATCGAGTACACGACCAACCCGCGTGTTGCCCGCGGGGATAGCGGCGCAGCCGTCCTGACGCGAGACGGGCTTCTCGCAGGCATGCACTTCGCCGGGGCACGAGGGTCACCCGACGGGCGCGGGTACGCGATGCTCGCGGCGGACATCTTTGCCGACAGAGTCTTCGGACGACGGATCAAGCTGGAGCCCGGGCACAGACCCTAGCGCGTGCCCGGGCACGCGTTGGTGGAGGGTCTCTCCGGCACTCCTTATGAGCCGCGACGATCACCGCCTGCGACGGGCACCAAGTCCGCAACGCAATACGCCGCAAGAACGATCGTCAGCACGACGCAGAACGTGAACGGACACAGCAGCCAGAAGAGTTCACGCCGGCGCGGTCGGATCGAGGCCGCGGTCCAGATATCGTCGGCGCTGCCGCTGTTGGCGCGAACAGCATCCTCCGCATTCTCGGTGGGATACCGCCGGAAGTAGTCACGGCCCGGATCCGTCAGGTCGACGCCGACGACCACCCGATGATCGGCGAATGGCACCGTGTACACCAGGAGCCGATCGCTATAGCGATCGGCAAGCGCCACGAGCAGCCCTGCGAGCACCAAGGCTATGCCGCCGAGGTAGTACACCCATCCCTTGCGTTTCGACCGCGGACCGCAGACGTGAACGAGGAGTAATCCCAGCAACCAGCCAACTGCGGCAATGACAACCAGCGTCATCCCCACCTCGGTGAGATTGAGCGGGCGGGGCGCCATGCGGGCAAACACAACCCCCCCTGATACCACAGCAGACACGAGCGCAACAACATGCTTGATCAGGACTCGCAGAGGGTTCGGTCGCCCATTCTTCATCGGCCGGCTCCTGTCATGGTCCTCCCTACCTGCAAAGGGGAGGAATCTCTTTAGGGGGTGGTGCGCCCCAGGCCGCTGCGGGAATGTCCAGGTCGATGGGCCCCATCCTTCCTGTAATGGTCTTAGGGACCTTGCTGCCGGTGGGACTGGCCTTGTCCGCTCCACCGACCCACAGGACCTTATCGCCACCGGATATCTCGGGTTGGCACGGCGAGCTCCGCTGGTCAGAGCGCTTGTACCGGCTTGGGTCGTTCTCCCAGAACTTGTCCACCCACCACACGAAGTACGCCGGCCGGGGCGCGAGCCTCTGCTCCATGACCTTGCCGTCGAGTGTGTTCACGCACACCCGCAACATCACGGCTTGGCTCTCCTTCAAAAGGCTGATCTTCGCAGCCAGGTCAAGCTCAAGCAGCGAACGCCTTAGCGCCCAATCCTGCATCAACTCTCGCCAATTGTCAGGCACCCGCTTGGAGATGGAGTCGCACAGCTCGACCTCCTGCTCGTCGACGAGCATCATCGCGTCGGCCAAGTCCTTGCGGGGCTCCGCCGGCAACATCAGGACCACCCTGGTCAGGTCGGCGGCGTCGAACTCGGCTAGCGATGACACCACCAGTCGAGTGCCCTCGGAAGGCTGAGCGGTCTTGAAGTCCTTGTACGCAAAGCCGCCGATCCTGGTCTTGAGGAAGTCGACGGTGCCCTGCCGGCGCTTGAGCCACACGCTCACGTCGCGGGCGACCGCTCCCTCGGGCATTGCCGCGGCCCTGAGCGAAACAAAGGGCTCGCGCATGAGCGGTTCAACCGTCAGCACGTCAGCCTGCGCACCCCGCCATACCAGCGTCGCGGAACAGGCGAGGGCAGCGAGAGAGGCAAGGGCCACGGTGTAGTTCCGCCGGGAGAGCAACATAGGCACATCACTCCGCAGATTTCATGGCGACAGCCTGAGACGCGCTCCCATTACACAACCTGGCACCGCCGTTGTCAAGAACGAGCCACACGTCGGGCATACCCCGAACGGGGTATGCGGAAGGCGACTGGGCACCGGGGTGCAAGTGCCCATACCGCGACTACGGCCCGGCGAGACCGTCCGGTCGCGCAGGCCGGGAACGGTTTCAACGCCAGGGTACATAGAACTCACAGACAGCCGGCGGAGCCATGACCGTTCACCAGTTAGGTGGCGAGCCCAGCCCTTGAATGGTACAATGTAGCAGGGACGCGTGGAGTCCGCGCCGATCTTGATGGAGTGGAAGGAGAGGTTCCTATGTCAGTGGCACATTGTCTCGGGGTGGGGTCCCTGTCCGTGGTGCTGTCTATGGCGTGTTCGCCCGTGAAGGCCGACTACACGCTTAGCCCGGTCTTGGGACTGGGCGCCACCACCGTTGTGGCACCGGGTGACAACGTGGCCATTTCGCTGGTTCTGACGTCGCCAGTTTCGACGGACGTGCACAATTCGGCCGTTTGCCGTGTGGAATTCTCGGTGAGTGGGTTCATCTTGGAGCAATTCGCATGGTCTCCCCCCTATCAGACGGGTGGACTCTTTGACGACAGCATCCCTGCAGCCGCCACGCTCCCTGTGATGATCACGGATGACCTTGTCAGCGGCTTTGGCTACCCAGCCAACGTCGCCGACATCGAACTCTCGAACGTGGTGCCCACCGGCACGTTCTCCACGGGCACCCTGGCGACCATCCGCTTTCGAGTCCCGTCTCTCGCGGCCGGAACGCACTTCACGGTGCGAGCGGTTCCCGACACCTTTGCCAATGGCTTTGACGAGATTCCGACGACCCAGGGTGAAGGGCTCGCATTCATCGTTGTGGTTCCTTCACCCCATATGTCGTGGTCGGCGTTGGGCCTTGCCGCGGCACTTCGGCATGGACGGCGAAGGTGATCGACATACGTTTCGGGCGGCACCAGCCGCCAAGCGGCGCAAAGTTAGTACACACTGGATCACGGCGCGGGTGATGGATTGAGCGCAGACCACTGGAACCCACCGCCAGTATGCTCACGGGGCGTGCGTTTGCCCTCGCACATCAGGGCCGCGCACCCTACGGGCACCGCGGTCGAGGCCAAGGCAGTCGGGAGTCCATAACCATGACCACAGCTTCGCACCGGGCTTGCCGGCGAGTCTCTTGGAGCGCCCGTTCATTTTTCTGCGCGGCCACTGCGCTCGCCGCAGTCAGCGGCACACAGGCTCAGCAGGCCTCTGCCGCCCCAACCTCGGCCCAACGCTGGGGGGTTCGCTTCTTGATTGAGCGATTCGCCCCGGATGGCACGCTGCTCACCAGCACGTACAACACCGATCCGATCACGTACAACACCAACACGTACGTCGGCCGCGTGGACATCACCTATCAGGGCCGTGTCGGCATCCTGCCGAACACCGCAGGTGACGCCAATCTCGGCATCAGCCGTCTGGGAGGCGCGGGGTCTGCAACCACCGGCGGTCGTATCCAGCTTGTGGATTCCATCTCGCAGGGTCAGGGCCTGAACCAGGGCACGGTCTCCCTCGCCCAGGTGCCCGGCAACGCGGCTGGCGGCCAGCCGAACCGTGGGCTCTTCCAGCCCTTCCGCGGTTCGCTTGCTGGTTGGTCGGCCGCGTCCAATGGTTCGAACACTGACGCCAACAACGGTAGCGTGTCGAACCATGCCACGGCCACCCCGGTCGTCTTCAATTTTTCGGGCGGGCGCACGGTCAACTTCGGCACAACCGGTGAGGACTACGGACCTAGCACCGACAACTACAACGGTTCGGGTCCGATCGCAGGCGCAGCCACCATCAACGGCGCAAGCCTGGACGGCGCGTTTGCCAACTACTACAAGGTGAGCTACTTCCCGCGCCTTGACTCCGCACCCCAGACGGGGCGCCTAATTCAGGCCAATGTGTTCGGTCAGACTGGCCGGTACCTCTTCAGGTACAGTGGCGGCGGACAGGCATCAAACGGCGCAAACTTTACTCTCCCCAATACGACATTTACTTTCGCGGTAGTCAACTCCACATGCCCGTCTACGGTAACCCCCGCGTCGCAGGTCTTGGGCGAAGAGCAAACGGCTGTCTTTGCAACCGACGCGGTCTCGCTTTCGGCTGGCCCCACTTACCATTGGTTCCACGATGGGGTCATACTTCACGACGATGCCCGCATCACCGGCACGACCACTTCGCGGCTCCAGATCAGCACGCTTGTGGTCGCCGACTCCGGGACGTACTCGGTCTCAGTCGACGGCCCGGGCTGCACGTTCAACGGATCGGCGACATTGAACGTGCCGCCAACGTGTACCGCCACAACGCTCACGCAGCAACCCGTGGGTGCGGCGCTGTGCCCTGGAGCACCAATCACCTTCAGCGTCGCCGCCAGCGGCACCAGCCCGATTGGCTACCAGTGGCGTCGGGATTCGCTGCCGCTGGTCGGCGAAGTGAATCCGACGTTGACCATCGCGTCGGTGTCGCCATTGGATGCCGCGGTATACGACTGCGTGGCCTCCAATGCCTGCGGCCAGGCAACCAGCACTCCAGCCTCGCTCAGCGTGGTCGCGCCCCCGCTCATCTTTCAGCAGCCAACCAACCGCACAGTTTGTACTGGGGGCTCGACCACGCTGTCCGCAATGGCGGCCGGTACATCCCTGAGCTACCAGTGGCGACATGGCGGCATCTCCATCAACGGAGCAACCCAAACAACTTACACCATTCCGGTCGCGTTTGCGGAAGATGCGGGGACGTACGACTTGGTGGCCACGGGCCCTTGCGGAAACGTGGCCACCAGCAACTCGGCCCTGGTCACGGTGGTGTCTGGTCCACCGACGATCACGACACAACCTACGGATGCCAGCCTCTGCGAAGGCGGCTCCTTTGCTCTCTCGGTCGCAACGGGCGGCGGTACTCCGGTTCAGTATCAGTGGCGACGCAATGGTTCGAACATCGGTGGTGCGACGGCCGCAACCTACACCGTGAACAACGCCACAGTGGCGGCCAGCGGGCAGTATGACGTTGTCGTGACCAACGCGTGCTCGTCCGTAACGTGTACGCCCGTGCAGGTCAGTGTGGCAGCACCGCCCGCAATCACGTCCCAGCCCATGGCTCAGGTCGTTTGTGCAGGGTCGCCGTTGAGCCTGAGCGTGGCTACGTCGCTAGCGACGCCGCCGACCTTCCAGTGGCGTCGCAACAGCGTGCCAATCCCCGGGGCCACGGCCGCGATGTATTCCTTGGGATCAACAACGCCGGGCGATGCCGGCAAATACGACGTTGTCGTCACGAATGCCTGTAGCAGTACAACCAGTCAGACAGCGAGCGTCGTGGTAACGACCGTGCCCGCAATGACCGCTCAGCCGAGCGGGCAAGCGGCAACGCTTGGCGTGGCGTTCTCGCTGTCGGCTGCTGCATCTGGCGACGGCTTGTCGCTGCAGTGGCGAAAGGATGCAATTCCTCTCAGCAACGGACCTCGCGTCTCGGGCGCAACAACGCCGACTCTCACGGTCGCACAAACAACGCTTGCCGATGGTGGCTCCTACGACCTTGTGGCAACCAACCCGTGCGGCCAGGTGGTCAGCAGCCCAGCAGCGATCGACGTCGGCTCGGCGGACCTTCAGATCAGCGACGTGGTGCTGAGCGGCGACGCAACGCCGGGCCGCACCCTAACGGTTTCATACGCCCAGCACAACGACGGCACCCGGCCAGTGCTGGTGTCATGGGTTGATCGCCTCGTGCTCTCAAGGAACGAGGTGTTCGGCGACGCGGATGATGTTGCGCTTGACGATTTCGCAAACCCGCCCGGACTTGCTCAGGGCGCAAACCAGCTTCAGGTCAGACAATTGACGCTGCCTGCAGCCTTGGAACCCGGCGCGTACCGGATCGTAGTAATCGCGGACGCCGAAAACGCCGTGCAGGAGTCCATTGAGTCCAACAATTCATCGCCGCTGAGCGAGTTCGCGGTGTCCCTGCCGGACCTCTCGATTGCCGCGCTCACATCTGTTGGTCAAGGCACAATCGGCAAGGCCACCAATCTCCAATGGACCGTGCGGAGTATCGGCCAGCGGTCCGTTGTCGAGAGCTACGTCGACCGCGTCATCCTTTCGCTGGACGCGATGGTGGGCAATGCGGACGACCGTGTGTTGCTTGAGCGTCCCGCGGTCTTGCCGCTGGTGCCCGGAGAGGAGAGCGCTCGAACTGCGGACGTGGCGATTCCCTCGGACCTTTCGCCCGGTGGGTACCACCTCTTCGTCGCTGTTGATGCGTTGTACCATGTGAGAGAATTGGATGAGACCAACAACGCGGCCTCGCTCGATGCCTTTGACATCTCAGGCCCTGACCTGACCGTGTCGGCATTGCAAGGTCCGAACTCCGCGGTGCTCGACGAACCGTTCGAGGTCCGTTGGCGCGTCTACAACGCCGGCGCTCGAGTAAGCGATCCCAGGCTTGATCGCGTGATCGTCTCGTTGAATTCCACTCTCGGCGATGATGACGACCTCGTGCTGGCTGAACGCGCGGGAGTGGGACTTGCACCCGGCAACGGCGAGGACAGCTCTGCCATCATCCGACTCCCCGCGGGCTCGGCGGCCTCGGCTGTGAATGTCTTTGTCGTGACAAACGCCGATCACACGATTGTTGAGCTCAGCAATGACAACAATTCCGCTGGCCCGACGCCGGTCATCGTTGCCGCGCCCGACCTGTCGATCGTCAGCGTGGCCGTGCCGCCGACAGCTCGCTCGGGAATGGGAATCACCGTGCCGATCAGGGTTGCAAACAGCGGTACCTCGCCGACCGCGGTGGCTGCAGCCGTAGAAATCCTGCTCTCGACCTCCACTGAGTACGCAGGCCCGCTTGTTGGGCAGGCCCCGATTCCAACTGGACTCGCTGCGGGCGCAACGGTCGTGATCGACGTTCAGGTCACGCTTCCAATCAACTACACGGATCAGGGCACGCGCTACCTCGTTGCTCTGGCCGACACAGGCAATCAGATCGCCGAGCGCGACGAAACGAACAATATCGCTGCAGGGGGATTTGAGCTCCTGCCAACGCCCTCGGTCGACCTGATTCCAACGGCGATCACCGCTCCGAGCGGCGCAGAAGACAGGCAGAGCTTCTCGTTCAGCTGGACAGTTCGCAATCAGGGACAAGCAGCCGCGGACGGGAGCTGGGTAGACAGAGTCTATCTGACACGCTCTCCTGCACTCGATGCCTCTGCCGTGCTAGTTCGGACTCTTTCCGGCCCCGGTTCGCTCGCGGCTGGCACGAGCTATGCGCGTGTCGAAGCCAGCGTGATTCCTGCGGGATTGGCGGGAACGTTTTACCTGATCCTGCAGACAAACGCCACGGACACAATCAACGAGCCCGCTGGCGGGGGAAACAATGTGCTTGCGTCGGCGGCGTTCCAGGTCTCGCAACCGCAACTGCCCGATTTGTTGGTCAGCATGATTGCGCTGGGTACGAACCGGTACACGTCTCAGCCGCTGAGCGTCACGTACAGCGTGGTGAATTCCGGGCCCGGTACGGTGAACGCTGGCTGGACCGACCGTGTGTACTTCGGACCAGACAGCGGCATGGACCCACTGTCCTCCATTGGCCTGACTGAGATTGCGCAGTTCACCCGGACGGAGCAGATCCGTGCTCAGGGCGGCTACGCCAACACGACAATCGCTGCTCTCCCAGCCACACCTGGTCGCTATCGCGTTCTGGTCCGCACTGATGACGCAGGCATGTCGCCCCAACCGAACGGCACGGTGCTCGAAACGGATGAATCCAACAACGCGAGGGTGGCCTATGTCGATGTGGTCGCGCCCGAGTATTCCGCGATCGCGGCCACGGCGTTCAGCCGCGGGCCCGGGGGGGCAACGATACAGTTTGCTGGCTCTGCCAGGCTTCTGGCCGACAACCAACCTGCACCCAATGCGGACGTGGACTTGGTCGTGCAAGTTCGCGACGTTCGACGCGTTCAGCGCGTCCGGACCGATGCGGGTGGCACTTTCGTAGCTAGCTTTGCCAGCCTGCCCAACGAGGCCGGGCTGTATCGCTTCTTCGCCAAGCACCCCGCCGGACCGGACCCTTCGTGGCAAGGCGCCTTCGTGCTCGATGCCTTCACAGCGAGTCCGCAGTCAGTTACCACTCGGCTCCTGCCTGGCGAGGTGCGGACCGGGACGATTCGGGTTACCAACAACGGGGATGCTCCAATTGACGATCTACGAGTCGTCGTTGCGGACCAACCCAGTGGCATTCAGGTGACGTCTAACGCTCCTTTGGCGCTCCCGGCACTTGGATTTGTCGATGTGCCCTACCAGATCACGGCGCAGAACGCAAGCGAAACTACGGGGCAGGCGAACCTCACGTTTAGTGGCGGCGCGGCCAATCCCGTAACCGCGCTTCTCAGGCTCGCCGCGGGTCCCGCCGTGGCCCAGTTGATTGCAGCGCCATCGCCCGTCGTTACGGGCATGGTGAGGGGGGAGCAAAGAACGATCGAAGTGACTTTGCGCAACACCGGCGGTCGGCCCACGGGAGCGCTATCCATCGCTGTTCCGGCAGCTCCATGGCTTTTCCTTTCGTCTCCAAGCACCATTCCTTCGTTGGCCCCGAATGCGTCAGCCGCCATCGTGCTCACGCTCTTGCCCACAGCATCGACTGAACTTGGGCCCTACGCCGGCGCCATTGCCGTCAATGCCGACAACGCCAGTCTATCGATTCCGTTTTCGATTTCCTGCATCTCCTCGGGCGTGGGATCGTTGACGGTCAACGCCACCGATGAGTTCACGTACTACGGCATCGGCAATCCGCAGGTTGCCAACGCCCGCATCACCCTCCGTGACGTAGCCACCAACGAGATCGTTCGAGCCGCAACGACCGATGCCATGGGCTTTGTGCACTTTGCCGATCTCCCGGAAGCTAGGTACAACGTCGAGGCCACCGCAGATCGGCACGGCCTTTTCCGCGGCCAGATCGAGGTTCACGCGGCACGGGCGAACACGCTCGAAACCTTTCTCCCTCGCCAGTTCGTCACCTACGAGTGGTCCGTCGTACCCGTCACGACGGAGGACCGCTACAGAATCACGGTGGATACCACGTTCGAGACCGATGTGCCTGCGCCGGTACTCACCGTCGACCCGCCATTCGTCGACCTGACCAACCTCCCGTCCGAGGGAATGCAGGTCAATTTCGTCGTACGCAACCGCGGTCTCATCGCGGCACGAAGTGTGACCCTCAACACGAACGGTGACGAGAATGTGTCAGTCACGGCGCTGGTGCGAGACATTGGCACGCTGCCGCCAAACAGCCAGGTGACGGTGCCGGTGACGTACATGCCGCTTGCAGCGCGGTCCAGTGATGGCGTCACGGTCCGTTGCTGGCGCGTCGGTACCGAGGTTGTTCACCTGTTTTTCTGCGGCACAGAGCGTCGATACCAGTTTCCCGTCATCTATCGCGTGCCGGGCTGCGGAGGCGGTGAAAGTGGGCCTGCCGGCCAAACCGGCGGGGGCGGCGTAAACGGATTCATCCACAATGTTGCATCCGGCGGACTCGGCGGCAACGGCACGGGAGGAGATCCGACGGGACAGGGATTCTGCTTCTACTGCGAGGGTGGCGCTCCGCGAGCGGAGCAGCCCGGACTCCAAGTGCCCGAGTGGTTGCAGACCGTGCTGTGCTGTGCGAGTCGCAACGGGTGCATTAAAGCGCTTATCGACTGTGTGCCTGCCGCAAACTTGGTTTTATCGCCATTGGCGGATTTTGTCTTTCTTGAAGATGATCAAGACCCCGGAATTGAGGCGTGGGTGCAGCGGCAAGTGACGAAGAAGGCGATCAAGAAGGCCTTGGTAAGGGCAGCAGTCGCAGCCGGCGTAGCATTCCCGCCGACGGCCGAAGCGGCGCTCGCATATAATTATCTCAAGTGTTCATGTAATGTGACTACCAAATGTCCCGTGGAGTGCATTACTAATCAACCAGGCGACGCGCCGTGCTCTGAGCTGACACTTCTGGAAGAGCTACTTGGCGGTAATGAGCCTGAGCGGTGGATGGCTAATGAGGGATCGCCAGATGATGTGGCATTATCAGCGTATCGACTACAGCGAGCGACGTTCGTAGCGCTATTGCGGCCCACGGCGAGAGTCTTTGGATCGGCCAAGTGGCTAGCCGTCGACGAGAGTGGGCTGTCACTGCTGCTGGTCGTACTACAGCATCTAGAAGTGATGATCGATTCGGCCAGCGATGGTGGTGAATTTATAACAGATAGCGAGCTTGCACAACTATCAGCGCTGGCACTTCCTCCACCGTTGGAACCCCGGGATGTCACAGCATTCGTAGAGCGGCATAATCGAACGCTCGTTTACGCTGAACAAGGGATTGTGGATCAGTCCGCTGTGCCCGATGGAGAGTCCATTGATTTCGTCGCTAGAGATTATGTGCTGCCAGCTGTGATCACTGCTAATGAGATAGTGCGTGGAGTGGAGGCAAGTGGCGGCGGATCTGTGGGCGACGTGATTGGACCTGCTGACAATGCGTTGCAAGCGACACGGCGCAGCTCCGGACAGGGCGTGTGTTCGCAGGTCCGAGTTCAGATCGATCAAGAACTCGCAGTGACGCGAGAGGCGTTCAGTGCTCGGCTCGTCATCGCCAATAGCGGGCAAGGTGACCTCCTCACCAATGTGGTGAGCGACCTGCACATCACCGATGCGGCGGGCAACGATGCAACGGCCTTCTTTGCGCTCACCGCTCCCACGCCTATCGGATTTGGCGGTTCGCCCGGCAACCTCGCCGTTAGCCCCGGCACCGAGGGAACGCTCCAGTGGCTCATCGTACCGTCGTCTGCGGCGGCACCCATAGTCCCGACGCAGTATTTCGTTTCCGGCAGCTTTGCGTACAGCGTGGCTGGCGAGAGCATTCAGGTGCCCCTGTATGCGGCGGCGATCACCGTGGTGCCCAATCCCTCACTGAGGCTCAAATATTTTCTTGAGCGCGAGGTGTTTTCGGATGACCCCTTCACGCAAGCAGTGGAACCGGCGGTGCCGTTTGCTTTGGGCCTGATCGTGACCAATGGCGGAGCGGGAAGTGCCAGGAATGTTCGGATTACTTCGGCCCAGCCCGAAATCGTGCAGAACGACCGAGACCTATTGATCGACTTCAAGATCACCGGCACGGAGCTCAACGCCAACCCGGGCACGCTGTCGCTCATGGTGAACTTCGGTGACATCGGGCCTGGCCAGCGCTCCGTTGCGCAATTCATGCTCACCGCTTCGCTACAGGGCAAGTTCAGCACGTACCACGCAACATTTGAGAACCTCAACGGCCTGGGCAAAGCGGGGCTGTCAATTATTGATTCGGTTGATGTATTTCCGACGGTCCATGTGGTGAGAGCTGACGGTGAGACGGACGACGGGCTGCCGGATTTTCTAACCGATCAAGTGCCCGATGTGTTGAATTTGCCCGATACGGTGCACTTGAGCAGCGGACCAGTCCTAGCGGTGACTCCAGTGCGGACATTTGATGTCGCGGTCGACCCTTCCACCCAACGGGCCACCCTCGCGACTGGAAGCGTTCCGAACGGATATTTCTACATCCGTGTGAGCGACCCCTTCAACGCCGCCCTTCATTTGGTGGAGGTGCGACGCTCGGATGGAAAGGTCATCACACTCGGCAAGAACGCGTGGCAAACCAGCAAAATCAACCGAGACGGGTCGGGAGGCGTGACGGTCGGGATGCCCGAGCGATATGTGCACCTGTTCGACACGGGCGGCACAGGCGCGTACACACTCGTCTTTTCGTCGTCGAGTGGCTCGGCACCACTCACACCTTTGCGAGTGGCCAGAGATCACGGCCCGGCTGGCGAACAACTGATTGCGGTTACCGCGGACGGCAAGACGGTCGACCCGCGCGCGGGCGGCTTGGGTCGTATCGTGGTGAGGTTTACCGAGCCGGTCAATCCAGATTCGTTCACGCCAGCGTCTCTGGCAATTTGGGCCCGCGGCACACCAGATGGTGGGTCGGTTGATCTGACGGGTACCAGCGTTACTACAGCACTCTCCGACGGTGGGCTCACGGGCACGGTGGTATTTGGCCCCCCTCTGCCTGGGCGAGCACGCTACTGCGTGGACCTCCGCGAGATACTGCTGACACGCGGCGGATCGTCGCCCGATAATGGTCGCTTTGCATTCGTCCTGCTCACAGGAGACTCGTCCGGCGATCAGCGCGTGAACAACTCGGATGTAGGTGCCGTGCTATCCAAAGTGGGGACCGTGCTCTCCGGCACGTCATCGGCGACGGACATCCGAGCCGACATCAACCTTGACGGTATCGTGGACAACGCGGACGTGACGGTGGTGCTGGGCAACCGACGCTTGGATATACGCTCAGTCGGAGACGCATGCGCGTTTGGAGCCCCACTAGGACCCCAGAGCTTAGACGCTGATGGGAACCCGCATCGCATGCTCGAGGCGGGTTCCCACCCCGTGCCGAGTGCTGCCCCGACGTGGTTGCGCGCAAAATCCATCCAGGCCATCCCAAGCGCCGACGCCGCGATAGCCGCACGGCGACAAAAGAAGGGAATCTCGTTGCAGCTACCACCCGGCACGTCCTCAGATACGTTCGTGGTCACCAGCTCAAACGCTTTCGGCGAGGTCGTTGGGTATGGACAGACTGCTTACGGGTCTTGGCATGCATTCCGCTACACTCCGGTCGACGGTGAACAACCTGCTGCGCTTCTCGACCTCGGCACGCTCGGCGGCGTGACCAGCAGGGCATTCGATATCAACAATGCCGGTCGCGTAATTGGGTCGGGCAACACGCTGGACCAAGTGGAACGCCCCGCGATCTTCATGGATGAAGCGGGCCTCCAGCAACTCGGGCCTCCGTCCAATCTGGTCGGCGCGGCGCTGGCCGTCAACGAGGCCGAGTGGTCAGTCGGCTACGCCCTCGACCTGGGGGCGACATCCCGCGCGACCATGTGGATCGATCGGTTTGGTGCCTTTGATCTCAATGCGCTGGCTCCGACCGGGTCGGGCTGGGTGTTCAAGACGGCGCTCGGGTTTGATTCTTCCGATGCCATCGTGGGACACGGGATGCTGGGCGGGGTCCCGACCGATTTCCGCATCGAGGTGGAGACCACGTCGCTGCGCCGCCTGGACGTGAACCTAGACGGCGTGGTCAACCCGGACGATCTTGGCGATTTCATCGCGGCGTACTTCAGCCCACAGCCCGACCCTGTCACAGACTTTAACGGCGACGGCATGATCAACCCGGACGATCTTGGCGACTACATCACCAGCTATTTCACGCCCCGATAGAACTGTTCATCCCCTCAGCACTGCGCAAAGGACCCGCGACTCCAACCAGAGCAAGGGACTGGTGCACCCCAAGCGAAACGTCGCCGTGCCCCGCTACTGCGACAATCATGGAACGAAGGAGGACGCACGAGCTCCGCTGCTGAATTGCCGCGGGCCCACGCTAGGGTTCGGACGGAACCTTGTGCGTCATCGCATGGGCACGATCAGGGCAAGTTGCTGGTACTCGCTCTGGTTGGGATCTAGCAACCCACTCCATTCTTGTGCAACCAGGGCTCCCGCGGCAGGGGATCGTGCGTGCGCAGCATTGCAAGCCTGCTGGTGACCGATGCTTCCCGGCGGGAGGTCCAGCCCGGCTTGAAGCAGGGTCCATGCCACAAGGGATTCAATGACCGGCGTGTTCGAGGGACGCGGAGGTGCAGGGACACGGCCCGACACAGGAGCGGCCAATCCAAGGCGCAGGAGACAACGTGCCCAGAGACCCGGGTCGGTCGGTGTTGGCGGTCGTTGCAGCATCGCCAGGAATCGGACTCGGTTGATCGCCTGTCTGACCGCCCTGGGCGTTGTGCTGCCCTCGCGGTGGAGCACACAGAGCCATTTCTTTGTGGCCGCAGTGAACTCAAGGGAGTCCCCCTCCACCATGGCTTTCTGCAGGAGTCCTTCACGGACGGCCAGCATAAGCGTGCCGGCGAACCCCGCCGCAAACACGAGCCAGACTAGCAGCGCAGTCGACGTTGCCGGGATGATGGCCGCCGGCGATTGCGGAAGAGCCGCGCCAGCCCCGACTGCGCCTGAGGGTGGCGGCTCCGCCGATGTGCCGGGCGTGGCGGAGTTTGGTGGCGCGGCGCCGTTCGACGCACCCGGTGCGAACGGAGCCGCACCCGAGGCCACCGTGCGCTGGGCATCAGTTTCCGGATTTTCGGGCGGGACGTACAGCCGTGCCCCAAGCCAACCGCAGAAAACAAGCCCCGCCACCACAGCCAGCGCGGGCGCACCGGACATCAGCGTCGAACCAGCAGCCCACGCCACCTCACGCAACCAGTGCCTCCTCTTAGAGGGGCCGGGGTCGGCCGTGCGCGGTACGGACGAACGGTCATCCGCGGCGAGAGCTGCTACCGCGTCCAGACTCACCTCCGGGACGGCGATGCGCAGCTGGATGAGTTTTTGTATATACCGCCGCGCGAACTCGCGCGACCGCCGCCCCTGCTCCTCGACAGACAGAGGGCCCTGCGTGCCCTTCTCGTGCTCTTGCGGGGTTGGAAGCGTACTGGACACCGACTTGTACCACAACGCGACGCAGTGTTCCACGATGACCGGGTCCATTCCCAGCATGATGAAGCACTGGCCGGAGGATGCCAGGAAGTTCACCGCCTCCAGCACAGTCACCACGCGTTTGGGCTGGCACCTGTCCAGATCGTCGATGACAATCAACATGGGCCGCGGACGCAACGCGCGCGTTACCTCGGCGAACTCGCGGGCAAATCGTTCCCGAAAGCTCGCTTGCTGCCGCAGGTCGGCCACCTTGGCACCCTCCGACACGGCGGCGAGCAGTTTGGCGGGGTCAGCGCCAAACGCTCGCAGACTTCGATAGAGGCCATACAACACAGGCAACGACGCCAGAACGACCGCAAACTGACCCGTGGCTCGAAGCGGGGCTACGGGGCTACCTGTTGGCGCATCCCGCAGAGAGCCCTGCACACGCGTGCCTGAGCCGCTTTCGTCGTCGCCAATAACCAGATCAAGCGTCTTGCCAGCACCGCCCGCCTGCACCGACCCATCCTCACCCGCGACGACCCCCACATACACCATGGCCGCCTTGACCCGGCCCGCGATTGCGGCGACCGAGTGAGACAGCGACTCGTCAGTCTGTGCAAGATAACCGACGGCACCGGCGAACAGCGCCAACGAGAGCAGCGCGTGCGGCAGGTACCTGCGGAATCGCTGCTTCAGCAACCTCAACCGAAACCCCACCCCATCGACGTGCCACAGCGGGGCAACCGCCTGCGTCCGGATGCTGCTCAACAACCCCGCCAGCAGTGTCTCCTCATCTTGATGATGCCACGCGTTGAACCACACGGGACGAATCCCAAACTGCCGCAGGTCACCGCGCACGAGATTCATGAGCGACGACTTGCCCTGGCCCCACCGTCCCGTCACCGCAAGCGTGAGTGGCGGCGACGTGTTCTCGTTGCGCAGCAACCGGGATATGGCCAGCGCCAGGCGGCCGATGCCGACCACATCGCGGTCCCCGGGCTCAAGGGGTCGGTCCGTGTCCAGCGAATCTCGAATGCCACCCGCAACCGGTTCCTTCTTAACCACTGGCGCGAGCCCAATCGCAACCAGCCCACCCACAACAAGCAACGATGCGAAATACCAAGGCGCAGGCACCATCCAGACGCGGCGTGCCGCGATGCCGTCCGTTGGCAGCGACGGGATCACGCCACCGACGCGCGGCTTGCTCACCTCTACGGCCAAGGCCGGAAATGCGGCACGCCAGTCCGCCGTCATCCGCGTCCAGTTCGCTCCTGCGTCGGTCGATCGCAGCACCGTTCCGTGCGACCCAACCGAATAAGCCACGCGTGCGTTCGTCGGCGACAGGGCGATCCCTCGGAGATCGGCCGTCGTTCCGGATGCGAGCCCCTCACTGTTGACACCCTTTCCCCTGTGCAGGCGCACGATGGTTCCTCCATCTCCTACGGCCAATGCCCGGTCCACGCCCGTTAACACGACCGCCCGGGCAGTCCTGCCCGCGAAACTCGGCTCTATCGAGAAGTCAAAGTCCAGGGACGGCTTGACCAAGTCGATCCATGTGACGGCACCGCCGTCGCCCACAGCGAGCGCAACCTTGAGTCCATGATCCTCATCAAAGGCTTGAAAGCCCTTGCCAGCAAGCCCTGTCGACCCGCCACCTTCTGCGTGAGTCAGACTCAGGTTGCCGCCGCCATCGATAACAAGATCTCCAATCGCAGTCAGGGCCATGGCTCGTATTGGCGCTATTGGCTTGGCCTGCGTGCTGACACGGCTACCGCCGACAGACGTCTCCGAGTACACCCAGCGAGCACCAGAATCGTCAAAGATCAGCGTCCTGGATCCCGCTACATGGCGCACCGGTAAGGACGTACCAATCGACCGGCGAAACCATGCCCTGCCTCCCGGGCGAGTCACAAGCACGGTACCGCCGTAGCCGCTCACAAGACCAATGGGAGGCCGTCCCACACGGAACGCTACCGACAGCAACTCGTAGGACCACACACTTGCGGCAGGCGTGGTTGACGGATCGCCGGCCGGAGCGGCTGGAATCGGCGAGCTTCCACCTTGCCCCTCCGGCGGTGTGTTCGGTACATCTGAGTTTGGTTTGTCGGGAGACGGGCCATCGGGCTGAACCGCTCCCCCGTCCACGCCGGCTGCTGGCGTCGGACTTTGCCGAGCTGGGTTCGTGCGCCCGTCCCCCGGCACCGGCTTCTGAAGCTTGTCAACCTGCTCGCCGGATGGCGCGTTGGGAACAATCGCTCCGCTCTTCGCTTCCGCCAGAGTCTTGGAACCCTGCGGTGTGGCTTGTATTCGATCATCCGAACCATCACCCTGCAACTTGGTGTCGCCGGCACTCAAGCTATTCGCCCCACCGCGACTCTGGCCCATCTCCGGCACATACGACTGCAGCCATGTCGTCCCCTGGTCCTCACTGACCGCCAGCAGCCCGCCCGTGCCCACAATCCACACGTGCTCCGCGCCGTCGCCCGTGCCCGTTCCCGGCTGCAAAGCAACGCCATTGATATGGGCGACAATCGCCGGTCGACCCGGCATGCCGTTCGCACTGATGGGCGACAGCCACCAACGCCACGAGAGGACGCCCGTTGCAGGCCGAGGGTTGGCACCCGCCAGATGCGCCTGCCAACCGGCCACGCCGCTGCAGACCAACAGAATGCCAAGCGCCAACTGCAACCAGCGCGGACGCGTGGGCGAAGAGGCGTGCGCGCCCGATCCTGGATCGCTGCTGCCCGTAACTCCATCACTTGGAGCAATCATGGTGTCGGTCCCGATTCATTACCCCGCCATTATTCCGGATCCACGATCAACACTTCACGCAGGCTGTATCGGTGCGCTCCCCACCGCCTTAGGCCCAAGCAACGCCGACAGCTCCGGCGACAACTCCCCCCGTCCGTCACCGGAAGGCCGTCCGTCGGCCAGGAGCCGCGCCACACTGCCCACGCCGCTCGCCGCGAAGCCGCGGCGCTCCACGGCGACCAAACGGCGCGGGTCCGACAATCCGCGCTGGAACTCCTGCTCGATACGCGCATCGAAGATGTCGTAGATGGTCTCCACCACCATCGCCTTGTCGATACGGGCCTTGAGGAAGATCGCCAGCGCCGCGGCGACTACCCACAACGACAAGGCGGGCGAGAGCAGAACCAGCGGCCACGCCAGTGCGATCAGCAGCAACGGGTGGGCGACCGTACCAAGGTACCAGGCGAACGGGCCCGTTGGCACCTCGCTCGCACACCAGTCAGACCAGAACCGCCGCCACTCGGTCTTGACGTGCGCCAAGACCATGGCGGGCAAGCGACTCCACTCATCCTTCTCTTGGATTGGGGTCTGCGCCATTGCTGCGGGCTTGGCCTCGTACACGCTGTTGAACCGAGCCGACGCCGCTTCCGTCGCTGCCGAACCTTCGGGAACGACTTTGGTTTTCGGTGCGAAGACTCGCGTCAGGAAGCGCGGCGGATAGACCCACCACGGAATCCCGCAGCTGAAACTGTGCGCCTGCTGCTCGGAGCGGAACCGCCACCAGTTGGCGATGCGGTGAACCACGCAGGCCAAATAGATCACGCCGCAGAAACCCGGACCCCAAGCGAACTCCCAAGCCGCAGGAGCGTTGCCCCGGAGTTTCACCAGCAGCGGCCCCGCAAACGACCAGTAGACCAGCACGAGCAGCATCGCGCCGGTGACCGGCAGCATCCCCATGTGCCGCCGGCCGATGCGCCGGTTGAACAGTAACTCCGCTGGCAGCGCCACCAGCCAGCAGATCACGTAGATGAAGCCGCTCAGCCAGCGGAACGTGGTCCACATGCTGGCGCCGCACTTGGTGTTGCGGACCGCGTGGTCGACGAACTTGTTCAACTCCTGCATTGCCTCGTCAGCCATTGTGTGTACTCCTCTACATACCCTGCGCGAAGGTCACGGACAAGATCGGCTTGCGCGTCTGGGTGAACCGCCGTCCCGGCTGGAAGACGATCGCCTCGACCTGCCCGTGGTTGCGGCTGCCGCCGGTGCGAAGCCGGGTGAACTCGGCCGCCAGCACCTGCGGGTGCAGGTGGTCCGACTCGGTCGAGCCGAACGAGGGACCGTTCTGATTGCCGCCCGCCCCCCCACCGCCGCCACCCCGGTGGTTAAAACTGTCGCTGCCGGTCCGGCCCCAGTCCTGCGCGATCAGCTTCTCGGCCCACTCGTTGGTGCGACCGGCGTTGGCGTGGAACACCTTGGTCACCAGGCTCGCCAAGAGAGCCTCGACCGCGTGCTCGCTGCCGACCGCCTCCTGGTAGTTGTCGATGGTCTGGGTGGCGTAGACGGTGCAGCCGCGGAAGTCGCGGCAGATCGCCTGGTAGCGGTAATCGGCGTGGGTGGCGAAGTTCTGCGCCTCGTCGGCGAAGATCGCCACCGGCCGCGTCGAGTCGGCGCAGCGCCGCCTCAGCACCATCTGCTGGGTCAGGTGCTTGACGGCGATCTGGAACAGCCGCCCGGCCAGCTGGTAGGTCACAACCGGACAGTCCAGAATCATGACCCGCCCCAGATCGATCATCTCCGGGATGAAGGTGCTGGCATCCTCGGAGGCGATGAGCTGATCGAAGGGAGGCTCGGTGAAGCGAAAGATCACCGAACTCAGGGTAGCGATCACGTCGCCGCGGGTGCGGTCGCTCATGGTGGGGAAGCGCCGCAGCCAGTAGTCGCAGAGCTCGTGCAGCCGCACGGCACGCATGGCCCGGTCCGGATCGGGGGAGGCCAGCGCCCGCTCCTCCGCCGACCGGAGCAACCCGGCCAGATAACCGCTCTCGAACAGCGGCGTGCTGACCTCCTCGATCGTGAGCGGCGCTGAGCCGATGGTGTCGTTGATCGCCGACAGCGTCAGGGGAGCCCCCGCGGCCCGCAGCAGGTGGATGGCCTGCGTGACCAGGTGCGAGGCCGATTCGGTGAAGAACTCGCTGGTCTCGTTGCCGCTCTTCTTGGGCTTGGCGTGGGAGGCGAGCGTCATCATCACGTCGGCGATGTTGCTGGCGACCGCAGCACCCCGGTCGGGGTGGCGGTCGAGATAGTCGAGGAAGTTGAAACAGTGCGGCCCGCCCGGCGTGATGCGGACGACATCGGAGCCGCGGCCGGCTCGCTCGGCCCACGCTTGCCACTGATCGGCCTCTCCGGGCTTGGTGGTCAGCACCAAGAGCCCCCAGCCGTCGACGAGCATGGCGCGGGCCAGGAGCGCCACGCTGCCGCTGGTCTTGCCCGAACCCGACGCCCCGAAGACCTGAACGCCGCACACGCAGTCGCCGATGGTGAGCGCGTCCGAGGGGCTCAACGACACCAGCGCGTGATCGAGCGGCCAGCGGTTGGGCGGGCGCGGCAGCACGGGCCGGCGAGCCGGCTCATCGGCGCCGACCTCAAATCGCAACAGATCGCGGATGAACATCCTGCGAGCCTCCTGTTGGGTCGGAGCCTAACACATACACCAGGGCGTGGCATTGCCACGGCAACTATCCACAATTGTCCAATGCCCCAACAATCTCCTGACACCACTCGGGGGCTTGTCGAACGATCGGGAGCGGGCACAGCACCACACAAGCATCATGACGGTAATTCAACATGCTCTAGTCAGCCCACAGGCCGCGATCGGATGGGCTGTACACTGACGCACCAACATCGCCCACGCCAGCGGCGCAGGCAACCACGACCGCGTACCCGTCCCGGTGCGTGTGAGCCGTCCAGAAGCAGCCCGGAATCGTGCTACTGGTCCGGAGGGTCGAGGGGTGATGTCCATACCGATGGCGCAGCATCCACGCGCCGCCTGCGTCCGTCCCGCCACAAACTTGTGTTTGACACCACAAGACTGTGCGTCACGCCGCGCGCCAAGTCCCGAAATCACAACCACAATGTTGTGTGAACGGGACCCCATCGACAACAGCCAGGTGGACTCCGGAGCACTCGGACGGGGTTCCATAACCGCAGAATGGATACCTTACCTGCCAGCGACCCCGCCGCGGTGTGCGCTCGAGCAACCATTCACAGGACAGCGTGTGCTCGATGTTTCACATTGCCCTCGCAACCGTCTCGTTGCACCGTGCGAACATTCAACCGGTGCTGCCTCGTTGCGTCACCGACGCACGGCCAAGCACCGGTTCCCGCCAGACTCGCAACCGCGGGAACCGGCTCACACACGCTAGGAAGGAGATTCCGATGAATTCAATCGCCCGCACTCGCCCCGCCGCGTCGCTCGCCGCAGCAGCCCTTCTGATAGCCGCGACGAGCGCGGCGGCGGCTCAGACCTGGAGCATCAAGAACGACTGGAGCGACGTCAACAACCCAACAGGGCCCTGGTCTCTCCGATCCTCCAATGGTGCCCTGCTTCCCTTCACCCTCCGCACTACCAATTGGGTCACTCCCCAACCGTCGTGGGGCGGGTTCCCCACCTGGTTCAAGAGCAACGGCACCGAGACGGTCGGTCACGATTGGATCGCGGGAGATATCGTGACGCACTCCGGACCGGCCGGTGACGGAGCCAATCAGGGCCTGATCAGGTGGACTAGCCCGGTCGAGGGGGCGGTCAACATCACCGGCAACCTCTGGTGGGGAGGCGTCGCAGACCAGTTTTTCCGGGCCAACGACTGGTTCCTGCAGCTCAACGGAATCTCCTTCACCGGCCAGATCGGCACGGTCGGATCGGGCTCGGGGCGTGGCCGGGGCAACCCCATCGATTTTTCCGAAGGAAGCGGCGGCATCTCCGCAATCACGAGCGTGCCTGTCCACATCGGCGACGAGATTCGCCTTCTCGTCCGCACCAACGCCAACTCGTTCGGCGGAAACGGTGCGTACACCGGGGTCAACTTCGATATCGTGGCAGTGCCGACACCGGGGGCGGCCGCTCTGCTGAGCCTCGCGGGCATGGCGGCGACGCGTCGCAGGCGTGGCGGTACACCGGACTGATCGCAGGCAACCGCCTGCCAACGAAATGCGCGAATACGTTCGCGCGAGAGCCAGGGACGGCCAAGGCCTCCACGCTGCGGTTCCGCCCATCGAACGAACCGAGGGCAGGATCGCCGGGATCGCGGCTGGGGCAACGCTTGCGATGGCGCAGCTTGTCGGGTATCGCTACCGGCGCTCCGCTGTGTGCATGGCGATCGCATCCGGCGCGTCGTCAGCACGGTAGAATCCAACCTATGGCAAGAACATCGTCATTGAACGGCCTGAGCGTCTCCGAACTCCAGCAAGAGATCGCCCGCCGCGCCCGGCGCGTCCGTAGCCTGCAGCGTCAAAGAACCCGCGTCGCTCGCAAGCTCGCGCAACTGGACGCCGCAATCGCGGCAGGCGGAGGCTCCGCCGCCGGCAAGGGCGGAACCGGACGCGGGGTCGCGACCCGCGCCCGCAACAAGGTCCCGCTCGCCGACGCATTGGCGGCCGTTCTCAAGGGCAAGCGGTTGTCGGTGGGCGACGCCGGAGACGCCGTCCGCAAGGCGGGATACCGCACGACCTCCCCCAACTTCCGCACCATGGTCAACATCGCCCTGCTGAACAAGAAGCGGTTCAAGCGGACCGACCGTGGCGTGTACACGGCCGTTTGACGCTCGTGCATGAGTGCGTCAGGAACCCGCGAGCGGCACCATGCCCGCAGCGATGACGTTCGAGACCGGCTGACGTGCCAGAACCGTCCAAGCGGCATCACACGCAATCTCCGCGGCGTACCCATCGCGATGCGTCGCCGCCGTCCAGCGGCACGCCGGAACGCGATACTGCTCCGGCTGATCGAACGGCACGAACGGCAGTTGGCAGGAGAGCAACTCCATCGGCTCGCTGTCGGTGCTGAAGGTGTGCACCACACCGCGGGTGAACAGGAACACGTCCCGCTCGCGGGCGGGGATGGACCGCACGGCTCCGCCGCAGAACTCGTCGCAGGATTCATCCGTCACGTGAAAATACCCGCGGCCGTGCCGAACCACGATGAACCTGTCGGAATGATCGTGCACGTGCATCGGCAGATCGCGAGCCTCGGCAGCCCACAGCAGCCTCGCCACGGCGGCAGTGGACGGGCCGCCCAGAACTTGATCGCCCCGCCACACCGCGCCGCTGACGCGGTCACTCCCCTCGAAAGGTGCTTCCAGGCGGAGGGGGTGGTCCCGCTCCAGGGCATCGAACAACCGCGTGCATGACACGCCGCGCCCGGTCCCCCGCAGCCGGGACACAGCAGCCACGGGCGCTCCGTGACTGGCCCGCGCCAACCGATCGACGGCAGCCTGCGCCAACACCGTCAGTCCGGCAAAGACACCGGTGCCGAGCGGATGATCACGCTCCGGCACCGTCAGGACCAACTCCCCAAGTTCCATGCTCTTGTTCACCGGACAGCGCTCCGATCTCGTCTGAGCCTATTCTGGGCGCACAGACGCGGCACTGTAGCTTGAGCCCCAGATGGGAACAAGACCGCAGCACGCCGCCAGCTATCGGCGCCTCAGGGCTCTGCTGCGGACCCAGCGCGAGCAGGCCGGACTGACGATTCGGGCTCTGGGGGCGAAACTCGGCAAGCCCTACTCTTTCGTGTCCAAGACCGAACTGGGCGAGCGGCGCATGGACCCGATGGAATTCATCGCGTGGTGCCGGGCTTGTGGCGCAGACCCTGCCAAGGCCATCTCCGAACTCGCCAACTGACCGTCTGTTGCGGCTCCGGAGCGACCGCAGCCTTCATCTCGTCATGCGCGGCCGAGTTTGACAAGCGCGCCGGCTGACCGGAGCCCGGCAACGGCAAACCCGCCGCTGAACCCGGGCCCGGGCCGCAGTCCGGCGCGGCCTCCGGCGACGCCTACGACGGCGTATCCGAAATACCCACACCCCCCCCCATTTGTTTCTCATAGCGGTACAGCGAGAGACCGTGCCGGGCCGCGAGCAACGAGCCGCAGACGACGGCGATGAATGCCGCGTAGACCGAATAGGCCAGGGGCGACGGCGACAGCAGCACCCACAAGCCGTGCAGGCAGGCACCCAGCAACACCGCGGACGCGGCCAGGACCGCCTCGGTCGTCTCGGCCCCGGTCCGGCCGCCGATACGCACCCCTCTGGAAGGGTGCGAACTCTGGAAGCAGAGCAACTCCTCGCCCAGCCTCCGGTTCACCGACCGCTCGATCTCCTCGATGCGGCGCAAGGCATCCTCAAGCGAGCGCGCGTGATTGATCGTGGTGCGAACCAGCCACACCAGCGACAGCGGCAACCCCACCAGCAGAGCCAGTTGCAGCGATGCCGGCAACAGGGCCACGGTCCCGAGCATGGCGCTCAGCGTGGCCCCGGCGATGGGCACCCGCTGATCGAGCGCGTTCAGACGGAACTGCGCGAGCGCGTAGACCTGGCGGTATTCCTCGAGCTGCGAGTCGACGAGGAGGCGCGGGTCGCGCCTCGCTTGCGGCCGTCGAGGGATGAGGCGGGCAGACATCGCCCAGACTTACCACGAAGCCCCGCGACGGCCAAGCAGGATTTCACCGCCGTTCTCCTCCACCCCCCGCGACCGGCACCTCATATATATGTGGGCCGCTCTCCCCACTCGACAGGCCCCACGCGCGAGCGTGGGCAGGGCCGCATCCGCGGCCAGTCCCGACCCATCCGCCCACGACGACGATGCCAACCCGGCAACGCCCCTGGCGCTCCCGATCCGTCCGTGCTCTCGTGGCCGCATCGACAACCACCAAGGAGCACACCATGACCGAAAAAACCAAACCCGCCCATACCGTCCGCTGCGGCCTGATTCGCGCCGCCATCTGGCGCAACGAAAGCGAGAACGGACCGTTCTACAACGCCACCTTCGAGCGCCGCTTCCGCGGCGGCGACGGACAGTGGAAGGGCACCACCGGCTACGGCCGCGACGACCTGCTCGCCCTGGCCAAGGTGGCGGACTCGGCCCACACCTGGATCTGCCAGCAGCAGGAATCCGATAAGCCCAAACCCCCTTCCGGCCCCCCCGACGGCAACGGCTCGGCCCCGCCCGCGCAGGACGCGGCCGACCCGCACGCCCCGCCCGACACGGGCGGGAACGGCGGCCCCCCGCAGCAACGATCCGGAGGAGCGTCGAAACCAGGCGCCGGCGCGGGCCCATCCCCGGGTCGCCAGCGGGGAGCACGCTCATGAAGCGCGCCGCCATCATCCGCCGTATACGGTGCGGCCTGCTCGAAGCCGTCATCGGCGGCGTCACGCTCACCAACGGCGAGACGCGTTACGGCGTGATCTTCCATCGGCACACCGACACGCCCGGCGACCTTCCGCCGTGCGCCATGTTCAGCTACACCGATCTGCTGCCGCTCGCCAAACTCGCCCGCCTCTCGCACGGCGCTCTGGAGCAGCTCTTCGACCAGGAATCCGGCGTGGAACCCGAGCCGCCCCTGGAACCCCGCGTCACTCCCGATCCCGGACCGTGATCGACTCCACCCACACCGCCTGCACGCCGTCGTCGAAGGGCGAACCGGCAGTCTCGATACGCCGGGCGGTGTGGGCCAGGACGTGGTTGTAGAGCGCCAGCAGGTTCCGCCCGCGCAGTTCCACGGTGCGGTCCGAGTAGGTCAGCACCAGGTGCTCGTTGCCGTCGAGCGCCGCCCCCGACAGATAGGCGTAAGGCAGGCCGACACGGTCGCCATTCTTCATCACGAAGTCCAGCATCAGCACCGGCTGCTCGGGCCGGGCCTCAAGCCCGCTCTCCGGGACTTCGCTGCGCTTGGAACCTGCTCCAGCGCCGCTCCGCATCATGTGCCGGTCCAACGGCGATCCGGTCGGCGCGGGTTTTCCGCTAGCGTTCATAACCTCTTCCTCCTGTTCGTCCGGCGCCGCGGCCGCGGTCCACGGTCCGCTGGCGTTGGCGCTGAAGTTCCCGACGCGTCGTCTCGTACAGACCAACCCTCGCCAGCGTCTGCGCGTGGCGCTTCACCCGATCGACGGCCGTCTCCTGGCCTGGGTTGTCGGCCGGACCATCGACCAGTTCCACCGCCGAGCGCCTGCGGCTCAACCGGCTCAGGGCCTCGACCACCGCCTCGCGGTCGTCGGTGTAGACCCGCACCGCCTGCTTGCCGCGGCTCACCGAGACGTACACCTGCTCGGCGCTCGCCGCCGTAACCCCGGCCCAGCTCTGGGCGATCAGCACCTTGTCCACGCTCCGGCCCTGGGCCGCGTGCGAGGTGCTGACATAGCCGTGGTCCCACTGGCCGAAGTCCCTGGACACCACCCAGCCGTTGGAGAGCTTGAGATCGCCCTCGGGCGTGAAGGAAGCGACCCGGAACGCCGCGCCGGTGTTGAGCCTGTGCCGACCGTCCAGAGTCTTGCCGTTGCCCGTCACCCGCAGCCGCTCGCCCGGCGCCACACGCAGCGTCAGCTCCTCGCGCACCGCGAACGCCGCCGAACGGTTGAGGGGCAACGACTTCCGTTCGCCCGTCTGTCCAGTCAGTTCCACTCTTCCCTCGGCGTCGCGCCCCGACACGCGGTAGCGTTCGCCGGGTGCGAAGCGGCTCTTACCGTCACGAACCGCCTGGTGGAACTGCACGATCTGGCCGGGCTGGTAGTTGGCCGCGTCGGAGCGCTCCGCCTGGCTCCAGCCCAGATCGCGGTGCCGCACCGTCAGCCGTTCGTCCTGCCCCAACAGCCCCTTGCTCTTTAACTCCGACCGGATCAACGACGAGATCGCCTCGCCCTCGGCGTGCGTCGGCGAGATCGCCAGACAACTCCGCCCGGTCCGGAGCGTCTCAACGTAATCCTCCACCAGCGGCGTCCAATCGCCGGGCTCGCACTGCTGGATCGCGCCGAGCCTGTCGAGCGCGGCAATCCCCTCGTCAAAGCGTCCCTTGCCCATCGCCTCCACAGCCTCGCGGTAGGTTCCCTGCTGCCTGACCACCTGCGTCACCTCGGCGGACCTGAGGCCGAGCCGCGACTCGAGAAGCCGCAAGGCATCGCCGCGTTCGACCGAGTTGTGCTGGTTGGTGTCACCGCTGAGAATCACGCGGGCGTTCTGCTTCTGCGCCACCTCCAGCACCTTCCCCATGCTGGCCGTGCCCAGCAACCCGGCCTCGTCGACCCAGATCACGCCGTTCCTCGCTTGGGCCTGCAGATCGCGCGAGGCCAGGAACTTCGCCACCGTCTCGGCCCCGCCCATCCCCGCCTCCCGCATCGCGCCGCGCGAGGCCTCCGCCGTCGGGGCCAGCGGCACCACGCTCGACCCGCGTTGCTCGATCGCCGCGACGGCGGTGCGGATGAGCGTGGTCTTGCCGGTCCCCGACCCGCCGCGCACCAGCATCAACCGGTCCCGGCTGGTCAAGACGTGCTCGACGGCCTGCTCCTGCTGCCTGTTCAGGTTGACCATGCCGCGGGTCCACTTCATGCCCCGCTCCAAGGGCGGGCACATTCCGCGCCCGTCCCGCGCGAAACCCAGCATCGCCCGCTCTTCCTGGAGAATCTCCCGCGTCGTCACCCAACGCTGCGTCCCCTCCCTGGCCGTTACCAGCTGCGGGTGCACCTCCGCGGCGTCCCTGATCGCCTCCGGCGAAACCTGCCCCACGCCGAACCTCAGGCCGCTCTCCAGGAGCCGTGGCCAGGCCGCCACGCTCTCGCGCTCGAAGCGGTGCTTCATGGCGTGCTCCAGAGCCCGTTCCGCCGCCGCCCGCTCCGTCTCGGCGGAACGCTCGCGGGGCGTGCGGTCACGCACAACCGCCGCGATCACCTCCCGCTCCTCCGCCGTCATCTCGCCCATCCAGTGCCTGCGCAACTCGCCGGGCTGAAGGCGGCTCGCCTCCTTGCCCTCGCGCGTCGCGGCGCCGATCTCCGCCTTGCGGTTGGGATCGGTGATGTTGAGTTCCCTGGCCTTCTTCTCGATCTGGGCCGTCCGCCGCGAAAACCGCTCCCGCACGCTCTTCGGCACCCCCGCGACATCCCACCCCTTGCCGTCGCGCTCGGTCCTGTAGCCCAGCGTCTCCAACTTCCCCGCCAACCGGGTCCAGTAGGCGGCCTCGTAGTACGGCATGTCCCGCTTGATGTCGCGGAAGTGGGCGGCCTTGAGCCGGCCCTCCACGGGATCGTGCGTGACGTTGAAGACGTAGCAATGCACGTGCAGGTGCGGGTCGGGAACCCCGTCCACCGGGCGGGTGGTCGAGTGCAGGAACTCGCCCCACACCAGCTCGCCCGCCGGCCGCTCGCCGTCGCTCTGGCCCAGCCTCACCCGCGTTGCCGCCTGCTTCTCGATCTCCACCATCGTCTCGTGCACCGCCTCGCGGATCGCCGCCACGATGCGGTTGTCACGGCTGACCATGTGCAGCACCGACACACCCTTGGGCACGTGGAAGTTGACGTCGTACGCCACCGTGCGGTCGTCCTTGGTCCTCGGGGTGAGGGACTCGTCCTTGCTCGGATGGAGGTTGTCGGCCAGGCGGCAGAACGACTCCCGCGTCACCTCCGGCCCCAGCCCCAGACGCTCGGCGAGCCTGCCGCGCCAGGGCGAACTCCGCTCGGCGCTGACGTAGTAATCGCCGGTGGCCAGCGCCTCGGTGTAGTAGTCCTTGGCCGCGTCTCCCGAGCGCGACTGGTGCATCCGCAGCATCGCGGCAGTATACCGGATCAGCCGTGCCGCCCTGCAGGGGTGTTGACAGTCCGTCCCAACCCACCTCCGTCAACGCGATAAGACTTACTCGCCGGTGGCTCAATATTGTGGCACCGCCGACCACAACTTACTTCTTCGCAAGCACATAACCCACGCCAAGCGCCAACAAAGCCAAGGCAAACCCATCGCTCCTGGCCCGTTGCGCCGCAGCCATCGCTTGTTCAGCTTGTTGCTGTGCCTGCCAGCGGGCCGCATCGGCCAATTCCGCCTTCACGTTGGCAATCTGCCCACGCACCAGCGACTGGAACGAACCGACAGCCTCGCCGTGCCCCGCTTGACCCTGCTCCACCAACGCGAACGAGTGCAACCAGTTGCCGATGTTCCGCACCTTCTCGCGAAAAACCGTCTGGACCGAACGATGCAGGGCAGACTCGCCTTCGGCGATTTCCTGCCGCCCATCCTCCGCGATGAACAAGAGCGGAGCCATACCACCGTGCGCGGCACCGTGGTGAAGCCAAGCCGCCAGCTCGATTTCGGTGATCGACGCGGTGCCGGTGCCGCCCTGGGCGAGCGTCGGTATCCATCCGCAACGGAATCCCGCGACGAGGATGAACATTTGACAGCTGCGCACCTGTTCGATGCACCGCAGCACCGCCGGGCCCCCCGCCACACGCCGGTGCTCCACCGGCAGAACCGGTTGCCAGCCCATCTCCAGAATCACTCCGGCGCTCGCCTGCCGATAGGGAGCGAGATCGTTGATTGTGGACGAGACGAAGACCCTCATGCCGCGTGGCTTCGACGGGGTAGCAGGTGGAGTTTCAAGGCAGGGCGGCGATTCTCCTCTCCCCGCGGCCGCGCCGGAGTGATTTTATCAAGCCCCCAATACACCCTCCGTCGCAGCCGCGGGGAGGTGTCGGCCGTGGAGCGCGCAGAACCATTGCCCTCCGACTCGGGCGCCTCGCGCCAACGAAACACTTGACCCACGCGCAGTAGCAGTCCACCACGGGCGGCGCACCGTAAAGTCATCGCGCGCGGTGCTAGGCACAATTCTTGTTGTGGCCGCCCACAGTGCAGCGGATGCGTCGACGCGACGGACGCAACCCACTGAACGGCCGCTCGGCGTGATCTACTCACGCTGTTCGATCGTGGGGCCATCGGACTGTCGCTCGCGCCGGCTTCCTCCCCATATGTCACAGGTAGAACGGAGGTACATCGCGCACTTCCGATCTAGCCTGAATGGCTGCAGCAACGTCCGGAGGGATTCGCGGAAACTCGCGAGAAGGGCCAAACCGACACAGGACGTGGTCAACATCGATGGGCGCGGTGCTAACCGTTACCAACGGCCAAACATGCGCCGCAGGGACCTGGCCTTCTTGGGCGAGATAATCTGGTGGTACGCAGCCCTTCGTGCAACATTCCGCCTGGAATTGAACCCGGTGCCGGGCACCCGAGCATTTGCCAGCGTCACCGGCGCAACGATGACCACCGAGTCCCTCAACAGCAACCGCGCGCACGCCTGCCCGAAATGGTGCCATGCCCCCATTTGCAGTTGCGCCACGCTCTCTGAGTGCGCGAGCCAGGAGGTGACAAAGGAGGCGGTTCGCGAAGTACGCCTGCCCGAAGTGAAAGCAGATGCAGGCAAGCTGAACCGCCGGACGCGCATCATCGTTCAGCAGCAGCCCGTCCACTCGCTTCCGGAGGTTCGGAGTCCCAGTCCACATCTCATTCACGAGACGAATAGAGGCAGCTTGCAGCTCGACCAGTCGAGCGTGGTCCAGGCTGGTTGTCGACGAGGAAAATCCAACCCACATCGTGCGGTTCAACGAGTCCAGCGATTGGACAGCATCCTGCGGGAGCGGCAGGTGGCGCAACAGATCACATGGATCTGACTCCTTGCAGAGCAGACGTGCAAAGTCGCCAAGCCCGCCATCCTGCCCGCCAAGCACCAGGATCTGCTTGCCGGCGAGTTTGATACGACGCCGTAGAACAGCATCCGCGTTGCTCCAAAAGCCGTGAGATTGGAATCCCGTATCGGCGCGGTCGATGTGCTTGAGATGGGGACCCGGACCGGTACAAAACACGATCGCGTTGACATCCTCGGTCCACGCTCTGTCACCCTCGTTTACGTCCGCCTCGTCGTCTTCGATCTCGCCCTCGACGTGGATCAGATCATGAGCACGCCGCCACGAGGTGACGCTCGCTGGTTCAATCGTTACCAGATTCCCGGTCGCGACGTAGCGCGCGCCTATCTCAACAAACCGATGCAGCAAACTTGCGTGGACGGCTGTGGCAAGCCCAGCCTCCCAGGGCAACACCGTCTCCGTGCTTCCATCGAACGGATGCTCGCGAACAGTCCAGTGCGCCTTCGGAAAATCAAACGTCGTCGGGCAAATAACCCTGTGACGGCACAGATGAAACGCGTCATCGCGCTCCTGACTCACGAGATTGCAGCTGACAATCTTGATCCCGCGTTCAAGCAGGGCGAGGCTCAAGGCCATACCGACGGGCCCGAGTCCAACCACCATGACCGATTGCCCGGACTGCACCGTTCCGCTGTTCACCATTTCGTCGGCGAAGCACTCGGCTCGCCAAATTGAATCACGCACCGACCCGGGCCTGGTGGGCCGGTTTAGCGCGAACATCAGAGGATGAAGTTCGGACAGTCCGTAGGTCTTGATCAAGGACAACACGCCGCTCCGAGCCCCCACGTGCCCCACTACCACGACGCAATTACGTCTGCCGGAGTCTAGCGCTCTTTCTGTGACTTGGCGCGGCGCTTCGCTTGGTACGCATCAAACGAGACACGGCGCCGAGCTTGATCTGCGGCATAGGCATCGAAACGGCGGTCGGTGATGCGTATCAGCTGTTTGAGTAACCGCCGCTCCGTACTTGGAGTAAGACGGTCGTCAGGACCCACAACGACAGGTTCGACGAGCCAAGGAGCCACTCGCAACAATCTCCGCAGCGTCGTTGCCTCGGACACGGCGTCCTCGGCGGTGAATCGAGAAATGTCTAGGTACGCCTCATTCGCCGCGCGTGACCGGAACAAGTCCAATCGCGAACGAGCCTGCTCCGCACGAGCGAGGTAGAGAACCTTGGCAATGAGCCGGGGCGCGTCCATCACCTCGTTCTTCGGGTGGCTGCGCGCCGGGATAGAGGCGACGTTTCCTGGAATGGAGGGGTTATCGGCATTTTGCCCGCTTTCTGCGCACGCTTTCACCTGCATAGCACCAATCACGTCCGAGAGCAATCGCGCTTCTCTCGGCGGCAATTTCGGCTCGGCACGCGTGGCTTGAACCACGCGGTCCACCCGCGAAACCATTGGTTTCGAGCGGGCGTGGGCAGCGGTTCGCTGTACCCTGATACGCACGGGGACCCGTTTGAGTTCCACCAATTCAGTCGATCCCGCGGCAGCGTCCTGGTGGTGTCGCTGCTCCTCCAAAATGGTGCATAGCCGCGCGACCTGTGCCCGCTTGGCCCGAAGCAAATGCGGCTTTTCAAGAGCACCCACCGCATGCGTCAGTTTCAGTTCGTACAACACGGCGCGTTGTCTCTCGAGATCACGCGTGATCTCCGAGCTGCTCATGCTCCGAAGCCGCTCCATTTCTTCGACCCTACTCATAGAAGCGAACTCCCATGTGGACCGTCGTTGCCGAAGGGTGACGACTGGCCCGCAGAAATCAGGATGGCGCGGTGGCACCCGGGCGGCGAGAAGCCTAGCAGGCCGTCGATCGAGTGGTCCAGTCTCCACGAACGGGGGCCCCTCGTGCAACTCCGGCTGCCCGCCTGTGACCAACGGCCGAGGACAGAATCGCAGAGCCTTGTCTCACTGCCCCTCCCGCTCCAATGCTCAAGAAGTCAACGGCACAGCAAGCCCATCTCGCCCATTGCGCCCGCCGGCGATTCCAATTGATGCAGACCCTGCTGCCGAACGCTATGGGAAGCACGCTGAGAACTGTGCCCAACTCGCCCGTCGGCACCAGTGAAGAGTGTCGCTGCACACTCCCTCCCCGCGGCCGTCGTGCAGTTACTCCGCGCATGGTCCGGTCGCTCGGTGCGTGTCGCCCAGCTACACCGTCGAACCCCGCTTGCGGCCCGGGCAAGTCGGCAACCCTCTTGACAATTCGTGCCGCAGTCTTTTCCGGCAGATCGCCGTGTAGGTTCGGCTGACATCGACGCCGAGATAGCGGCGACGGTGGCGGGCGGCCATGACGGGCGTCGTGCCGCTGCCGCACATCGGGTCGAGCACCAGGTCGCCGGGTACGGAGAAGCACCGGATCAGATCCTCGGCCAGCTTGTCGGGGAAGGTCGCGGGGTGACGCAGCTTGAGGCGGTTGCCCTCCGACGTGCTGGCCGCGTAGTGCCAGACCGTGCCGCGGCATTTGAGGGGACCGACGAGCGTGGGCCTGTGCGATCGCCCGCGGCGTCCACCGGCGGGCTTTCCCGGAGTGCGGAAGACGCGGCCCGACAGCTTGGTGGGAACACGGAGCGCTTGCTTGTCGAAGCGCCGCGGCCGCTCGCCCTTGAGGAACAGCATGATGTACTCGTGATCGACGCGGAAGCGTGTCCGCCACCACGGCCCGGGCCGTCCGTGGCGGGCGTAGATGCAGCACTCGAAGAGCCGCCAGCCGACGCGGTCGACCCAGTCCACCGCCCACCGGAACGTCGTCAGCGACTTGGCGAACTTCTTCGTTGCGTCGCCCAGCACGACGGCGGCGATGCCGCCATCCTTGGTCACACGCAGCAACTCCTCGCCGAGACGGCGTGAATCCACGCTCCACCCGCCCTCATAGGCCCGCAGGTCGTCGTAGGGCGGGCTGAAGACGATCAGGTCCACGCAGGCATCGGGCAACCGTGCCAGGACTTCGAGACAATCGCCGGTCACGATCCGGTTGACGATCAGCGTCATGGTTCGACCGGCTAACGCGAAAGCTGTTTCCGCACCGGGCGAGCCGAGGCCCGCGTGCGGCGTGCCGCCGGCCGGCCAGCCGTGCGACTCCGCGACGGCCTCGCCGAACCCGCGAGCGGCTTGGCGGCAGCGACGGCGCGACGCGGAGACGGCTGCTGCGGACCCGCCGGCTTCGCCACCGCACCGGCCGAAGGGGGCGGGGGCGGTCCGGGCTTTGCCGTCCCGTTCAGGGCCGCGTGCGATGCGGCCGGCGGCGTTGGGGCGGCGTCCGCCGATCCTGACTCCGGCCCGCTCGGTGTCGCCCCCGCCGGGGATGCGGCGACGGGTGTGCAGGGCTTGGGCGGGTGTGCATCGGTTCCACCTGAGGACTTGGGCGGCTGGGCGTCGGCACCGGGGGTTGTCTGACGCTTTGGCTGGGCTCCGCCGCTCAGGTAAGCCTGCATGTCTTTCGCGGACTCCAGCAGCAGCGGCAGGTCCGTGACCCGAAAACTCGCCGCCGGGTACCAGCCGTTCTCCAAGTCGCCGTGGGTCCTCTCCAGCGTGATGCTCCGGCTGTCGCCGCCGTGATGGCTCATGAGCGAGAGCCGCATGCGGCCGACCGTGACCTGGTGGGCAGGGCGTGGAGCGTTCGGTGTGTGCAGGGAGCGGGCGTTCTTCATAGGCGGGTCCTTTCGTGAGTTGATCGCTCCGCCGCACCACGCGGCCGGAACTCACGCCGTTGAAGCACGCCCCCCCACTCCTGCCAATCGCCGGTGACGACACGGCATCGCGAGCGCTCAGGACGGTCGGCGCATGGGCACCCACGCGACCGCTCCTCGCCTCCACGTGGCTTGAGGCCCGGCTGCCGTCATCGCTCCCCGGTTGGGGTTGATGTTTGTTGGTCTTGACCGCGTCTGCTCGCTCCGTCAAGCGGCCGTCGGTCTTCCGCGTCGCCGCACACGCCACGCCGCTCTTGCGGCGTGCGGCTCCTTGTGCAGACCGCAGACCCCGGCTCGGTCCACCGCGGTGGACCCGCTCGGGGCGGCTGGCGCTTGACGGCGCTGCGCCCCGCGGTCCCTGCGGGGACCAACTTCAACCCCAACCAAGGAGCTCTACATGACTACAGCAACCCTACCCATCAAGCGATTCAGACTCGGCTCGATCACGCTGGCGGTCTGGCACAACACCGACCGCCAGGGCCGCTCGTTCTTCGCCACCACCATCTCGCGGTCGTTCCGCAGCGAGCAGGGAGCGTGGAAGAACACCGACTCGCTCCGCCCGGTCGACCTGCCCGTGGTGCGGAGCCTCTCCGACCAGGCGTTGCAATGGCTGACGCAACAAGACGCCGCCCGCACCGATGAGCACGGGCTGGTCACGCCCGCCGAGCACGACGACGCGATTGCCGACCGCGAAGCCGCGATCGCGATGGCCGCCTCGGGCAACATGCGGTGACGAGGCCGCCCCGCCGGGCGGCGCCCGGCGGGGCACTCACCCGCTCAACCACACCAAGGAGTTTTCTCATGACCAAACGAATCTGCCAACGCTGCCCGCTCAAGCAGGCCCCCAACGACATCGACCTCGACGCGCTGCTGCGACGCCGCCGGCAAGTCGCCGTGGTCTGGAGCATTGAGGATGTGCAGGAAGAATGCCCGGAACTCACCGACGAACAGGCCTGGCGAGTGCTGAAGAAATGCGAGCGATACCACAACCCGTCGATCGGGTTCTCGTGGGACCTCATCCGCCTCGTCGCCAATGAACTGTTCCCGGAGAGGGACTGAGCCCCGGCGATCCGCCCGGCTCAGCCGGGCAGATTGCCGAACAGCAACTCGCCAACCGGAGACGCTCTATGACCCTACCCCAACTGATTGATCGACTGAGCCACGGCGACCTCGACGCCTTGGTATTCCGCCAGACCGACGCGGCCGGCCAGGCACAGATTCGCGTGGCCATCCTGCGGCGGTACCGCAACGGGCACGGCGTTCAACGATCCACCGCCGCTATGCGACTGGAGGACTTGCCGCTGCTTGTCGCGATGGCTCAGCACGTGCTGGACCGCATGCTCGGCCCCGATGAGGATGCGGGCTCGTGTGCGTAGCGGCCCGTTGGGGCCGCTGCTGTTGTCAGCGTGCTCGTTGGCTGGTCATGCTGCGAACCGTTCACCGTATCGGCGAACGGACTCCCGTGCCAGAAAGGACTGACCGCACAGCTACGGCGTGTCCAAGAGCAGCGGACGCGTGTCGCTGGAGCTGGGTTCTTGACCTTGAGTGTGCGTACGGCATTTGCCCTCGCCCTGTCTCGCTTCGTCTGTCGCGAGGCCGTTGCCCAACCGGCACCGCTCGGTTGACTCGTGACCTGGAATGTGCATGGGTCTGCCGGTCGCCAAGCCCTCCCGGTTGCTGTTGATGGCACGGTCCTAACCGCGTCGCTTCGCTCTCCGTCCAGCGGCCGCCCGCCTTCCTCCGCCCTTCGGGCTCCGTGCAGCCGGTAGACCCCGGCCGGACCCGTGCCGGCTCCGGACTCGGGGCGGCTATCGCTTGACGTGCTCCGCGGACGCGGTTGCCAGCGGACCGTCAACAACAACCGAGAGGAGTTACTCATGACCGACCCAACACCAACATCCAGGCCCGAACCGCTAAGGGCGTCCCTTGTGATCACGACCAGTCCGGCCAAACCCGCCAGCTTCACCGTGCATTTGTCCGGCCCGGACGCCGCGGGAGAGCAACGCGTGTTCGCATCGCTGAATCGCAAACAATTGGCCAAGCTGATCAGGGACCTCAAATCGCATCAGGTCGCGATTCGGAACAGGAACGCCCGGTGGGAGCGGATCCGGCGGCAGCAGGAACGTCGCGGAATTTGGCCAGTGCCGCAGGATCGCCGACGGGCCACGCAACGCCGGTGACGGCGGTGCGATCGTGCAAGCAGTGCCGTGCCCCTGCGACGAGAGCCGCAGGCGTCCGCGATTGCCAAGTCATGGTCTGTTTGCCGTAGGTCGACGCGGCTCAGAGTATGGAGCTGCGGGCTGTGATCGAACCCAGCCGCCCTGTGCCCAACGTGCGGCCGCTGCCTCCGGGACAGTTGTACCGGCTCGACGCTCGTCTGCCCGCATCGGTGGCGTGGATGTTTCTTGGCATCGTCAACTGGGCGTCCATCGCTCCTTGGCACCCCCGGAGTGCGGCCCCCCCGCGCGGGTGAGGGGCCGCACTCCGCGGGCCCCGCCAAGGAGCCGAATCATGAACGCAGACGACGCCAAGAAGATCGCCGACAACGCCCTGAAAGCACTCACCGAAGAACTCGGCCGGGGCCGCAGCGAAACACTCACCCGCTATCTCGCCACGCTGGCGCGGTTCCACCGCTACAGCTTCGGCAACGTGATGCTGATCGCGGTGCAGCGGCCCGACGCCACGCGGGTCGCGGGCTTCCACGCCTGGAGACAGCTCGGCCGCCACGTCAAGAAGGGCGAGAAGGGCATCGTCATCATCGCCCCGATGCTGATCAAGCCCAAGCAGGCCCCGGAGCGGACCGACGCCGACGAGGCCCGCCCCGACCGCGTCCTCCGCTTCCGCGGGGTCTACGTGTTCGACGTCGCCCAGACCGACGGCGAACCGCTGGCCGAACACGCCCAGGTGTCCGGCGACCCGAGCGGCTGCCTCGACCGCCTCAAGGCGTCCGTCGCGTCCCGCGACATCGCCCTGACCTACGCCGACCTGTCGCCGGGCCACGAGGGATACTCCCAGGGCGGGAGCATCACCATCCGCAAAGGGCTTGCACCGGCGGTCGAGTTCGCAGTGATGGTCCACGAGCTGGCCCACGAACTCCTGCACCACGGGGCCCAGCGGCCCGACTCCAAGGCTGTCGTCGAAACCGAGGCCGAGGCCGTCGCGTACGTGGTCTGCACCGCGGTCGGTCTCGACACCGGCACCGCCTCCAGCGACTACATCCAGCTCTACCGGGGCGACGCGGACACGCTCGGGGCTTCGCTGGACCGCATCCAACGCACCGCCGCCGACATCATCGCCGCGATCACGAGCGACACCGCCGCCGCGGCGGCCGCGGCGGCGTGACGCTCCCGCCACGAGATCGGTGGACGCTCCGCGGCCCGCCGCTCGGGGGGAGTCTGACGAAGTTGGTTTTTCGCCAAGGTCCCCGTTCGTGGCACGGGTTGACGATGGCTGGTCCTGGACCGCCGATGCTCGCCCGTCAAGCCGCCGTCGGTCTTCCGCCTCGCCGCACGATTGATGTTCAACGGAATGCGGCTCGTTGTGCAGACCGCAGACCCCGGCGGTTGACACCGCTCGGGGCGGCCAGGGGCTTGACGGCCTCCGCTCCGCGGTCCTCAAGGCGGACCATCATCAACCCCGACCAACGAAGGAGCCCTCCATGTCCCAAACCCAACCACGCACTCAACCCCGGCCCCACGCCCAGTCCTCCCACACCCACAGGATGACTCTGGACCCAGCCTCCATAGCAATCCAAGCCACCCTGGAGTCAGCCCACTCGGGACCCGGCTCCATCGTCTCCCTAGGCAGCGTCAGCCCCATCGACGGGCTCCGGTGTTACTGCGAGTTCCTCCTGAGCGAGGACCTGGTAGCCGCCGCCGAGGCATTGCTTGAGGTTTATCAGAGAATCCAAGCCGGACTCGGACTGACGGCACGCACCGGCTCGCCGTTGGCTGCCTCCGCCTCATCCACCGGGGACAGCCTTCAGGGGCGTCGCTGAAACCCGGCTCCCGCCCTACCCCCGCCGACACCGGCGGGGGCCATCCCGTCCACCTCTCAGCAGGAACCCAAGACATGGAAGTCTCCACACCCAACGAGTACGGCGTGCTCACCCCCGGCCGCGATGATCGTCGCCCGGAGCGGCCGGTCCCACGCCGCGGTCGAGATCGCGTTGTGCACCGACGGCCGCTACCGCATGGCCGTCTCGCTCTGGCACAGCTGCGGCGGGTTCTCCGGCCCGATCGTCGCCGACGCTCCGGGCTATCCGGCCGCCAGCGACGCCCGGACAGCCGGGCTGGAGGAGTTGCTCAGGCGCTGGCCCACACCACGTGCCTCAGACCCACACAGCCTGGCCGAGGGACTGGCCGACATGCGGGAACAGATTGTCGGCCAGCTTCGGCAGCCCACCCTTCTCTGACCGGCCCCGACCCGCCGCGACCCACACCGCCGCCTTGCCGTGGGGGGGCGTTCCGCCACGCCTCCCCCGCCCGGGGACGCGGACGCAACCCGGACAGCGGCGGCCGCCGGAGTCACCATCCCGCCACCGCCACAGGTCCACACCCGGCCCCCCCATCCGATGACGGTGGATGCGAGCCGGGCGAGACCGCGTGGACCGTTCGGCTGCCGTTCTCATAGCACTCCACCCATGTGGAAAAGCGTGGGAATCTGTTGCGATTTCGATACCATACGCTCGTGCGAACACGACCCTACCCAGGCCTCAAGCGGGCGGCACAAAGGGGGCTGGCAGGGGGTCTGTATGGACGGGTATGCAGGAGGTGATTTTCCCCACAGGCGTCTTCCCGAAGCGGCGGTTTGGATAATGCAGGCATCCAGAACACCGCCGATTGTGCGCCGCACACTGACCGCCTTCCAATCACTCGCTGCAGGCCCTATCCTAACAAAATGATTTCGAGGATCGCTAAACTAGTATGGAGGTTGCACAGGTGGGGTGGACGTCTTGCTCTCGGCCTGACGTATCCCCATACGAACACGATCCGAAGGTCGCGCTACCGCCGCGCCGATCGCTCCGTTGATGGAGGGGTTCAGTCATACTCCTCGTTGCACCCGCCCGTAGTTCCGAACGGCGCAAAGGTAAAACGCGACGTGAGCCCGCTTATTCACCTCACAGGTTTTTCGAATACTCTGTAGAATGCGGGGATGCCAGGTAGCAACCACAAAACTCGCGGCAAGAAGCCTCGCTACATCGAGGTGCTGAGCCTCCAAGCACAGGTGATGGGCAATTGGATTCTCGCTGCCAGCGCCGCATCGAGCCTGGTGCTCGGGGGTGCCGTCCTCACCAACACGATAGTGACAGGCATGCGACAGAGGGATCTGGCGCGCCTGGTAGCAACGGATGACCTCCTCAAGACTAGCGCCTCATTCCTCGTGGATGATCGTTGGCTGAACTTCAAGCTCTTCATGGAGACACTAGACGCAGGAACTCGGTTGCAAGTCTACCGATCGAAGGACTCGGACGCGCAGATTCCCGAGACTATTGCTGCGTTCATTGGCATCCCGAAGTCCGCGATGCGCAAGACATTCATGCATGACTGGACGGCAATCGTGCTCCATGTCCAGGCTCAAGCACGCGGCATTCGGCATGATCGTGTGAATGCCGAAGAAGTCATGCGAGCAAACAATGATGTATTTGCTCTGAGGGGGGAACCTGACCCAGACGGCCCTGCCATCTTTGATCGATTGATGGTTGATATGGACCGCCTCAAGATCGGTGATCCCAATATCGCGGTTTTCCGTCAGAAGTTTCGCGACTTCTACCAACACCTCCCGAAGTAGCCCTACGAACACGGCCCACGCTGGCCCGACCGCAACAAGAGACGGTCTCTTGCCTAGCCTTCGAGAAATGCTCGGACTCCTCTGACACACAAAGCCGCTGGATTCGCCCATTTCGAATGCAGGCGATCGCACCCTCGTGGAGCAGATGAGGACTTCGGAGACCTTGCGCCAAGCACCCTCGCGGTACCACTCAGCCAGTCGCCGCAAGCAGGTCATGCCGTAACCGCAGACCATCGCCCGGGAGGCATAGTTCAGCCTATCTCTGGCGATCTCGAAGGGACTTCCAGTTTCTCTGCTGATTTGCTTTTTCCTTTGTCCAAAACGCGAGCGCAAGCCTGGTTGCTTGAGGCGTGTGGAGTCAGCCACGTCGGTGAACATGAACACGACGAGGCGCGACGCGGGCGGGATCAGGAGAGTGCTGGTTTGGGGAGAATCCGGCATGGCGAGATGCCTCCATGAGTAGGAACAGCATGCACGCCGCCGAGTAACGCAAGTTCCGGCGTCATTGATGCTCGGGCTTGCCGCCCTTGGCACCCTCACTAATACAGGAAACAGTGGACCCAATCAGGGACAGCGCCGCAGTGGTGCGGCATTGTCGTCGCTCTCTATCCCGCTCCTTGGCCGGACCCCGTGTGGCCCCTCAACCCGGGGGGAAGGGGCCACACGAGGCCCCCCAACCAAGGAGCCTCTCATGACGACGACAACCCATCCGCACCGCCACCAACCCGCAACCGCTGGCTACGCCAGGCTGCCGCTGGCACCGATCACCGCCAGCCCGGTGCCCCGGCTGACCAGCCTGTACCACTTCGCCGACCCGGGCCCATACGGCGACCGCCGCTATCCCGGGAACTGTGGTGGAGCCCTGATCCGCGACCTGCTGCTCTACTTTCGGCCCCGTGCGGTTCTGGACCCCATGCGCGGCAGCGGAACATGTGCCGACGTGTGCCGCGAACTGGCGATCCCCTGTCGGTCTCTGGACATCCGCAGTGGCTTCGATGCCGCCAACGCGGTGCAGTTCGCCGCCCAAGCCAGGACCGGCGCATTCGACTTCGTATGGGCCCATCCGCCCTACTGGCGTCAGAAGGTCTACTCAAACGATCCGCGCGACATGTCTACGACCCCGACGCTGGCGGCCTTTCTCGATCGCTACGCCGCGTTCATCCGCAACGCCGCCGAGTGGCTGCCCAGATACGGCAGGCTGGCGATCCTGATGGGAGACTACTCCGACCGCGAGGCCGGGTTCGTCCCGTTGGTCTACCACACCAAACGCCTTGCCTTCGATGCGGGGCTCCGCCAGTGTTGCACCGACATCGTGCGGTTCAGCCACGGGAACAGCAGCAGCGCCAAGGTGTACCGCTCGTCATTCATCCCCGGTCTACACGATGTCTGCACGATCTTCATCAAGCCGTGAATCGACGGGCCACTCCCTGCTGGAGCGCTCTCTGCGCTCCAGCGCATAGACTCTGCCATGCCTACGGCCGCATTGCTCAAAGCCGCTGGCGAAGGAGTTCCCGATGACCGCCGACCCGACGTTCACCGCCATGCTCCACGGGATGTGGCTCGTGGTCGTTTCGCTGTTCAACGCCGCCGTCCAATCGCCCTTGCTGGCGATCATCGCGGTGTTGAGCGCGATCGGACTGGTTTGGTTGCGAGCCGTGCCGCGCCGCAGCCAACCAGTTAGCCGTCGAGTGTGATTGGTATCCGGGGCCTACCCCCCGCACTCCGGCTATCGCTTGGCAGCCCTACATCACCGCCGCAACGGGCAGCGTAGTTGTTCGCTTGGCGTGTCCGGATGAATCTCGTCCTGCACCCAGTTGTGCGTGTAGCTTTCGTGAAGGAATCGAATCTGCTCCCAGTATTTCTCGGGATTCTGCTCCTTCAGCGCCAGCATGCGTGCAACGAGTGACGACGCCTCGATCATCAAGGCCTTCATCTCGGCGTTGGTCAGTCGTGATAGGTTCGGGTCGTCGGTCAGCGGCGAAGACTTGCCAGCGTGCAAGTCCTCCAGAAAGCCATTGCGGAAGGCACCGCAAGTGATCGCATTCGCCTCCTGGCGCAGGGTGAAGGAGTGTGTTCGAGTTTGAGACTTGGTCGCCATGGGTTCTCCTCAGTCGTTGCGCAGGGCCCATAGCACAAACCGACTCGCAGTGCAAGGGCGTTGGGGAGGCAACCGGGTGGATTCTGATACAGACCATCGTCGTGAACGGGGCAGCAGGCAACTCAGAGCCCTGCCTCGCACCTACAGCAGACACCGGCCTCCGTCGGCTGTTTGTCGCGGCATCAAACCCGCCCCAGGATCGCGCCAGGTTAACCATGCCAGGCTTGCTGCGATCGAGAGCCACCGCCGAGCGGCGATGACCCGCCGGTCATCGTCGCGTGACAATCCTTCGTGCCGCTGACTTGCTCGCCACAAGCCATCAGCCACATTGTCTCAGGGCCGGGTTGCAGCGAAAAGCCTCTACACTCTCAGCGCTGGTGCCTTGCGGGCCCCCGCGACCCCTGGCTTCGACGACTGCAGAACTCAAAACATCTCACGCGGGCTGATTCAAGCAGTCTCAGCGACTCGATCCCAGAACTTCTCCAGAGCAAGCATCACCTCTTGGCTGGAGGACACGAAGGACGCAGCAAAGCCCGCGGTCGCCCAATGGTGTGCGGCGCATCGCGCGATGTCGTCCACATGATCCTTTTCGATGTCGATGTGGATCGTAAAGAACTCGAAATCGCGCGGAGCAAGCGACGTGCTGCTCCGCATCGCCCGATCCCATTTCTCCACCATCGGCGCGGACATCAGTTCGAACGCATACAGCGAGCCGAGTTTGACACCGACGTCGCTGCTGCGGTAAAGCCGCGCACATGTAGACTCCAGTGCAACGGTCTCGTCCCACAGCTCCTCCGCACACGGTCGATGTGCGGATTCCCCAACCGCGTGCAGGAGTCGACGGTAGATCGTGATGTGCGCCTCACCACCGGCCTCTCCAACCTCCGCGTACAGATTGTGCACCAGGATCCGCAACAGCTGTTCGTCTCTCGACGTGGCAATAGCGCCGGCAATATGGAACGGAAAACCGAGAACGATGTGGTAAATCTGCCTGAACGAAGCCTGAAGGAATCGCATTGAACGACATCGATCGGCCAGTTCGTCAAGAACGGGATGCATCAGTCCTCGGTGGCTAAGCACGCGAGCCCGTTGAGTTGCGAGCCAGCTCTCAAAAGAACCCATTGACTCGCCTGGCACAACCGACTCTTGCCACGCGCCGCCAGGTCCGGAGACCCCTACCAACGATCTTGGTGTTTGCATGGAACGTACCCTCGCGAATTGCGGCTCGATCGGGTGGAATCTCGCCACCACGTCGCCGAAAGATCGGATACCATGATACCTAGCGGGCGTCAAGGCTGCTTTTCCGCATTCGGAGGTCACCGAACATGGATAAACGCACATGGGTGGGCATCGCGGTTCTCATGGTACTTGCAGTTCTTGCTTGCTGGTCCTGTTCCGGACGGTCTTCACCCAAGCCGGTTCGAGTGGTCGTTCTCCTTTTCGGCAATCACCCTACTCTCCGCTCGGTTGCGGATAATGTGCAGGTGGGATTGCTGGAGGCCGGCGTCAAGGACGCTCAGGTCGCCATTCGGGACGCGAATTTCGACAAGACGGAAGCCGTCGCCCAAGCGAAGGCGGCTTTTGCCGAACGGCCCACCGCCATTGTGGCTTTGGGCACTCCGGCAATTGTGGCTGCCATCCAGAATCGCACAGGTTCAACACCGCTGTTTTTTGGCGCAACAAATGATCCCGTAGCTCTCGGGCTAACCGCATCCAGGGATCCCACCAGCTGGAGGTCTCCCGACGCCTTTCGCAAACTTGAATACACGCACGGACTCGTCTCCGATTTCGACTTTGAACGGATTGCTGCCTTGGCTCAAGCGGCCATGCTCTATCGATCCCCGGCCTCGATCAACACCGTGGGAATGGTCGCCAATTCGGAGGAGCCCAATGCGAGGCTCGCCGCAGATCTACTTCGTGAACGGCTCAGCACCAAGCAGATCGACCTGGCTATCGCGACCGTTGCCCGACCGGAGGAGTGCGCAGCCGCCGCGCAGACGCTGCTCGCGCGGCATGTCGGCTTGATTCAAGTCGGACCGGATAATGTCGCGGCGAGCGGCGTGAGCTCAATTGTGAAGGTCGCAGACGGTAAGGGTCTGCTTGTTCTTGCCTTCGACCGAGCATCGGTCGCGGCCGGTGCTGCAGCCGCCTGCGGTGTTGATTTTGCGCAGCTAGGCAGGCAGCTTGGCCGCGACTCCGCGGCCATGCTAGGCTCCGCAGAAACGCTTGGGGCGGCAGGAGGCAGCCCGGCAATTCGACTATTCTCGGACACGAAGCTATACATCAATACGAAAGCAATAAAGGCAGCGCTGAACCCGAACGACTGCGAAGCATTTCTTCGGCAAGCTCGCGAGCTGGGACTCGCCGTTGAACTGGTGGGCGAGTAGGAGTGCCCGCTGCCCTCTGAGACCATGATTACGCTCATTCTCTACATTTCAGAATGGCCGTGGATCTTGCTCGTCATGCTTGCCGTCTATTTGGCGTTCGAGCATTGGCGCTTTCCCGATTTGACTATCGAGGCGTCTTTCACGGCAGGCATGACGGCCGTGCATTTTGCGCTGACGCACGCCACGACAACAACCGGGCGGCTCTCGTTGTTTGTGCTCCTTGCAGGGGGGTTGCCGCTGCTCTTGTCACTGGCCACATGGTCGCTGTCGCGGCTTCGCCTCGCCCCGCTGTTTGCGGGCCTCTTGGTAACGTTGGCCGCATACTCGCTCAACTATCATCTCAACGGCAGCCAGACTGCGCAGGGGCTCGACCTCGCCACTGCTCCGGCGTCGTGGAAACACCTCACGGGCCTGAACAGCAGTGAAATCTCAACCATCCTGTTTCTTGTGACTGCGTTGGCGCTCGCCGCCGCGTTCTGCCTGTTTGACACATCGAGACTGGGTCGCAGCATCCTTCTGGCGCGCCGAACACAGGACCCAGCGGCTGCGGTCGCAATCGGACTTCACCCCGGGCGGGCATTGTTTGCCGGGATGTGCGTGTACAACAGCATTGCCTTCATGGGTGGAGCGGGCTTTGCGGTTCAGAACAGTTTTTCGGGCGTGTCGTTTATTGCCGCGATCACGCCCGGGATTGCGGGCATGTTTGCTGTGCGGGCGATCAAGCAACACGCTGGGGCGCCATCCGTCTCTCGTCCTCCTAGCTGGACAACGACAGTCGTGCGAGCCCTTCTTCGTTGGTCGGATTCAACCTCTCTCGTGGTTCTGAGCATCGTCGCGCTTAGCTTGCTCGTGACACTCATGCGCTTTGAAATCCGCGGCCGTGCCGGTCCCGGGATGCTCAACGCCTACACTGCTGCGGCGACGATCGGGCTGTGGATTCTCTTGGCGACTGGAGCTCGCCTGATCGGCAAGCGAGTCACAGGAGCCGATGATCATGCCGGATAGCCTCCAGTTCGACGGCATTGATTGCAGCTATGGATACGACGGCGATGATGCCCCGCTGAGTCCCTTCCTGTCGCCAAAGACCTTCGGCGTTGAAGCCGGTGGGATATGTCTTCTGCGGGGCGGCAACGGGAGCGGCAAGTCCAGTTTTCTCGGTGCCCTCCTAGGACGGGTGCCCATTGTTCGGGGGCGCGTGCGGCTTGTCTCTCATGATGTGATCGTGCACGATGCGCCCGCACGGGATATAGTGGCACGAATCGCCCGGTGCGTATACGTGCCGCAGCGCGCATCACAAATGTTCGCTCCACGAATGGCCTGCGAGACACTGGTGCAGCTGTGGGCGGATCATGGAGGAACCTACCGCGACCCGCAAAAGCGCTGGGATCTCTTGGATCGGCTCGGCGTTTCGGAATTCGTCTACCAGGCGCGATGGCGACACACCGATCGCTTGTCCGGCGGAGAGGCTCAGTTGCTGGCTCTCGGACTCGCAGCTCTCAGGGATGCGTCCCTGATCCTGCTTGATGAGCCCACGGCATCCGTTTCTCAGATGGGCCGGCCGAAGGTCGCAAACATGATTCGAACGATCAGCTCAATGGAGGGTCGGTCACGTTTTATTTTGATCGCGAGCCACGACGAAGCGGTTTCGGCTCTGGCGACTCGGAAGGTGGATTTCCCGTAGTGGTCGGCTGCGCTTCAAGCACCCTCAACCATTTCGCGAAGTCGTCTTGCACCCCCCGATTGCTGATCGGTACCGTCAACGGGTTCCCACCTCCACTGTTGGATTGCCAACACGGGTGTGACATCCACAGAATCTCCTCTTTATCCACTCGAATGAATGTACAGCGGACGAGTGGGTGCAGCCACCGGCCGAGCCACTCCTCCTCATTCTGGGCACCGTTGGCGAGCAGCGTTGGGTCAACGGCACGCACAGTGCAGCCCTCGCTCCCCGCCAGCCTTCGGTACGCGTCAACGCTTTGCTTGACCAGTTGCTGATTCGGACCGCGACGCGGATAAATAAAGTGCACCTGCACTCCGGCCTTGGCCGCGTCGCGCGTGGCTTCGCCAGTTGCAGAGAGCGAGTTTTGAGCTGGTGACACTTGGAGGAACGGTGAGCCACCCGAGACCATCCACAATTCCCGCGGGCTCGCTTGCGACCACATGAGCCACCTGATCTCACTCGCCGCCTCGGCAAGATCGAACGGGCAGGCAATGTCCGCGCGTTCCAAGGCGAACCACCGACTCTCGGCTCCGAAGAAGTAGTCAGCGATCCGAGTCGCCCATGCCACTCGCACCGAGTCCGCAGCTTCGTCCACCAGGAAGTTTTTTTTGGCGATCTGGAGATTGAGCTCGGAGCAGTTCAAGTTGAGCGCCTTGGCGCAGGTCATTGCCAAGAACACCCCTCGCATGCGCTCCCGAACGTGGCTCCAAGTCTTTTGCCTCGGTTCCGCCTGAAAGATCGCCCCGACCTCGGTCCCTTTCTTGTCAAGGAAAATACCTCCGGCGGTCGCTATTTTCGAAAGCACCGTTTTCTCAAGGGCATTCCTCTGCAGTCCTTTGCTTTCGCCGCGTGCGCGGGTGAGCTGAATCAGCTTGCACGCGCGCCTGACCTCCTCGTGGTCCGCAATGGCCTCCCCCCCCGTAAGCGGGTCTGCACCAGGAGCTTTCGGCCACTGGGAGCGGGCCCGGGTGGTGCAAAACTCTTCGAAGAACTCCCTGAGCCAGTCCTCGCTCCAGTTGTACCACGTCAGAGGCATCGCGCGAGTATACATCATGGATCGCATGATTCCTGCGATCCGCGGGACCCGTGGGATCCATGATATTCCCACGAGTCGCGGCCGTTGCGGGACGCGAACGGCTTGTGCGATCCTAAGTGCTTATGCGACAGTGGCTTGTGATGCGATCATGCCCCATGCTTTGGTGCCACATCGTGGCACCAAAGGAGCAGGGCTATGACCAGTTACGCAAATCCAGATTTCCAACCCAAGCCGTTCGCCGCCGAAAACCTGTTTGAGACCTCATTGGAGACGTCAGGACTCAAGCCAAGATTTACTTGGCTTGTACCTGGCCCACAGCGTCTTTACTCCCCCGATGCGGAAAACCCCAGCCCCAAGGCGCTCCTTGCGGCAGCGGCGTTCCGCGGGCTGGTTCAGTCTCCTCATTTTGTTTGCATCGCTGCCCAAGCGGCGTTCAAGAAGGGCACTTTTCGAATCGCGCACGTTGATGCGGAAGTGGGGACGTGGGACTCCTCCATCATGCTAGGCTACGCAATGACTAGGTTCATTGGGGACTTAGCAACGCTTCCGACACCGTTTCGTCCGCTAGTCGTGATCTTTGAAGGCCCGACGGCTGCCTCTCCGGAGCAATTTCGGGATCGGTTCTGGAGCACGCTGCAGCAGGCCTCAGACATCGACGCGTTGTGCTTCAGCCCCACGCGCGAGGTGGACAGCAAACTGACATCACCTCACTTTGGTTATTCCATTGGTCAGCGAGGATGGTTTGTCAATGGCAGCTTTCCGTCAGCGCCCCTGATCGGCCGCCGCACACCGTTGCCCACCCTCATCTGCAATCTGCAGAGCAACTTTGAGCAGTTGAAGCACTCCGGTCAATTTGTGAGAATTCAGAAGGCGAATACTGCACGACAGCTCGCCGTTCAGGGCTGCGTCAATCCGTACCTGACGGAGCTCGGGGGTGATGCCGACCAATCGGTGCAGTTCGTCAGTGTGCCACACGGCCCGGGCGGATGCCCGTTTCGTCGGATCAGCGGCTCGGTGGGCAACCGCCTAGGCAAAATGTGCCGCAAGGTCTTTCGCTCTGGCGGCAAGTCTGAGGGTTGACTCTGCGCGGGGTTCTGGGCCAGCGCTCACTCGACATTATGGTCCCCCGCAGCTGGGATCACCCCCGTTGTGCTGCCCGCATCAATCTGGGTCGAGGGGGTGCAAGCAGATACAGAGTCGATGAATTCGTAATGATGGGGTCGCAGGTTCGATTCCTGTCAACGGCACCATCGCGCTTCCCCGCATAAACCCTGGCAATCCGGCCGGTTTGAGGCCTTCCATTTCGAGGCCCCCCGATCGTCCCTTGGCGCGCGGTGGGCGCGCAATTGCCCAGCAGCAGGAGCGGCGGAAGCCGGTTGTGCAGAGGGAAAGAGCCCGTCGAACGTCGCCACAGCCTCCCGCAGGAACTCCGGCCGCCGCCTGGCATGCATCTCCGTCGTGCGCTGGGTCGTGTGGCCCAGCATGGACGCGATCTGGTGCATCGGAACACCTGAAGCCGCCAACAGCGTCCTGCCCTGGTTTGGTAGCATGCCCCTGCCTGCCGAAAGCTCAGAACCCGAGCAGTCTCCGCGCACTCCTGGGCCGTCCCCGCACTCGATTGGAGGATTACCGTGGGCGAGGTGATCAAGATCGTCACGACTCCACTCGCTTTGGCCGCTCTGCTTCTGTTCGTTGTCGCGGGAATACTGCGTGCGGCTTTCAAGTCGAACCCGAAGCCGGTCACGGGTCCGACGCTCAAGCTCATGCTCCAGTACCGCTTCATCCTCGCCATCGCGCTCAGCGTTATGGCCAACGCAGCCTTCCTCATCACCGCCGCCTCCCGCCGCGAAATCCGCCTGAGCGGAACGGTCGATGACGACACGGGGGCGATGGTGGCCGGAGCTTTCGTGGACATCGCTGGGCGGGGTGGCGCCAGAACCGACGAGAGAGGCCAGTTTGTGCTCGTCGTCCCGGACGTATGGGCCTCCGACAGGTACGACGCGAAGGTGTACCGAGACGGACACCCGCCCGTCGGGGCCGTGTTTACCGGCCGACGCCCAGAGCCACTACGGATAACTCTGCGCCGCCCCCCTCACGGGGGCCCCCGTCGTTGAGTTTGTGGCCGAGGCAGTGGTACGGCACCACATTGAGCTCCCCCTGGTCGAGCTCGGGCTCATCTTCTCGAATCCCTCTCCGTCGCCGATCAATCTGTCGGACATCAAGGTCGCACTGATCTCTCCGGGCGGAGAGCGCACGCCGTTGACGATCGAGGGAATCTACGACCCGGTCAGCAAGCTGATCATGCCGATGCCGATCACCACGTTGGACCTGCTGCCGAGCCAGAAGTTCCCGGTCCGATACAGCTTGTTCAAGCAGGATCTTGGTTGGCTCGGTCGGATCCAGGAACTCTCGCCGTCCATTCCCAACGTATTCAGCATCGGACTTCCGGACCGCGCCAAGAATGTAATTCCACCCGCTGTCGCGAGAGCCTTCGTCAACTGGCTGCGAGCCGAATGGTCTGGAAGCCCGGCGTCTGGCGGCTGGAGTGCTCAACACGAGTCGGGACAGCGACGCTCTCCCGCACCGCCGTGTTCACCCTGTCGGAATCGGACGCCGCGGGCATGAACGCGATCTTGCCCCTCTATGAGTCGGGAATCGGAGTACTACCCCCGCCGGAGTACAAGTTCTGGCAAGATGAGGGAGTGAACCCGGCACCTGGAGTTCGGCTTACGCAGCAGTAGACGGACTATCCGATGAAAAGCCTGGGCTTGATCACTCAGCCCGTCGCTTCCTTGGTTTGCGGCTCGGCACCGGCGTCTCGGGGAGCACGACAGCGTCAAGGTGGGCGTGGCTCCCAGCGCCAGACCGCCCGTCATCGTCCTAGGGCGTGTGCTGCACCCCCGTAAGGCCTCCAACGGCCCTGCCCGCTTCGCCTCCGACCGTGCGGGGCGTTTCTGAGCGAGCCCACTGCCGGACACGCTTCCCGGCGATGGACGAAGTCGCGCTCCAGTTTGATGTCCGCGACCCCGCGACCCTCGCGGCCGCGTGGCCGCGTGGCCCGAGATGCTCGACATGCGGCGGGAGCTTCCCATCGTCGATGATCCGCTGCTCCGGGCGCTCGGCGCGGAGTGCAAGGTTTGGGTCGTCGACAGTGACCGCCAGCCGTACTGGCATAGCCCGTTCGTGCTGGGGGGTTGCCCGCCGCGGGTCCAGACTACCGCGGTAACCCGCCCAACAGAGTCCCGGTCCGCTGAGAGAAGCGCGACCCTGTGCGGGACGGAGCAACGCGAATCTTTGTGCTCTCGACGTATCGGCGCTCAAGCGAGTAAAGCGAGCCACGCTGGATCACGTCGGCTTGCGTTCACACCGATCCAGCACCATACTCGCTACGCCGGGGCCTCTCGGTCCCGCGTGGAGTCAACCAAGGAGCGGAAGCCCATGAACTCGAAGCCCGTCAACCTGAGCACGCCAAGAACGACCGTCGTGACGCTGCGCGAGCCATCGAGGGCGACTGGTCCCTCACCCCAACACATCACGATGGTCATAGACGACAAGCCCCGTCAGTTCGCCCGGGTAATGGAGGCGATCGAGCAGAGCGAGGGGTTTGTCCGCTACGTGATCCTGTGGGTACGGCGGAAGGGCCTGCCGCAGCCGCTCGCCGAGATCGAAGTCGTCTTGGACACGACGAACGGAGTTCCCATTTACGCTGTTGGGGCCGCCATCGAACGCAAACTCGGTCGGTGGGTGAGCTTTGTGAACTTCGCCGAGGCTGCGGGACACCCTGGAGCGGAGGGGGGCGAACGGCTCTTTCCGCGGTTCGAGTACCAGCAACTGATCGACTGCGGAGAGCTCCGCATTCAGAATCTGCGCTGCAAACAGTTTAGCTTTTTCCAGCCAGTGCCCTTGTTCCTGACTCAGGGCCCACCAGACCCGGGGCAAGCCCTCAAGACACTGCAGGGCGTGATGATGCCGATGAGTAGCGTTTTCCATGACGCTCACTTGCGCAAGGCCCTGGAGTGCCGCCCCATGTTCATCGAATCGCGCTTCGCGTGGGCGCTGGGAAGCTTCGGGGGGAACCTGGAGTACTGCCACGCCGAGATCCAGCAGTCTCCGTCTGGGCATCAACAGCGGTTCGTCCAGATCGTCGTGTCGTTCCCGTCGCGAGGGCTGCCGGTGATGGCTGCTGCCAACACGGTCGTAGAAGCCATGTGTCAGATCTTCAGGCTGCGGCGCGGTCCCGCCCCCGAGTAGGGGCTGGGGTGCCATCAGAACCTGTGTCCCGTTCGGAATGTGTTCTGGCGCGAGATTCGGAGTCGCATGCTGAACTCAACCGAGAGTGCTGTAGAATCCACGCGACAGGTAGGAGTCATCGCATGAAGCAAGAACGCAAGCCCTTGGACCCATCCACCATTGACGACCTCAACATGCTTCGCAGGCTGCCAGGGTTTACCAAGAGGCGCATCGCAGCCAAGGCCGGCTTCGTCGTTAACACGCTCGAAAATGCGCTCAGGGGCGAACACCTGAGCCCCGACACGAAGGCGGCGTTCGAAGGGGTGGTCGAAAACTATCGGTCTCAGATCATGCTGCTACGCCACCTCGGCGATTGGACTCGGGTTTTCCTGCCAGACAAACTGTGCGACAACGAAGGGCTTGCCAAGCTCATAAGCGCGGACGCACAGGGGGCGCTGTGGACTCGCGACATGCGTGCATCGGAATTCAGGCAATCGCTTCGAGTAGCACTTGGCACCGGCTGCACGAAGCCGCCCGACCAAGCGATCTTCGTCAGCCAGACGGGGCAGTGGCTCAAGCCGATTCTGCGGAAGCTGTTGGCACACCCAGTCCGGGTGCGCGTCTACATCTGTCATCCGGGGAAGACTCTCGGTAAGGAAACAGCACAGATCATCAGTATTCTAGAGTTCCTGTGGAACATGGCGGCCGCCATCGGTCTCAGCGCCAAATGGGACAGCGAACTTGCTGTGTGTACGTACGATGAGCGGGCGGGTCTCGCGCAGAGGATTGCGGCTTTCCCCGACAAGCTGATCGCGACGAGCCAGCCAAGCCTCCATGTTCAAGGGTCGCACTTGCGGAACCACCCCGCGCATTGCCCGGGAAGCCCCGGTGTGCTGGGGCCACAGCCGGTCGACGTTCACCTGTCCGGGCACACGGATTTTCTCAAGCGGATGAGCGACGCCACCAAGACGGTGGGAGCACTCCAGGACGTCCAGCCCTGCCTGCGCTGGAGCCGGTCTGGGTTCGAAATCGAGCCTGGATTCGAGATGGACCCCAGCCCGTACTTATCGAAAGCCTCGGCCTCAACTCCGGCCCCGGTCCCCCAGTCAGTGACAGTCAACGGTGCTCAGAGCGGTGCTCGAAGCGGTGCTCACGGGTGAGTCGGGCGACCTTGGCCCCAGCGGATGCTTGGAAGGGGCGCGGTCCGACCGGGACGTGCCGCGCTTCTCTCCTACAACACCTAGAACACCCTCACGCTTCTTTCTACCGACCGGCACTGTGTCCGTCTACCGGCCCAGGATGGCCTCGTGGCAGGCCCGCGTCAGCATCGTGACGACGTTCACCCGCCCGAACGAAGCCTCCTCGGAGGCACGGCCGTCGTGCCCGAGCGGGTGGGCGCACGCCGCGCAGCGGGGCGTTGGGTCGACGACCGTCCCGTCCGCTTCCTGGATCACAACGGGGAGCATCGGCTGCGCCGGGCCGTCGGGCCGGATCTTCCCGCCGCATGCCCGGCAGGTAATGCCTTCCTCCGCGACGCGCCGCTCCAACTTGCCCAGCCGCGTACCGATGTTCACGCGGCGTGCTCCTTGCTCGATGGCGAGCGCGAACATCCGCTCTTCGCACGGGTCCAGAGCACGATCGCGCTCGGCCGGCGGCTCGGGCGGGTCAGCCCCCCGTCATGGCCGCAAGTCCACAACTGCCACGGGTGGTGCCAACCCGGCACCGAGTTTCAATATACGCGCCCCTGTAGTCGCAGCATCACGGCTCGCCGAACGACGGGCAGCAGAGCTCCAGTGCGACGGTTGCGATCGCAGCGCGGGGCATCGCGCCGCGTCCGGTCACACGAACCAGCTTGCTGGAGCTGGGGACGCAGGTTCCCTCCCCCGCTCACCCCCTGCCCACCCCCCTCCTTATGGGAACGGTCGCCCGTTTGGCCGGGGTGCGATTATCGGGAAGCTGGACGGCTTCGCGCCTGGACGAGTGAAGCCGGAGGTTCCATTTTTCCATTGACAAATGTCAGGTTTTGTGGTTCAGGATGCGTCAAAGGTTCTTCGGCGAACCTCCGGACTTTGATAGCCTCATGAACTCACTCGAACAGCTCGAATCGCGGATAAACGCCTTGTCGTGATTCCAGCCGCGGACAGATGACGCGGCTTGCTGCGAAGAACATCGTGCTGAATCCGCCGCGCCTCTCACTCTCTCCAAGTCTCCCCTTGCCAACCCACTCCCAGCCTGAATGGATACTCTTGTCCTCGTAAAGCCGCGAGATTCTGAGTTCCAGCGCGAAATATTGCTGCATCCCTTCCAGGTCAACGATCGTAGGGGTTTTCATGGGACTTCAATGGTTCAAAGCCGATCAAGCCAAGCAGGTCTGGGACATCCTGGAAGGGAAGCCTCGCTCGACTGGCGCAACAACCTCGCCTTCGTCGGCTAGGGCCGTAGGACTTACCGTTGCGGGCGTCGATCACATCCAGTTGCGGATCGAGACGGTTCAGTTGTTGATTGAGGGAGCCTCAAAGGACCCGGATCGGTTCTATGGCCTCTGTCAGCAAATTGGTCGAACGGCCGCGCACGACCTGTGGAAGGGGCTAAAGAAATTCTCTCAAGGAGCGTTTTTGCCGTCTGATTACGACGCTCTGGTCGCAATCTGGAACCACTGGGATGAACGCGGCAACTGGGGTACCATTTCGATCCGCCCGCCAGCTGCGAATCAGACTTCCGAAGGAAGGGTTACTTTTCGACACATCGAGGTAGCCAACAACTTTCTTCGCTACAAGCGCCCCGGTTCACAAAGGGTCACCTCCGGCAACGAGCACAATTTTTGGAGCGGGTACATCGACGGCTTTCTGACCGAAGTGATAGGTCACCTTGTTGAGCCGGTGTATCACTGGCATTGGACGAAGCATGTGCCGTCAAGTTCGTCAGCTCTGTCATTTTTGGACGCGGCCAAGGGGCGCCTCTCAGATTTCCACCGTGTCAACAATGTCTCCCTTGATGAGTCGCTCCCGAGCGGCAACGGGTTTGAGGTGTACAGGGTGGTCTTTGCACCTGATCCACTTCTCCCACTCTGGGACCAGCTGGGAAAGGCCTATATCCGCCTCCAGGCCAAGCAGTACGCTATGTGCTATTCGACTTGCAGCCATGGGGTCCACTTGGCCAAGGTTGACAAGGCCACATCCACCTCATATCGCAAAGCCAGCGCATGCCTCGCGCCACTCGAACAGGCTCGCCTCACCAGGCTGGAACTGGCCGAACCATCCGATTCCGCCTCTAACGCCTCCGAGGCGTACGTCACCTTCAGATCCCTCATCCACAATTTGCGAGAGCCAGATGCGCCTTCCGACGACGAAGACGATTGACAGCCTTGAATCACTTGCCACGGCGATTCACTCGGGTGTGCGACCATTGCTCCTCTTCAGCGGGGGTCTGGACGGCGCGTACCTTCTTTCGACACTGCGGACGCACGGCATCATCGCATTGACCGTCGGGCTTGGTGGAGATGCGCCGATCGAATCCGCGAAGGCAGCATGCTCGGCATTCGGTATTCGCCACATTCATATTGACGCTCGCGCTCGCTTCGCCGTGGACTTTGTGGGACCGGCCATCTCTGCTCAGGCCGCCTATGCAGGTGGCCATCCGATTTGTGCATCGCTGAGCAGGCCGCTTCTTGCGCAAATCGCAACCGAAGTGGCGGGACAATGCGATCCCATTTGCAATGCGATCATTCACACGTCTAACCCTTCGCAGAATAGCCTTCGACGATTCAACGGGGCGCTGCGAGACTTGGGCTTCCCTGGCGTGTTTGGCTCACCGTTCGCATGCTCGCACGTCAGTCGCGCTGACAAATGTCGTGCGCTCGCAAAGGCAGGGCTACCCGAATTTGTGACCCGAGCAGTGAGTATGGATGTCAACCTTTGGGGAAGAGAATTCGAGTTCGGAGTTCTAGACGACCCAGAAAACGTCACGGTACCTCCGCACCTGTATTTGTGGACCCGCGGACCGCACGTGAGCCCGAAACCAGTGCGGCTGCGCGTCACAATCCAGCGGGGAGTACCGGTGGCGATTGACAACGCACCTCTGGAACTAGTGGAACTCGTAGATCGCCTCAACGTGCTCGTAGGTGGCTACGGTCTCGGTCGGTATATCGGGTTAGAAGAACTGGCCAGCGGAGCGAAGGTCCAGGAAGTGCGGGAGATGCCCGCGGCGTTTTGCCTGTTTGATGCATATAAGCGACTAGAGTCAGCCACCGTGCCCTACTCATGCATCCGGGAGAAGATGCACATGGAGCAGATCTGGGTGCAGGAAGCGGTCGAAGGCCGTTGGTTTGGCCCGTTGCGCATGGCAGCTGAGGCATTCATCGCTTCGGTTAGAGACGCCGTTACCGGCATCGTCGAATACGAACTCTCGCCTGGCGCGATGACTCCGCGCAGCGTTGTGGCACGCACGCCGTTGTACGTTCGAGATCGATCACTTCTTGAATGAGCAGGAGATGAACTATCTTCACCGATACTGGCGCGCATTTGGCGCGCAACCCCGTCTTTGGGACCGGCAACTCACCGTGTCGCAAGCGCTCTTCGCCGTTGCCAACGCGCCACCGTTGTGCGATGCTTGGTACAGGCGTCCGCGGTTTGCGGCGACTTCAAGGTGCAGTCAGGTGCTCGATGCACGCGCAGGTTGAGTGTTCGGGACGCAGGGGTCGCAGGTTCGAATCCTGTCACTCCGACCAACGATTTCAAGGGGTTGGCAGGCAACACGCGGCCCTCCCTGGCAACGGCTGGCGCGCAGTTGGCGCGCAACTGGCGCGCACATTTGACTAGTTCCCCCCACTCACTGCACGGCAGATTCATGCAATTGACGCAAGCGCCATAGCCTTCATCCCGATTGCTGGGCCACAGTCCCCCCAGCCCGCGTGCACGTTTCCGACGCACACTCGGCAGCCGCTGCTCGCCTCTCGGGCTACGGCGATGGGACGCGTGGTATAAGTGACCAGGCTTTCTGCGATCGTGACCGGCAGGGGAGGCAGCAGGAATGGTTGTAGGAGATGGCGCAATACCAAGACCCCCATGCTTGCGGCACGCATGTTGAGGTCCATAACTGCGGGCTGCTCCAAGACCAGGTCCTGCGAGTACCCCTGTGACACCACCCGACTGCGCTCACCCGTTGATTGGGTCTCGTGCTGAAGCCGTCGGGGAGTCACCAGTCCGGTGCACATCAAACACGGACGACCCGGGGACACCAGATTCACTCGGCTGTCAATGGACACGATGCCCCCGGCGTCCGCTCCGATTTCGGCTCCCACGTCGATGTAGGGCAGCAGATACTGAGCCGAGAACCGCGACAACACGAGCCGTGGGAGAGCTTTGTCCACGCAGCCAAACACGATATCGACATCTCGGAGTACAGGTAGCACCGTGTCGTCAATGATGTTTGCCCGCAGTGCTGTCACCTGGCAGCCCAGACCGATGGACTCTATCGCGACCTTCACTACGTCGACTTTGGGGCGAGCCTGTTCAGCGTCCGTTGCGGAAGCGTGCAGAATCCGGTTGAGGTTTTCGGTCTTCACCACATCGTCGTCAACGACGGTGATCGCTCTGCATCCCGCCCGGGCCAGTAGTTCGCAGGTCAGCGATCCCGTGCCGCTGGCCCCGACAACAGCCACTCGCATGGCGCGCAAGCGCGCCAACGCTCCGGTCCCTGTGACGGCAACGCCCCGATCGAACGCACCCGCCGCTGATGGCGGCGGGGGCGGTGTGTCGCCCGCCAGCGAGTGAAACTCCAACAGGTCTCCAATGGCCACAAGGTTGCCCATCGGCGCAGGCAGGTCACTCCCTTGGTCCCACCATCGTCCACGGGTGCTCGCCTTTCCCACCACCACGCTGACAACCCTCGTGGCTGGGTGAATCTCTTGTAGGTTGCGGACCAGCAGCGGCTCCTGTTGGTCGTCGTATCGAGAGAAATCGACCGTACGGTCGGCGTGGGGGTGGGTGTGGAACACCGCTAACCCAGCGAGGCCATGTTCGCGCATGTATAGGTGGGCTCGGCGGAGGTAAGCCGCGTCGAACACCACCGCCTGATTCTCTGCGACTTTGAGATCACCGTCTTCCGGCCAGAATATTTTGGCGATGAGAAACCGGCGAGGTTCGCCGTTACTCAGCCCCAGCACAGCGAGCAAGCCGGTCTCCGGCGCGTCATTGGCAGCAAACGATCGCCGACAATGCTGGCGGAGCGCCCGCCAGTCGGGCAAGGGCATGTGAAGATGCGTCGCGTTCACGGGCGAACTCCTCGTGTCAAGAAAAAACCCTTGCAATGCTCGATGTGCGTCTCCAGTGTGTCGAGCCCACTCTTCCAGGGCTTTCCGTCCAGATAGTGCCACGACACAAGCTGCCATTCGCGATCGCGAATGCGAATGACCGGCCCATTCACCCGTTCATGTTTGCCATCCTGGAACTTGTACGGCAGAGCCACGTAGAACGCGTCGAGCGACGCTTGGTCGAAGAGGAGAGGGACCGCAATCAGGATGTCATAGGCCTGCCGGTCCCAAGGTGGCGAAGGGGCCGCCACACGGGATGCGAGCACGTAGGTCTGGCCGGCATGTTCAAGGATTTCGACTTCAACTCCCCTCACGCGAAGGCAGTCTACCTCTTGCTGCAGTGCAGGAATCACGGATTACTCCTGGCCGTACTTGCCGTCCCGCTGGGCTTCAAACGCCACTCCTCGCGAGGTAGCAACCGGCGTGTCGATCGGCAGCAATTCGGCGCTCCGCTCGTGGTAGAGGGAGTAGTCCTGAGAGTCGAGATGGAACAACGTCAAAATCTGTCTTGGCGTCATCGTCGCCGCGGTGGCAACCGCCCACCGTGCATTCACGCGGATTGAAGGAACCAGCTCGATGCCGAAATCCGGTTCACGTCCACGCGTGGAGAGATACGTGCCGATCGACTGCTGGAGGTCCTCGATCACCGGTCCCGGCACATTCCCATTCCCCAGCGCGTGCAGGCGGTCGAACGGCTGGTCGCCGGGCGGCAACAGATCAACGGCCGCGCTCGTCGCACCGATCTGCATGACTTGCAGCAGACTGGTCTCAGGCGGCGCGCGGAACGTGTGCCGCTCGGAGGGAGGGTTGAGAATCCGGGTCGAGACGTTGATTTCCTTCGAAGCCATGAGAGATGCTCCTTCTACAGTGAATGAACTGTATGACTGCCCAAACAAGAGGTCAAGCGGGGACCTCGTACAAATATTGTTCCCGTCCGGCAGGCGAGACGCCCTTCGTGCGCCAGATCAGGCACAGTTCCACCAGTTTCCCGAGCCGCTCGTTCATGGCGGTCTGGTTGACGTCGAGCGTTTGAGACAGCGAGGCCGCGGAAATCGGTTGAGCCGCCTTGTCGATGACGCCGAACGTTTTCACGTCAACTGGGTGCAGCTTGCCTAGGAGGTGCTTCAGGCCGGCCCGACGCTCAATCATCACCAAGGACAGGCCTTCAAGCGCCTGATTCAGATTCTCTCTGGTGTATTCTGTCAGGCCCTCGATGAACAAAAAGCGATCCACGAATTCGTGGCGAAGCGATAACTGAGCCTTGCCAAAAAACTCGTTTGCGAAGGAGAAATCGAATGCTTCGACATCGCGGGCGTCAATTACCACCGCCTTGCCGGGTGAGGCGGAGCGCAGTTGACGCGAAAGGAGCTCGCGAAGCTGCTGTGCGGGCGCCCGCGTCCAAAGGTGCTTGCCGTGCGCGCCCAGCTTAAAAGCGTCATTCATCACCATCAGTGTACAAGGTGATGCCTGTTTGTCAACCGCTTCCCCCGTCTGGAAGGCTGATCGCAACATGGACGCCGCACAGTCTCGGCACCGTGAAGGAGTACGCCTGTTCATCCCGGTCCATTCGCCATCTGGACCGCGCGGTCCCTGATCGCAGGTCCACGGTCCCGGCGTGCTTGCGCGCAATCTCAAGCAAGTGATACAGGCCCGTACCTCTGGTCGGATCGTCGGAAATCCCGGACGTGCCACGCTTGGTTGCCACGCGGATTGCTTGACTATCACTGACGACGCCCGCGTGCATCGCGTTTCTGCGCAGCGTGACCGCCAAGCCCGGGCCGTAGTCCGACATTCCGATCTCCACAAACCGCCGTCGCTTCCCGTTATACACCTGCACTGCGAGGAATCCGGCCGCCTCAGTGGCGTGCTCAACCGCGTTCTGGCACACTTCAGAGACGGCCGTGGCGATCATTAACGCAGTAGGTCGCGTATACCGAAGTCGCTGACGAAACGTGACGACCAAACGATCCAGAATTCGCGGGAGCGCCCCCATCGAGTCGAGGCGAGTCACCTCCAAGAGCATCGAGTTCCTTCCACGCTCCACTAATCCGGCGCTCAGTAGCGAAGCATCCGATTTGGAAGCGCACGTCACGGCCCCATTCAACGCGCTCAGAACGCCGGCACGAGACAAATACGACCGCGCCGACGTGCTGGGGAGCACGATACCAGGCTTGCGGCCATCGCGACTCAGAGCGTGGCAGGCAGACACGAGTTGCACCATGCCCGCAGGGCTGACAAACTCCACACTCGACAGATCAATGCACGGAGTTTTCGTCTCGAACGGCTTCTGTGCGCGGAGCAGCTCATCAAAGGTCACAACATCGAGCTTCTTGATGCCCTCAGCCGATTCCACTCCCATGATTGCCATGCTAGCTCCACCGAGCCCACGCGTCGGCAGCCTTCTGGCGCGAGCCTCACGCGTAGAATGACAGAATCACCTGTTGCGTGAGGTGCGACGAGATGGCAGCATTTCCACGGTGACCCATCGGGACTGCACAGAACTTTCCAGCGACCAGCCCACTTATGGTCGCGCCACGTGCCGCTCCGCGTGTCCTGAAGCGGGACGCTGCGATGGTTCGGGAACGCATGGCTGCGGGCACGCATGAGATGGCGGCTCACCGCAAGCCTCAATACCGGTGAGGCCCTTGGGTCGCATCACGCAGGTGAACCGACATGGACCCTGGTCTTTCCTGCAAACCAGCCTTGGGTGCCATCGCGTTCGACGTTGTCGCAAACAACCTATCCAGGGTCCCCGCAGCTTCGGCGAGGAACTCGGGGCGGCGCTTTGCATAGACCTCCTCAGTGATACGACTGGTGGTGTGGCCGAGCATGCCGCTGATCTCTCGGAGCGGTACGCCCGCCGCGGCAAGGAGCGTGGCCCCGGAGTGTCGGAGAATGCCGGGAGTGGCCCCAAGCAGTCCCGCACGCGTTGCGGCGGAATGGAATGCACGCTTGATATTGCGCACCCGGGCGCCGGAGTATTCGACCACGTAGCCCGAGAGCGATTCCGCCAAGGCCCGTTCCAGTTCGGGCTTGAGGGTGGCGGTAATGGGAACGATCGGGCGGCGCTTGTTGCTCTGCAGCGTGTCGAGCGGCAGGAAGTTGATCCGGTTCCAACGCAGATCGACCTGCTCGGTTCGCAGGCCCAGGATCGCCGAGGGGCGCTGCAGCGTGTGGGCAGCGAGCATGACGAAGCGGTAGAGATGCGGCTCGCGGCAGCAGGAAAGCAGCCGTTGCACCTGCTCCTGCGTCAGGAACTTGTCCCGCGGCGGCGGCTTAGGGATGAGGCGGATGTGAGGGAAGGACGGGAGATGCCCCCGCCGCCAAGCGTCGTGCAACGCAGCACGAAGCACATCCAAGCCGCGGTTGATTGTGCCATTGGAAATGAGCGGCCCGTTTGGGCGCGATCGGCGACGCCAGTCGACGAACCGCTCTTGCACGCCGAGATTGACCTCGTGGACATAGACCACGTCGTGGGCGGCGCAGAACTCCACCCAAGCCTTGAGGGCGTAACGGGCAGCTTCATGCGAGGGCCGACCCTTGAGCCGGTCTACGTAGCCAGAGACCACGTCAAGCACCGGCACATCGCCGGGTGGGTTACGAGCGACGCCACCACTCGGCCTGTTGGGCAGGATGGCTGGCTTGCCCGGTTTGCCCGTTCCGCTCGCCGGGGGCGTACCCGCGTGCCGACCATCGACATAATCAACTAGTCGCCGCTTGGCGTCCTCAAGGTCGCTTGTGCCCGTGCTGCGGCGCAGGACCCGTCGCGTGCCCGGTCGGCACCAGTAGATGTACCATGCCGGTGTGTCCGCTCGCCGGACCAGCCAGTGAGCTTGGTACTCGAAAACTCGCTCCATTGCTCCGTCCCTTCCTCCACGTATCGCTGCAACTGGTCCGCCCGGACCAGCACGCGCCGGCCGACCCGAACCGCGGCAAGCCGCCCGGCCTTGCGCTCACGGTCCACGGTGTTGCGATGCACCCGGAGCAACCGGGCCGCTTCGGTCAGCGTGAGCAGCCGGGGCAGCGCATGACGCGCGCGCTCAGGGTCAGAGTTCAAGGGCGCTTGGCTCTGCTCCGGCGATTCGGGGCCGGACTGTGGCGCAGAGTCCGCGCGCACCGTCATTTGCCCGCCTTCAGGCCCGGATAGGGGATCATCGGCAGGCGCTGCCGCCGGAGAATCTTGTTGGCGGCGGAGACGATCCGCCGCAGGTCGGCGGGCCGTCCGTCGAGTTCCCACTGCTTTGGACCGCCTTGGCGAACCCGATCGCCCAGAATGGCCGCAGCCTTCTGCACGGGAAGGCTCGGATCGTTGTCATTGGCGCTCTCCGGCCCGTCATCATCGGGCTCATCGTCGACGGGATACGTCCACGGGAAGACTAGACGCAATCGCCCGCTCGGAAGCACCTCCACCTTGGCGCACTGAGGGTTGCCGGGAGACAGGAAGTCTCGCAGCTGCACTTGCCCGTTCGTGATCTCCACGATCTTCTGGAGCGTGAAGGGGTTGGGGATGCGGCTCCCGTTGAGGTAGCGGGTGATGGTGGTGCGGCAGCGAAGACCAAGACGGCGACGCAGCTCTGCGGTCGTCATCCCGGTGCGAAAGAGGAAATCAGCGAGTTTCATGGAGAGGCCAATACCCCAACTGCCGGTTGTGCACCAGCGGCGTTGACAACCTGGCATCAACTGACCGCACACACCCCCGCAGGCCCGCGTATGCAAAATCCTGCGAATGGTCGCAACCATCCGGCCTTTTCGTGCGTAGACCTATCCGAGCGCCCCGCAGACTCCGTTCGGAGGGCCGGCGCTCAGCCAAGGCCGCGGCAGAGTTCGGCCGGAGGTGCGTCCCAGAAGAGGACATCGACAACCGCATAACTCACCGGTCCCTTTCCAACGACCCGCCGTGAGCATGCACACCGATGACCCGCAAATCTGCGACGGCCCCGCTTTCCCATTGCCATCCTTCGGACAACCCAAACACCAGCACCCTTCCAATAGTGCCGGATCATGGATCCATTGGCCCAGCCCAACCGCTGCTGCTCGACATCGCCGAGGCCGCGCGGCTGCTCAGCCTCTCCGACCGCACGGTCTGGACACTGACCGATTCGGGCGAGCTGCCGCACGTCCGGATCGGACGCCGCGTGCTCTACCCGCTGGATCGGCTGCGCGCGTGGGTGGCCGCTCGCATACGGGGCGGGACATCGGTCGAGCCCGATGCCGGAGCGGCAACGGGTGGTGCGCTGCGGGTCGTTCAGCCTTAGCCTGCGAACGAACCCAGGAATCCCCATGTCGAGCATTGTCAGCGATCCTAACGGCCGCAAACGTCTGTTGTTCTTTGATCCCGGCGGCACGCGCCGCACGGTCCGGCTCGGCAAGGTGCAGATGCGCCACGCCGAATCCATCCGCGCCAAGGTCGATTCGCTTCTCAGTGCTGCCGTAACCAGACAGCCCCCTGACCGCGAAACTTCGGACTGGGTTGCCGAGCTGGCCGACGACCTGCACGCCAAGCTCGCCTCTGCCGGGCTCCTCAAGCCCCGCATAGGCCGGACGCTGGGTGGATGGCTCACGGCGTTCATGGCCGGCCGGACGGGTCTCAAGCCCGAGAGCCGCCGCAAGCTGGACCAGACCAAGGCGAAACTGCTGGTATTCTTCGGGGATGGCAGGCAATTGCACGAGATCACGCCAGATGCCGCGGCCCGATGGCGGGAGGACCTGTCGGCCAAGGGCCTGTCCGAAGCGGCCGTCAAGACGCACACCGGCAACGCCAAAACCATCATGGCCGAGGCTGTTCGCAGGGAACTGATCGAACGCTCCGCGTTCGCGGCCCTGAAGGGCGGCGTGACGCCCACCCGCAACACCCGCTACGTGACGCCCGCCGATGCCGAAAAGGTACTCGCCGCGTGTCCGGACGGGCAATGGCGGCTGCTGGTGGGGCTGGCGCGGCTCGCAGGCCTCCGAACGCCAAGCGAGGTGGCACCGCTGACCTGGGCCGATGTGGACTGGGAGCGTGGGCGGCTCCGGGTTCATTCCCCCAAGACCGAGCGGTACCCCGGCCACGAGCAGCGATACGTGCCGATCGTGCCCCGGCTGATGGAGCTGCTGCACGAGCAGTTCGAAGCCGCGGCCGAAGGGGAGGAGCACATCGTCACGATCCAAGGCATCGGCGGCCGCCACCGGAGAATGCGCAGCATCATTGATCGGGCCGGGGTCGAGCCGTGGGACGACACTTGGCAGACGCTCCGCCGGAGTTGCGAGATCGAGTGGGCGCTCAGCTTCCCCCAATTCGCCGTGAGCCGCTGGATCGGCCACAGCATCACCGTGAGCGGCCGGCACTACGCCAACGCGATTCCCGATGATCTCTTTGACCGCGCGGCGGGTCACCCGAACCAGAACCCTTCGCCCGTGGGGCAAACTGCGAAGACGCTCGATCGATCAAACGCCCGATGAACGACTCCGTCGCTCCACGGCTCACCTCCATGGTGCGGATAACGGCGAAGTGGAAGTCAGCGGATTCGATGCGTTCAGGACGGGCAAGCATTGAACCTGGCGAAGAGGCAGATGGGCCACGGGCACTCGTGGCACTGCGGACATTCGTCCCCGGGACAGTCGGAAGGCACCTCCCCGCGGCGCTCCTACCGACTCCTTATCATCGCCATCATGCCACTCGATTTCTCTAAGATCGCTGCGCCATCGACGGCTGACACGGTGGTCAATCCGCGCGATATCTTCGCCATTCTTCCCGGCAAACAGCCCAAGTACGGCTATCTCCGAGACGTCCAATCTGAGGTGCTCGATCAGTGGTTTGCGAGGCGCACCACCACAGACTTGCGGCTGAAGATGAACACGGGGGGCGGCAAGACCGTCGTCGGCCTTTTGGTCCTCAAAAGCTGCCTGAACGAGGGCAAGGGTCCTTCCGTTTACGTAGCACCAACCCCCTACTTGGCCTCGCAGGTCATCCACGAGGCAAGAGCGCTCGGACTGGCCGTGGAAGAGGACCCAAGATCGGTCGCTGTGGCCCGAGGCAAGGCAATTCTCGTCACCAGCATCTACGTGCTCTTGAACGGCAAGTCCAAGTTCGGTGTTGGAGCGTTAGGCGTGCAGATCCCGATCGGCAGCCTGATCCTCGATGATGCGCACGCTTGCTTGGCGACCGCGGAAGAGCAATTCACCCTTGATCTCGCCGCGTCGCATCCGGTCTATGCAAGTCTGTTCTCGCTGTTCCGCTCTGATCTGGAAGCCCAGTCTTCTAGCGCGGTACTTGATGTCGAGCAGCACGAGCCGTACCGGCAGATGCTCGTGCCGTTTTGGGCGTGGCTCGACAAGCTCAAGCACGTCGAGGTCATACTCCATGAGGTCCGAGACGATGATGACGTGAAGTTCGTCTGGCCTCTGTTGCGGGACTACTTGAAGCAGTGCAGGTGTGTCTTCGGGGGGGGTCACGTTGAAATCTCGCCACGTTGCCTTCCCGTCGACGTCGTGCCGAGTTTTGCAAGAGCTTGCCGCAGAATCTTCATGAGTGCAACGTTTGCCGACGACAGCGTTCTCGTAACCCACTTTGACGCAAGGCCCGCCGATATCGCAACGGCTATCGCTCCAGGTAGTGCGAGCGATATTGGGGACCGAATGATTCTTGTTCCCCAGGAACTCGACCCGTCGATCACGGACGAGCAGATCAAGGCCCTCTTGGCCGAGAAATCCAAAACGTACAACGTCGTCGTCATCGTCCCCTCGAACCACAGGGCGAAGTTCTGGGAGGATGTGGCCAGTCTCACCTTGAAGGCTGACGGGCTGGAGGAAGGCGTCAGCCAACTGCATCAGGGTCATGTTGGCCTGACCGTACTCATCAACAAATATGACGGCATCGACCTGCCGCACGATGCATGCCGCATCCTGGTGCTCGACGGCCTGCCCAGCGCTCGACGCGCAATCGACCAGATCGAGCAGGGCTCAATGCTGCATGGCACTTCACTCGAGGTGGGGAAGTCGGTGCAGCAGATGGAGCAGGGAATGGGTCGGGGCGTCCGCGCCAGCGACGACTTCTGTGTGGTCCTTCTCATGGGCCGGTCTCTTACGGGACATCTGTTTACGAGAAGCGGCATCTCGCGCCTCACTCCCGCGACCCGGGCTCAATTCGATTTGTCCGAGGAGGTCGGAAATCAAGTCCGCAACAAGGAAATTCGCGAGATCGGCGCCACGATGGACTACTGCTTGACACGGAACGCTGAATGGGTCAAAGCTGCGAAATCGGCTTTGGTGCATGTCAAGTACGCAACCACCAGTTCGGATCTCCGAATTGCCGTTGCCCGCCGTACCGCTTTCGATGCCGTGGCCATGAACGATCAGCCCGCCGCGGCACGAGCGATCCAAGATGAAGTGAACGCCGCAACGGAGCCTGCTGTCAAAGGATGGCTCATGGCAGAGCTCGCAGAGTACACGCACCCAGCAAGCGCCGTGGAGGCACAGCAGATCCTCCGGTCTGCGGTTCAACTCAATCGCCAGTTGATCCATCCATTGGCCGGGATCGACTACACCCGCCTGTCCCCCCAAGTCGGGGAACAGGCAGTCGCCAGCCTCACCTACATCCGGGAACAATTCAACAAACCCAACGACCTTGTCGTGGCAGCCAATTCGATATCGGATCGGCTGGCGTTCAGGCCGAACTCCTACCGGCAGTTTCACCGAGCGATGCGAGAGGCCGCGTTGATTCTGGGTTTCGGTGCACAGTTTCCCGAAGCCGATTACGGCAGCGGTCCCGACGTTTTGTGGGCGGTGGGTGGCCTCCGCTATTTCGTGATCGAGTGCAAGAACGAAGCTACGACCGACACCGTGAATAAGAAGGACTGCAATCAACTCGCAGGTTCCATGAACTGGTTCGGCGCGAAGTACGACACGACCTGTTCGGCTGTGCCCTTGCTCGTCCACCCAGCATTTGCATTTGAGCATGCGGCGACTCCCCCGCCCGGAGCCAGGGTCATGACCAGCGACAGATTGCCGCTATTCCGACAGGCGTTCGTGAAATACTGCGTTGCCGTGTCTCGACTTGCTGATTTTGGTCAGCCGAAGGACGTTGCAAGCCTGCTCACCGTGTATCAGCTGCTCCCGGGCGCCTTGCTCGCCACCTACACCGTCGCTGCCTGGGTGAAATGAGCGTCGAACGCCCATTGGTGACAAGGCCAAGGCTGCCGCCCCTGCAGCCGGTCCGGAGAAGAGGCGGAGTTCGCGGTGCAGCGTGCCGCTCGGCGCTTCAAATCACCATTGGGCACGTTTTGATCCTGCGATAGACAAAAGGCGGATCAGCCAGGCGGCGCAAAAAGCGGCGCAGTAACCAGCCGAAAGGCCTCGAAACGGCTCGCAACCGAGAAATGCGAGCCTCCTGCGCGATCGCTCCAAGTCCCGGTGATTCAAGCACTTGCGAGCGATTTCGGCCTGTTGCGAAAACCGCTCAAAATGGAGCCGGGGGGAATCGAACCCCCGTGCCGGAACAGTCCGCTGGATGCCTCTACGCGTGTAGCCGCTGTTTTGCATTCGGTCCGGGCACGCCCGCGGCAGGCTGGCCTCGTTCCTATCCCCCAGAAACTCCTCACGCCGTCGTCTGGGTGAACCCCTTCGGCGCCAGCCCGATGTTTTTCGCTCCCCCCGTCATCAGGCATCGCAGGGGGAGCGCGCCGCCTAATTAGGCAGCGAGAGCGTAGTTGCTGTTGGCAACTGATTTTGTGCCTACTTTTTACGTGGCCTGCAGGCTCCACGACGCGCCACATCCAACATCACATGCCCGGTCGAAACCACATCGGCCCCGATTGGACTGGGGAGGATATGCGCGAGGGGTGGCAAGCGGCGGGCCGATAGCCGCGGGCGGCGAGCCAGAAGAGACGGCTTACCGCGAAGGTCTCGAAGGGCACGAAGGCGCAGAGGCACGAAGGCACGAGCGGACGCCAGACGCCAGACGCCAGACGCGAGACGTCAGACACGAGGCCATCGCTGCTTCCGCAGGCGCACGCCCCCCGCCGTATCCTCTGCCCCATGGGTCTCATGCGCAGTTTGCCGCGTGCTCTGAGCCGCTTCCGCGTTCCGCCGCGCGGCGTGATCCACGTGGGCGCACACGAAGGCCAGGAACTGCCCGCGTACCAGCGGTTCGGGTTCGTGAACCAGGTCTGGATCGAACCGCAGCCCGACCTCTTCGCCCGCCTGCGGGCGCGGCTGCCAGCATCGCCCACCATCCGCGCGTTCCACACCGCCTGCGGCGAGGTGCCCGGCGAGGCCGACATGCACGTGCTCGCCAACAACGATGGCCTCTCCAACTCCCTTCTCGAACCCCGCCTGCACCTTGAAGCGCACCCCCAATATCCGCGCGGCGGAACGGTGCGGGTGAAGGTGGTTCCGCTGGACGATCTGCTCGCACGCGAAGGCCTCGACCCGGCCGCGTACTCGCTGCTGGCCGTGGATGTGCAGGGGTACGAGTTGCACGTGCTGCGCGGCGCCCCGCGAACTCTGGCCGCGATGGACGCGGTGCTGTGCGAGGTGAACACACGCGAGATGTACGCCGGGTGCGCGCTCTTGCCGCAGATTGATGAGCACCTGGCCAACGCCGGCTTCACGCGCGTCATCACCGACATGAGCACACGCGGCTACGGCGATGCGCTCTACGTGCGCCCGGCGGTGGTCACCACCATGCAGCGCATCCGGCAGGCGGTGCTGGGCGTGCCGCGACGGTGAGGCCGATGGTCCCCCGTCAACTCATGATCGCCGCGCAGCTCGAGACCATCGCGGCACCCTGCTGGTCCATCGCCGCGCTGTAGTTGAGCATGCGCACCTGCGTGGGCTGCGCGGCCAGCAGCGTGGCCACCAGGTTGCCCGTGCTGCACCAGCGTGTGGGGTTCTGCTGCCAGGCCATGCTCGCCACAAGGTCCCACGGCTTGTTGTCGGCCACATGCCGCAGCATGTCGCGGTCGTGCTCGAACACCTTGTTGCGTGCCGCGGCGGCCTCTTCTTCCTCGCCGCCCAAGGGCTTGGGGTCGCCGAAGGCCGGGCCGACGTGGGAGAGATCGGCGGAACTCACGATCAGCGTCTTGCCGGGGAGTTCGGCCAGCGAAGCCCGCAGGGCCTCGACAAAGGCCTGCAAACTCACGCCGGTGCCGTCGTAACTCTCACCGTTCTTGATGGCAGGGTCGTGGATCAGCGCGCCGAACACCTTGGGGTAGGCCCCCGCATCGTTCTTGCCGAACACATGCTGGAGCCAGGGCACCTGCAGTTCAATGGAGTGCTCGCGCTCGTGGTCAAAGCGGTGCGCGAAAATGGCATCGCCCAGGCGCTGGCGGAGTTTCGCGGCCAGGTCCTTGTCGAGGGGCGCGATACCGAAGGGCGTGGAGTAGCCCTTATCGCACCCGCACACGCCGGTGTCTTCACCGAAGTGGTTGGTGCCGAGGATCACGATGCGGTCCGGGCGATCAGCCACGCGAAGGCGGCCCCAGACGTTGGCGTAGTTGATCCAGCCGCGCGGGTAGTCAAGGTGCGGAACGACGACGGCGCTTGGCAGGGCCGTGAGGGCGGGGTCGTTGGCGTTCTTCAGGGCCTCACCGATCCACTGGTCAAAGACCTTGCCCATGCGTTCGGCCTGCTGGGCCTCGGAGATGGGGCCTTCCTTGGGGCTGCCGTCTTCGTTGCGTTCGATCAGGGCCTCGGCAAATTGCGCGGAACTGGCCGGGGGCAGATTCTCGCCCGCGTCAAAGTCGGCGTGCATCTTGCCGAGCATGGCGTCAAACGTGGGGCCGTGCAGGAACCCCGCATCGTCGAGTTGGGCCACGAGGTTTTCGAGGATCACCCGAGTGAGGCCCCGCCCCACCTGTTCCACAATCTGGTCCAGGTCGCGCGCGCCGTCCATGAGCGGCAGCACCACCTGCGTGGCGGGCATGGTCATCACCATTTTGTCGGAAATCTGGCGGGCATCGGCCAGGCCGAGCATGGTGACGGGCTTGCCGTCCGGGCCTTGGGCCTGGGCGGGGAAGCCGCGCAGGGGGCGGAGTTTGGGCCGGGCCATGTGGGGCTTGGCTGCGTCAAAGGGCGGGATGGAGGCGGCGGGCACGGGCGTGCCTTCGCCCTCGGGAACGCCGCCGGGAACGGATGGTGTTTGGCTCATAGTCGGGCCAAGCGTAGGCCCCGGCGCGGTGCGGTTGACGCGCCGGGCATGACCTCTGCAAGCGAGCCGTCTACACTTCTCTCCTGCCCGTGGCGGCCCGTTTTTCGGGGGCCGAGGGTGCCGCTTATCGAAGGTGCTTCCATGACAGACAAGATCAAGCCCGGCCAGACCATCCGCTGCACAGTCACCAAGACCCCCACTTCCGCCGCGGGCCGGACCACGCTGGAGCGCCTGATGCGGATGGACCCGGTGATCAAGCGCGGCCTGCGGAAGGCCCACCACAAGCGCCAGCAGAACCTGAACGTGTACAACCGCGGCAACCGCGATTGGACCAGCCGCGCCGAGGTGGGCAAACTGGTGCGCGCCATCCGCGGGCAGACGTGGAGCATGCTCTACACGCTGGACCTTGCCGATGAGTTCCGCTCGCTTGAGAAGTTTGTGAAGGTCGAGGCCTGAGACAGTGGGGACAGGTGCGAGGGGACAGGGGACAGCCCGAGCCTTGAGCGCCAGACTCCTAGCCCGCACCGCCAGCCTAAGTTCTCGCATGAAACTTGCCTGTGCGCTGGCGTGTGCCAGTCTGTTCATCTCCGGGTGCGAGCGTGAGGGCGCAAGCGCCAACAAGCCCGCCCCCCCCACTGCTCCTGCTGCCGCGGCGTCCGCCAAGGGCGAGCCCAGCGCGGTTTACACCGTGCGCGGGCGCGTGGCCGATGTGCTGACACCGGGGCGGCCGCAGAGCGACTTCAAGGTGCATCACGAGGCCATCGATACCTTCGCCGACGGCGCGGGAAAGGTGGTGGGCATGAGCGCGATGGTGATGCCCTTTCCGCTGGGGCCGGGCGTGACCGCCGACGGCGTGGCTGTGGGCGATATCGTCGAGATCACGTTCCCGGTGTGGTGGAACGCCGCGGGGCCGGAGTATCACCTCACCAAGATCGTGAAACTGCCCGCGGACACGAAACTGGAGTTTCGCGCGGCCAAGCCACCCACCAGCGGCGGGTGAAGCGGTCGCTCATATGTGCTTGGGTGCCTCACGGTGCTCGCGCTTGCGCCTCGCCATGGACCGCAGGGCGAACACATCCTCAATGCCCGGCAGGGCCTGACAGACGGCCATGCCAAGGCGCGTGAGCACGCTCGTCCACACCTCCGCGCGCGGGCTTTGCAGGCAGCGCACCGTGGCCCGGGCCACCTGCTCGGGCGTCTGCGCAAAGCCCTTGGGCAGGTGGCGCATGGTGCGGGCCTCGCCCGCTTCGGTGCGCACTCGCTCGGAGAACTCCGTCTCGGTGCTGATGGGGTGGACGGTGGAGACGAACAGGCCCAGCGGTTCCAGTTCCAGTCGCATGGCCCGCCCCGCGTGCGCCTGCGCGGCTTTGGTGGCCGAGTACGCCGCGTAGTAGGGCAGCGTGATGCGCGAAAGGCATGACGAGCAGATCAGCACGTGCCCCCGCCCGGCGGCACGCATGTGGGGGATCGCCGGTCGCAGCGTGTTGAGCGTGCCGAAAAAGTTGGTCTCGAAGATCGCCCGCCACTGGGCATCGGGCAGGTCCATCGCCGCGGCCTCGACGCCGTAGCCCGCGTTGGCGTAGACCGAGTAGATCGAACCGAAGGCCTCAACCGTGCTGGCCACCAGGCGTTCGCAGTCGGCGGGGCGGACTACGTCGCACTCGACGGCGATGGCCCGGCCACCGGAGGCGTTGATGCGCTGAGCCAGGTCGCGGAGGCGGTCGATCCGGCGTGCCGCCAGGGCCACGGGCATGCCCGCCGCGGCACAGGCGAGGGCCGTGGCGGCCCCGATGCCGCTGGAAGCGCCCGTGATGGCGATGGGTTTTCCGACCAGTTCGATGGTTGGCATGGCCTAGCACGTGCCCGGGGGCTGGGTGTGGGCGCAAGGGCGAGCCGCGCCGGCAAGGCCGGTGGCGGGGGTTGGCGGCGCAGGAAAAGGGCGGATGGTCATGGCGAGCACCCGGCGGGCGGGCGCAGCATCCTACCGCCAACGCTCTTGCCGTGTGGACAGGGTGTGCGGAAACGGCCTGTGCCTGCTTGGCTGGGGCGCGCGCACCGGCTATATTGTGCTCTGGTAAACCACAGCCGCGGGGGCGGCTGCGTGAGGGGTTTGTCCGCCCGGCGACATGGAGTCTTGAGCAATGACCGAACAGGAAATCGAAGCCAAGGTGATCGAGATCGTTGCCAAGCAGATGGGCGCGGACAAGGCCACCATCACGCGCAACACGAACTTCACCACCGACCTCAACGCCGACAGCCTCGACACCGTGGAACTGGTGATGGAGTTTGAGGACCAGTTCGACACCACGATTCCCGACGAGCAGGCCGAGAAGATCCAGACCGTGGGTCAGGCGATCGACTTCATCAAAACCGTCGCCAAGTGACCGTTCTCCGGCCGCCACCGGCCCAGGACGGACGATCTCCAGGCCTGCACGCCCGGTTGGGGCGGTGAAGGGCCCAGCACAACGCCATGAGCGCACAGACTTCCACAGGTCCTCGGATCGTGATCACGGGCATGGGCGCGGTCACCAACCTCGGCCACGATGCCGCCTCCACCTGGGCCGCGATGCGCGAGGGCCGCTCGGGCATCTCCGCCATCGAGGGTGATGAGTTCACCAAGACCGGTGCCACCTGGGATGTCCGCTTCGCCGGCCAGGTGAAAAACTGGGACGCCTCCAGCGTGATGGACGTGCGCGAGACGCGCCGCCACGACCGCTTCAGCCAACTGGGCCTCTTCGCCGCCGTGCAGGCCGTGAAGGACAGCGGCATCGACTTCTCCAAGGAAGACCACGAACGCTGCGGCGTGGTCGTGGGCTCGGGCATCGGCGGCATCCGCACCATCGAAGAGGGCGCCATCATCCTGGCCGAGAAGGGGCCGGGACGGCTCAGCCCGTTCACCGTGCCGCGCCTCATGCCCAACGCCGCTGCGGGGAACATCTCCATCTTCTACGGCCTGCAGGGCCACTGCACCACGCACGCCACGGCCTGCGCCTCCAGCGGCCACTCCATCGGCGATGCCATGCTCTGCATGCGGCGCGGCGAGGCCGACGCGATGATCGTGGGCGGAGCCGAGGCGGCCGTGAGCCCCATCTGTGTGGGCGCGTTCAACGCCATGCGGGCCCTGAGCACTCGCAACGAAGACCCGACCAAGGCCAGCCGCCCCTTCGACGCCGACCGCGACGGCTTCGTCCTCGCCGAGGGCGCGGCCATGTTCGTGATCGAAACCGAAGAGCACGCCAAGAAGCGGGGCGCGAAGATCTACGCCGAACTCGTCGGCCAGGCCAACGCCGCGGACGCTTCACACATCACCGCCCCGGACCCCGACGGCGCTGGCGCTGCCCGCTCCATGCGTTGGGCCCTGCGAGACGCCCGCCTCAACGCCGACCAGATCGAGTACGTGAACGCCCACGGCACCAGCACCCCTCTGGGCGATCGCGCCGAGGTGCAGGCCGTGATGCGCCTTTTCGGCGATCACGCCGCCAAGAGCAAGGGCGGCAAACTGCTCATGAGCAGCACCAAGAGCGTGCACGGGCACTGCCTGGGCGCCAGCGGCGCCATCGAACTCATCGCCTGCATCCACGCGGTGCGAGACGGCATCATCGCCCCCACCATCAACCTCGACCGGCCCAGCCCCGGCAAGGACGAAAAAACCGGCGAGGTGCTTCCCGCGTTCGACCTTGACCTGGTGCCCAACCACGCCCGTGAGCGGCGCATCCGCTACGCCATGAACAACACGTTCGGCTTCGGCGGGCACAACTGCTCGCTGATCGTGGGACGCTACGAATAGGGGACGGGTGAGAGGGGACAGGTTCCAGCCAGAACCTGCATCCTCCGGCTGTCACCTGTTCCCTGACCCCTGTCCCCTACGAAAAAACCCAGCGCCCAGCGATAAGCCGGGCACCGGGTCTCGTGGGGGTCGGTGCAGAACAATCGCGCACTCTTGCCTTCAAGAGACACCCCCACACCTACTCTTCAATAAGCAGTGCGCGATCAGCGATTCGTCGTACTTCGATACGGCGGGTGCGGGCAGCGGGTTGCAGCAGCCGTGCGTTTTCTCCAGTGTCCCAACGCACCTGGCGCACAATCTCGCGGGCTGCTCAGGAGCCCTTCGCGCCGCTCTTCAGGCCCAATTTGTCCATCACTTGCTTCAGGTCCGACCAGACCTTACCGCGGTTCTCATCCGTGTACTGCCGCAGCAGAAACGCCGGGTGAAAAGTCGGCATCACCGGCACGGTGGCGCCCGTGCGGGCGTGGGTGAACGTGGTCCACTGCCCGCGCATCCGGCCCATCGTCTCCTGACTCTGCAGCACCGCGCGCGTGGCGGTGAGGCCCAGCGTCACGATCGCCTCGGGCCGGATCGCATCGATCTCGTCGCACAGATACGGCAGACACCGCGCGGCTTCATCGAGCGTGGGCGTCGCGTTATTGGGCGGACGCGTCTTGAGCACGTTGGAGATGTACACGCCCTCGCGCGCCAGCCCCATCGCCACGATCATCTTGTCCAGCAGTTGCCCCGCCCGACCCACAAAGGGTCGCCCGATGCGGTCCTCGTCCGCCCCCGGTGCTTCCCCGATGAACATGAGGCGTGCCGCGGGGTCGCCATCGCCAAACACCAGTTTGTTGTGCGCCGTGGTGAAGTGGCTGTGCGGCGCATCGGCCTCGTAGCGGGCGTTGATCGCCGCGAGTTTCACGCGGATCGCCTCCCGGTCCCGCCCCGGTGTCGTGGCCTGGAGGTCAACGCGAACGGCGGGGGCGGGAGCAATCATCGTGTGGTCCGGTGGGACACGGTGTGCAGACCGCGGCAGAAAATCCACACCCATCAAAAGCGTGGTCCGAGCGTGCTGCGCTGCGATCTGGGCGGGCGTGGCCGTCATCCGTGGTCAACCTTCGCCACGCGGGTGGTCAATGGCTCTTGGGCGGCGCGACGGGGGGAGTCTCAGGTGCCGGCTCAGCGGGCGGGGGTGGCCGCTCGCCCGTGCGTGCCCGCTCCTCATCAGAGGGCGGGGACGGCTCGGCAGGCGTCTCGCCGGGCTTGAGTTCGCTGCCGCCGCGGACAACGGGGGCGGACGAGTTGATGATGGTGCCCCCCGCACCCTTGCCACCCATGCTGTCCAGCAGCGGCAGCACGACCACACCCGCGAAGAGGCCCACCACCAGACCCACGATCACGCCGACAAGAAACGTGCCGAACGAGAAGCCACCCGCTCGGGCCGGCGCGGCCGCGTGGGGAGTGTGTTGCGCGGGCGCTGGTGTGGTCACGGGAGGGCTCCTCTGCTCGGAACGCACGACGGGGCACTACAGCGTATCGCCCGGCACGGATCATTTCACCTACGCCCCGCATGAAACCGGGGCTGGGTCCCCGTCACCTGGCCCGCCGCAGGCGGTAGGCCCACCGGCCGTAGTCCAGCACCGAGCGCCACAAATCCCAGCGTGAGGGGGGGTAGCCTCTCCCGAAGGCCGTGTGCAGGCGCCACTGCCAATAGGGGCCGCGCGTCCGAAAACCCGCGATCGCGGCCAATCGCACGAGTTCGTAGACGCCGCCGAGGGTGTCGGTCAACCGTTGCACGGAATAGGACCCCTTCAGATGCCCGCGAGCGCACGCCGGTACCACTGAACCGTCTCGGTCAGGCCATCCGCCAGCGACGTGAAGGGCTGGTATCCCAACGCGCGGCGTGCCAGGCCAATATCGGCAGACGAAACCCGAATGTCGCCCGCTCGTTCGGGGCGAAACTCCGGTGTGCCCACCGTGCCGCAACGCTCGCCAACCAGGCGGGCCAGTTCCAGCAGGTCCGTCCGCACGCCCGCCGCGATGTTCACGGGGCTGCCCCGGATGACGGCGGCGTTGTCTGTCACCCCGGCAAGCAGGTTCGCGGCCACCACGTTGGCCACATAGGTGTAATCGCGGGCGTGGCGGCCGTCGCCAAAAATGACCGGCGACTCGCCGTTGAGGCACCGCTTGATGAACGCGGGGATCACCGCAGCGTAGGGGGAGTCCGGGTCTTGGCGGGGCCCGAAGACGTTGAAGTAGCGCAGGCAGACGGTCTGCATGGCATAGGCGGCGGCCCAGGCGCGCAGCGCGCCCTCGGCGGCCAGTTTGCTTGCGCCATAGGGCGAGATCGGGCAGAGGGGCATCGTCTCAACACGGGGCGCATCCGGCGATGGCCCACCACCACCCGGGGCCGCGGTCTCGCCCGCACCGTACACGGACGACGATGATGCAAACACCAGCCGCTTCACGCCCACCGCCCGCGCGGCTTCCAGCACGGCCACCGTGCCGGTCGAGTTGACGGCGAAGGTGCGCCGGGGCTCCTTCATGGAAAGGGGCACAGAGCCGACGGCCGCGAGGTGGAATACCGCGTCGGCCCCCTCAACAGCCTGGCCCGTGGCGGATGAGTCAAGGATGGACCCGTGCGTGAAGCGCACACGCTGCGGATCGAGGTCGATGAGTTCGGCGAGGTGCTCGAGCGAGGAGGTGGAGAGGTCGTCGATCACCTGGATGGTCGCGCCCAGCGACAGCAGCGCATCCACCATGTGCCCACCGATGAAGCCCGCACCACCGGTCACGCAGACGGTGCGGCCCTCGTACTTGGGGCGGATCGTCGACACGAACTCGACCGGCAGGCGCATGGCTCAGAGAGGGTATCGGCCCGCGGCCGGGCACGCGTGGCGCGGGTCATGCCACCCTCAGATGGCTGTGGGGCAGGCGTAACCCTCGGGCAGCAGGAAGTAGTCGGTGATGAAGTCGCCCAGGTTGTCCGGGTTGGGCTCGAAGCACTGACCACTCAGGTCGCTCGTGTACGCGGCCTTGTAGCCCACGTCGTAGGGGGGGTCGTTGTCCGGGCAGGGAATGGCGAAGCCGTCCGGGCCGGGAATCGGCGGGGCGGAGAAATAGTCGGTGATGAAATCGCCCAGATCGTCGGGGTTCACCACGCCGTCGGGCGCGTAGTCGAGCGGGCAGGGGTTGACGGTCGAGACCGTGAGGCTCGCGCCCACCTGGGCCGTGCGGCTGCCGCCGGCGCTGCGCCGCACCTGCACGGCGTAGAACGCCGCGTCGCTCTCCAGCAGCGCGTCGATCGTGAGCGTGGACATCGCGCCCGTGCCGGAGATGGGGTTGACCGTGATGCGCGGATCACTTCCAAAGTCAACCGGCACGCCGTCCTTGAACCACGTGTACGTGGCGAGTGTGCCGTCCTCGTCCTCGTCGAGCGTGACGGTGAAGGATGCCGCCGTCCCGTCCTGGGCCGTGACATCCTGCGGCCCCTGAAGGATCAGCGGGGTCGCGGCGTCTTCCAGCACGCCTATGTCGGACCCGTCCGTCCCCAGGGTGTTGGCCACCTCGCAGTAGTACGAGCCAAAGTCGCTCCCCAGCGGCGGCGCGGGGGCCACGCTGCCGATGCGGAGGTTGCCCGGCGGGGGCACGTTGCCCGCGCCACGGGCGGCGCCGGCGATCAAGTCGGCCGCGGCGGATACGTGGATCTGATCGCCGAAGATGCCCACCGTGCGGAGGTCCGTGGGCGAGGCCGCGGTGAGCGGCACCGACGAGTCCGACCCGACGGTGGCGTAGCGCAGGCCGCCGGTGCTGCCCACCAGCCACAGGTTCACCCCGTCATCGGTCACCGCGGCGCGGGGCCGGCCTTGATCCGCAAAGTCGTTCAACGAGGTGCTGAGGTTGATGCTGCCGAAGCCCGCCAGGCTGAACACTACCACCGAGCGCGGGACGGTGGCACTGTCGGTGGTGGAGAGCGGTTGGCTTCCGCCGACTTCGGCGTTGTAACCCGCCAGCGCAACGAACAGGCCGTCGGGAGAGACCGTGAGTTGCCCCTCGTCCGCGGCCGTGCCGTCCAGGATCAACTTGGTGCCGGGACCCGAACTCGGGAGGGGCAGGCTTCCACCGCCGAGGCCGAACGCAAAGACATCGATTGACACCGGCGAACCGGTGTCGCTCAACGGTGTTGCACCGTCGCCCACGCGGGAAACCAGCACAACCAGGAGTGGCGGCCCGCCGGCAACGTTGGCAACGAGCGCGCACGCCGTGCCGCGCAACTTGGTGTCTGTGGGTGCTGGCAAGCCGTCGAAGATGCTGAACCCCCCCAAGCCGGTGCCGTATCCACCCGCATCAACCGCTACGAGCAAGAGGTCTCCGTCGTCGGCCGTGAGGGTCATGACGACACCCGCCGGCGAACCCGGGACGAAGGTGTCGGGCGGCGCCACCAGTCCGTTCAACCCGCCGGCGGGCCCGCCGCCCAACGGCGTATAGCCCGTCTGGAGCCATTGGCTCACCGTGCCGTCATACGCGTACTTGTAGAGCCCGGCGTCCTCCCCGTCGGCCCCGTCATTGAGCACGTAGAGGGTGTCCGGTCCCGGCACAAACTCGTTCAGGTCGGCCAGGAAGAACCCGCGCGGGCTGCCCGCGGCGGGCACGCCGGGCAGTTGCGCGATCTCGCGCGTAGGGGCGTTGGGCCGGATGTTCTCGGCGATGCCGGTGATCGTGAGTTCGTTGGTGTTGGCACCGGAAATCGTCGAGCCCCACGGTGTGGGACCGTCGCTCAACGGTGTGCCGCTGCCGGGCGGGCCGGCGAACCACTGGTACGTCGGCGCCGGGCTGCCGATCGCCGTCACGCTGAACGTGGCCGTCTCCCCCGCGCTCTGGCGCTGCAAAGGCGCCGGCTGCCCGGTGATCTCCGCGGGGATGTCCGCCGCCACTGTCAAGGTCGCTTCGTCGCTCAGGCTGGTGCCCGAGATGCCGGTGATCAGCACCGAGTACACGCCCGCATCCGCCTCCGCCAGGTCGGTGATCGTCAGCGTTGAGTTCGGGAAGTTGCCGGAGGTGTTGTCCACCGAGAAACGCGGGTCGGCCATCAAGTCGATCGCCACGCCGTCCCGCTGCCATTCATACGTGACGTCGTCGGTTCCCAGTTCGGTCTCGTCGATCGCCACGGTGAACGTGGCGGCGTCACCCAGCGGCACATCCGCAGACCCGGGCTGCTGCGTGATGATGGGCCCGGTGTTCACGACGAGAACCGTCGCGGTCGAGTTGGCGAAGAACCCCGCGTGGATGAACGCCGTGCAGTAGTACAAGCCGGCGCTGTCGGGCGTGACGCCGGTGAGTTGAAGGACGGGCGTCATCGCGCCGTTGATGGTGTCCCCATCATCCATCAGGTTGGTGCCGGAGCCCGGCTCGCCCTTGGACCACTGGTACATCGGCGCCGGCGAGCCGCTGGCGCTGATCGCGAACTGGGCGTCCTCGCCGCTGCGCACGATGACCTTGGCGGGGGGGTTCATCGTGATCGACGGTGGCACGATGATCTGGACGTTGGTGACGTTGGATGTGGCCGACGCCACGGCGTTCGTCGCGACGCAGTAGTAATCACCCGCCGCGCTGGCCTGCAGGTTGATGAGCGTGAGCGTGGACGTGGCCGCGCCCGACACGCTCCCCGCCAGGTCGCTGATGGGCGTGCCGCTGCCGGGCGTGCCTGTGAACCACTGGAACGTGGGGGCGGGCACGCCGGAGGCCGAGAGCGAGAGCGAGAGGTCGCTGCCCGCAACCCCGGACGTGGTGGGCGGGAGGCCCGAGGTGAACACGGGCGGAACGTTCACCTGCAGCGTGGCGACGTTGCTGGTCACCGTCCCCAGCGAACTGGTGGCCACGCAGTAGTAGGTGGTGCCCGAGTCCGACAGTTGGACGCCACTGACAAAGAGCAGCCCCGTGCCCGCGCCGGAGATCCCGCCACCATCGCTCAGCGGCGTGCCGCTGCCGGGGGTGCCCGTGAACCACTGGACCGTCGGCGCGGGCGTGCCGGCCGCCTCCACGAAGAACACCGCCGTACCGCCCAGGATCGCGCTCACACTGGCGGGCAGATTCACCGTGAAGTTCGGCTCCTCCACCCGATGTGCCACCCACCCCTGCGCCACGCCCATGAACAGGCCCTCACCCGCCAGCCACGCGCCGTCGTCGGAGATCGCCGTGCACGACGTGAGGCTCCAGTTGTCGAGCGACGCCGTGCTGCGGCCCGCCGCCGTCAGCACCGCGACCAGCATGTCTTTGACATCCTGCGGCGCGCCACCGATCCAGATGGTGGCGCTGGAGCCGGTCTCGCTGCTGCCGCCGTCGCCCGAGCCGACCACGATCGACCCGTCCGCGCTCGCGTCGAGCGCCTCGCTGAAGCCCAGTTCGCCCGCCAGCGAGAGGAGCGGCGTCATGGCGAAGCCGGTGTGCGAGAAGGCCGTGTAGAAGAGCGCGGTGTCCATCGTGTCCGGGTCGATCACGCGCTGCACCAGCGACGTGCCCACCACCGTGGTGCCGTCGGCCGAGACGCCGTTGGCGTACGACTCCGTGGGGCTGATGGTGCCGTCGAGCGTGCCCAGGCCCACCCAGCCGATGCCGTCAACGTACTTTGCCGCCTCGTAGAAAATCTGGTCAGGCAGGCCGGGCGCGCCCATCTCGAGACGGCCGGCGATGCCGATGGCCGTCAGGCCGTCGGCGGAGCAGCCGGTGACCGTCATGTCCGGGAAGCCGTCGAGCGTTTCGAGGGCAACGGGATCAGCGCCGCCCGTCACGCGGAAAGCCCCGAATCCATCGAAGAAGCCGACCGTGGTCTGGCCGTCGGCGCTCACGCCGGCGATGTTGCTCGACACGTTGTAGGGCTGCACGGGCGGGCCCATGGGCTGATCGAAGATGTAGCCCCGCGTGCCCGCCGCGCCCACGGCGCGCAGACCGTTGGCGGAGAGCGCGGCGACGGAGGTTGCACCGCCGCCGATGGGCAGTTGTGTCGCGCCGGGCACCAGAAAGAGAAACGCTGCGGCGTTGCCCGCCACGGGCATGGCCGCCCCACCCACCACCTGCCCGTCGGCAGAAATGGCCGAGGCGCGGCTGGCGACCGTGCCCGGGAGCGCACCGATCCCCGTGAAACTCAGGGGGGCGCCCAGCGCGCTGCCGCACGCGGCGCACAGGGCCAGCACCGACAGCGTTGCCACCTTGGGCGAATAGAGCATGGGCGCACCTCCGGAGGGCGACCGCGCCGCGTGCGCGGGCGACAACCTCACGCCTTCAATATGGGGCCACACAGGCCGCTCGTCAAGGGCCGAGAAGAGCGAAACACCAACCAACGTCCGAAATCACACGCCGTCCGCCCCCGGAGGGGCCTTCCCGGTCCTTCCGGGCCGCTCCGGGGTCAACAACCCTGGTAGTACGCCGTGATGTAATCGCCCAGATCGTCCGGGTTGGCGATGCAGTCGCCGGTGACATCAACCCGGTACCCCGCGTCGAAGGGGGGTTCGTTGTCGGGGCAGGCGATCGCATAGCCACCCGGGCCGTGCAGGGCAGGAACCATGTAGTAGTCCGTGATGTAATCGCCCACGTCGTCGGGGTTGAGGTTGCCGTCGGCGTTGTAGTCCCACGGGCACGCCACCACGGGCGATGCGCAGGCGCGGCCCTGGGGCGTGATGATGATCGACACAGCCCGGATCGTGCCCGTGGCCAATGCGGCGCGATCGCGGGCGCGGAAGAACCACTGGCCGTCGGCGTTCTTGCCCAGCAGCACCGCCGTGGTGTTGGTGGGCCGCCACACGTCCGTGAAGGGGGCCTGCCCCGCGGTGGCGAACTGGATCGGCGGTAGAAGCGGGTCGGTGCTGTCGAAGATCGTGTTGCAGAAGTTGATGCCGCCCGCGGCGTGCCGGTTGAACATCGTCACGGCCGTGGCATCGGGAGCGATGATCGACAGGATGAGGTCGCCCACGTTGCCGTGGTTGAGGCCGACGTTGGTGTCGGCCGGATCGGTTGAGCAGGTGCTGCCGTCGATGGATGCCTGCACGCCGTGAACGGTGCCGACGCCCGCCACGTTGATGGGCACGCTGATGCCCGCCGAGTCGTTGTCGGGAATGTTCACGGGTGCACCCGCGTAGCGGAAGGTGACCGGGGCGCCCGGCGGTCCGCCCGCGGCACCGGTCTGGAGCGTGTACAGGAGCACGGCCGAGGTCTGGGCGCTCACCACCGAGAGTTGCAGGTTGATCGTTTCGCCGCAGAGGTGCTCGGGGGCGATGGCGATCTCGAACGGCGTCGTGTTGCTGGCGCCGCCCGCGGGAGCGATGTTCGCGTACGCCGACACGCCCGTGACCACGGACACGGTGGGCGTGAGGCTGGTGAGCGTGGCCGAGATGCCGGTGGCGGTGGATGCGCCGGTGTTGGTGATGCCCAGCGTGAGGCCGATCTGGTTCTCGCCCGGATCGATCACGCCGTTGGCGTTGCCGTTGCCGGCGGTGTCGGTGGCCGCCGCGCCGGCGGAGTTGAAGATGACCGGCGTCGTGGGCGGGCGAATGAAAAGGTTGATGTTGTTCACATCGAAGAAGATGTTGTTGGTGGGCTCGATGCGGATGCGCCCGACGTTGGTGGTGATGGACGGGAAGATCACGTTGGCCGTGCCCGTGTTGGGCGTGCTGGCCGTGAGCACCACCGGGAAGGTCGTGCCGCCGTCGCTGGAGAGCAGGATGCGCACGTTGGGCGCGCTGATCGGGCTGATGCTGGTTCCGGCCACGTCCCACGTCACCGTCTGGGCGCCGCGGTAGGTGCCGGAGGTGTTGTGGCTGGTGACCTGGAACGGGCCGGCCGACCCCGCGACGGTGATGCGCATGTCGTCGGTGTTCACCCCGCCGCCACCCGCCTTGTTGTCTCGGGCCGTGAGGCGGAAGTTCAGGAATCGGCTTGTCGTGGGGAGAATCTCCCCCAGGGGCGTGCTGTTGTTCAGCAGGTCGCCCAGGCGGGGCACCGTGCGGATGGGCGTGGCCTGCGGCGGATACGCGCGGATGATGGGCGAGGTGCCGTTGTCTCCGGAGGCGAGCGCCAAGGCCGCGCCCTGGTCGCGCTGCTCCCACGAGTACGTCATGGCATCGCCGTTGGCGTCCGTCGCCGAGCCGGTGAGCACGAAGGGCGTGCGCGCGGGAATGGTGAAGTCACCACCCGCGTTCACCACCGGCGCGAGGTTGCCCGTGGCCGTGCTGGTGGAGCACGCCGCGCCGGGCAGGAACAGGAGAATCCGGTCGAACGACCCGGAGTGGAAGAACAGGTCGGAACTCGAGGCGATGTTGTCGGCCCCGCAGTTGCCCGCGTAGGACATGATCGTCGACCCGCTGCCGGGCTCGATGGCGCCGGACCCCGAGCGATTGCCGCCGCACGAGCCGCCGATGCCGTTGAAACTGTGCGGCGCGTTGAACTGGTGGCCGATCTCGTGGGCCACCACATAGAGCGTGTACGGGTTGTTGATCGTCCCCGCCGACGACGAGACACCCCGGGCCTTGGAACCGCTGCCGCAGACGGACCCGAGTTGGGCCACGCCGCCGCCCGCCGTGCCGAACACATGCCCGATGTCGTAATTCGCCGACCCGATGATGCTGTCCACCGTCGTCTGGTTCTGGTCGAGCATCTCGGAGTTGACGTTGTTGGTGTACGGATCGGTGCCCGAACTCGTGAAGATCAGCGAAAGGTTGTTGGCCACGAGCGTGAACCGCACCGCCACCTCCGTCTCATACACCAGGTTGATCCGGTTGATGACGCTCACGATGTTGTTCTGGGCCGCCGCGGCACTGCCGTACACGCTCGTGTACTCCCCCGTCGCCGCCACCGCCAGACGATAGTTGCGGCGCGTCGGGCCGCTGCGGTTCAGCGCCGTTCCAGCCTCCGGGTCCACCGGAATCTCCCGCGGCTCGCCCTTCGTGTCGCACACCCAGTTGATGGCCGGCCCGAAATCGCTGAGCCTGTACGACACATGGTGAATCCCGTCGCCCTTCACGTACGGATCGATGAACACCGCACCCGCCGCGGAGCGGACCATCACGCTGCACCCCTCCGGCGAGATCATCAGCCGCATCACCGCCGTCGGGTCGTCCACACCCCAGCCCTTGTACGTCCGCGTGCTCGGGAGCGCGGCTTGCAAGCCCGGCTCCATGATCGGCGACTCCACCACGTCAAACTCCGACATCGTCCCGTCGGGCATGGGGATCGGCACGCGGATCATCTTCGCCGCGCCGGGCGTGTCTTCCATCGGGGCCGTCAGCAGCAGGGCCTCCAGCGCGGCACCGTTCAGCACCAGCGGCTGAAAGAGTTGGGGGCGCGGCCCAGGGCCGTTGGCCTCCAGGCCCGCGGGGAATGCCGCGACGGGCGCCCACCCGGCATCGGGCTGCGCCGCGGCCACCGCCGCCATGCTCAAGGCCACCAACGCACCCATCACGCACCTGCGCACCAGTGCGCGTACAAACACCCGCCGGCCGAAGATCGTTGTCATAGCACAGTTTACCACAGATTGCCGGGCTTGCCACCCAGAGAGCAACCGGCCTGCCCGGTGGTTCCTCGAGCGGCTTCCGTACAAATCCAGCACGGTACGGCGCATGTACGGTTGCGCTTTGTGGACGTGGTGTATGTTCTTGGTGGCGCGAGTGGAATCGCGTCGCAAGGAGCCACG
>JBJXEW010000044.1:0-79233 GCA_046156035.1 Phycisphaerales bacterium | reverse complement strand
TTCGCCCGGGACCTCGTCGGCAGCCGCAAGGCCATCGAACGCTTCTTCGCGCAATGGACCAACTTCGGCGGCGGCCTGACCTGCCTCCCCGCCTGGGTGCGAACCTACCCACGCACCCGTGCCTGGGTTCAATCCAAGCTCATCATCGCCCTCGCCAGAGGGGCCATCCCCAGACCCACCCGGCAGGTTGCTGCATAAACCTCTCCGTGTGGGTCTTTGCCTTGGGTACCCCCACTCTCCGAGTGGGGCCTTGTCTTACACTTGGCCCATGGCCATCCGCGACGAAGACGTGCTCACGCTCCAATCGCCTCCCCTCAATCGGCTGGAGAGCGTCTACTTGCCCGAGGTTTTCAAGGGCTTTGGCACCACCCTGCGACACTGGTTCACCACCCAGTTCACCGGCAAGAGCCTGCGCACCATGCAGTATCCCGAGGAACGCCGCGAGAACATGCCCGTGGAGGAGGGCGGGATGCAGACGAGCAACTTCCGCGGCGTGCACCGCCTGAACCGCGATGAGAACGGCCGCCCCAAGTGCGTGGCCTGCATGATGTGCCCCACCATCTGCCCGGCCCGCTGCATCCACATCATCGCGGGCGAAAGCCCGTGGGACGACCGCGAGAAGTACCCCGTGAAGTTCGAGATCGACGAACTGCGGTGCATCTTCTGCGGCATGTGCGAAGAGGCCTGCCCGGTGGACGCGATCGAACTCACACCCACGTATGACGTGGTGGGCCTCTCCCGCCAGGAGATGGTCTTCGACAAAGAGAAACTGCTGCGCGTGTACGACGAGACGATTGCGAAGAAGCCGATGTGAGGTTGGGGGCGGGGAGGGGGGGCGTGCCGCGGGCGTGCGAGTGGCGGCGAGAGGAATCACCACGGAGACGCGGAGGGCACGGCGAAGCCAAAGACACTTCAACCGCGAAGTGCGCGAAGAACTCGAAGGCCGCGAGTGAAGCGCACCGAAGTCGGCCGGAGGCACCGACCAACTTGCGGTGACACTGGAGGGAAGCGCCTGCCGGGGGGCGGTGGGTGGGACTTCAATGCCACCTGCCTGGTTGGACTCGGAAATGTCAGTACAAGAATCTGAACGTGCGGCCGACGAAGGCCAGCGCGTGAGAGATCGCCTGCCCAAACGGCGTTGGTGTCAGCAGTAGTGCGCCGGCTTCGAGCGCCACGCATGCTGCAAGTCCTATCCACCATGCCGGATGCACGCGCTTGTCTTAAAGGATGTCGCGCACCATGCCGGCCGCGAGAAAGAGATTACTGCCAAGCAGGCCGAGCCACATGGCCGAGTCGGGTCCGAACAGAACCATGCACAAGCGAAACGTGGCCGCGCCCATGCCGCCGACACTGGCGATGATGATCAGGCGTTTGTGCCAGTCCGGGCGGCGGCGCATTCGTAGCGCCGCCACGTAGAAGATGACAAACAGCACGAGCGTCGCGAATATCGCCGGGCCGGACGCTGACCAAAACGGATCACCGGTGTCCGACGCATCGGCCATCCGTACACCAACAACCAATAACCCTGTTCCGGCCATTAACGAAGCCAGCGCCACGCTCATCCCGCCAAGCGTGCGATGCAGTGAAAGTCGCCGCGACTGCGCCAGCCCAGCCTGCACCATCAGCAGCGCGTACCAAGCGAAGAATGTCCAACCGTGCAGGTGCACTGCCGCTGCGTCCGGCGCACGATTGCCCGACAGAATAGGGCCAAAGTACGTGAACCAGAAACCACCAAGCACAGTGACACCAATCGCGAAAGATGTCCATAGGAAGAAGCGGTCGCGACCATTGGCCTCGGAATTACCCATTCGATGCTCCGCCCGCCACCCTCGAACGCTCTGGATAGCGAGTGTACGGCATGATCGGCGGATGGCCCTGAAGTCCGGTTCTTGCCTTCCCGTGCCACTGAAGTCCGCCGCGGCGGACTTCAGCGCTCCGAGGACCCCGTCTCCCGGCTGAAACGGATACCGGCGCACCTCATGCCGCATGCAGCACGGCGGTTGCGAGGTTCCTCGCGGCGAAGCCGCGAAGGTGAATAGCGGCGGGTCGCGGCGAAGCCGCACCCGCCGTCGCGCGTCAACAGAGAGTGCACCACGAACGTGGTGCGGGTGCTTCTGCCCCGCACCCGCGCCGCTGCGCGGCGCACACGCGGCAGCGGAGGGCACCGTCCGTGGGCGCGGCTGCGCCGCTGCCCACGGCTACTAACCCCCGCGGCTTCGCCGCGAAGATGCGGCGTTACGACAGGGTTTCGTCGCGGACATGATGCAGGCGGATCAGCCGCGGCCGCGCAGCCTCGTCCTCAAAGTGGCACTTCACCGCATCGCGCACGGCCTCGCGGAGTTCTTCGGGCGTTTCGGCCTGCGTCACGATCGCCTGGCCAACGGCGCTGGCGACCAAGCCGCCTGTCGGGTCTTCCTCGACAACAAAGAGAATCTCGGTCGCCATGATGGGATTGTACGGCAGAGGGTGCAATCAAGAGCACCGACCGTCGGAGGCCCGACGGCTGACGGCCCGAGAGACAAGAACACCGACCGTCAGAGCACGGTCGGTGGCACGAACGAGGTACACGGAAGGTTCAGTGCTTCGCCGCCGGGGGTGCGCCCTCGAGTTCATCCACGCTCAGTTGCGGCTGCACGATGTCGCTCTGCACCAGCCCATCGCGCAGCAGGATGATCCTTTGGCACAGGCTCGCCACCACGGGGTCGTGCGTCACCATGATGATCGTCTTGCCCTGCGCGTGCAGTTCGCCGAAGAGCCGCAGGATCGACCGGCCCGTGGCCGAGTCCAGGTTGCCCGTGGGCTCATCGGCCATCAGCACCACCGGCTCGGTGACGAGCGCCCGCGCGATCGCCGTGCGCTGCTGCTGACCGCCCGAAAGTTCACTGGGGCGATGGTCCAGCCGGTCTTGCAGGCCCACCAGGGCAAGCGTGGCCACGGCCCGCGCGTGCCTCGCCGCGGCGGGCACGCCCTGATAGAACAGCGGCACCTCCACGTTCTCGCGCACCGAGAGTTGCGGGATCAGGTTGAAGGCCTGGAACACAAAGCCGATCTTCTTGCCGCGGAAGGCGGAGAGTTCCTCGTCGCCCATGCGCGACGTGTCCTGCCCGTCCACCAGATACTCGCCGCCCGTGGGCCTGTCCAGGCATCCCAGCACGTTCATCATCGTGCTCTTGCCCGAGCCGGAGGCGCCCATGATGGCCACATATTGCCCCTGCGGGATGACCAGCGAGATGCCCTTGAGGGCCTCTACCAGCACGCTGCCGTCGGGCTTGTAGTAGATGCGCTTGACGCCGCGCAGTTCGACGATGGGGCGCGGGCCAACACCAGCCGCGGCCGCTCCCGCCGCCGCGCTCGCATCGACCTCAGGCTGTGAAGCAAGAGCGGACAATCGTTCTCCTTGTTCAACCTGCCCCGGCCCCCGTTGCACCCGCTGTGCGCCCGCCGTGCAACCGCCTACTCACGCCTCCACGCTCGTGTGCCCCTCCAGTTGGAGCGACGCCAGCGCCGTCATCGGGTCGGGCGCGAAGCGGAAGATGCGGTCCAGCCCGGTGATCGAGATCACCGACTGCACGTTGTCGCTCACCGAGCAGAGCACCATCACGCGCCCGTGGTCCACCAGTTTTTTGCGCAGGCGCAGCAACTGGGCCAGGTGCGAACTGGACACGTAGTTCACGCCCACGAAGTTCAGCACGATGTGCCGTGCCGCGCCGCGCCCCGGCGCCACGCGGTCATACAGCGCGGCCAACTCCTCGGTGAGTTGCGGCTCGTCCTGCAGTTCGCTGATCAAGATGTGGTCGGACCACTCCGTGGCCATAGTCGTTCTGGCATGAGCATATCGCCGCGCAGCCCGCGGCTACGCCGCCAGAGGGCCACTCACGCACCCACACCCCCCAAAAATGTCCTGACCTGCCCCGAATCTTGCACCGAACATTGCACGAACTTCACTTGGCGGGCGGTGTGGAATCCGGCGTGGCCGGTCCACCAACACCACCTGCCCCCGCCCCCCCTGCCCCCCCTGCCTGCTCCACCGCATCGGCCGGCACGCGAGCCGCCGCGGCAACCGCATCGCCCTCGTTGAGCGAAACGATGCGTACGCCCAGCGTGTTTCGGCCGGTATCCCGGATCTCATCGCCGGGCATGCGCACCAACTGGCCCTGCGTCGTCACCACGATCACATCATCGCCCGGCCGCACGCCGATGGACGCGACGGCCCGCCCGTTGCGCTCGCTGGTCTTGATGTCGGCGCGGCCCTTGCCGCCGCGGCTCTGGCTGCGGACTTTTCCGCTTTCTGGCTGCACGCGGTATTCATCGACGGCGGTGCGCTTGCCGTAGCCGCGCTGCGTGATGGTGAGCAGGAACTGGTTGGGGTCGGCGGTCATCAGATCGCCGTCGGCGTCGGGCGTCATGGCGAGGCTGATCATGCCGATGGCCTCGTCGCCGTCGGCCAGGTCGATGCCCTTCACGCCGCCTGCCGCGCGGCCCATGTCGCGAGCATCGGTCTCGTTGAAGCGGATCGCCATGCCGTTGGCCGTGGCGATGAGCAGGTCGTCGCTGCCGTTGGTGAGGAGCACGTCGAGCAACGAATCGCCCTCGCGGATATCCACGGCGATGATGCCCGAGCGGTTCACGTTCATGTAGGCCTTGAGCGCGGTGCGCTTCACGATGCCGTGGGCCGAGACGAAGGAGAGGAAGTTGCTGCCGGCCTCGAAGTTCCGCACCGGCAGGAAGGCGCAGAACTTCTCCCCCGGCTTCACGTCGATCAGGTTCACCAGCGAGCGGCCCTTGGCCGTGCGGTCCATCTCGGGCAACTCGTACACCTTCACCTTGAAGACCCGCCCGGTGTTGGTGAAGCAGAGCAGATCATCGTGCGTGCTGGCCACGAACATGTGCTCGATGAAGTCGTCGTCTTTCGTGCGGCCGCCGATGATGCCCTTGCCGCCTCTGCCCTGCTGCTTGTACGTCTCCAGCACCACGCGCTTGGCGTAGCCCTGGTGGCTGATCGTCACGGCCATATCCTGGACTGGGATGAGCGCGGCGATGGTGAGGTCTTCGCCCTCGCTCTCCTCGATCAGCGTAACGCGGGCGCTCTTGTAGCGGGCCCGCATCCGCTCGCAGTCGGCCTTGATGATGTCGAGCACCAGTTGGTGCGTGGCCAGAATCTTCTCGTACCCCTCGATCTCATCGCACAGGGCCTTGTACTCGGCCACGAGTTTCTCGATCTCAAGGCCCGTCAACTGGATCAGCCGCATGTTGCCGATGGTCTCGGCCTGGATGCGCGTGAGCAGTGTGCCGCCGTCCTTGTCCGCCGCGCGAACGGCCTCCATGAGGCGCGCGGGGATGCTGCCCGCGTGCGGGTGCGTGGGGGCGATGCGGAAGCGGCGGGCCATCAACTTCTCGATGGCCTCCTGACGCGTGCGCGACGAGCGGATGAGTTTGATGACCTCATCAATGTCACACACCGCGTAGATCATGCCCTCCAGCACGTGGGCCTTGCGGCGGGCCTCCTTCAGCAGGTGGGCCGTGCGCCGGCGGATGACCTCGCAGCGGTGGTCGATGTAGTGGCGGATCATCTCCACCACGCCCAGCGTGCGCGGCTGGCGATTCACCAGCGCGATGTTGTTGATGCTGTACGTGTCCTGCAAGGGCGTGAACTCGTACAACTGCTTCTCAACCACCGCCGCGTCGGCGCCCTTCTTGAGTTCCACCACCACGCGCACCATGGCCTCGCGGCCGCTCTCGTTGCGTACATCCGAGACGTCGGTGATCTTGTCTTCCTTCACCGCGTCCACGATGCGCTCCACCAACGTGGTGAGGCCGAGGTTGTAAGGAATCGCGTCGATGACGAGTTGTTCCTTGTCTTTGCTGCCGGGCACGGGCTCGGTGCGCACGATGCCGCGCAGGTGCACCTTGCCGCGCCCGGCCTCGTACCCCTCGATGATGCCGCGCCGGCCCATGATGACGCCGCCGGTTGGAAAATCCGGCCCTTTGATGCCGTGGCGGACGATCTCGCCCGCGTCGTTCTTCACGTCTTGCATCAGTTCGAGCAGTTTGATGCCGGGGTTCTCGACGGTGCGGATGATGGAGTCGAAGACCTCCGTCGGGTTGTTGGGGGCCATGCTGGTGGCCATGCCCACCGCGATGCCCACGCCGCCGTTGATGAGCAGGTGCGGAAAGCGCCCCGGCAGCACCGTGGGCTCTTTGAGCCGGTCGTCGTAGTTGGGCTGAAAATCGACCGTGTCGAGGGACAGGTCGTCCAGCATGTCCACCGCCGCGGCGGTCAGGCGGGCCTCGGTGTAACGCATGGCCGCGGGCGGGTCGGGGTCGATGGAGCCGAAGTTGCCCTGCGGATCAACCAGCGTGGTGCGCATGCGCCACTTCTGGGCCATGCCCACGAGCGTGGGGTAGATGACGGACTCGCCGTGGGGGTGGTAGTTGCCGCTGGTGTCGCCGCAGATTTTGGCGCACTTGAGTTGCTTGCGGCCGGGATAGAGCCGCAGATCGTTCATGGCGACGAGGATGCGCCGCTGGCTCGGCTTGAGCCCGTCGCGGACATCGGGCAGGGCCCGGTCCATGATGGTGCTCATCGCGTAGGTGAGGTAACTGTCCTGCAGTTCGCGTTCGATCGCGAGGTCGATGATGATGCCGGGGGTGTCGGGCGTGGCCAACGGCCCATCGGACGGCCCGCCACCGCCCCCCCCACCACCCGGCCCATCGGGGCCGTCAGCGGCAAGGCGGCGGGCAGAGAATCCGAGGCGAAAGTCATCCATGAAACCGGCTCCGGGCGCGGTTGGAAGGCGGGCGAAAAACGGCTCCCCAATGATAGGAAAACCGGGCTCGGCGTGCCGGGAAATACCCGCACTTCAGCGCTATTCCCCGCGCCCTTTCAACACCCCACGCCGGGGGCATTTCATCCCCCTCCCTTCCCGGTCGCAGATCCGCCGTGGCGGACGGAGGGGGTGGCTGAGGTCGCCGCGGCGGCCGAAGACGGGGGAGGTGTGTGGCCCGCACCACGCGCTTTCAGGCGGCGCGACGGCGACGGGTACCAGTGCTCACGACTTTGCGACCCGTCGGCGGCGCAGCCCGGGCTCGTTCTGCCGCGTCTCGCTGGATGATGGCAACGGCCTTCGTCAGCGAGCCGCCAGCCGCACGCATGATCGCCGCACGGGCACGGCGAACTTCAGCGACAACCGGATCGTCTGGGAAGCGGTTTCTGCGTCGATTGGCCATGATCGAACTCCGGAAGCAAGCATGTCTCACCGCCCCACCCCCACCGCCCGCACCATCTCGCACGCGAAGAGCAGGCCCATGCTGCTGGCATCGTTGGGCTGCGTCTGGTCCCACATCGCCGCACGCACGCCGCCGCGGGCCAGTTCCGGCGCGAGCGCGATCCACGCTGTTGGGGGCAGGGCCTGCAACTGGCGTGCGTAGCGCGCGGCCCACAGCAGCCGCGCCAGTTCCGCGGCCCGATCCGCCTCCAGCGTGAGCATCGGGTCCGTCCATGCCGCGGCGGCAAAGGCGAGGGGGCGCAGGCACTGCCAGGTGGGCAGCGCCCGCGCTGCGCTGGAAAAGACAATGCCGCCGGCCATGTCGCCCATCTCGGTGTCGGCCGCGTGGGCCTGCACCTGGTTGGCCCACAACTCGGTCCGCATGGTCCGCAGGCGCGCGGCCCAGTCGGCGTTCAACGGTGCCCCGGTTGGCGCAACCTCCATCGCGGCCAGGCCGAGCCAGGGCATCTGCGCCACCAGTCGTGGCGGCGCAGTGCGCTCAAAGCCCACGGCCACAGCGCGCGGGCCGGTGGCCACGCCCTCGCGCACCAGCGCCAGCGCGATCAGGCCTTCCACACCCTCGGTGTCCGACGCGAAGCCCGTCTTGTCATCAAACGCCCGCGCGAGCCGTTCGCGGCAACGGGCTCGCAGGTCTGCCCGCCACACCTCCACACCGTCGGGGTCGCCGCGGCTTTCGCCCAGCGCCAGCAGCGTGAGGGCCGCCGCGGCGGGCTCATCCCATGGTGCCCGCTCCTCGATTGTCACATCGGCAAGGTCGTGGAGCAGGCCTTGGCAGGCGGCGGCGGCCTGCGTTGCCACACGCTCGCTGATGCCGCGCGTGCCCGCGGCACGCGCCAGCGCCAGGGCGGCGAGGGCCTGCTCGTGCGGCGGGGCAAACGCCGGCTCGAAGCGGCCGGCCCAAGGCAGGTACGCGCCGCGCAGACCGAATGGCTCGTCATCGGCGTGCAGCCGCGCGGCAAGGTGCAGAACGAGCCCTTCCACCATCGCCCCCAGAACGCCAGCGTTGATCTGGGCGATATCCACTGTCTCGTGCCCGCGGCTGAGGAACGCCGGTTCGCTCTCGGGCATCGTCTGCGCAAGGTGAACGACGCGGAAGCGGGAGACCACCACGCGCGAACGCGAACGCAGTGCCTCCAGTTCCTGCAGAGCGAGCACCGCGTCGCCACTCACCTGCGAGACCAGCGCCCGGGCCGCCTCGCTGGGCGTGAGGTTCGCCGCCAGCATCGCGGCGGGCGACATCGCGGCCACACGTGTGCCCTGCCGGACAAAGACACCATCGATGCCCGGAGCGAGGGCCAGATCAAGTTGAGCGAACGTGGGCACATCCACGGGCGTGGCCACGCCTGCCAGTTCCAAACTCAGCAGCACGCGCTGCCCGGCCTTGGCCAGCAGGCCCGCGCGGGTCGCGTCGTGGGCCACGGGCAGACGCCGATCCGCCTCGGCGAACGCGGACTGCAGAGCGCGAAACACGCTGCGGCTCGCGGGGGCATCGCGGTCTGAGGCGGCCTGGCTCGCATCGGTAGCCATGTCTGTGCCGCGGCCAATCAGTTGGCCCTCGTAGCGCAGCATGACTATCGCGCCCACGGCCTCGGGGAGTTCGCCCGGCTGCGGCGCTGAAGGCAGGCCCCACCCATCAAGCCATGTGCGGATGGTCCGGTAAGCGAGCATCGCATCGGCTGGGGCGGGGAGCGGAGCAGCCGCGCGGGTGGTGCCCTCGGGCCGCTCGGAGGCTGGCTGCGCGGCACGTGCCTGGCCTGCACACCAAACGGATACCAGCGCGAGAGCCGCCGCCATGGCCGATCGCAACACGCGTGTTGCCGGTGCGCAACAGCGGGTGTCGCGGCAACTCATCGCGGGGTGGAACGAGAGGGCCTTCATGCGGTATCTTCTCGGACAGTGGGCCTGCCGCGGCCCGTGGCAGCGTTCGGGCGGGTGTGGCACGCGGGTTGAACTGGTTTCTCCAGATAACTTCAGAAAGGGAGACTCCCGTGGCCACACTGATCAACTTCACCGTGAACCGCCAGCGCATCGCGATTCTGGCACTCCTGTCGTTCATGGCCATGTGCTGAGCCACGTCGGACGAGCCCCTTAAGGCCGGTCGGGTGCAAGTGTAGAGGCTCGAATAACTCGCCAGACGCCGCGGCGGACCGTTGGTCCGGCTCGCGGCCCAAGATGGACGCTCGGGCCTTGACGCTCGGGCGTTTCTCTTTTTTGCCTCGGCGACGCGTCCATGAAAAAGGCCCGGCTTGCGCCGGGCCCTCGTTGAGTGTTCACTGTCGGGCATCTGGTGGGGCGGACGTCCCGTCCGCCAACCGTTCTCTTACTCGGTCTTCTTGCCGAACTGGATCTTGTCGGTGCCGAGCGCGCCGTGGTCGTCCATGCCGCCGCGCGTGGGCGCCGGGCCGCGTGCAGCGCGGGCCTCGCCGCCGCCGCCACCCGAACCCGTGGCACCGCCGCCGGTGGAATCGCCCCACTGGGCCCGCTTGAGCGAGAGGCCGATCTTGCGGTCGCTGGTGTCGACGCGGAGGATCTTGACGTCCACCTCGTCGCCGATCTTGACCACGTCCTGCGGGTTCTCGACCTTGTGGTCGGCCAGCTCGGAGATGTGCAGAAGGCCCTCGAGGTCGTTCTCGAGTTCAACGAAGACGCCGAAGTTGGTGATCTTGGTGACCTTGCCGCGGATGACCATGCCGGGCTTGTAGTGCTCGGGGATGGCGGTGATCCACGGGTCTTCGGCGAGTTGCTTGATGCCCAGGCCGATGCGCTGCTTCTCGCGGTCCACATCGAGCACGACGCACGAGAGTTTGTCGCCCTTCTTGAAGACCTCGTTGGGGTGGGCGACCTTCTTCGTCCACGACACGTCGGAGACGTGCAGGAGGCCGTCGATGCCGGGCTCGATCTCGACGAACGCGCCGTAGTTGGCGAGGTTGCGGACCACGCCCTCGATCATGGTGCCCGGGGGGTACTTCTCGCTCACGAGTTCCCACGGGTTCACCTCGGTCTGCTTCATGCCCAGGCTGATCTCCTGCTTGTTCTTGTCGATCTCAAGAACAACGACATCCACCTCCTGGTTGGGCTGCACGATCTCGGAGGGATGGTTGATGCGGCGTGTCCACGACATCTCGGAGATGTGGACGAGGCCCTCGATGCCGTCCTCCAGGCGCACGAACGCGCCGTAGGACATGAGGTTGACCACGCTGCCGCGCACGCGCGAGCCCACGGGGTACTTCTGCTCGATCTCTTCCCAGGGGCTGGCCTCGCGCTGCTTGATGCCCAGGGCGATCTTCTCTTTCTCGCGGTCGATGTTGAGGACCTTGACCTCGACCTTCTGGTCGATCTTGAGCATCTCGCTGGGGTGGTTGATGCGGCTCCACGACATGTCGGTGATGTGGAGGAGGCCGTCGATGCCGCCCAGATCGATGAACGCACCGAAGTCGGCGATGTTCTTGACGGTGCCCGAGACGATGTCGCCCTCCTTGAGGGTCTCCATCAGGCGCTTCTTGGCGATGTCGCGCTCGTCCTCGATGAGTTTGCGGCGGCTGATGACGATGTTCTTGCGTTCGGTGTCGATCTTGATGACCGTGCCGCGCACCTGGCGGCCGAGGAACTCGCCGATGTCGCCGGGGCGGCGGACATCGACCTGGCTGGCGGGGAGGAAGACGGGAACCCCGATATCGACAAGCAGGCCGCCCTTGATCTTGCGGATGCACTTGCCCTCGACCACATCACCCTCGCGGGTCGTGTCAACCAGTTTCTGCCAGTTGATCTGCCGGTCGGCCTTGCGCTTGGAGATCTCGATCTGGCCGCCCTCGCCATCCACCCGCTCCAGCAGCACCTGCACCTTGTCGCCCACCTTCAGGTCGCCGGGGTTCTCCCACTCGTTCTTGGGCACCATGCCCTCGCTCTTGAGGCCCACCTCGATCACCACGTCGTCGCCGGCGAAGCCGACGATCACGCCCTGCAGCACGCTGCCGGCCTCAAAGTCCGACATCTGGTCGCCCAGGAGCGAGCCCATGTCTCCGCCCGCCACGGTTTTGCCAAAGGCGAGGCTCAGCATGGCCTCCGCGTCGGTCTCCGACTCAAGGCCCAACGAAGCGATCAAGGTCTCATCGATCATGCGGTTCCATTCCGCGGCACACGCACACGCGCGGCCGCTTCGATCAGAAAAAATGTCCAACCGTCCTCACGCGATGCAACGAAAACCAGACCGCTTCATCCGGCCGCCGCGGCAACCATGCCGCTCACCAGAAAACGCGCCGACCGGGCAAAGGGCAACCCGGTCCTGGCAGTCCATTGCGATGTGCGTGGGGGGTAAGGGGGGCCCCTCTGGGGCGGTTGGAAGTGCGAGTGCCGCGCCCGCGACATGCGGACGAACAACGGCCAAGGCCCGAAGGCCAAGGTGGGATTGTTGGCGGGCAAGGCGGGCGGGGCAAATGGTGCCGTACATCCCCCTCCGACCCCGTCGGAGGGGGTGGCCCGAAGGGCCGGGGGAGGTGTCTTTCGTTGCCGTGCGGTCGCTCCTCCCCCGTCTTCGGCCGCCGCAGCGGCCTCAGCCACCCCCTCCGGTAGGACCGGAGGGGGATGAAGGCGCACCAGACGGGAATGTAGACTGCCCCCGTGTCCAAGCGTCCTGGGCCACGTCAGCGGAGCGTGTCCGCCCCCGTTACCGACGGCCGCGCCCGCACCTTGCGCAAGGCCATGTCGCAAGCGGAGGTGTACCCGTGGCTGCGTCTCCGTCGCCGCGGCACGGGGTTCCAGTTCAACCGGCAGCGCCCGATCGGGCCGTACGTCGCCGACTTTTTCTGCCACGAAGCCAAACTGGTGGTGGAGGTGGACGGCGCGCATCACGGGCGGGCCGAGCAGCGGCACCACGATGCCCGGCGTGATGCGTTCCTGCGCTCCTTGGGCCTGTTCGTCTTTCGGGCGTGGGCGACAGACGTTGTGCAAGACACGGACGGCATCGCCACTGCAATCGCGCGGCTGTGCCGCGAACGCACGGGCGCCCACGATCGACCGCTGTGGGACCGGCGCGAACGCGGCAAAGTGTCAACCACCTCCGCGGATCATCCCCCTCCGCTCCCGAGCGGAGGGGGTGGCTGAGGCCGCCGCGGCGGCCGAAGACGGGGGAGGATCAGGAACCCCTCCCCCGCCGCTGCGCGGCACCCCCTCCGGTAGGACCGGAGGGGGATGAATGCGGACCGGAGGGGGATGAAGTCACAGCCGAGGACGATGCTGGCTGCGCCATCCTTCCCAACAACTCCAGCAACTGCCGCTGCCCCACCTCCAGCGCGCTCAGCACCCGCGTGCTGTTCTCGATGGTCCGCAGGATCACCTCCAGACTCGTGCGTTCGGCCACGAGGCGGTCGTGGGCCTCGGCCAGTTGCGTCTCGCGCACCGCGCCCGCGCGGCGTTCGGTGAGCCACATCCAGCCGATCAACCCCGCCGCGCCGAGTTGGGCCGCCACGCTTGCCATGTCCGCTTCCATGTCTGATACTCCGATGTCTCGTAGCACAGCCTTTCAGGCTGTGTCTCCATACCTCCCAAGACTGTCGCCTTCACGTCGGGGAGACCCGGTAGGACACAGCCCGCGAAAAAGCCCCGGCTTGCGCCAGGGCCTCATTGAGTTGCCAGCGCCACGGCGCGTCAGAGGTTCAGGCGGTGGAACCGGGCCGTGTAGCCCAGGCTCACAGCGCGGCCACGATCAACGCGGTCTTCGGGCTCGAAGCGCGTGAAGTAGACGTTCGCGTACGAGCGGCCGTGGTGATCGACGAGCGTGCCGGGAGTGCTGATCGCGTTGAGTTCGGTCTGGATCGCCGCGAGGAGCGTGTCGAGGGCCGCGTCATCCGCGGCCACGAGGCGGCCGACCACGACAATCACCAGTTCCTGCTCACCCAGCACGAAACTGCCGGGCACCTGTGAGCCCAGGGCCATGTAGGGCACGAGGTGCTGGCCGCGGATGTGCGGCACAAAGCGGTGCGGGCCGGAGCCGAACAGGTCAAGCGTCTTGAAGGATGAGGCCATGGGTGCTCCTGTGCTTCTCCCGCTGCGCGGCGTTCAGGCCAGGTTGCTCACATCGGTGAGGGCTATGAGGTTCTCACCCTCTGCCGAGACGGCCACGAGCGTGATCTCGCGCGTGGCGCTCGCCGCTCCATCACGGGCCGCACCCGCGCGCGACCCGATCGCGTGCTCGATGCTCTTCACCACCGCCTCGGCCGAGAGTTTCAGCCGCTGCGCCTGCGACGTGTTGGGGCCGCTCACCACGGCGAGGCTCACCTGGTCACCGATGCTGGCCGGCTCGGCGATGCTCGATTGCACGCGCTGGACGATGCGGATGGTGACACGGACCTCCGCCGCGTCTGCGAATGTGCAGTACGGGCCCAGGTCGCCCCACGACTCGACGAGTTTGACGCACGCACGGTCGATGGCGACGGAGGCGACATCATCAAGCACGAGCGACCCGAAGGAGACGGTGGAGGGTTGGAGGATGAGCATGGGGGGCTCCGAGAAGCAGGTGAACCACAAAGGCACAAAGGGCACAAAGGAAACAGAGGCAAGGGCTGTGACTCAGTTCTGGTTGTCCGGCGTTCGGCGTGAAGTGAAACGGCGGAGGCTGGGTCCGTCAGCCCGAGGTCCATGCCTTCCTTTGTGTTCTTTGTGCCTTTGTGGTAAATAAGTCTTCAGTCGCGCACGAGCATCATCACGCTGGGCCTGCGCGTGGCATCGGCGAGGCCATCGCCATCGGTGTCGATTCGCGCCGACACGCGCCCGCGCTCCGCCGCGAAGCGCTGACGGTACATCTCCGCCCGCCCGGATTCGGGCGAGCCTGCCACAGCCCCCGCGCCGCCCAGCGCGGCAAAGACCAGGTGCAGCGTGCCCAGCGCTTCCAGCAGGCGCAGGTCACGTGGGTTCATCACCGCAGACTCCGTGAGCACCTCCGGCTCCACTTCGCTCGCGGCCTCCAGCAGTCCCAGCATCGCCAGCACCTGCCGGTGCACGATGCCCAGTTGTGGAGCGAACGTGGTGATGCTGAGCGGGCGCGCGATGCCTGCGAGCGGTGCGATTGCCGCGTCATCCAGGCCCGCACGCGGGCGCGAGACCGTGAGGGTTGTCGCGTTCACACGCGCCACCACCTCCAGCGATGCTCCATCTACCAGCACCACGTGGCCCGCATCCACGCCCAGCGCGGCAAAGTCAACCCCGCTCGCCGTCAGGGTCGTGCCGCTGATGGTGCAGAGACCCGTGAAGAGCCGCTGCCCGAGCCACGACACATCACGGAAGAGGTTGGGTTCGAGCACGAGCAGATCGCGGTCGGCAGCAAACATGGCGGGTTCTCCTGGGTGGCCTGTGTGTGGCCTGTGAAGCCCGCCGCGGCCGTTTCCGGCGGGGGCGGGGAAAGGCGATATTCACCACAAAGACACAAAGATCACAAAGGAAGACAGCGGACATCGGACGCAGGAAGGGCAGTGAGTTTCTTGCCTTCCTTTGTGTCCTCTGTGCCTTTGTGGTTCTCTGTTCCGGTCCGTGTCTTTGTGGTTGCCTTCTTCGCTCACGTCAGCCCGCGGATCAGGCCGTGCGCACTCTCGTTGCGGAACTCCAGCGTGTACTCGCCGATCACCTGCCCGCTCTCGCGGTCGCCCGTGGCCGCCAGCGGCTTGTAGAAGAATGAGCGGCCACGCAGGGGCAGCACCTCCACACGCGACGAATCCAGGAACAGCACCGTGTCGCCGGGCATCCACCGCGACAGCAGCACGCGGCAGGCGCCAAAGTCGCTCTCGTAGACGCTCACGAGGTCGCGGAATCGCGTCTCCGCGGCCGTGGCCGTGCGGGCCGCCGAGAGAAACCCGTTGATCCGCCGCTTCATCGCCCCGCCCACCACGATGGTGTCGATGCGACCCTGGCTCTGCTCCCAGATGGTGCGCATGGCGGTGTTGATGAGGTTCTCGTTCAGGTCCGTGCCGGCCCCGCCGCCGGCAGGAAAGCCGCCGGTGTTGGGCACGAACTGGTTGGTGCTCACACCGGGGATGATGCCCGAGAGCGTGCGGCGAGTGGCAGCGTTGCCCTGCGGGTTGGCCGGCGCGGCCACACCGTTGAGCACGCAGTTCTCCAGATCGCGGAGCAACTCTCGCAGCCGCTCCTGCTTCTGGTAGTCCAGTTCATCCGCCACGGCGATCTGCCGGCTGGCGAGCATCGAGCCGCTCACCTCGACGCCCGCCGTGAAGATCTGCGTGTAGTTGCGCTTGCGCAGGCGGCTGGTGAAGCGGGCGTCGGGCCGGTCATCGCCCTCCAGTGCGGCGTTGCCGAGAATCGTGAGTTTGAGCGTGTTGCTCAGGTTGCTCGCGGGCGTGGAGCCGTAGCGCCGCACCACGGTGAGCACGTTGCCCGCCACGCTGGAAACGAACATCACTTCGCGAGCGCCAAACGGCCGCACCTGGTCGCCCGCTCGGAAGCGCGAGCCGTTGGCGACGGTGATCGCCGTCGCGTCCTGGGCGTTGGGCGTGAAGGAGGTCTGGTTCACGGTGTCGGTGTTGGGGAGGAGTTCATCCTCGATCCACTCGTGCACGGTGCTGGCCGCGGGGCGCTTGGCGTCGCCGAGATAATCGAGCAGCGGCGTCTCGAAGGGGCTGACGATCCCGATGATGTCGCCGACATCCTCGGCGAGTTCGGGCAGGTCCACTCCCGCGGCGTAGGTGGCTTTTCCGGTGAACGGCATGGTTCAAACTCCTTGTGTGGTGCGAGGGACGAAACGGGTGCTGGGTCCTGAGTCCTGGATGCTGGGTGGTGGGTGGTGGGCTGTCAGGCTTGTGCCTTCATTTGCGATTTGTTCTTTGCGGTTTGCCCCTTTTCCTCACGCCTCCCTTCTCGCGCGCAGGTAGTCCCTCACAGCCCGCGGGTCGCCGCTCGCGGCCCGCAGGGCCAGCGCGGCAAGGTCTTCCGCACGGGGCTCGCCGCCGCTGCTGGGCGCGCCCGTGGCACCCGCCGTGCGCGTTCCGCCCACGAACAAGCCCGGGCGACGCTTGCGCAACTCGGCCACGGTTTCGCTCACATCGCGTTGGGGCGCCTCGGCGATGTCGCGCTCGACGATCGGCATGGCCAGGGCCACATCCGCCGCGCCCGCACTGCGCAGGGCCCGCTCGATCTCGCGCAGTCGCTCCAACCGCTCCAGCGCGGCCACGGCTTGGGCGAGTTTTTCCTCCAGCGATGCCAGCCGTGCCGCAAGCGATGCGGCCGCGTCGCCATCGCCCTGCACGCTGGGCCGCAGCGCGCCGACCGGGGCGACGGGCGGTGGTGGCGGAGGCGGCGGGGGCGGATTCGTGTCGGGAGACACATCACCATCTACAAGTCCTTCACCGGGCATGGTCGTTCTCCTGTGTGTGGTGGTTGGTCCTGTGTCCTGAGTCGTGCGTGCTGCCTCTTCTGAACTGTGAACTCTGTGCTCTGAACTTTGCCTTCTACTTTCTCTCCGCTCGCGTCTCGTGTCTGGCGTCTGGCGTCTGGCGTCTACACGACTCCCTCATCCGCCACGCCGTAGCCGAGTTCCGTCCGCACCTGCTCCGCATCAATGCCGACCTCCAACTTCGCCTTCGCTGTCTGCAACTGGCTCTCGGCTGTCTGCGGCAGCGGGTCGCTCCACTCCACCTTCACGCGCCGATCCTCCTCGCTGGTGCGCAGCACGCCCGCGTCGTCGAGCGCGCTCAGCACGAGTCGGCACGCCTGCGCGATGCCGCGGCCATAGAGCAGCCGCTTGCGGTTGGTTCGCGTCAGCACGCCGCCCAGCGTGAGGCGCAGCGCGTTCTCGCTGGTAAGGTTGCCCACCTTGGCCTGCACCACGCCCGTGGCCAGGGGCGGCAGGCTGCTGGCCTTGTCCATCGCATCGCGCACCTGCTCGATGTGCCGGTCTTCGCTGGGGCTGGCGGCATCGCCCCCGAAGGCCTCGATGCTCGCGTGCGGGTTGTCCGTCATCCAGAGTTGGCCGGGGCCGACGGGCTGCTTGTCGAACCCTTCGATGCCCTTGGCCAGGTACATCTTGAAACTCTGGAGCGTGACGCGGTTGGCCCGGTCGGAGAGCCGCGTGTTCAACTCATCCTGCAAGGGGATGAGCGGCTCCACATCGCTCAGCCCCGCGTACGCGAAGGGCTGGCTGATGTTCTGGATGTGCACCACCGGCACCTCGCCGGGGCAGACGGTGTTGGGTTCATCCAGCACGAGGCGGGCCTTTGCGCTGGCGCGGCCGTGTGCGCCCGCTGCATCTCCTCCACGCCCCGCCGGGCCGCGTGCCCCTTGGTGCTGGGCGGGTGCGCCCTCCTGCTCCTCCTCGTACACATGCCGCCGCGTGCCCGAAAGCACTTCCGTGATCGCCACGCGCCCACGCTCGGGCGTGTCGATGGTGGTGCGGATCAGGTAGGCCTCGATGCTGCGGTAATCTCGCGGGTCGATCACCGGCACGCCGCGGCTGGGCTCGATGGGTTCGATGCGCAAGCCCGCAGCAACACGCGCGGCATCGACAGGCTCCGCCTTGCCCGCTGCGCTCGCCAGGTCGCCTGCCAAGTCGCTGGCCGCACGCACCACGAGATCCACATGCCCGTACACATGACCCAGGAGCGCAATGTCTTGCAGGAGTGCCGCGCCGCCCGAGACCTCCCACACCTCGTCGAGCACGCGTTGAATCAGTGTGCGCTTCGCGGGGTCCGCGGCGGCGGAGACCAGGCGGACCGGCTTTGAGAAGAGAAAATCGACCATCGCGTGGATGCGCCACGCGATGTCGTTCTCAACGACGATTTCACGTCTTGCCGCGCCTCGGTCATCCGCCGCCAGAGACCCCGCCCCCCCACTCGCTCCCGCTCGCACGATGCGTGCGGGCAGGCCGCGCTCCTGAGCGAGGCGATACGCACGCCCGCCCGCACCCCCGCCCACGCCCAAGCCGCCACCCGCTTCGCTTGAGCGCAGCACCAGCGCGTTGCGGTAATACGCCCACAGCATCCGCAGCCGCGGCTGCGTCACACGTGCGTGCTCGTCAACCAGCCCGGCCACGCGCGCATCGGTCAGGCCGTGCTCGCCCACATCTCGAAAGTCGGCAGTGCGAATGTTCATGGCGTGGGCTCGGCTGGGGGCGCTGGTGGTTCGTTCGCGGGCCTGCACCGCAACGCTGCGATGCGGCCCGCTTACCCCCGCCCGCCGGGCCGCGCCCGCCGGGCCGCGCCCGCGCGCGCAAACGCGGCCGGGCGATGATCCCGCTCGTACATTCGCAGCCCGCCGAAACCCGCGGATCGCCCGCGAGAAACGCGCGAGAACGCCCACCAACGACCACGCGCAGATTTTTCTGTCCTGCACCAACACCCCGGACCAGCCCGCGCGCGCGAACACGGGCTCGCAGAGCCGGGCCGACTTCGATGGCACGGTGGGAACCTCAGTGCCACCCCGCCGAACGGCTCTGGTGAGGCGGATGTCCCGTCCGCCTCCCTCGTCCACTCATCAACTCGGTTGGCTGTTCGGCTTTCCACCCCTCGGGCTTGGCGGCGAGAGGATCGACATGTACGCCTCCCACGGCCCGGCATCGCTCTTGGCCTGATACGCCATGGCCTTGCACATCTGCGCGATGTGGTTCAGGTCGTGCACGATCCACGCGCCCAGCAGGTGGGCGACGGTGGCGGGCCCGAGCGCGGGGTGCGTGCCGCGCCGGGCAAGGTCGGCCTCGCTCAGGCTCATCGCCGCCAGGTCGCCCAGGCTCGCGGCCCGCTCGCGCTCGAAGAGGTCCAGCATCTCCGCCAGCGTGTGCTGCGCCAGCAGCGGCTTGTGGCCGATCATGTCGAAGCGCTCGAAGGGCTTCGCTTCGCCGTGCTCGAACACCCACCTGATCCGCGGCATCCAGTCCGTGCGTTCATTGAAGAGCATGTGGGCCATGATCTCACGCACGCTCCAGGTGCGCGCCCCGCCCACCGAGTCCGGGTTCGCCTTGGCCTCCGGCGTGGTCAGCGGCATGGGGCCGTAGTCGTGCTCGGTCCAGTCGGGCTCAAGCCCGCACACGAGGGCGCGGAACACGGCGGGCGTGCGTGAACAGATGAGAATGGTTCGGGCGACGGTGGGGTGCACATTCGGCTCCAATGGCGCATACACGAACAGCGGGAATCAGGAACGGCGCAACCCGGCGCCACCGCAGCAGAGCCCCAGCACCCGGCACCGCGCACGGCCTATGCCGCGCGCGGGCGTTGCGTGCTCAGGCGGATTCCTCGGCCGTAGCGATCCACGGCCTTGTTCCAGTTCTCTCGCAGGTTTTCTGGTCCACCGACAAGTTCAACGCGGCGCTCAAAGTCCGACTGCCCGATTGCGTCGAGGATCGACATGACCAACGCATTTGCAAAGGACGGAGTCATCCGTTCAGCAGCGGTCGCGTCGAGCTGCACGCGACCAACCCGCGCCAAAGCTGCCAAGACCGCCGCGGCGTGCTCAAGGCCCGCGCCCGCCGACACAAGGCTTGGGCCGGGCAGGTGGATCACAACTGGGTCGGATGGCTTCATGGTGTCCGCAACTCACACACGGAATCGTATGTTCACGAGGCAGCCAGGGAATCCGCCCGCAAAGGGACGAACCACCGGCGGCGATTCCAGCCTGAACACCATCAGTTCCGTGCCGCTGACGATCGTCATTTCGCCCCCGCCCGCCTCGCAGTATTCTCTGAGTTCGTACAACCCGATTCCGGAATTGGGCTCACCCAACACGTTCAGGGCTCCGGGTGCGGTGCCGGAAACGCCCTCCCGCGTCGCCATCTCAATCGCGGCTGCATCGGTAGTCAGCCCTCGATACGCATCCTGCTTTGTCAAGTGCCCCCGAACCGTCTGGCCCAAGTCCAGGATTGCCACCTCGACGGACGGCACGGCGGGAAAGACCTGCGCCGCCACGATGCACCCGACTGGTGAAGCGGCGTGCGCGAGTGCGTTGCGGATCATCTCATCGAGGTGATCGGCCAACCGGGGGCGGATGCCGGGCGACATGCCCCCGAACTCGCCGTCCCACGCACGAGTGATCTCATCCGTGAACGAGGCATCCGGGCGCACGAGTTGACGGATCGGAACCGTTCGCCTCGAGTGCGGAAGTGCCGTACCTTCCTCGAGGACGAAGAAGTCGCCAAGGCCGCTGCGAACGAGATGGTCCCTCGCCAACTGCGTGGCGGGCATGACAAGGCGCGCCTTGCCGCCTGCCAGGCACCCCAACGCGCCGATCGCGGCCAGTGCGTAGGGCCTGACGAGTTGGAGGCCCGACAGATCGACGACCGCGGGTGGCTCAGCCTTCGCGGGTTTCAACGCGTTGAGCGCGCTCCAGATCAATCTTCCTTCGAGAAAGTCGCCCGCATCCGCACCCCACACTCGCACCTCTGTCACTGAAGCCTCTCCCCCAGAAACCCGCTCACCTTGTCGAGGTTGATGCGCTGCTGCGCCCCCGTGTCCCGATCGCGCACCGTCACGGTCTGGTCCTTGACCGTGTCGGCATCGATCGTGAAGCAGAACGGGCACCCCGCCTCGTCCATGCGCGCGTAGCGCTTGCCGATGGATTGCTTCGCGTCGCTCTCGATGAACCCACCCTTGCCGAACTTGGCGAACAACTCGTCCGTCAACTTCTCGGCGATCTCGGGCAGGCCGTCTTTATCCATGAGCGGGAAGACCGCCGCCTTGATGGGCGCAATGCGCGGGTGGAGTTTCAGAATCTCCGGGCTGGGGCGAGACGGATCAACCGTGTACCCCTCGCAGATCAGCGCGAGTGCGCCACGATCCAACCCCGCGGCCGGTTCAATGCAGTGCGGCATGTAGCGTTCGCCCTTCTTGCCGCCGTTGGGCAGCGTCTCGCCGCGCGTGGTGTCGAAGTAGTCGAGTTTCACCTTGCTGTGCGTCTGGTGCTGCGTGAGGTCGTAGCACCCGCGATGGGCGATGCCCTCCAACTCGCCGAAGCCGGGCGCGGTGAACGGGAAGCGATACTCCACATCGCTCGTGCCCGTTGAGTAGTGGCTCAACTCGTCTTTCGCGTGCTCGCGGAGAATCAGATTCTCACCTGCAAGGCCCAGGCTCTTCCACCAGTCCATGCGGAAGTCCCGCCAGAACACGTACCACGCCTGCGACTCGTCGGGGTGGCAGAAGAACTCCAGTTCGGCCTGCTCGAACTCGCGCGACCGGTAGGTGAAGTTGCGCGGCGTGATCTCGTTGCGAAAACTCTTGCCCGTGTTGCCGATGCCGAAGGGAACCTTCACACGCGTGGAATCCACCACATTCTTGAAGTGGATGAAGATGCCCTGGGCGGTCTCCGGGCGCAGGAAGACCTTATTGCCCTCATCGAAAACGGCACCTGTGTACGAAATGAACATGAGGTTGAACTGCCGAGGTTCCGTAAGCGTGCCGAGCTTGCCAGTGAACGGCGAAGGCACTTTGTCCGCGGCATCCTTCAGCACGGACCCGTCGACAATCATGAGGGACGCGTAGAACCGTTCGTCTCCCCGCCTGACGTGCACAAGCATGGCGTCACCCTTGGCGGTGGTCTGTTGAAACTTCACCTCCTTGAGATTGAATCGCCGCTGGACCTGCTTGTCGCTGACAAAAGCCTCCAGCGCCTCGCCTAGCGACGTGGCCACGACGGTCGCAATGGGAACTGGGCGAGAATCGACCGAGTGCTTCAATATCCGCTCAACGTCACGCGCCGCGTCGGCAGAAAACGCCCACGAGGTGTCTTCGGCAAACATACCGTGCAATTGATCCGCCCTGAACCTCCCCTTCGTCTCCTTGTCATCCACCATCGGGTCATTGAAGCCCGCCACGTGCCCACTCGCTTCCCACACCTTCGGGTGCTGGATAATGCACGTCTCCAGCGGCACGCAGCGCACGCGCTCGCCCCCCGGACCCTTGCGCCCCCAGCACGGGTTCATCACCATGTCGTGCCACCACGCATCGCGCAGGTTCTTCTTCAACTGCGCGCCCAGCGGGCCGTAATCCCAGAAGCCGTTGATGCCGCCGTAAATGTCGCTCGCCTGAAATACAAACCCGCGGCGTTTGCACAACGCCATGATCGCGTCCATGCTCTTGCCAGCGGGGGGGCCCGGCACCGCCGGCGCGGCGGGCACACCTTTCTCGTTCGCTTCACTGCTCATGCCCGAGGGTATGGGCCAACTCAGATGCCCGACGCGGCGGGCAGACGCACGCACGTGCCTGCCTGCCTGCCTCCGACTGCCCGTGGCACAGCCTTTCAGGCTGTGCCTCCATGCCTCGTGAAAGGGCGCACGCCGGTTGCGGCAGGTTGCGAGGGCACAGGCTGGAAAGCCTGTGCTACGAGATCGCGGAGACGCGCTCCCTATCCTCTCCTCCGCATGACCTCGCCCGCTTCTTCACGCCCCCGCCGCGTTCTTCTCCTGGGTTCCACAGGCTCCATCGGCACGCAAACGCTGGATGTGATCGCGCACCTCAACGCGTTGGTTCCCGGCTCGTTCGAGGTCGTGGGGCTTGTAGCGGGCACCAACGCCGCGCTGCTGGCTGAGCAGGCCCGGGCCTTCCACGTTCCGCACCCCGCGCGTGCCATTCTCGCCGCCAGAGACGGCCCCGCCGCGGCCGAGCGCCTCGTGCGCGAAACACCCGCCGACCTCGTCGTTGCCGCCATGGTCGGTGCCGCGGGCCTGCCCGCCACGCTCGCTGCGGTGGAACTCGGGCGTGATGTGGCCCTGGCCAACAAAGAAACGCTGGTGGCCGCGGGCTCGCTCATCGTGCCCCTTGCCCAACGCACCGGCTCGCGCCTGCTGCCGGTGGACAGCGAGCACTCCGCGGTGTGGCAGTGCTTGCAGGGAAGGCAAGAAGTAGGCACGGAGGCATCGAGGCACGGAGGCAGTGAAACACACAGGCAGGCGGACGGGACGTCCGCCCCACCAAGGCAATGGCAGGCGGACGAGACCCGCGCGCGGCGGGCCCCACCAATCGCAGGCAATGTTCCGCCCATGCTCTGCGGCCCGGATGTGAAAAAAGTCATCCTCACCGCCAGCGGCGGCCCCTTCCGCACGCTCTCGCGCGAAGGCGCGTACAGCGCTACGCCCGCTCAGGCCCTCAAGCACCCCACCTGGAGCATGGGCGCGAAAGTCACCATCGACTCCGCCAGCCTCACCAACAAGGCCTTCGAGGTGATCGAGGCCCACTGGCTCTTCGGGCTCGAAGCCACCCGCATCGACGTGCTCATCCACCCCCAGTCCATCGTGCACTCGCTCGTCGAGTTCGCCGATGGCAGCATCATCGCGCAACTCGGCCCGCCCGACATGCGCTCGCCCATCCAGTACGCCCTGACGCACCCGCTCCGCCCTGAGGGCCGCTCCAGGAAACTCGACTGGACCGCCCTCTCGCGCCTCGACTTCGAGCCCGTTGACACCGCCCGCTTCCCCGCGCTCGCCCTTGCCTACCGCGTCATCGAGCAGGGCGGCACCAGCGGCAGCATCTTCAACGCCGCCTCCGAAGAAGCCGTGACCGCCTTCCTCGCACTCGCCAACGCCCGCGGCAACCTCCTTCCCTTCGGCCGCCTGCCCGAACTTGCCGCCGAAGCGATGGACGCTCTGGGCGTTTCACCCGTCCGCGACCTCGCCGACGTGCTCGACGCCGATGCCGCGGCACGGCGGTTCGTTCGCGATCGCCTCGCCCTCCGCGAACCGGCGAGGGCCTGATGTCGAGCATCCTTCCCGCCGCCGAGGCGCTCTACTTCGCCGGCAAACTCGCCGAGGCGCAGGCCCTGCTCCGCCGCCATTTGCAGCGCAGCCCGCGCGACCACGCCGCGGCGTTCTGCCTGGCCAACATCCTTCTCGAAGAAGTCCACCTTGATCAGGCCGCCTTCTACCTCAAGGCCGCCATACGCGACAGCGGCGGCACGCTCCCGGCCTACTGGCAGGCCCTCGCCAAGGTGCAGGCCGAGAGCACGCAGTTGCCCGAGGCGGTCGCGAGCGCTCGGCGTGCCGTGGACCTTGCACCCGCGTCCGCGGATGCCCACGCCGCGCTGGGAGATGTGCTGGTGCGCACCGGCGCGTTCGCCGAGGCGGCCCGCGCCTTCGAGCGTGCGATCCAGATCGAGCCCAACCACCGCGTGGCCCACGTGCATCTGGCGGACCTGCCGCTGGTGATGGGCGATCCGGAGACCGCCGCGGCACGGGCCGAAAAAACCGCCCTCGCCACCGTGGGCGACCCCAACCACTTCCTTCAGTGCGCGACGGCTGCCGTCTTCTCGGTCTACGCGGGCGATTGCACGATGGACGAGGTCTATCGCCGGCACGCGCGCGTAGGGGCCGTGCTGGCGAAGATGCCGCCGCCGGCACCCGGACCGCTCACGAACGCGCCCGATCCGGAGCGGCCGCTGCGCATGGCCTTCCTCTCGCCGGATTTCATCCAGCACTCCTGCGCGTACTTTGTTGAAACGCTCCTCGACCATCTTGACCGGGCCCGCTTCGCGCCCGTCGCGCTCTTCGCCTCGCGCACCAGCGACCACGTCACCAAGCGCCTTCGCACCAAGTTCGCCTCGTGGCACGACCTGCCCACACCCACCGACACGCAGGTGCAGGCGATCCTGCGGAGCGAGAAGATCGATATCGCCATCGACCTGGCGGGCTACACCGTCGCGTCGATCCTGTGGCCGCTGAGGGCCCGCCTTGCGCCGGTGCAAGTCTCGTGGCTCGGTTACCCGTGCACCACCGCCATCCCCACCGTGGATGCACGCTTCGTGGACAGCCTGACCGACCCCACTCCGCGGTCTGATACGCGCCACACCGAGCGCCTCATCCGCCTTGACCCCTGCTTCATCTGCTATCGGCCCCCGATCGGCCCCACCGACCCCGGCTGCCCGGCCGTCTCACCCATGCCGGGCCTCGCACCCAGCAGCCCGTTCACGCTCGGCTCGTTCAACCTGCTCGGCAAACTCAGCGGCCGCACCAAAGACCTCTGGGCACGCATCCTGCGCGAGGTGCCCGGCACGCGGCTGGTGCTCAAGGATGCCGCGCTGGAGCACGAAGAGGCCCGCGCGTTCATCCTCTCCGAGTTCGTCCGGCGCGGCATAGACGCTGGCCGCATCGACCTGCTCGCCAAAACCAAAACCCGCGACGAGCACCTCGCCCTCTACTCGCGCATCGACCTCGCGCTCGACCCCTTCCCCTACAACGGCACCACCACCACCTGCGAAGCGATGTTCATGGGTGTGCCGCCCGTCTCGCTCGTCGGGCCACCCGGTCTGCACGCGGGGCGTGTGGGCCTCTCGCTGCTCTCCGCCGTGGGCCTGCAAGATCACTGCGCGGCTACCGAAGACGGTTGTCTGTCGCTCGTCGCCCGCCTCGCGGCCAACCGCCCCGCGCTCGCCGCGCTGCGGTCGCAGATGCGCCTGCGCCTGCTCGCGTCGCCCCTCTGCGATGGGCCGGGATACACACGCCGCTTCGAGGGCGCCCTGCGCGGCTTGTGGCGGGAGTGGTGCGCACAGCACGGCTGACGCGCCGCAGCCCGCTCAGTTCCGCACGCCCACTGACTCCACGGCCGAGTGCTGGTCGAGGTTCAGGTACACGATCTCGCCGTCGTCCTTCTTCAGCACCAGCCGGTCGAGCCACAACTTGTCGTCTTTCCCGTGCGCGTACCACGAGCCCGTCTTGCTCTGCTCGTAGCGCACCACCACACCCTCCACGGTCGCGCTCAGACTCGTGTTGTTCGCCGGCCGCGGCACCTGCTGCACCACGCGCACACGCTGGCCTGCCTCGTACCGCCGCTGTTCGTCTTGAAGGCTCATCGGCCCAGTGTAGGAAGCGGCGGCTCGGGCACCCGGGCTCTCCGGGCCGAGCTTGGCTCCCCGTGCCCGAACACCCGCTGACCGGCCCACACCTGCTGGTTTGTGCCTGCTAACATTGCCCACATTGAGCCTGGCCCTGTCATCTTGGTGGTTCCCGGCGCTGGCCTCGTGGGTCGTGTGGGTCGTCATCGCCCATTGGCTGAGCAAAAACCCCAAGGGTGATCCACTCGGAGGTGTGGCCTTTGCCGTCAATGCCTTGTACTGCCACCTTTGGCACGGCGTGCGCTACGAGGGGCTGGAGCATCTGCCCCGGCCACATGCTTCGGCGACCGCGCCCGATGCACCCGTGGGCGTTGCCGGCGGCCTCATCGTGGTCGCCAACCACACCGCCGGCATCGACCCGCTGGTGGTGCAGAACGCCTGCCGCTTCTACATCCGCTGGATGATGACCGAAGAGATGCGCATCCGCGCCCTGAACCCCTTCTGGGATTGGATCGGTGTCATCTTCGTGGGGGCCGACGGAACCCGCGGCGGCGCATCTGAACTGGCCGCCGTGAAGACCGCCCTGGGCGTGGTGAAGAGCGGCGGGGTTCTGGGCATCTTTCCCGAGGGCCGCATCGCCCGCCCCCACAACCAGCTGCACGCCTTCCAGCCCGGCCTGGGCCTGATCGTGGCGCGGGCCAACGCCCCCGTGTTGCCGGTGATCATCACCGGCACGCCGCTGCGCCCCACGTGCTGGAGTTCGCTCTTCTTCCCCAGCCACACGCGCGTGCGATTCCTGCCGACGATCGACTATCGGGGGCAGAAGCCCGCCGCGATCGTGGCCGACCTGCACCGCCAGTACGAGCAATGGACCGGTTGGCCCCCCGCTCCTCTCGCGGATGCCCCGCCTCAGTGATTCGCGGTGGACGCGAGCGGAAACTTACCGCACAGCGCGGCCACCTGCCCCCGCACGCGCTCCGTCACGCCCGCATCGCCCTTGCTGGAGAGCACCTCGTCGAACCACGTGGCGATGGCCTCCATCTCGCCCACGCCGAAGCCGCGCGTGGTGGTGGCGGGTGAACCGAGCCGCACGCCGCTGGTGAACTTGGGCGGGCGTGGATCGTTGGGAATGCCGTTCTTGTTCGTGATCAGCCCGCCAGCTTCCAGCCACTTCTCGGCGTCCGCGCCCGTCAGGTCTGCACTCTTTGGCCGCAGGTCCACCAGCATCAGGTGGTTGTCGGTGCCGCCGGTGGTGATGCGATAGCCCCGCTTGGTGAGCGCCGTGGCAAGTGCCCGGGCGTTGGTCACTACGCGAGCGCAGTAATCCTTGAACTCCGGCCGCAGCGCTTCGCCGAACGCCACCGCCTTCGCGGCAACCACGTGCATCAGCGGCCCCCCCTGCACGCCGGGGAACACCGCCTTGTCGATCTTCTTGGCGAGGTCCTCATCGTTCGTCAAAATCAGCCCGCCGCGCGGCCCGCGCAGGGTCTTGTGCGTGGTCGTCGTCACCACGTGCGCGTGCGGAAACGGAGACGGGTGGCTGCACCCGCCGTGCGTACACAGGCCCGCGATGTGGGCCACATCCGCCAGAAGCACCGCCCCGACCTCGTCGGCAATCGCGCGGAACCTGGCGAAGTCGATCACGCGCGGATACGCCGAGTAGCCGCACATGAGCACCTTGGGCTTGTGCTCTAGGCACACCGCCCGCACCGCGTCATAGTTGATGCGCTCAAACTCGGCGTGCCCGGCCTCGTAATGCAGCGGGTAAAACACCGGCTTGTGGTACACGCCCGAAAAGTTGATGCTCATCCCATGGGAAAGGTGCCCGCCGTCCTTGAGCACGAGCGAGCAGAACGTCTCACCCGGCTTGAGCAGCGCCATGAACGCGGCCGTGTTCGCCTGCGCCCCCGAGTGCGGCTGCACGTTGGCAAACTTGCACCCGAAGAGGGCCTTGGCCCGCTCCCTCGCGACCGTCTCGATCTGGTCGTGAAAACCGCACCCGCCGTAATACCGCGCCCCGGGGTACCCCTCGGCGTACTTGTTCGTGAGCCACGAGCCCATCGTGTGCATCACGGCCGGCGACACGTGGTTCTCGCTGGCGATCAGCTCAATCGTCGTCTCCTGGCGTGTGCGCTCCTTCTCCATCCACCCGGCAATCTCGGGGTCGGCAGAGCGGAGCAGGGCGAGCAGACCGTCGGCAAGCGCATCTTGAGCCATGGCCAATGCTACGGGCGGACTACAGCCTTTTCAGCGCGCCCACCAGTGCGTCAATATCCTCGCGCGAGTGCGCTGCGCTCACCTGCAAACGCAGCCGCGCATGCCCCTCCGGCACAACCGGGTAGCCGAAGCCGATCACGAACACGCCCAGTTCCAGCAGCCGCTTGCTCATGGCAATCGCCTTGGCCGTGTCGTGCACGATGATCGGGCAGATGGCTGTGGGCGAGGCCAGCACGTTGAACCCCGCCGCACCGATCGTCTGCCGCGCGTACTTCACATTATCGCGCAGGCGCTGCACACGCTGCGGCTCGCGCAGCAGAATCTCAATGGCCTTCGCGGCCGAGCACGCCACCGTCACGGGCAGCGCGTTCGAGAAGAGCGTGGGCCTGCCGCGCTGCACCAGCATCTCGCACACGCGCTTGCTGCCCGCGACAAACCCCCCCGCCGCGCCGCCCAGGGCCTTGCCCAGCGTGCCTGTGAAAATATCGACCCTGCCTTGGGTACCCCCACTCTCCGAGTGGGGTTGGTTCTTGCTTTGGGTACCCCCACTCTCCGAGTGAGGCTTTGCATCCCCCAAAACATCGGCATGAACAAAGGTGGCGTCGTACGCCGCCGCCGTCGCGACCAGTCCTGCCTCAACCGGATTGTTGATCACGTAGCCAACAAACTCCGCAAACGCTCCACCGTCGCGCACAATATGGTCGAAGCCCTCCGCCTCCCACAGCCTGCCCGTCCGGCCACGCGCCGCGTTGATTTCCTTGGCGGCGAACCGTTTCACGCCCTCTTGCAGGTCCGGCAGGTCTTGACCCTCAAACGGTCGCACGATCCAGTGCACATGATCCGGCATCACGCACGCGGCGTACACGCGTGCCCGCTCGCCGTCAAAGTGTGTGAGCGCACGCAGAGCCATCGCTCGTTCTTCGACGCTGAGCGTGACACCCTCCACACAGCGCCACGAAACGAAATACGTGGCGCCGGGAAGGCGCAGGTGCGGCAGGAGTCGGCGCGATGCGATCAGACTTGCCGCTGGCCCGTGGGTTCCCGGTGGGTAGGGGTCCTTCCCGATGAAGCCCGAGGGTCGGTTCGAGTGCCGCGGGTTGCAGGAGAGCTCCTCCAAGACCGAATGCCCCACTCGGAGAGTGGGGGTACCCAAGCCGTCCACCATCCCCCAGTGCTCGTGCGTGCCGCGCCCGCGCTCACCCATCACCCCGTGCCCGTGCGAGTCATCCACCACGAGCACCGCGTCGTACGCATCGCACAACGCCCGCATCTTGGGCAGGTCCGCGATGGACCCCTCCATGCTGAACACACCATCCGTCACCACCCACACCACGCCGGTCACGTCCTTGTTGGCCCGCGCCTCCTGCAAGCGTGCCTCCAGCCCCGCCAGGTCGTTGTTCTTGTACACGCTCTTGTGCACGCCCTTCTTGATCACCGTCGTGAGCCGGATCGCGTCGATGATGCACGCGTGGTTGAGTTCATCCGACACGATCATGTCGCCCGGCTCGCACAACGTGGGGAAGAGCGCCTCCGCGGCCGTCCACGCGCTCACAAACGTGTACGCCGCCTCGGTGCCCATCAGCCGCGCGATCTGCCGCTCTGCCTCCTCGTGTGGGGCAAACGTGCCGCAGATGAAGCGCACGCTGGCCGTGCCAGCGCCGTAGTCCTTCAGCCCCTTGTGCCCCGCCTCCACCACCTCCGGGTGGTTCGCTAGGCCAAGATAGTTGTTGGAGCAGAAGCAGAGCACCTCGCGCACCGCCCCATCGGGCATGCGCACGCGCACGCGCGCATCCATCGGCGAGTCGATCACGCGCAGGTGTTTGTACTGCCCCGCTCCGTGCAGCCCGTCCAGCACCGTTCCCAGCCGCGATTCCAACTTCGACATGCCCTGCTCCGTTGACGCTCCCGGCCGCTCGCACGCCCCGGTGTGTGCGAGGCCGAGTGTACGACCGCCTGGGTAGCCCCACTCTCCGAGTGTCTTCGGGTGGTCCGGCCGTCCCCGCCGGTCCGGCCTTTGGGTACCCCCACTCTTCCCACGAAACCAAACCCCCACACCGAACGTAGACTCTTCCTGCCGTCGCCCGTCGCGGCGGCCAGACCCGAACCGTTCCCTCCTGTCCCCGCAACCAGACCCTCCTCGGAGCCTCCCATGCGTCAACTTGCTCTCGTCGCGTCCGGTCTCGTCTTCGCCGCCGGTGGCCTTGCCGTCCTCAGCGGCATGGGCTCCGCCAGTGAAGTGGCCACCACCAGCGCCGCGCAGGCCGACGGCTTCAAGATCGACGCCGTCCACTCCTTTGTCTTCTTCAAGATCCAGCACAAGGGCGTCGCCTACTCCGGCGGCCGCTTCAACGACATCTCCGGCACCTTCAACCTCGACGCGGCCAAGCCCGAGGCGAGCACGGTGAACATCACGCTCAAGGTCGATTCCATCGACACCGCCAACGGCAAGCGCGACCAGCACCTCAAGTCCGGCGACTTCTTCTCCGCCAAGGAGTTTCCCCAGATCACCTTCACCTCCACCGCCGTCAAGGCCGGCTCCGAGCCCGGCACCTTCGAGGTCGGCGGCGACCTGACCATGCGCGGCACAACCAAGCCCATCTCCATCAAGGTGAAAGAGACCGGCCGCACGGCCGACAACGCGGGCGTGTGGGCCGAGTTCACCGTCAAGCGTTCGGACTTCGGTGTGAACTTCATGGTCGGCAAGGGGCTGGGTGATGAGGTCTCGCTCCAGGTCTCGCTGGAGGGTGGCAAGTAAACGCCTCCGGGTAGCCCCACTCTCCGAGTGGGGTATGTGGCTTTCGGTACCCAACACTCCCCGCAACCCAACCCTGCCCCACACCCACGCCCGCTCGCCGCGGGCGTTTTCGTTTCCGCGCCCGGCGCCCACCCGCAACAATGCCCCATGGACCCGATCGTCAAGAACATCCTCCTGGGCATCGCCCTGCCGCTGGCCCTCGGCACCGCGGGCTTCGCCCTTGCATGGTGGCGGCGGCGCGGCCCGGCCACGCTCGATCATCCCCCCGGCACGCCCGCCGCGCACGACCCCACGTGGATGGCACCCGCTCTGCTGCTCATCATCTACTCCGGGCTCAGCCCCATGCTCTTGGGGACAACGGCCTTCCCCCCCAAGGCCGCCAATGACTGGTTCCCCATCGCCGCCGTTGCCGCCGGCCTGCTCGGCATGATGGCCGACAGCGTGCGCCTGCACGGCGCCGCCAAATGGGTTGTCCGCTGGGCGGTGGTCGTTCTCCTCTACCTGGGCGTCGCCATTCAGGCCGTGCGGCTGCGCTGGACAGGGCAGGAGGACCTGCTCTGGATCGGCGGTGCCGCCAGCGTCACCCTCGCCATGTGGTGGTGCCTCGCTCGCACCACCAACGGCACGCGCGGTGCAAGCGGGCCCATCCTGAGCAGCGGCCTATGCGCCGCCGCGGCAGCGGTGCTCGCCCTCACCGGCAACCTCCGCTCCGCGCAGGGCTTGGGCTTCATCGCCGCCGCCACCGGTGGTGCCCTCCTCATCTCATGGTTCCGCCCACGCCTCACGCTCGCACGCGGCGGGGTGCACGTTCCTGCCATCATGACGGGCATCTGCCTCTTCGACGGTGTGGTCTACCGCGAGACCCTCTGGTGGCAGGCGCTCCTTGTCACCACGATCCCCGCGGCAGGCCTGCTCGTATCCCTTGTGCCCGCACAGGCGCTGGGGGGCTGGAAGCGGACGCTCGCCGTCACCGTGGTTGCCGCGCTCCCCGGTGCCGCCGCTGTGGGCCCGCTCGTGGCCGGGGAGATTCGCAAGCAGGCCGAAGAACACGCCGCTGAGTGAGGCCCGCCTTCCCGACGCACCCGCACTACCCTCCGCTCATGGCAGCGCCGCAGGTCGGCATCATCATGGGCTCGCACAGCGACTGGGAAACTCTGCGCCACGCCGCCGACACGCTCACCACGCTGGGTGTGCCGCACGAATCCCGCGTCGTCTCCGCGCACCGCACGCCCGACCTGCTCTTTGAATACGCCGCCGCAGCCGCCGGCCGCGGCCTCCGCGTCATCATCGCCGGCGCCGGCGGCGCGGCCCACTTGCCCGGCATGTGCGCCAGCAAAACCGCCCTCCCCGTCCTCGGCGTGCCCGTCGAGAGCAAGGCCCTGAGCGGCATGGACTCGCTCCTTTCCATCGTACAGATGCCCGCCGGTGTGCCCGTGGGCACCCTCGCCATCGGGCGCGCCGGGGCGGTGAACGCCGGCCTGCTCGCCGCGAGCATCCTCGCTCTGTCGGACCCGCAGGTGCGCAGCGCGCTCGACCGCTTCCGCGCCGAGCAGACCAAGCGTGTGCTCGCTTCACCCGACCCTGAGCGCCCCCCGGCGCAGCCGCCGAGCACCCAGCCGTGAGGTGCGCATGACGCTGGGCATTCTCGGCGGCGGGCAACTCGGCCGCATGCTCGCGCTCGCCGCGGCCAACCTGGGCGTGCGCGTGCGAGCCTACGACGAGGCCGCGGATGCGTGCGCCGGGCAGGTGTGCGACCTGCACGTGGGCACCTACGACGATGATGCCCGCCTCGACGCCTTCGCCGCGGGCTGCGACGCCATCACCTACGAGTTTGAGAACGTGCCCGTGAGCGCGGCCCAGCGCCTCGCCGCACGCGCGGCCGTGTGCCCGCCCCCCGCTGCCCTCGCCGCCAGCCAGGATCGGCTAACCGAGAAGACCCTCTTCGTCGAACTCGGTATCGACACGCCCGCCTTCGCACCCATCGACGCACCTGGCGACCTCGCCGCGGCGCTTGATCGCGTGGGCCTGCCCGCCGTCCTCAAAACCCGGCGCGGCGGCTACGACGGCAAGGGCCAAGCCGTGGTGCGCACACTCGCCGATGCCGCGCACGCCAGCGAGATGCTCGACTGCGGTCGTATTCCGCTCATCGCCGAGGCCTTCGTGCCCTTCACCAGCGAGGTTTCCGCGTTGCTCGTGCGCGGGCGCGCCGGCGAAGAGGCGATGTACCCGCTGTGCCAGAACCGGCACGCGGGCGGGATCCTCCGCGAGACACTCGTCCTCCCTGACGCGCCCCGCGCGCTCGTCGATCAGGCCACCGGCGCAGCGACCGCCATCGCGCAGCGGCTCGATTACGTGGGCGTGCTGGCGGTGGAGTTCTTCGAACTCAACGGCCGCCTGCTCGCCAACGAGATGGCCCCTCGCGTGCACAACAGCGGCCACTGGACGATGGACGGTGCCGCCACCAGCCAGTTCGAGAATCACGTGCGCGCCGTGCTGGGCCTGCCGCTCGGGCCAACCGCCGCCACCACGCACGCGGCCATGCTCAACCTCATCGGCCAGCACCCGCCGCTGGAATCGCTCCTGGCCCTGCCGGGCGCGAAGGTGCACCTCTACGGCAAGGAGCCACGCCCGGGCCGCAAACTCGGGCACGTGAACCTGCTCGCATCCGACCCGGCCTCGCTCTCACGCCACCTGGCGCGGGCCCGCCAACTGATCGAACCGGCGGCCCAATGAGGCCCCGGCGCGAGCCGGGGCTTTTTCGCAGGACGCAAACGGATCAGGCCCGGATCACAGCACCGCCCACGCCAAAGCCCCTGCTGGCGCAGGGGCCTCACTCACCGCCCACCCACGCGGCCGTGGCCCCTCCAAAAAAAACAAGGCCGTCCGGAACATCCGGGCGGCCCTGTTTGGACTACAGATTCAAGAACACAAACCCAACTGAACTCTGCAAGCCGTCCCGCTCAGCGGCGACGGCGGGCCACCAGCAGGCCGCCCAGGCCCAGAAGGCCCGCGGCGCCCGGCGTGGGGAGAACCGTGAAATCGATCAGCGAATCACGCACGCTTCCCGAACCCACGATGCCGAGGTTGTTCAACCCGCCCGTGCCCAGGTCCAGCCCGTAGAACGACGACGCGAACGAGGTGGTGTCCGTCAGCGACACATAGGCCTCATCGAGGGGGCCGAAGATGTCGAAGCCGATGTTGTCGGTCGAGGGAGCCGCAAAGCCGCCGCCGATCGCCGTGACCACGCCGCCGTTGAACGACGCGTTACCGCCGACCATGCTGCCGACCTCGCCGAGGCCGAACGAGGTGCCGCTGCCGATGACCACATACTGGCGCACCGAAAAGTTCGGGGCATTGACACCGAGAAGGAACTGCCAGTTCCGGTAGGCCGTGCCGTTGGCACCGATGGACATCCCACCGCTGGTCAGGCCGGTGTCCGTGGCCACGGCGCCACCCGTCACCGGGTTCAGACGGCGGTTGCCGCCCAGGTTGTCCACCACGCGGATGCGGTCCACCGTGGGGTTGAAGTCCATGCCGAACTCCGTTGCGCCTGAGAGCGCGGGCGCGAAGCCAGCGCCGATGGCGGTGGCCGCGGCCGTCACGGCATCGACCGACATGAGGCGGTTGCCGTTGGTCATGATTACCAGGCCGCCCGTGCGGGGACGGGCATCGATGCCCAGAATCGTCTCGTCGGGTGCCAGGCCCGTGATGACCGTGTCGGTCAGGAACACGCCCGGCGCGTTCGGGGCGAACGTCACCAGACGCTGGTCGAACGTCACGCCGTACACACGGTGGCTGGCGACAGCGGAACCCGCGGCGGCAAACAGCGCGCCAGCGGCCAATACGAGGCTCATCTTCTTCATGCTCTACTCCTTACCCTCAACGACTTCCTTCGATCTCTCACCAACCGCACCAGCCCACACGGCGACAGCATGCCGCGAAAGCCGGACGTGCGAGTGAGCGAGGATGAACATTGGCCCGGTGCGAGAACTACTCTCCGCTTTGACCCGGGAAGGTCCCTTCCTCTCCACATTCCAACCCTTCATTCTGCGCTGGATTCTCGGGCGTGCCAGAAAAATCATCGGGGATATTTTCTGGGCTCCGCCTTCCCGCGCAAGTTCAATATCTACGGGCACTTACGCCCATCGTCCAGGCCAGATCTATCGCGCAACACCTGCCGCCTCACCAGCCGCCAGCCGTCGCTATCGCCGGATTCAGTTCCTTGGCACGGACGGCAAGCCGGTCCGCCTCAGCCGTGCGCCCCAAGCCAGTCTGAATCTCCGCCGCCCGCCAATGGGCTCGCGCACTGCCGGGGTTGCGCGTCAGCGCCTCCTGCATATACGCCCAGGCCTCGGCCGAACGGCCGGCCTTGTGCAGGGACCACGCCGCCACCTCGAAGCCCTCCGGGTCGTGCCGCACCTCTCGCAGTTCGCGCAGCGCCAACTCCGCCGCGCGGGTCGCGTCGCCCCCGTTCGCCAGCCAGAACTCAACCAGTTCGCGCACGTGCCCAAGGTCGCCCCGGTCAACCTCGGCCGCCATCTCGGCCTCCGCGGCGGCGAACAACTCCTTCGCCGCCTTCAGGTCGGCCTCCTCGCCGTGCCGCAGGTGCACGCGCCCCAACTCCACCCGATAGCGCGGCAGCGGGAACTCGGCCACCAGCGCGATCAGGTCGTGCTCGGCCGCCTCGATGTCGCCGCGGGCCGCCGCCAGGCGAGCCAGCATGAAGCGGGCGTGGTGCATCGCCGGGGCCGCTCGCAAGGCATTCGCATAGCGTGTCGAGGCTTCCTCCAGGCTCCCGGCGTGGAAGGCGAACTCGCCCCGCATCGACTCGCACCAGGCGATCTGCTCGCCCTCGGCCTTGAGCAGGCCGCCGGCCTCGATCGCCTCGGTCATCGCGTTGCGGGCCTCGGCGCTGCGCCCCTGCGCGTCGCGCACCAGCGCGACCCGGGCCAGCGAATCCAGCGTGAGGTGCGTGCGCTCGAGTTCCTCGAAGATCAGCGCCGCCTCGGTGGTGTTGCCCAGCGCCAGGTGCACGTCGCCCAGAAGGGCCAGCACGCCGGGCAGCGCGGGCTGGGCGTGCACGGCCGCCTGCGCGGCCGTGAGCGCATCCGCGAAGCGGTGCTGCCCAAGGCGGGCTTGGGCCAATCCGACGCCCGCCGTGGTGGTCTGCGGGTTCACCTTCAGCAGCCGCTCAAACGCCGCCGCGGATTTTTCAAAGTCCGCGTGGCGCGTGGTCTGGCGGGCGATCCAGAGCCAGGTGCCCCCGAGGCTCGAAAGAGCAAGGGTGTCGTCGGGCTCTTTCGCCAGCCGCTCCTCCATCCACTTCACGCGCTGGTACACCTCGTGGTCGGGGCCAAACAGGCTGCCCGTCGGCGGGGGCGCATCGTGAGGATGGGCCGAGAGCGGCGCGGACCAAAGCAGAGTCGCGAGAGCGACAAGGAGAGCGGCGCTACGCATGGTCCAAAACTCCAAAGGCCGCCCGGGACAGCCCGGGCGGCCAGTTCAACTCGTTGCATGGCCCCGAACTCACGCCGGCGGCTGCTGGGGCTGAGCGAAGTACGGGAACGTAGACAGGAAGGCGCGATCGTTGGCGTTCGCGCCATCGCTCACGGGCGTCTGGTTGAAGATGAAGAACAACAGCGTGTCGATCACGTCGTCCGACAGACCTCGCCCGTTGGGGAACACGGTCGGATTGGCGAAGGTGACCTTGAGCGTGTCGGGCACCGCAATCGGCGCCAAGATACCGATGTTGGTGGAGTTGGTGCCCAGACCGGTGAGGCTGGCCACGATGAAGCCGGCAAAGTCGGTGGCATCGCGGTTGGGCGTGCCGAGGTTGAACAGGTCCTTCTGCGCGGCGGGAATAAGGGCCGTGCTGATGGCCGGGTTGCCCGTGCGCTCGACCTGCTCCCACTCGCCCGTGGAGACCTCGAGCTGGCGACGGGCCCCGCGCCGCAGCGTGAGCCGCTGACGCTCGGTCACACCCCAGACCTGGAACACGCCGTCGGCATCCGCCAGGGCGGAGACCGGCAGTTCGATGCAGACCGTGGAGCAGTTGAACCCGGCGAACGTGTCGCGCCCGCTGAAGCCGCCCACCCCGCGCACGAAGCGGTTGAAGCCGACCGCGTCGAAGAAGAAGGGGTCGTCGGTGGGCCCCGCGAACACCTGCGCGCCGCTGGCGCCGTTCGTGGTGATGACGGCCGCGTTCGCGTTGGCGTTGGTCGTGGGCAGCGTCACGGGTGCCGTGAAGGTGGTGCCGTTGGGCAGCCGCACCGTCATCATCTGCGTGGGGTTGATGGCCGAGAACGTGAACTGGATGTCGCGGTCCTGGATGCCGTCGTTGTTGTGGTCAATCGCAAGCCGGTAGCGCACGCTGGAGCTGAAGCGGTTGGCGTTGCCGGCCGTGACCGGCGTGAAGGGATTGACCGTCAGCGCCATCACGATATTGGCCGGGTTGTTGGGGCTCTTGAAGACATAGATATCGTTCAGGTCCGCCGCGGGATCGTTGTTGATCAGCGGCGCCTCCTTGTGGTCGGCCGCGTACGCCGCCATCGCCACCGCGCTCACACAGACCAACCCCGCCGCCCGCATCAGTTTGCTACGCATCGGAAACTCCTTGATCGACCACCCACACCAACCGCAACGCAGGCCGCGCTCTAAACGCTCCCGCCGCCGCGCACACGGGCGGCTGCCTCGCTACCTACATGTTATCACACGCTGGGAGTCTTGCAAGGGGAAAAGAAACTACCCTCATTGAGGGGGAGGCGTGCGTGGGGGGAAAGTGGGGGGAGGCGGCAGAAGCGCCTGGGTGTGCACCTCTTTGCCGGCGGGGCGTGCCCTCTACCGCTGGCCCCCGGCCATTCGCAATGCCTCTTCGCGGCGGTTGTACCGCTCCAGGTCGCTGGCATCCTGCCCGTCCGCCGCGCCGCTGGAGTTCACGTCAGACGCTACCGCCGCCTGTGCGTACGCGTCGTCGATGCCCACCGAACCGTCGCCGCTCACGTCGAACGCCGGTCCAAAGAGCGACAACAGGTCGCGCTGGTCTTCACTCGCCGGGTACAGAAACGTGTACGCCAGCGGCAGCCGCGCCGCCCACGCGGCCTCGTTGTGCTGGTGCCCCTGCCCCACCGCGTGCCGCAGGTCGCCCTCCAACGCCGAACTCACGCCCGGCCCGCCCCCCGCCCGTGCGGGGTTGATGAAGTTGTCGCGCAGGTTCAGAATCGGCCAGTAGTTGTCGGTCGCGGGGCCGGCATCGCCCGAGTCCATGTACAGGCGGATCGCTCGCTTTGGCTGGCTCTGCACGCGGTTGTAAAAGACGCTGGATGAGCCGCCGCTGCCCGAAATCTGGAACGCGCCGCTCATCGCGCCGATCCGCGTGAACGTGCTCGCAAAGTCCCACGCCGCGTACAGCGACACCTGCCCGCCCATGCTCGACCCAAGCGTGCCCGTGGTGCTCGCGCCGGGGAGCGTGCGGTACTGGCCGTTCACCACCGGCATGAGTTCATCACGCAAGAACGCGATGTACCGGTCCGCCCGCGCGCCCGAGCCGTTCTCCGTGGCCGAGTAATCCGCCAGCCGTGTACCCGTGTTGTCCACCCCCACGAGAATCACCTCGCGCATCTGCCCCGTGTTCATCAGGCTCGCCGCCGTGGTGTCCGCGTTCCACGTGCCGAAGGGCCCCGCCTCGAACACGTTGTTCCCGTCGTGCAGATACAGCACCGGATAGGCCCTGCTCGTGTGCTCGTTGTACCCGCGCGGCAGCCACACCCGATACGCCCGGTTCTGCCCCAGGTTGGTCGAACTGATCGACGGCAGCGCGCTCGTCGTGTAGTTCCGCCTCGCCGCCGACACCGACGCGGCGGGAACATAGGTGTAGAACTGCCCGTCCTGGATCAGCGCGGCGTCAAGGCTCGTCGTGTACACCGCGCTGCCCGCCGGATCACGCCCGGCACCACCGCCGTTGGTGAAGAAGAACTCCATCGCCCGGCGCGGCGTGGCAAAGTTGGTCGCCACCCAGCGGCTCTCCGCCGCGCTGCGGGCTCGCCCGTAGCGCTGCATCGCCACGGTCGCGTAGGCCCCCCCACTCCCCTGCAAGCGCCAGTTCACCACCGGCTGCGCGAAGCCCGAGTGATAGAACAGCGTCTTGGCGGTGGGCACCAGCGCGGCGCTCGCCGTGGCCGAACTGAACACGGCGGAGACGGCCACGCCGTTGGTGGCATCACCGCCGCGCCCCGGCCCATCGTCGCGCCGGTAGAAGCGATAGGTGTACGCGCGGTTCGTGGGCAGGCTGATCGTGGCCTTCCACACGGGGTAGGTGAACGGCTCCAACTTCACGGCCTTGCGGATGTCGCTGGCTCCCAGTTCCGGCAGGTCGCCCAGCACGAAGATCGACTGCCCCACCGTGGTCGTCTGCGACACACTGAACGCGACGTCCTGGCGCTCCTGCGCGTGCGCCGGCGCGGCAGCAATGACCAGCGTGATGAACGCCGCCAGGAACAGCCCGGTCTGAACGGAGCGAGTGCGTTGCATGGTTGAGTGACACTGTACGGGACCGCGCCGAGCCCGGTTGCTCTGGTGGGGCGGACATCTCGTCCGGCTGCCGGGCGCAAATCGTGGCGGACGGGACGTCCGCCCCACTTGAACCCACTGTTATCGGCCGCAGATGCCCGGCCCCGCACCCCGCAAGGGCACATCGACCACCCCCGAACGGTGGGGCCGGTTCACGCCGTTGCACTCCGGACCGATAGCACCGGTTCTCCCGGGCGGGCCCGGCTTCCATGGAGTTCATCGAGACCTGATGGCCTCAGCGCGCACATGGCGATCGCTCCTCTTCTCACCCGCACATGACTGGGTCATGGTGGGCGTGGCCATTGCGCTGGCCGGTGTCGCCGTGCTCAGCGCCGCCGGCGCGTGGTGGTGGACAGACCACGCCGCGGCGGCCCGCGCGCGAGCGGCCCAGAACGCCCGCCTCGACGCGCTCGTGCAGACCCTTGTCAACGCCATCGAATCTGAACTCGCCGACCCCGCCGCGGACCCGGCCCCCGGCCTCTCGAGCATCCGCCGTCTCACCGCCGATGCCGCGGTGCTGCACGGCCTGAGCGCCTGCCGCCTTGAACTCCCCGACGGCGCCATCATCGCCGACGGCGACCCGCGCCGCATCACCGCTCGCGAACTCCCTGCCGCTTGGCCTGCCGCCAAGCGCACGCCTCTTGACCCTGTCACGCCCGAGAGCGGGATGGCGTCAGTGCCCGCACGCGCCGTGACCGTGCGCATCGGCGAAAGGGGCGGGGCCACGCTGCACGTGGCCGCGGGCACCGCCGACGGCCCCGGATCACCGCTCGCCTCCATCGCCGAGCAACCGCTCGCACTGGGCGGTGCGCTGGGCATCGGTCTGGCCTCGGCCATCACCTCATGGTGGCTCATGTGCGTGGTGCGTCGGCGCGTGCGGGGCCTGCGGGTGCTGCACGCCGCGGTGTGCGCGGCCGCGAGCGGCCAGGACGAGCCCGACGCGCTCGAAATCGCCGAGAAGGCCGGTGTGCCCGCTGGCCCGTGGAACCAGTTGGTTCGGGAACGCTTCGACCTGCGCCAGCGCGACACACTGGAGACGCTGCTGGCCCGCGCCACCACCGCCACGCCGCGCGATGCCGACCTCGCCTCCGCCTGCGATGCCATGTGGATGGGCCTGGTGCTGGTAGATGAAACCCAGACCGTGCGTTACCTCAACGGGGCCGCGAGCGTGTTCCTTGGTGGCAAGCGCGAGGAACTCCTTGGCAAGTCCATCACCGATGTGCTGGGCGAGCCCGCCGTGGCCGAGGCTCTCACCTCCATCATGTCGGGCAAGAGCAGGGCCAAACTCGTCGTGGAGGTCAAGCGTCGCGGCAGCAGCACCGGCCCGAAACTCGCCGATGAGCAGCCCGAACGGCGCGGCAGCGGCACGTGGGCCGGCGGTGTGCTGCGCGTCAGCATCCGGCCCATCCGCAAGGGTGACACGGGCGCGGCCATGCTGGTGATCGACGACGTGACCCAGCAACGCGTGGCCGACGAGTCGCGCAACGCCTTCGTCGCTCAGGCGACGCACGAACTCCGCACGCCCCTCACCAACATCCGTCTCTACGTGGAGCAACTCACCGACAACGAGCAGCAAGACCCGCAGGCGCGCGGCAAGGCGATCAATGTCATCAGCCAGGAGGCCCGCCGCCTCGAGCGCATCGTGACCGACATGCTCAGCGTCAGCGAGATCGAGGCGGGCTCGCTCAAACTCCGCGCCGGCGACGTGCGCCTCACCGAACTGCTGCGGCAGTTGCAGGACGACTACAAGCCGCAGGCCGCCGCCAAAGACATCGTCCTGGCCTTCGACCTGGGCCCCAAACTCCCCGTGCTCACCGGCGACCGCGACAAGATCGCCCTCGCCGTGCACAACCTGCTGGGCAACGCGATCAAGTACACGCCGGCGGGCGGGGCCGTCTCGCTCAGGGCCGACACCACCGCCGACGGCAAGTCGCTGTGCATCAGCGTGACCGACAACGGCATCGGCATCAAGCCCGAGGAGTGCGACAAGGTCTTCGAGAAGTTCTACCGCGCACAAGACCGCCGCATCACCGGCATCACCGGCTCCGGGCTGGGCCTGGCCCTGGCCCGCGAGGTGGCCCGCATGCACGGCGGAGATATCACCCTCACCAGCCAGATCGACAAGGGCAGCACGTTCACCCTCTCTCTCCCCGCCGCGCCGCCGCCCGCGGCCATGGCCGCCTGAACGCCGTTCGTCCATCGACCCCTTCTCTCCCCGGAGCCGGCCGTGCAGATCGAGCAGAACAGACAGGGCGCCGTCACCATCATCCGCCCCATCGGTGCGCTGGTCGGCCCGGACGCCGACGCGTTCAAGGCCGTGCTGAGCGAGGCCATGTCCAAGAGCCTCGGACGGCTTGTCGTCGATGCCTCCGCCGTGCCCTGGGCCGACAGCCGCGGCCTCGAAGTGCTGGTGGAGGCCAGCGACGAACTCGCCCATTCGGGCCAGATGCTCAAACTGTGCGGCGCGGGCGAAACCCTGCGCGAGGTGCTGGAGATCACCGACCTCGCGGCGGGCTTCGAGCACTTCCATGACGCGACCACCGCGGTCCGGAGTTTCCTGTGAGCGATCGGGACGGCAAGCCTGTGGTTCCGCCCGCGGTGGCACCGGCTTCCGCGGCCCTCGCGCCTGCGGGCCCCCCGGCCGCGCCCGGCTCGCGCCCGGCGCGTGTCCGCATCGGCGATGCGCTGGTCGAGCAGGGGGCCATCACACGAGATCAACTCGACGGGGCGCTCAAGCAGCAGGGCCAGAGCAACCGCATGCTGGGCGAACTGCTCGTGGACCAGGGCGTGATCACCAGCACCACGCTGGTGCGAGCCTTGGCCAAGACGCTGGGTGTTCCCGGCTGCTCGCTCCGGCACGGCCTCATGGACCCCGCCCTGCTCGCGATGGTCGACGCGGAGGAGTGCGTTCGTCTGCGCGTGCTGCCGATGTTCATGGTCAAGGGCGTGCTGACCGTGGCCATGGCCGAGCCGCGCAGCCTCCCCACCATCGACCGCCTGCGTCAACTCTCCGGGGGCAAGGTGCGGCCGGTGCTGGCGCTCGAAGCCAGCATCCTTGAATACGCCCGCAAGGCCGCGGGCGGCCCGTCGTCCAACACGGCGGGCGAGGTGGAGGCCTTCCTCACCAGCCTCGCCGAGCAGGATGTGGAGGTTGTTGAGCGCGAATCCGTGGACGAGGGTCCAAGCACCGACCTCGACCGGACCGTCGCCGGCAGCCCGATCGTCAACCTCGTGAACATCGCCTTCCTCACCGCCGTAAAGGACAAGGCCAGCGACATCCACATCGAGCCCGAGAAGAAGGGCACGCGCGTGCGCTACCGCATCGACGGGGTGCTGCGCGACCTGATGAAGCCGCCCCCGGGCATGCACGCCGCCATCGTGAGCCGCGTGAAGGTGATCGGCAAGATGGACATCGCCGAGAAGCGTCTGCCGCAGGAGGGGCGCGTGCGCATCGTGGCCGAGGGCCGCGAGATCGACCTGCGCGTGAGCAGCATGCCCACGCTCCTGGGCGAGAAGATCGTGGTCCGCATCCTCGACAAGGCCAACCTCAAGGTCCGCATGGAGGACCTCGGCTTCCGCATGGCCGCACTCGACACCTTCAAGCGCATCCTTCATCAGCCCCACGGCCTCGTGCTGGTCACCGGCCCCACCGGCTCGGGCAAGACCACGACGCTCTACTCGGCGCTGGACCTGCTGCGCGACTCCGAGACCAACCTCCTCACCGTCGAGGACCCGGTCGAGTACCAACTCGACCTCGTCAACCAGATTCAGGTGAACGAGCCCATCGGCCTCACCTTCGCCCGCGCCCTGCGCAGCATCCTCCGGCAAGACCCGGACGTGATCATGGTGGGCGAGATTCGCGATGAAGAGACCGCGCGTGTGGCCGTGCAGGCCGCGCTCACCGGCCACCTCGTGCTCGCCACGCTCCACACCAACGACGCCCCCGGCAGCGTGGCCCGCCTGGCCGACATGGGCATCGAGAACTACCTGCTCGCCAGCGCGTTCAACGGCGCAGTGGCCCAGCGTCTGGCACGCACGCTCTGCCCCAGTTGCATCACCAAGTACTTCCCCAGCGATGAGGAACTGCGCGACGCCGGCCTCACCGACCACGCGGGCCGCCCCTTCAAGAAGGGTGCGGGCTGCCGCGGCTGCCACGACAGCGGCTTCCAGGGCCGCCTGGGCATCTACGAAGTGATGGAGGTCACGCCCGAACTCAAGCGCATGATCCACCACGCCGCGCCCACCCACGAACTGCGCGACAAGATCCGCGCCTCGGGCGGCCTGGGCCTGCGCGATGAGGGGGTGCTCCTCGCGGTCGACGGCAAGACCAGCCTCGAAGAGGTGCTGCGCGTCACCCAGCACGATGACGATGTCTCCGCACCGCTGCCCGCCAAGACCGCCGCCCCGACAACACCCGCGGCACCCGCCAGCATTGCCGGCACCACCGTGGCACCGCCCGCCACCATGCGCAAGGAGGCCGCGTGAAACTCGCCTACCAGGCTTATGACACCGGCGGCAAGGCCACCAGCGGCACGATCGATGCCCCCAGCGCCGAGGCCGCTCGCCAGCAACTCCGCCGTCAGGGCCTCTTCGCCACGCGCCTGGCCGAGGGGTCGCTCGCGCCCAAAGAAGAGCCCCGCCCCGCCGGCGGCGGCCTCGTCGGCGCCCTCTCCGGGCGCGGCAAGCACGTCGCCCAGTTCACCCGCCAACTCGCGGTCCTCGTCAGCACGGGCACGCCGGTGGTGGAGGCCCTGGCCGTGCTCGAGAAGCAGGTGGCCGAGGGCGCGTGGCGCAACATTCTGATCAACATCCGCTCACGCGTGGAGGAGGGCGCTCAACTCTCCGAGGCCCTTGCCGCGCACGCGGGCTGGTTCGACCCGGTCTGCCGCAGCCTCGTCGCCGCCGGTGAAAGCCGGGGCAAACTGGGCGAGATGCTCGTGCGGGCCGCCGACCTGCTGCGCCAGCAGCAGAAGGTCCGCGGCGCCGTGGCGGGTGCAATGGTCTACCCCATCCTGCTCGTCTTCGTGGCCATCAGCACCGTGGTCGGGATGGTCGGCTTTGTCCTGCCACGCTTCGAGGGCCTCTTTTCAACGCTCGGCGCCGGGCTGCCCCCCACCACCAAGTTCCTCATGGACATCAGCCGCCTGGCGAGAGAACACTGGCTGCTCATGCTCGTCGGCCTCGCCGCCGTTGGGGGCGGCACCATCTTTTGGCTCGTCAGCGCACGGGGACAGCGGTTCGTGAGCATGGCGCTGGTGCGCCTCCCGATGATCGGGCGCGTCACACGCTCCCTGGCCACCGCCCGCATCGCCCGCATGATGGGCGTGCTGCTCGAAGGCAAGGTGAACATGCTCGAAGCCCTCACGCTCACCCGCGCCGGCTCCAGCAGCCCCCTTTACGCCGCGCTCCTGCAGAACGCCATCGACCAGGTCACGCGCGGCGAACTCGTGAGCCAGGCCTTCGGCGACGCCACGCTCATCCACCCCTCCGTCTGCGAAGCCATCCGTTCGGGCGAACGCACCGGGCAGGTGGGCCCCGTCCTCTCCACCGTCGCCGACTTCCTCGACGAAGACAACGAGACCCTCGTCAAGTCGCTCACCTCCATCATCGAGCCCGTCATCCTCATCGGCATGGGCCTGGTCGTCGGCGCCGTGGCCCTGAGCATGTTCATGCCGCTCTTTGACCTCACCGGCGGCGGCATGGGCCCGCCCGGAGGCGCACCCGCACCGTGAACCTCCGTTCTTCCCTTTCACGCACTCCGCCCATCGGCATCAGCCTCGATCGCCGACGGCTCACGCTCGCGCAGCCGGGCACCACCGGCACCGCGGCGCGCACGGCCGCGCTCGCCTGCCCGCACGAACCGTGGGACGACCACGCGTGGGCCACGCTCGCCAGCGACCTGGCCAGCCTGATCGCGCGGCGAGGGTTCGCGGGCAGGGACATCGCCATCGCGCTCCCGGCCTGGGCCCAGTCGTCCCTGGCCGTGCAACTGCCCCCCCGTGCTTCGGGCGCACCGCTCGACGCGATCGCCGCGGGCCAACTCGCCGAGGCCGTCAACACGCAACAAGACGAGATCGAGGCAGCGTGGTGGGAGACACCGGCCCCCGCGCACGGCTCGCGCCGCCCTGCCGGCGCGACCGGGCCCGGTCCCATGCACGCGATCGTCTCGGGTGGCCGGCGCGCAACCTTCGAGGCCATCGGCCACGCCTGCGCCGACGCGGGGCTCCACGCCTGCGCGCTCGTGCCGCGCTCGTGGTGCCTGGCCGCGGGCGCTGCGGCTTCGGGCCCAGGCCCCGACGCCGTGCTGGAGGCCGGCTTCCACGCGGCCCTGCTGACCATCTTCCGCAACGGCGAGGTGCTCTTTGAGCGCTCCCTGCCCGAGCACGGTCTGGAGCACGTCATCGAGCGCCTCAGCGACAAACTCGGCATCGAAGACGACGCCGCCGCGCTCCTGACCACCGATGAGCACGATGCCGCCGCGGGCCCGCTTGCCGCACACCCCGCCACCCGCGCGCTGCTCGACTGGGCCGCGTCGATCATCGAGTCTTCCACCGCCGCCCTGGCCGACGAGGTTGCCGCCTCGCTCGATTACTTCGGCTCCACCGTCGGGCTCTCTGCCAACGCGGTGCGCGTGATTGCCCCCGGGCACGCCGTGCACGGCGCGCTCACCCGCCATCTCAGCCGCCTGAACTGCCGCCCGGTGGTCGAACGCATGCCCACCAGCGCCGTCGCTCTCGGCGCGGCACTCGCCGCCCTCGGCACGCCACAGGTCGGGAGGGCGGCCGCATGAACGCGCCCAACCTCCTTCCCGCTTCCGTCCGCGTGCGTGCCACCGCCGCCGCCGCCGCACGTCGATGGGCCGTCGCCACGCTCGCGTGGGCCGCGGCGCTGGGCGCGGGCACCGCCGGAGCCGCAGTGTTCACGCAGATCGGCACGCCGGACCTTGCCGCGCGAGCGGCGCAACTCAACGCCGTGGCCGACACCGACTACGCACAAGTGGAGCGCTCGCGCAAGGAGGCCGCCGAAGCCTCGAAGCGCCTCGAACTGCTCAACGCGGTCAGCGACCACCCGGACTGGAGCAGGCTCCTGGCGCTCCTTTCCAACGTGCGTGGCGACGACACGCTCATCGAATCCATCGAGGTGAGCCGCAAGCCCGTGGCGGCGGAGCCCAAGGCCAAGGCGCCAAAGCCTGGAGCGACCGCCCCCCCGCCGCCACGCCCTGTGTACCTGATCCGCCTCGCAGGGATGGCGGGCACCCCCGCCGAGGCCACCTCGCTCGTGCTGCGCCTGGAGCAGGCAGGGCTCTTTGACCGCGTCACGCTCGTCGAGACGCAGCCACGCGAGTTCGTGGGCAAGGCCGTCGCCGCCTTCCGCGTGGAGTGCGAAGTGGGAGACGGGGCACCTTCGCCAGCCACACCTCGCGCGCCCTCCACGGCTCGCCAGCCGGCCGCCGCCGGAGGGACGCCATGAGCACGCCCCCCGCGTTCATGCCGCCCGCCACGCCCAGGCCCGCAACCGTCCACGCCGCGGGTGCCGCTCTTTGCGCGGCACTCACGCTCGCCGGCGGCTTCGCCGCCTTCGGCCCCCTTTGGGCTCACCGCGCCCAGGCACGCGAGCAGGCCGCGGCCGGCCTCAGCGCCCGAGACCGGGCTGATTCCGCCCGGGCTCAACTCGACTCTCTGCGCAAGCGCGCCGCCGAACTCACGCTGCAACTCGCCTCCAACAGGGTGATGCTGCGCCCGGTGTCGGCCTTGAACGAGCACCTGGGCGCCCTCGCCACGCTCGCAGCGCAACGCTCCATCACGCTCGACCAGATCGCCCCCGGCAAGGTGCAGACGGGGCCGAAGTTCTCGACCGTGCCCCTGCACGTCACCGGCTCGGGCACGTACCCGGCCGTGGCGAGCCTCCTTGAACAACTCCACACCACCGAGCCCACGACCGCCGTCGTCGCCTTCACCATCCACGCCTCGCAGAGTCCGGAAACCACCGGGCCCCGCGGCCAACGCACCGCCGACGCCTCCTTCACGCTCGACCTGCTCTGGCACGCCCTTCCGCACGCCACCGACCCTGCGGCCTCTGCGGATCGCGCAAGAGGCAACGGCTCTGCGGCCACCACGGCCACACGGCCGCCTCAGATTCCTTGACACGTCGCGCTCTGAATCGTCCACTCTCTTCGTGCAACTCACGAGGCGAAACACCGCGGTCCTTCTCACGCTCGGCACCACCATCGGGGGTCTCGCCCTTGATCGCACGGTGCTCAGCGGCGCGCTCTCGGGCCCCCGGGCCTCCAGCGCCGCGGAGGGCATGCTGCCCGACGAAGACGCGGCCGTCTTCCGCTCCGCCTCGCCCGCGAACACGCAGGCGGCGTCGCTGATCTCGCTCGCCCAGCGCCTGGCCGCGGTGCCCGCCACCTCCGGCCCCGTGCAGGATGCCATGCTGCTGCCGGATTCCTGGGCCAAGGCGCTTCTGGCCGCGAAGGCCGTCAAAGGCGGGGCCGATGCGGCAACCGCGGAAGGAGAGACCTTCAACCCCCACCTGTCGGCCATCGTGGTGGGTGCCGACGGTGCCCGGGCGAAAGTGGACGGGGCGTTCGTTCGGGTGGGCCAACGCATCCGAGGCTGGACGCTTGTGAGCGTCTCCGCACGCGCCGCGGTCTTCGAACGCGAGGGCCAGCGCCACGAAGCGAAGTTATCGGCTCCGGGGCGCTGACGGCCCGCACCACCCGCACAGCGATCAACGACTGCACCGATTTCCCCGTCCCCGCGCGCTCAAGCCGCGCAGCGACCGTGCCGATCTCCTCGGACAGCACCCAGTGTTGCATCGTCCACCCATACACGCCCGAGGAGGCACCCACATGGCCCGCACCGCACGCTCCGCATTCAGTCTGATCGAACTCGTGATTGTCGTCGTGATCATCGGCATCATCGCCGCGATCGCGATCCCCCGCATGAGCCGCGGCGCGGCCGGCGCGGCCGACGCCTCGCTGCAGAGCAACCTGCGTCAGCTCCGCAACGGCATCGACCTCTTCTACACCGAGCACGACAACGTCTTCCCCGACGACGGCACCATCGCCGCTCAACTCACGACCTTCACCAAGATCGACGGCACCGCCAACGCCACCCGCACGACCGACTTCATCTACGGCCCCTACATCCGCGAGATTCCCGCCCTGCCCGTGGGCAGCAAGAAGGGCCAGGTCGGCATCGCCGCAGCCACCGGTGCCTCGGTCGGCTGGATCTACATCGAGGCCACCGGCACCATCACCGCCAACACCACGACCGAGCAGGACGCCCGCGGCGTGCTGTACAGCACGTATTGATCCCATGCCCAACACCAAGTCGTTCGTGATCGCACGCCCGGTCGCGCCCACACGGTGGCGCAGCCGGGCGTGCGCTTTTTCGCTCATCGAACTGCTCGTCGTTGTCGCGATCCTCGCGACCCTCGCCGGCGTGGCCGTTCCGCGCTTCGCCCGGGCCGCGACCAACCAGCGCCTGGAATCCGCCGCACGCCGCGTGCTCACCGATATCGCCCTGGCCCAGTCCGCCGCGCGTGCGTCCAGCAGCCAGCGCACACTCACGTTCAACACCTCGGCCCGTTCCTACACCATCGCCAATGTCACCACGATCGACCGCAAGGCCGGCAACTACAGCGTGAACCTCGCGGCCGACCCCTACGCCCTGACCACCATCACCGCCGACTTCGCAGGCGCCAAGTCCCTCGCCTTCGATGGCTACGGCCAGCCCCTCGCGGGCGGCACCGTCCGCCTGACCCTGGGCGGGCGAACCGTCACCATCACCGTGGGGAGCAAAACCGGCTCCCTGTCCATCGCCGGCCTCAAGGTGGCCGATGGTGCCGTCATCACGCTCCCCGACACGGGCCAGGTCGTCGAGGTCGTCTTCGCGCCGCCCGACACCGGCGGCAGCGGACAGACCGAAGGCGCGATGCTGCTGGAATGATCGCCCCACACCCCAGGCCGCACCTCCCCGCCATGCACCACCGCAACCGCGCCATCCCGGGCACCCACGCCGCGCGGGCCTTCACGCTCATCGAACTGCTCGTCGCCCTCTCGGCCATGAGCATCCTGGCCACGGCCCTGGGGTCGGTCTTCGTGCTCGCGTCAAGGGCCCTGCCCGCGGGCCAATCCACGCTCACCGCCGCCCCCGCCGCGGCACGTGCCGTTGACATCATCGCCGCCGACATCGCCTACGCCACGCAGGTCTCCACCGGCGATGCCCGCTCCATCTCGCTCACGCTCCCGGATCGCGATGCCGACGGCCAGAGCGAGTCCGTGGCGATCGCCTGGAGCGGCGTCAAGGGCACCGCACTCACCCGAACTGTCAACGGCACCTCCACCGAGACCCTGCTCACCAACGTGCGCGATCTCACGCTGGGCTACGAACTGGCCACCACCACCAGCGGCTCGGCCGGCGGCGGAACCGCCAGCGAGCAAACCATCCTCTCGATCACCGGGTCCTCCACGTTCACCCCGATCACCGACCCGGAGTCCATCGGCCAGTCTTTCCGCCCCGTCCTCCCCGCCGAGGCCACGTCGTGGAGCATCACCCGCATCGGCATCCGCCTCGACGATTACGGCGTCGTCACCGGCCAGGTTGCGTTGCAGATCCGCGCCGTGGACACCGCCGGCCTTCCCACTTCCACCATCCTCTGGCAGACCACGATCAACGAGACCTCAGTCACGTCCGGCGCGCTGGTGAACTACACCGTCTCGAACGTCACCGGTCTCGTCCCGGGCACCACGTACTGCATCATGGTCGCCCACCGCGACGGCTCCTTCGCCGCGGCCGCGCCGGTCATCTCCGCCGCTTCGCCCGTCGGGGGCGCGCTCATCACGGGGGAGGACGACAAGAGCGACTGGGCTCGCACCACCTCCAAGTCCATGGAATGCACGGTGTACGGCCAGGTCACCTCACCCGTCACCACCATCGCCACCGCATCCAACCTCGAACGCGTGCTCATCTCCTTGCGGGCCGAGAGCGACAACGCCCCCACGGTGCGTGCCTCCGCTCTGCCGCTGAATCGTCCCGGAGTGCAGCCGTGAACCCCATCCAGTCCAGACCCGTCCGGGCGTTCAGCCTCATCGAGACCGCCCTGGCCACGATCCTCATCGGCACGCTCCTGGTCGCCACGCTCAACGGTGTGGGGGCCGTGGCCCTCTCGCGCTCGCAGACCTCCGAGCACGCGCTCGCCTCGCGCCTGGCCCAGAGCCTCATCGACGAGGTCCTCCAACTCCCGTACAACGACCCGCAGACGGCGACCTGCACGCTCACGCCCGCGGCCGGAGAGGTCACCGGCAACCGTTCGCTCTTCGACAACGTCGGCGACTACGGGGGCTGGGTGGAATCCAAACCCACCGACAAGGCCGGGGTCGCCCTCGCCGGCGCGCCGGCGTTCGGCCGCGCCGTCACCCTTGCCTACGTCGTGCCCGCCACCCCGAACACCACCTCGGGCACAGACAAGGGCGCCGTCCTCATCACTGTCTCAGTGAAGCGCGGCACGCGCACGCTCGCCACCGCCGCCGCGCTGCGAGCCCGCGCCTTCGACACCTCCGTGCTCACCCCCCCCAACACGTCCGGCACGCGCTCCACCAGCAGCACCATCGCCTTCGGAGCCGCACCATGACCCTGCGCTCTTCACGCAAGGGCAGCATCTACGTGATCGTCCTCTTCACCGTGGTCGCCGTCGTGGCGATGGTGATGGGCGGCTTCGAACTGCAGCGCGCCGCCCGGCGCGGCACGCAGACCAGCGACGACGCCGCCCACGCGCGTCTGCTGGCCCGGTCCGCCATTGAACTGGGCCTGCAGGTCATCAACGACGACCCCGCCCGCACCACCGTTCCTGCCAACGGTGCCTGGATCGCCGCCACCACCGTCGGCAAGGGCGTCATCACGCTCAACGCCTCCGACCCGATCGACGGGAACCTGACCAACAAGACCGACCAGCCGATCGTGCTCGAGTCCTCGGCCACGCTCGGGCAGGCGAAGCAGTTCGCCCGTGCCAAGGCCAATCCGGTCTTCTCTCGCATGCCCGCTATCACCGGTTCGCTCGTCGCCAAGGGCGCCATCACCTTCACCACCGCCTCGGTCTCCACGACCAACACCGTCATCGGCGGCGCAACCACCACCGCCACCACCTCCAGCATCCTCGCCCCTGTCCAGTCCGTCACCGCCGCCACCGGCTCCACGTACAACAGCACACGCACCACCGGCGCAGCGCCGACGATCCCCACGTTCGCGGCCGCCAGCAGCGCCTACACGTCGGGCCGCCCCGTCGGCTTGACCTCGCTGCTCACCCTGGGCACGTTCTCCAAAGCCGTGATCGCGCCGGGCACCAACCCCTTCGGCGTGGCCAACGCGGCCGATGGCGTGTACGTCGTGAACTGCCTCGGCCTTCCGCTCACCATCAAAGACTGCCGGATCGTCGGCACGCTCATCCTCCTGAACGCCTCCGGAGGGGTCACCATCTCGGGCTCGGTCTCGTGGGAGCCCTTCACCACCGGCTACCCCGCCCTCATCGCCGACGGCCCCGTCACCATCGACACCAGCGCCGCGGCGCTGACCGAGGCCGGCGTGAACGTCAACCTCAACCCGTCGGGCATCGGGCTCACGCCCAGCGACTCCGACAAGACCGACTCCTATCCCTCCAGGATCCGCGGCATCGCCTATGCCTCCGGCAACGTCAACACCAAGCAGGTCACCACCATCCAGGGTGCCCTCGTCACCCCCGGCACAGCCACCGTCACCGGCTCGCTCATCATCAAGAACGACCCGGACCTGTTCACGAACCCGCCCCCCGGCTTCCGCACCGGCCCCACCATGGTCGTCGAGGCGAACTCCTACACCCAACTCATCCAGTAACGGCCCTACGCTCGCGCATGAGCCGCTACGAGCAGTTTCAGAACTTCCGGTCCCGCCTCAACGACCGCATCCTGACCGATGCGCCGGGACGCGTTTCCGGCACGCTCAACACGCGCCGCTTCTTCGCGCTCGACACCGCCACCTACAAGGCTGGCGCGCTCGACGTGCCCACCAAGGAACTCCTCGGCCTCGTCGCCTCCCTCGTCCTCCGCTGCGACGACTGCGTGGCGTACCACATCGACCGCTGCGTGGCCGAGGGCTGCACCGACGAACAGATCTGGGAGACCCTCGACGTGGGCCTCATCGTCGGCGGCTCCATCGTCATCCCCCACCTCCGCCGCGCTGTCGATTTCCTCGATGAGTGCCGCGCCCGCAGGCCCGGCTGAGGGCACGGTACCCTCTCCCCGTGGGCACCACACCCGACCCCTTGCTCGCCCGCGCCGCCGCCACATCGGTGGTGCGCACGCTGCGCGAGGCGGGCCACACCGCCTACTTCGCAGGCGGCTGCGTGCGCGATGAACTCCTCGGCCACGCGCCCAGCGACTACGACATCGCCACCGACGCCACACCGGAGCGCGTCCGCTCACTCTTCCCACGCACCAACCACGTCGGCGCGGCGTTCGGCGTCACCCTCGTTCACGTTCCCGCTCCGCCCGCACACGCCCCTGCTCCCGCGGATCGCCCGAGCCTCATCACCGTCGAGGTCGCCACCTTCCGCTCCGACGGCCCCTACGCCGACAACCGCCGGCCCGACTCGGTCGTCTTCGCTGACGCGCCCGCCGATGCCGCGCGACGCGACTTCACCATCAACGCCCTCTTCCTCGATCCGCTCGAGGCCCCCGGCGAAACCGAGCGGGCCGCGGGCGTGCAAGGCCGCGTCATCGACCTCGTGCGCGGCGTGCCCGACCTGAGCGCCAAACTCATCCGCGCCGTCGGCAACCCCGACGCCCGCCTCGCCGAAGACCACCTGCGGGCCCTGCGCGCGGTGCGCTTCGCCGCCCGCCTTGGCTTCACCATCGAGCCCGCGACCGGCGCGGCCATCCGCGCCCACGCGGCGCAACTCGCGGGGGTCAGCAAGGAACGCATCGGCGAAGAACTTCGCCGCATGTTCGAGCAGCCGCCCGACGCACGCACGTGCGCGGCGCACCTCATCCAGTCCCTTTGGCTGGATGCCCCCGTGCTGGGCGAGGCGCACAGCGCCGCTGCTACCCCCACCCTTGCCGCGCTCCCCGCCAGCGCCCCCTTCGCCACCACGCTCGCCGCCTGGACGCTCGACCGCGCCCCCACGCCCGCCGCCCGGGCCGCGCTCATGCACGAAACGACGGTGACCGCGGCCGTCGCGCGCCTCCGTGCCGCGCTGTGTCTCTCCAACGCCGATGCAGCGCTCCTCAGCGGCACGTTCGCCATCCGCGCTCGCCTGCTCACCCTGTGGCCGGGGCTCTCCGTTGCCCTCCAGAAGCGCACGGCCCATCATCCGGCCTTCGCCTCCGCGTTCGCCACGCTCACGCCGGCCGACACGCCCACCGCCAACGCGGTTGCCACGCGCCTTGCCGAACTTACCATCTCCTTGCATCCTGACCCCTTCGCCCATCCGCCGCCCGCACCCGAACCCCTTATCACCGGCGATGACCTGATAGGGATTGGTTTGGTGCCCGGACCCGCATTCAAAGCCCTTCTCGACGGCCTGTACGACGCACAACTCGAAGGCCGCATCGACTCCCGCGAAGCCGGAATGGAACTCGCCCGCCGCCTGAGCGTCTAACCTTGTGGGCGGTCGGTCCATCCACCCGCGCGCTTTGGGCGAACTCAACAGACGGCGTTCCCGAGAACCTCACCCCACCGCGACCCTGCCGAGGAGTCCGCATCATGAACACCCGCTCGTCCCTCCGCCTTTTCGCCGCCGCGGCCACCCTCACGGCCGCCGCCGTTGCGCACGCCCAGGCCCCCGCAGCGGCACCGGCACCCGCCCAACCGGCGAGCCCGACCGAGGCCGTCGAGAAGATCGAGACCAAGGCCGTCTACGTCATCCCGATGAAGGGCGAGATCGGGCGCGTCGTCTCGGCCACGCCGCTCAAGCGCGTGCTTGACGACGCCAGGAAGGCCCAGCCCGACTACCTCATCTGCGTGGTCGATTTCGACTTCTCCTTCGGCGGCCGCAAGGTGCAGGACAGCGCCAACGCCACGGGCGGCAACGCCTACAACCAACTGGAGACCGTGCGCGAACTGGGCGTGCTGCTGACCGACGACATCCGCGACGACGCCACCTGGACGAAGAAGCCGCAACTCATCATGTGGGTGAAGAAGGCCCTGGGCGGGCCCGCCTTCCTCCCGTTCATCAGCCCCACCATCTACTACCACTCCGACGCGCTCCACGGCGGCATCGGCTATCTCGAAAAAGCCTTCGACGGGCGCGGCGACGAGGTCGTGCGCGAGAAGCAGTATTCCCTCCGCCTCGGCCGCGCCGAGGGCCTGGCCATCAAGGGCGGCTACGACCCCCGCATCATCCGCGGCATGAGCCGCTCCGAGGTCATCCTCTCCTACGACCTCGTCGGCGGCAAGGCCGTCCTGCGCGAAGACGAAGAGGGCCTCGTCGTGCTCACCATCGACGGCTCGAAGGACGAGAACAAGGACACCTACGAGAACATCATCCGGGGCAAGGGCAAGGCCGTGCTCACCCTCAACGCCCGCGACGCCCTCGCGCTGGGTGTCTCCAAGGGCACCGTCGACACCATGGACGAACTGCTCTCCGAACTGGGCATCGCTCGCAACCACACCGTCGTCAAGGCCAAGGCTGAATCCATCTTCAACAACTGGTCCGACGATGTCGCCGAGGCCGAGGCCAGTTTCGCCAGGTACTGGAAGGCCTTCAACGAAACCGAGGTTTCCGGCGCGGACCCGGCCGAACGCAACAAGGCCCGCGGCAAGAAACTGGGCCTCCTCCGCAACATCACCGACCTCCTGCGCAAGTACAAGGAATCCATCAACCCTCGCACCATCCAGGGCTCGCCCGACGGGTGGGAGAACGAGATCGACCGCATGACCGCCCAGATCCAGCAGCAGATGCGCCTGGACAAGGTCAAGTAGGCCGCGCATCCGCACCCCTTTCGTTCCGCACCCGCCTCCCACGCATCCTCTCGCTCCCCAAGGAGTTCTCGCCATGAAGAACCTTCTCCGCCTCGCCCTCCTCGGCCTGATCGGCTCCGTCGCCATCACCGCCCAGGGCGCTCCCGCACGCGTGGCGGCGCCCGCACCGCTCGCCGCTGTCCAGCCCGACATGGTCATCCCGGACCCGACCCGGCAGTCCGAAGCGGACGAGCGTGATGCGGAGAAGCGGGCGGCGCCCAAGAAGCCCCGCACCCCCGGCGTCACGCGCGTCGCCATCCTCAACTTCGGCCCCCCCAGCGACTGGCAGGGCGTGGTCGGCAGCATGGTCGGCACCGTCATCAACGCCGCGGCGTGGGACAAGGCCGTCCCGCTGCTTGAGAAGGACAACGTCGATGTCGTGATCGTGCGCATCAACTCCGGCGGCGGCATGCTCCTCGAACTCTCCCGGTTCAACGATGTCTTCGAGAAGAAATACAAGCCCAGGTTCCGCACGGTGGGCTGGGTGGAGTCCGCCATCTCCGCGGCGGCCATGTCGCCCTACAACCTGCGCGAGTTCTACTTCATGCCCGAGGGCAACCTGGGTGCCTGCACGGGCTGGAGCGGCGACCTGCAGGCCATCAAGGACGACCGCCTGTCCGACGTGCTCTACTACATGGAGAAGATGTCCGCGCTGGCCGGGCGCGACCCCAAGATCATGCGCGCCATGCAGATCCAGGAACCCCTCTCCGCCGACATCGACGACGACGGCAACGTCACCTTCCTGCAAAGCACCTCGGGCAAGTACGTCATCAACCCCGAGAAGCGCGTCCTCACCCTCAACGCCGACGACGCCCTCAAGATCCGCTTCTCGCTGGGCACCGCCGCCACCAAGGAGGAACTCGTCAAGGTCATGGGCCTGGGCGAAGTGGAGTGGGCCGGCAAGGAGGCGAGCGAGTTCATCGACAAGAACATGCGCGACAACGACCGCGCCGAGAAGAAGTTCGGCACCATCCACCAGAAGTACACCATGTGCGTCGCCGGCGCGACTGCGCTCCAGGACAGCCGCCGCAAGGCCGAGGTCGGCGTGGCCCGCCGCTACCTCGAAGAAATGAAGCAGGTCAAAAAACTCAACGACAACGTTGCCCTCATGGCCGGCGCTTCGGCCGAGTGGTTCCGCACGCAGGACGAACTGCTCAAGGACCTCCTCAAGAAGTCCAAGTAGGGTCCGGCGGTTCAAGACCACGCCGCCCGTAGACCGACGGGTACACGCTTCACCCTCAGCCCCGGCCGCGCGGGGCTGTTTCATTCTGGCCCCATCCACGCGCCTCGGGCCCCGCACGCCCCCCGGACAAGGACCGATCGTCCGCGCAGACCACGTCCATTTTGGCAGCCGCGGCACCCTGCCGCTTGTTTGTCCCCGAGGGCGCTGTAGTCTCTGTGCATGGTGGGTGCGCCACCGGGCGGCGATGGCGCATCGCCGTGCGCGGCAAGCCCCCGCCTGTCCCTCTCGTGGCCCGATCAAAGACAAGGAAAGAGCCCATGCGTTGCCCCCTGCTCGCCGTCGCTGCCCTCGCCGCGCTGTGTGGAACCACGCTGCCGGCAAGCCGCGTGCTCGCCACACCCGTGGGCACCACGTTCAGTTACCAGGGCCAACTCCGTTACGGCGGCGCGCCCGTGGCGGGCAACGTGGACCTCGAGTTCAGGCTCTTTGACGACACGGTCTTCGGCACGCAGGTCGGCCCCACCCTCACGGCCTCCAACGTCGCCATCGTCGACGGCCGGTTCACCGTGTCGCTGGACTTCGGCGCTCTGCCCTTCAACGGGGACACGCGCTGGCTGCAACTCTCCGTGCGCGACCCCGCGGGCAGCATGGACCCGTTCCTCGCGCTCACGCCGCGCCAGCAACTCATCGCCGCGCCCTACGCACTCTTCGCCCTTAACGGCACAACCGGTCCGGCTGGGCCAACAGGCCCCATCGGCCCCACCGGCCCGCAGGGAGCGACGGGTGCCACCGGCCCCGCGGGCCCGCAAGGCGCGCCGGGCAACGACGGCGCTCCGGGCAGCAATGGTGCCGACGGCGCGACGGGACCCATCGGTCCGCAGGGGCCCGCAGGCAATGACGGCGCGCCGGGCACCAACGGTGCAGATGGCGCGACGGGCCCCATCGGCCCACAAGGCCCCGCCGGCGTTGATGGTGCAACTGGGCCCCAAGGTCCCGCTGGTGCTGACGGCGCAACTGGCCCCGTCGGTCCCATCGGGCCGCAAGGTGCTACGGGTGCTGACGGCGCAGTGGGTCCCCAAGGTCCCGCTGGCAACGACGGTGCTCCGGGCATGAATGGCGTGGACGGCGCAATGGGCCCCATTGGCCCGGAGGGCCCCACCGGTCCGCAGGGCGCGACCGGTCCACAGGGGCCTACCGGTGCGACAGGCCCGCAGGGCGCTCCCGGCACCAACGGTGCCGACGGCGCAACGGGACCCATCGGTCCCCAAGGCCCAGCAGGCAATGACGGCGCTCCCGGCACCAACGGTGCTGACGGCGCAACTGGCCCCGTCGGTCCCCAGGGTCCCGCTGGCAACGACGGCGCTCCGGGCATGAATGGCGTGGACGGCGCAATGGGCCCCGCTGGCCCGCAAGGCCCCACTGGTGCTGACGGCGCAGTGGGCCCACAGGGTCCCGCTGGTAACGACGGCGCTCCGGGTATGAATGGCGTGGACGGCGCAATGGGCCCCATTGGCCCGGAGGGCCCCACCGGTCCGCAGGGCGCGACCGGTCCACAGGGGCCTATCGGTGCGACCGGCCCGCAGGGCGCTCCGGGCACCACCGGCGCAGACGGCGCGACGGGACCCATCGGTCCCCAAGGCCCCGCAGGCAACGACGGCGCTCCGGGCATGAATGGCATGGACGGCGCAATGGGCCCCGCTGGCCCGCAAGGCCCCGCTGGTACTGACGGCGCAATGGGCCCCGTCGGTCCCATCGGGCCGCAAGGTGCTACGGGTGCTGACGGCGCAATGGGCCCCATCGGCCCACAAGGCCCCGCCGGCGTTGATGGTGCAACTGGCCCCCAAGGTCCCGCTGGTAACGACGGCGCGCCCGGCACCAACGGTGCCGACGGTGCTACGGGCCCCATCGGTCCCCAGGGTCCCGCAGGCAATGACGGCGCGACCGGTCCACAGGGTCCAACCGGTGCCACAGGCCCGCAAGGCGCGCCCGGCGCAACGGGTGCCACCGGCCCCGCCGGTGTCGTCGTCGCCACCGCTCCCCTCGCCTACGACGGCGGCACTCAAACCGTCTCCGTTCAGGCCAACGGCATCACCAACGCCCAGATCGCCAACCGCACGCGCCGCGTCGTCATCGCCGGCGGCTCATTCGCTGGCAGCGGCACCGGCAGCGGCACGGCCAACTTCTCCACCGGCATCACCCGCAACCAGGCCGCGGCACCCGCGCTGGGCAACAACGCCACCAACGTCGTCACCACCGTCTTCACGGTGCCCTCCGATTTCGTCGCCGGCCAGGGCATCCCCAAGGTCACCGTCTACTGGGCCACGGATGAGGGTGCCGCCAGCCGCCAGGTCGATTGCGATGTCGGCTTCACCCACATCACCAACATCACCAGCACCACCAGCGCGGTGGTCTTCCGTTACAACTTCCGCAACGCCTCGGGTGCCTCCGCCAACGCGATGGATTCGATCAACCCCGCCCAGGGCGCGATCGTCGCCCAGACCCTCCCCGAGGGCAGCGAGAACTACGACAACACCCCCACCGCGTGGGCACCCGGCGACACCATCATCCTCTCCATCGGCCGCAACGGCGCGAGCGGCTCCGACCCGAACTCCGGCAACATGTACATCTACGGCATCGCCCTCGACTACTCCAGCGACATGTGATCCCTCTCGGCCACCCTCCAACACCCTGAAGGATCACCGCATGAACCACACCCTCCGCAACCTGTGCACGTCAACCGCCGCCGCGCTCGCCCTCGCGGTGCTCTCGCCCGCCCTGGCCGATCCGCCCCCGGCCCACACCGTCGAGCCCAGCGTCATGGCCAACGGCGGCGGCGCATCCTCCGCCGGTCTCTACGAGATCGAGGGCACGATCGGCCAGATCTTCGCCACCACCAGCGCCGTCGGCACGCCCGTGCCATACTCCAGCGGCCCCCAGGTCACCGTGGTGGCGCCCGGCTACTGGAGCGGCGTTGACTTCTTCTGCCGCAGCGACTTCAACGGCGACGGATCATTGAACCCCGACGATCTGGGCGACTACATCACCATCTATTTCATGGGCGGCGACAGCCGCATCGACTGGAACGGCGACGGTCAGTCCAACCCGGACGACATCGGCGACTTCATCACGGTCTACTACTCCGACGAGATCTGCTGAGATCACCCGGACCCCACCCCCCCCACGCGCGCTCCAGGCCGGCGAATGATCTTCGCCATGCCCAAGCCCGCCCCCCCTGTCATTCCAGCCCCCCCCTCGCCCCCCAACCCCCACATGTCCGACGCGGCGTTCGAGGCCGCCGGCCGCGATGTGCTCGCGCACATCACCGCCTACTGGCAGCGCCTGCGCGCTGCCGACCCCGCGCTCCCCGTGGCCCCGCGCGTCGCGCCCGGCCAGTTTGCCGCCCGCCTCCCCACGCGTGCCCCCGAAGCCGCCGAACCCTTCGACCGCATCCTCGCCGATGCCGGCGCGCTCCTGCCCGATGCCCTCACGCACTGGCAGCACCCCTCCTACTTCGCGTACTTCCCCGCCAACATCTCCCCGCCCGCGGTCCTTGCCGACCTGCTCGCCGCGGGCCTCGGCCAGAACGGCTTTCTCTGGTCCACCAGCCCCGCCGCCACCGAACTCGAAACGCGGATGCTCGACTGGATGGCCGGCGCGCTCACCCTGCCCGCGGCCTTCCTCTCCACCTCCCCCAACGGCGGCGGCGTCATCCAGGGCACCGCCAGCGAGGCCGCGCTGGTGGCCCTCGTCGCCGCCCGCCACCGCGCCCGCGCCGCAGGCCGCACGGGCGCTCCGGTCGTCTACACCTCCACGCAGGCCCACTCGTCCGTCGTCAAGGCCGCGCTCATCACCGGCCTCATCGATGCGCCGCCGGGCACGGGCCAATCGGCCGCGTGGGGCCACCACGGCTCGCTCATCCGTCTCATCCCCACCGACGACCACGGCCGCATGAACACCGCCGCGCTCGCCGACGCCATGCACGAAGACCACGCCGCCGGTCGCGTCCCCCTCTTCATCTGCGCCACCGTCGGCACCACCGCCAGTTGCGCTGCAGACGACCTCACCGCCATCGGCCCACTCGCCCGCCACCACCACGCCTGGCTCCACGTTGATTCCGCCTTCGCGGCCTCCGCGTGCATCTGCGCGGAACACCGCGCCCTCCTCACCGGCATCGAGCACGCCGACTCCTTCTCCACCAACCCCCACAAGTGGCTCCTCACCAACTTCGATTGCGGCCTCATGTGGACACGCGACCGCAGAGCCCTCACCGCCTCCCTCAACGTCTCACCCGAGTACCTCAAGAACCCCGCCAGCGATGCCGGGGCCGTCTGGGACTACCGCGACTGGCAGGTGCCCCTGGGCCGCCGCTTCCGCGCCCTCAAACTCTGGTTTGTCCTGCGCGCCTACGGCCTTGAAGGTCTGCGCGCCTTCATCCGCGAGCACGTCCGTATCGCCGCGCTCTTCGAGTCGCTCGTTGCCGCGGACCCCCGCTTCCACCTCCCCGTCCCGCGCGGCTGCGGCCTCACGCTCATCTGCTTCAACCTGCGCGAGCCCAACGGCGACGACCGCCGCTCGCGAGAACTCCTCGCCCGCCTCAACGCCTCCGGCAGAATCGCCCTCAGCCACGCCATGCTCCCGCCCGCCGCCGGCTCGGCGCACCCGCGCTATGTCCTCCGCATGGCCATCGGAGGCACCTTCACGCAAGAGCAGCACGTGCGCGAGGCGTGGTCGCTCATCCAGGCCACCGCTGCCGCGCTCCCGGCATGAGCACCCGCCGCATCGTCGGCCCGGCGAGCCGACCCACCCGGCGGTACGCTTGCACCATGACCCGCCCCGCCCTGCTCGCCCTTGCCCTCCTTTGCCTCGCCGGCGGCTGCGCCGCCCCCGCACCGACGCAGACGCAACTCGACGTCGCGTCGGCCACCTACCCCGCCGCGTTCCAGTCCGCTCGCGATGTGCTCCGCGAGTTTGATTTCATCCTCGAGCGCGTCGACGCACAGGCCGGAATCCTTGCCACCGCCATCAAGCCCACGGCCGGCGCGGCCACACCCTGGGATCAGGAGCAAACCTCACTCTCGAACGAAGTGGAGGACCTTTTCAACCGCCAGGCCCGCTCCGTCCGCATCAGTTTCAGCGCGCCCGACGAACCCGGGCAGACCGACCTGCGCAGGGCCACCTCGCCCCTGAACATGCGCATCGTGGCCACGCTCTATCGTCGGCAGCGCCCGGGCTGGCGGCCCGAGCCCACGGGCGTGGCGCTCCACCGCCACTGGCAAGACACACAGAGCCCCAGCCCACCGCTGCGCCCCGGTGATGAGCCCGCCGAGCAGATCGTTGCGTTCGATGAAGATCGTGCCTTGGCGGCCCTGCTGGCCGAGAGAATCCGCGAGCGCCTCGCCCGGCCCACGGTGCCCGGGCAAATGCCGCCCTCAGTCCCGGTCTCTGCGCCCTGACACCGCCCTGGCCGCCTCATCACGCCCGCCCTCGGGGTCGCCGATCGCGTCCGCCGCTTGGCTCACCAGCGGCCCCAGGTGCCCCAGCGCGCGCGACACCAACTGGCCCCGGTTCGTTGCGCCCAGTTTCCGGTGCAGGCTCTTCACATGGTCGTGCACCGTGTACACGCTCCGGTGCAGTTCATTGGCGATCTGCGGAACCTTCTTCCCCGCCACCAGTTTCCACAGGATCGTCTCCTCCCGCGGTGTGAGCCAACTGTGCCGATCCGCCGGCAGATGCCCGATCGCGTGCGCGTAGCGGACACCCAGCAGCGGCAGCGCCGCCGCGAACACCGTCTGCAGCCGCACCAAGTCCGCCGCGCTCGGATTCACCAGCCCCACCTCCGCCAGCAGCACGCGCCCGCCCGTCGGGCCCGGCAAGCCCACCGCGCCCACGAGCAGTTCCGTCACGCCCAGCGACTCCCACCGCAAACCCAGCGGCGTCGCGTTGCGGCGGCCCGCCGTCGGTGCCACCCGCACCACATCCGCCACCGTCGCGCCCCGCTGCGGAACCGCGAACGTCCACCCCACCCACTCGCCGTCACGGAACTGCTCCCGCAGGCCCTCGGCCTCCGCGCGGGCAAGCGCCTCCCCGTCGGGCCCACGAGAACCGCCAACCCCTGTCGCCTCAAGGTGCGTGAGCACACACCGCTGGTCCACCGACCCGGCCACCACCACCCCGCGTGCAGGGTGATAACTCCGGCACGCCGCGGTGGCCGCACGATCACACCAATCCAAGGTGGCCACGCCCGGCAGTTGGCACACCCACTCAATCACGTGGGTTGTCATTGACACGGCGGTTTTCATGCACCACTCGCTTCCATAAAGTCTGCCACGATGGCCGCAACCGCCACCCCGCCGCGACTCGCACACAGCACTCCCGTCTTTGCGGTGGGTGCCTGCGGATTATCATGCCACCGATACCATCGTCCATCCACCCAAAACTGGTGGAAAACACGTACCTTTCCCCTGACGATGCCCCGCTCGCACCGCGCTCTGGGGGCCCTAAACCCCCATCCCGCCATGCGTTACCATCTCGCCGTGCCCCGCACGGTCGTCCTCGGGAATCCGGAGTTCACTCGATGTTCGCACGCCTCGCCCACGCACTCAATCCCGCCGCACTCCTGCTGAGTGCGGGCACCGCCCTGTCGGGCTGCTCACTTTCCGGCTCAACCGGCAGTTCCACGCTGCCCACCCACAGCGCACGCCCGGCCGCCGCGACCTCCGATCTCGCCTATTTCGATGCGCTCGACACCGCGCCCACCATCACCTTCGACGACGCCATGCGCGGCATCCTGATCCTCTCCGGCAACGATCGCCCCGGCAACGCATCCATCCGCCTCACCCTCGCCAAAGACGCCGGCTTCATTGATCCCGCCGCGACCCCCGACAGTTCACCCATGTCCGTGGGTCAGGCCGCGGGCCTCGTCGTCCGCGCGTCTGGCGCACCGGCCGCAACCGCGCAAGACGCAGCCGCCACGCTCCAATCTCTGGGCATCGTCGCTCCCGATGCCGCCTCATCGCGCGCCGCATCGGGGTCGGAATTTCTGGCCATGCTGTCTGGCATGCGTGAGCAACTGGCCTCGCGCGCTGGCACATTCACACCCGCACCTGCCTCCCCACCCGTGGCCCCACCGGTGGACCCCCCGGCAGCGATCGCGGCCAGCCCCGCCGCGCCAGAAGCCGCGCCCGACATCACGCCCCCACCGGCCCCCCCCGCCCCCCCCGCCCCCGCTGCGGTGGCACCAGTCGCTGCGGTTCCACCGCCAACTTCAGCAACTCCCGCGGCATCACCTCCCGCGGCCGCTCCCACACCGCCGCCGCCGTCGCCGCCAACGCCCCCGCCCGCTCCTCCTGCCGCGGTCAAGCCCGGCAAGAACCCCTTCACGCCCGGCACGCCGGTGCCCAAGGCCCCCTGAGCCTTTCCGCTCGTTCTTGACCTCCGCGCGCCCCTGCCACACGCCTCCCCAAGGACTCCGCAGCATGGTCGTGTACGCCAGAACCAACCCCGTCCGCTTCTTCTGCTCGCTCGCCGCGGCCACCTCGCTGGCCGGTTGCTCACTGCACGAAACCACGCCCGCGCCAGAGCAGGCCTCGGCCGAATCATCGGTCGAGATGTCCGGCGAGGCCGCAACGGACGCCGCGTCCCCCGCGGAGGCGATCGCGCAGGCACCGTCCGAAGCCGCGCCGACGGAAGAGCCGCCGGCCGACGAACCGGCCGCCCCGCCCAAAATGCAACTCATCCGCGAGGGCGTGCCGCTCACTATCACCGCCATGGCCACACCGGCCGCCCCGCCCCCCCCACCCCCTGCACCCGCCAGCGCCGCCGCAGACGAGGCGGCCCCGCCCGACGCATCCGCCACCCCGCCAGCCGCGCTGGTCGAATGGCGCCGCTGGACACTCGGCCGCGTCGCGCTGCACGGCGCGTGGTCGCCGGTCGTCGGGCCGACCGAGGGCGAAGACGCGCCCGAATCCGTTCACATCGCCGAGTTCCGCACCGGCCCCAAGGGCTGGCTCGAGGCCTCCGCGGGCACCCTCGCCGCGCTGCGCTTTGGCGGCCTCACCCGCGCCCGCGTCTCGCAGTGGCGCCTGGGTGAAGACGAGCCCCCTCGGCTGGTCGTCGAACTCACGCGCGGCAGCGTGCGCATCCGCCCGCTCATCAACCAGGAAACCGGCAAGGCCGCCGATGTGCTGGTCAAGACAGACGCGGGCGATGTGGTGGTGCGGGAAGAGGTCGAAGTGGCCTACGACGCCGCCCGCGGCGTCCGCACACGGCTGCCCTGAAAGCCGGGATTACCCGCACTGCCGCTCGCGGGAATCGGGGCGGACGGGGTGAAACAGGCACAATGGCGGGGCCCGCCCGCTCCTGCCCATGCCGCCTCACACCGCCCGATCAAGGCTCGCCTTGGGGCCGATTGCCAGACATTTCACCCGAACTTGTGGCGTTCCACGCCCCAGAAGGCAGATTGAAGTGTCTGCTCGATGATTCGTCCGGTGCGCGGCCCTCCCACCCTGCCGCCCTCCGGCGCTTCATGCGGGCATCGAAAGTGAGGTCCGCGTGCCCACCACAGGTTCCAGCCCCCCCCATACACCCGACGACGCGGTGCGCCACGAGCCCTCCGAGTGGCTCAGTGCCGCGGCCGCTCTGTTGGAGGAAGTGCACGTCTTTGCGTGGACGGCCAACGCGCCCCTGCGCGAGCGCTTTGGCCTGGAGATGACCTGGTACCTCGAGCGTCTCGCCCAGTCGCAGACCCTCGTGCTGCACGGCAGCGACATCAAGGACCTGGACGGCTTCTGCCGTCAACTCGAGCACGCCATGCCCCACGCCGGCCGGCTGGAGCGCGACATCGAGGGCAAGCACGGCGTGATGGAGGCCGTGCGCAGACGCCCCTCGGAAAGCGTCCTCCTTGGTTCCGCGGGGCTCGTCAAGCACCGCTACTTCGTCTGGCGAGATGCCGACACGCTCCTGGCCGCCGACCGGGCCCTCTTCGGCCGCCTTGTGGATGCCCTCGCCGGTGTGGCCGCGGAGTCCGAGTACGCCAGCGAAGACCGCCTGCTCATCCAGCGCTCCCTCTTCATCGGGGGACCCGCACTCGCCCAATACGGCGAAGACCCCGAGGGCCAGTTCCGCCGCTGGCTCTCTGACGGCCTGGGCGAGCCTTTCTGGAGCACCGTGTCGGGCATCAAGGCCCCCGCCGTCCGCGGGTTCGAGGTCCGCTAGGTCCGGCACTGACACCGGCCTGTCAGTCCGCCGCCGTCCCGGCCGGCCCGCCGCTTGACTTGTCCGCCCCGCCCCGCTTTGCTCGCCCCGTGCGCATCATCGCAGGTGAATACCGCCGCCGGCTCATTCAGGCCCTCCCCGGCCTCACCACGCGCCCCATGCCCGACCGCGTGAAGGAGTCGCTCTTCTCCATGCTCGGGACCCGCATCGAAGGCGCGGCGGTGCTCGACCTCTTCGCCGGCAGCGGTGCCCTGGGCCTCGAATCGCTCAGCCGCGGCGCTGCTTCCTGCCTCTTTGTCGAACGCGACCGCTCCGCCGCGGCGATCCTCGAACGCAACATTGAGACGCTCGGCTGCGCGGATCGTGCGCAGGTGGTTCTGGGCGATGCGCTGGGCATGTCCATCGTTGCCCGCGCACCCGAAGGCATCGACCTGATCTTCCTCGACCCCCCGTACCCGATCGTGCGCCAGTTGACCGGGTGGGATCGCGTGCGCCAGCAGGCCAGCGCTCTGGCACCCAAACTCGCCGCGGACGGTTTCCTTGTCCTGCGCACGCCCTGGCCCTTCTCCCACGACCCGGACCCCGCCCTCGCGCCGGGTGAGGGCGAGGCCCCCAACCCCGCAGCCCTGGCCGCCGGCACGGGCAAACGCCGAACCACCAAGCCCAAGAAGTACAAGCGAGAGCGCCCGCGCTGGGATGAACTGGCCGCGGATGGCCGCAAGGAAAAACTCGAACGCGACGGCTCCATGGGCAAGTCCTCCGCTGCGCCGCAGTGGCTCTACCGCATCGACAAGCCCGAGGGCGGCACCGAGGCCGCGGCCTCCGCCGCCGCGCCGGCTGATGAGGCCGAGGCCGGTGCCGAGGATGACGGCGTGGTGGTCACGGGCGCGCACGAGATCACCGAGGCCCAGCGCACCCCCGGTGACCCGGCCATCCCCGGCCTGCGAGGCCCCGAGACCCACGCGTACGGCACCACCGCCGTGCACTGGTACATGAGGGCCAACGCGTGAGCGCTCCTGCGCCGTCTGCCGCGGCTGCACACACCGACACCGTCAACCTCAACGCCGCGCAGAAGCAGGCCGTTGAGCACGATTCCGGCCCGCTCCTGGTGCTGGCCGGACCGGGCACGGGCAAGACGCGCGTCATCATCCACCGCATCGCCCACGCCGTGCGGGCCCGCGATATCGAGCCCGAACGCATCGTGGCGCTCACGTACACCGTCAAGGCCGCGGGCGAGATGCGCGAGCGCCTGGCCGATGCCTGCGACCCCGGCATCGCCGACCGTGTGCATGTGCACACGCTCCACGGCTTCGGCCTGCACCTGCTCCAACGATTCGGCGACATGCTCGGCCTGCCGGGTCAGCCCGAACTGCTCGACTCCGCCCGCCGCCGCCGCCTGCTGCGAGAACTCGTCGCCGAGCACCGCCTCTTCCCGCAGATGACCGCCAGCAAGCGCGACGAGACGCTCGCGTGGGTCGAGGCCCAGGCCGACCTGCTCGCCGACCACGCCATCTCTTCCGCCCAGGCCCGCGCCTTCTGCGCCGCCTGGCGCGGCCGCCTCGATCGCGGGGAGGGCATCGAAGATGCCGCCGATGCCCGCGCCCAGGAAGAACACCTCCTGGACTTCACCCACCTTGCGCAGCTCCGCGACCTCTACGACGCCGCCCGCCTCAAACGCGGCTGGCTCGCGTACAGCGACTTTCTTACCCTCCCCGCACGCCTCCTGCGTGAACACGCCGGCGTCGCGGCCATCGTCCGCTCCGACTACCGCCACTACCTCGTCGATGAGTTCCAGGACACCAACGCCGCGCAGATCGACCTGCTCACGCTCCTGGCCCCACCGGCCGAGAACCCCGACCTCTGCGTGGTGGGCGATGACGACCAGGCCATCTACGCCTTCCGCGGGGCCGACGAGCGTGCCTTCGACAAGTTCGCGGCCCGCTGGCCCGCGTACAAGAAGGTGCGCCTCGAGATCAATCACCGATCGCTCCCGTCAATCATCGCAACCGCCAACCGTGTGATCGACGAAGCCCACCACCGCTTCGACAGAACCAAACTCATCCGCCGCCCCAGCCCGGACCCCGCCGCCACCGGGCCCGACCCCGCCGGGCATGTGATCGGTGTGAAACTCGTGAAGTATCAGGACGACGGCGAGGCCATCGCCGCCATGATCCTCGCGCGCCGCCACCAGCACCCGGAACTGGCGTGGAAAGACTTCGCGGTGCTCGCCCGCAACCACGGCGACCTCGCCCGCGTGGCCACAGCGCTCCAGATCGAGGGCATCCCCGTCCGGCGCGTCGTGAAAGAGGCCGACCCGGAAGAGGGCGTGCTCGACCTGCTCGCGTGGATCAAGTCCTTCGTCGAACCGCACGACACCATCGCCGTGCGCCGCCTGCTGGTGCGCCCGCCGCGCGGGGTGCCACCCGACCGTGTCAGCCAGTGGGAGCACCTCTATCGCGCCCAGCGCTCTCGATCGGCGGGCGAAGAACCCGGCACAGCCGACCCCGGCGGCTTTGTGCCCTGGCTCGCGGCCCACGCGCCAAGTGTGCCCGCCGTGCAATCCTTCGCACGCCTCTACACCAGCCTAGCGCCCCAGGCCGCCACCGGCCGGGCCGATGAGTTCATCTTCCAACTCATCTGCGCGGCAGACCTTGCCCACGCCGAACTCCTGGCCCCCAAGGATCGCGCCGCCCGCGTCGCCGCGCTGGTGCGCGTCGTCCGCTTCGCGCGCACGCGCCAAAGCCGCCTGGACGAACCGGGCGACCTGCGGGCCTGGTGGGCGTACTACAACGACCTCTCCGTGCAGGAACAGTCGTTCCTTGAAGAGAACGACATCGACGCGGGCGAACGCCAGGACGACAACGGCGAGGCCGACGATGCCGTGCCCCTCATGACCATCCACACCGCCAAGGGGCTGGAGTTCGACACGGTCTTCACCACGCGCCTTCAGCCGGACCTTTTCCCGCGCGTGCGCGTTGATCGCGATAAGGGCCTTCCCGAAGGGCTTGATGACCGCGCGGGCGACACGCGCACGCCCAAAGACCGGGTTCTCGACGAAGAACGCCGCCTCTTTTACGTGGCCTGCACGCGCGCCAAGCGCCGCCTCATCCTCCTGTCGCGGTGGTCCAAGCGGCCCAGCCCGAGCCCCCACTTTTTCCAGGAACTCTTCCGCAACCCCGGCGCCGAGCCCGCGGGCGACCTCCTCGACTCCGCTGCCATCATCGCCGGCGCAGCACGCCTGGGCGTGGGCCCCGGCGCCCGCACCGCCCCCACCGGCATGGAGGGCGAAACCCCGCCCGCATTGGCGGGCCGCAGCACCGACCGCCGCGACACGCTTGCGCACGCCCGGCGCGAGGCCCGCGTGCTTGCCGCGTCCGCCCTGCAGCAAGCCGACAACCCTGCTCTCGACGAACCCGCGTTTGCCGACATCACCCGCTCGCTCCAGTCAGCCGCACAGCGGATGGCCGCCATCGCGGCGGTCGAAGCCGGCACACCGGCCCCCGCGTGGCTCGGACCCGATGCCCGCGCCGCCACGGCCGCGCTCGCGGCTCGTCTGGGCGGCGTGGCCGCGGGCGAGCCTTCGGCCGCATCATCCCTCCCGTGCCTGGCCGTGCTCCGCCCGCCACTGCGGCTCTCGTTCTCGCTCATCAAGGATTACGAACGCTGCCCCCGATGCTTCTTTGTGAAGCACGTGCTGGGCATGCCCGAGTCGCCCTCGGGCGCGATCGACATGGGCAAGGCCGCGCACCGAGCGCTGGAGGAGTTCTTCGGCCGCTTTCAACAGGCAGATGCCGAGGGCACGCCCCTGCCGACGCTCAGCGACCTGCTGGAAGCGGGCCGGCGCGCGTTCCTGGGCCTGACCGCCCACGATGCCGAGATCGACCGGCGCGCTCTCGCACGCCTGCTCGACCAACTCACCGTCGTCTTCGAGCGGCTGCACAACAGCGCCGACCACATCCTGGAGCGCGAAAAGGCCTACCCCTTCCCCTACGCCTGCAACGGACGCGAGCACCGCTTCTCCGCGTTCATCGACCGCCTTGATCAACTCCCCTCCGGCGGCGTGCGCATCATCGACTACAAGTCCGGCCAGGCCCGCAAGGGCTATACCGAGCCCAAGGCCGACGACCTGCAACTGGGCGTCTACGCACTCGCCGTCGCCCACAGCCGCGGCATCGACCCGGCCGCCCTCACCGGCACCGCCGAATACTGGCTCCTCTCCACCGGCCAGCGCGGCACGCTGGACCTGGGTGCGCTCCGCCTGGACAAAGTGCGCAAGCGCATCGACACCGCGGTCGAAGGCATCCTCAAGGGCCTCTACCCGCAGGGCAAGCAGTGCATGGGGGAGTGCGCCATGCTCGGGCCCACCGCACCAGCCGACGACACAACCGACGACGACTGACCCGCGCCGCGGCATGGCTCGCCCTCAACGCACCGCGCCCACGCCGGTACAAGATTCACCAACGATGGAACGACGCGCCCAACCACCGCTCGATGCCGCCACCCCCTCCCAGAGGGAGGGGGCAGGGGGGTGGGCCGTGTCTTGGGTACCCCCACACTCCGTGTGGGGTTCTTTCCCCCGTTCACCTTCTCGCTCCCGTCTCGGGCACCCATCCCGCGCTCTCCTCACCCTCACCCTCGCGCTCTTTGCCTGCCTCACCCAGCCCGCCCCCGCCCAACCACCGCCGCCCTTTCCCTCCGACACCATCCTCGAGATCCAGCCCTCCCCCGCCGCCGGTGTCTTCTCCCTCTGGCTCGACAACGGCCTGCGCATCCACATCCGCCCCATGCCCGGCACCGGCAAACTCTTCGTGGCCGCCACCGTCGTCGGCGGCGAGGTCCTCGAAACCAACGCCCAGCGCGGCTTCACCCAAGCCGCCGCCAACGCCTGGACCCGTGACGGCACGCCGCCAGACGTGCTCCTGGCACGTGCCGCGACACCTGAGGGCCTCTGGCTTCGCGCTGCCGGCCCCGCCGCCTCCGCCCAGTCCATGCTCGACCAGGTCAGCGCCATGCTCAGCCGCCCGTCGATCGACCCGGCACGCCTCGAAGCATGGAAAGGTCAGGCACGCCTGGCCGTCTCCCGCCGCGGCCGCTCCGCACAGACCGTGGCCAACGACGCGGCCCTCGCCGCCCTCCTCCCGGCAGACCGCCTCACCGCCGCCCTCGAAACGCTCGATCAGGTCGATGCCATCACCCCCGCCGGCGCGCAGGCCTGGCTCGCCGAGCGCGCCGCCACGGGCCCCATCGAAGTCGCGATCGTCGGCGACCTCTCCCTCGACACCGCCCTGCAAGCCGCCGCGCACTCGTTCGGAGCCGCATCGGGCATCGCTGCGCGCGAGCGTCCCGGGCCCTCCGCCCTGCGCGGCATCCGCGACCTGCGCGATGCCATCCGCCAGACCGGCCCGACGCGCACGCAACTCACGTTCCAGCCCGATGCCGGCGCACCCGCCCGCTCGCTCGTCGCCCTCGCCTTTCGCACCCCGGACCTGGCAGACCTCAACGCCGCGCGCGCACTCTCCGCAGTCATGGACATCGCCGCGACACGCGCCGAGCCACGCCTGCACGAGGCAGGCTTCCCCACCGCCAGCGTGCGGGCGCAGTCGCTGCCCGGCCGCCTCTATCTGGGCAGCGGCCTCTCCATGCTCTCTGCCTCGCTGGCCGCGAGCGAGGGCCAACCCGCCGGGCCGCCCGCCGCGGGCCACGAGCCCGAAGCCCTTGCCATCTTGCAGCGCACGCTCGACGAACTCGCCGCGACCGGGCCGACCGAGGCCGAACTCCGCGAGGAAGCCGCCACCCGCGCCCGCGATGCCCGCGCTCGCCTCAACGAGGCCGAGTACTGGTCCGCCATCCTCACCTTCACCACCACCAACGGCCTCCCCATCGACGGCCTCGCCGCCGCGGCCACCACCTACGACCAACTCACGCCCGACGCGGCCCGCGCCGTCCTGCGCCGCCTCTGGGTTCCTGCGGCACGCATCGAACTGACCGTCCTTCCCGCCGCGCGATAATGCCCGCACCGCATCCGTTCGCGTTCGGTTCGTGCACGATTCGCTCAACCATGCACCGGCTGGCCGGTACACTCATGCACCAGCCCCGCTCGGGGCGCTGTCTCTTTGGAGCACCCATGCACACCTCCCGCTTCCTCGTGGCCGCCTCGCTCGCGGCCTGCACGTTCGTGTTGCCCGCCCGCGCCGATGAGCCCCTGCCCACCGACCCGGCCCTCGTCACCGGCACGCTCGACAACGGCCTGTCCTACATCATCCGCAAGCACGGCAACCCCGAAGGCCGCGCCGCCATCTGGATGCACGTCAACACCGGCTCGCTCAACGAGACCGACGCGCAGCGCGGCATCGCCCACTACCTGGAGCACATGGCCTTCAACGGCTCCAAGAACTTCCCCCCCGGCACGGTCATCGACTTCTTCCAGAGCATCGGCCTGGCCTTCGGCCGCGACCAGAACGCCTTCACCAGTTTCGATCAGACCACCTACCAACTCTACCTCCCCGACACCAAGGGCGAGACCCTCGACAAGGCCCTCCTCTTCATGTCCGACGTCGCCCTGCGCCTCCTCCTCACACCCGCGGAGATCGAAGAAGAGCGCGGCGTGATCCAGGAGGAGAAACGCACCCGCCTCTCTGCACAGCAGCGCGTCGGCGAGTACATCATCGAGCGCATCGCCCCCGAGTCCACCTTCGGCCAGCGCCTCCCCATCGGCACCGATGCCACGCTCGCCAGCGTGATGGAGCCCGACTTCCGCGACTACTACAGCCGCTACTACACCCCCAGCAACATGACCGTGATCTTCGTCGGCGACACCGACCCCGCGCCCGTTGTGGAGCACATCAAAAAGGCCTTCGCCGACGGCAAGAGGGCCCCCGTGCCCGCCGACCGCGACGTGGGCGTGAAGCCCACCACCGGCTACCGCGCCATCATCGCCACCGATGCCGAACTCAAGACCGCCAACGTCACGCTCACGCGCATCAACGCCCCCGCTGGCCCCACCACCACGCTCAGCGCCATGCGGCGAGAACTCATCGACACCATCGGTCAGTTCGCCTTCAACCGCCGTCTTGGCGACAACCTTGCCGCGGGCAAGGCCAATTACCTCTCCGCTTCCGGCTCCATCGGCGATGAGTACCGCGTCTTCCGTCAGGCCGAGGTGCAGGCGAGCGGCACACCCGACAAGTGGCAGGCCATGATCACCGACCTCGCAACCGAGGTCCGCCGCGCCACGCTCCACGGCTTCAAAGACAGCGAACTCGACGACGCCAAGAAGACCATCCTCTCCAGCGCCGAGGAGGGCGTGGCCCGTGAGAGCACGCTCCCGGCCCGCGCCGTCATCGCTCGCATCAACGGCGCCGTGGCCGACGGCGAGCCGATCATGTCCGCCGCGCAGCGGCTCGACACGCTCAAGAAAATCCTCCCCACCATCAGCACCTCCGAGGTTTCCGAGGCCTTCACCCGCAACTTCGATTTCTCCAGCGCCGTCTTCACCGCCACGCTCCCCGCCGGCCCCGGCGTGCCCAGCGAGGCCGACCTCGTCAAGTTCGGCTCCGAGGCCCTCAAGGTCTCTCCCGCGGCTGACGCGGAGAAGACCCGCGCCACCAGCCTCCTCTCAACCCAACCTGCCGGCGGCAAGGTTGCCGAGAGCAAGGTGCACCCTGGCAGCAGCGTCGCCAGCGCGTGGCTTGACAACGGCGTCCGCCTCCACCACCGCTACATGGATCAGCGCAAGGACGATGTCACCATCACCATCACCCTCGCCGGCGGCCAGATCGAAGAGACCGCCGACAACCGCGGCGTCTCCGACGCGGCGGGCCTCGCCTGGGGCCGCCCCGCAACCAGCACCCTCTCCAGCACACAGATCCGCGACTTCATGACCGGCAAGAAGGTCTCCGTGCGCGGCGGCGATGGCGGCGGCGGTGGCCGCGGCGGTCGTGGTGGCGGCGGCGGTTCGCCCGACACCTTCTCGCTGACCGTCTCCGGCAGCCCGTCCGATCTCGACACGGGCATGCAACTGGCCTACGCCCTGCTCACCGACCCGATCATCGAGCCCGCCGCGTTCGAGCAGTGGAAGGCGAGCCAACTCCAGGCGATCGAGCAGCGCAAGGTTCAGCCGCAGGGCGTGCTGATGGAAACTGCCAACGAGTTGCTTTACCCGGCCGGCGAGGCCCGGATCAAGCCCCTGCAGAAGGAGCACGTTGAGGCGATGACGCTCGCCAAGGCCCAGGCCTGGCTCAAGCGCATCATCGCTTCGGCCCCCATCGAGGTCGCCGTCGTCGGCGACATCCAGCACGATGCCGCCGAAGCCCTCGTCGCCAAGTATCTGGGCTCGCTCTCCAAGCGCGAGCGCATCACCGACAAGACCCTGGCCAACCTCCGCCAGATCAAGCACGTGCCCGGGCCCGTCATCAAGATGGTCGATCTGGAGACCAAGACGCCGCAGGCGATTGTGTTCGATGGGTTCTACGGCCCCGATGCCCGGAACGTGCGCGACAGCCGCCTGATGCAGATGGCCGCCCGCCTCGTCTCCACACGCCTCGTCAAGGCCATCCGCGAGGAGAAGCAACTCGTCTACTCCATCTCGGCCCAGGTGCAGCCGGGCGTGGCCTATCCCGGCTGGGGCCAGTTCACCGCCGCGGCCCCCACCGCTCCTGAGAAGGCCGAACTGCTCGGCCCCGCCCTCGAAGAGGTGTACGCCAACTTCGCGAAGAACGGCCCCACCGCCGACGAGATGGACACCGCTCGCAAGCAGTTCGCCAACCAGTTTGAGGAGCAGATGAAGGAGCCCGGCTTCTGGCAGGGCCGCCTCGCCACGCTCTCCTACCGCGGCTTCACGCTCGACGACACCATGGAGGGCCCCGCCGCCTTCCAGGCCTTCACCGCCGACGAGATCCGCGAGAACTTCGCCAAGTACTACAAGCCCGAGTCCACGTTCCGCATCGGCGTCAGGCCCAAGGCGGGCGCGGCGGCCGCGCCCGACCAGACCAAGTAGGCCCCACGCGCGGCCAGACATGCAGCCCAACATGCAGCCCGACCGTGAGTGAGGGCTCCTGTTCCGCACCGCGTATGACACAAAGAGGGCCGGGCGCAAGCCCGGCCTTTTTCGTTGACTGCCGGTGCCGCCGCCTCGGTACACACGGCAAAGCCGTGAAGGTGAGTAGCCCGGGGTCGCCGCGCAGCGGCACCCCGGGGAGCGCGCCTTCTCTTCGTCCCGCCCGAGGGGCTCAACGCCCCGAGGGCGACACGCAGACCTGAGCCCACGAAAAAAGGCCGGAGCCACTCGGCCCCGGCCCTTGTCATATCAACCCGTCATCGCGGCAACGGTTGCCGCGAGACAACTTCTTACCAGCGGCCGCCACCACCGCCGCCGCCGCTGCGGCCACCACCACCGCCGCCACCGAAGCCACGACCGCCGCCGCCGCCGGCCTCGCGGGGCTTGGCCTCGTTGACCGTCAGGTCGCGACCGTCGATGTTCTTGCCGCTCAGCGCGGCCATCGCGGCCTTGGCGTGCTCGTCGTTGTTGAACTCAACGAAGCCGAAGCCGCGCGGGCGGCCCGTCTCACGGTCCATGACGAGGGCGGCCGAAGCCACCTCGCCGTGAGCCGCGAACAGGTCGCGCAACTGAGCCTCGGACGTGTTGAACGAAAGATTACCTACGTAAAGCTTCATGGCTTTACTCCAGACCCGAACTGACATTTTGGAAACGGCCGCTGCTTGGACTCGGGCAGAGAAAGCGTCGGGAGACCAGAGAGGACTCGACCGACAGGGCCGGGCCAAACAGAGATCACGAGCAATGCTAGGCGCGCCGGGCGGCCGGGGTGGGCCGGGCTTGCCGCGGCGAAGCCGCGCAGGTGAGTAGCCGTGGGCCGTGGCGAAGCCACGCGCACGGAAAACTGCCCGTTTTCAGCATTCGGCACCGCGCAACGGTGCAGGCGAGAACGGCGCGTTCGCGGCGGAAGCATCGGTCGCCATGTGGGGGCCGATGCTCCACGCCCGCCCGATCTCCCGTGCGGGTGGGGCGGCGCGTCGTGCATCCCCGGTGGAGGCCAGGGGGCGTGGTGCGCGGTGAGGAGGCCCTGCGCCCCGCCCTCAGTTGCACACCGAGCCGTAATACTCCGTGATGAAGTCGCCCAGGTTGTCCGGGTTGGGAGCATGGCACTGCGGGCTGCCGTCGAGCGTGTAGTTCACCTTGTAGCCCGCGTCGTAGGGCACCTCGTTCTCCGGGCAGGGCAGGGCATAGCCGCCGGGGCCGGGGATGTGCGGGGTGGTGTAGTAGTCGGTGATGTAGTCGCCCAGGTCGTCGGGGTTGAGCGAGCCGTCGCAGTTGTACTCGGTCACGCAGACGGAGAAGGCCGCGGCCTCGGTCGTGGCGCCGCCGCAGGTGTTGGTGATGACGCAGTCGTAGTCGCCGGCATCATCCGGGCGTGTGCCGCCCAGCGTGAGCGTGGGCGAGGTCGCGCCCGAGATGATGGAGCCGCTGCCGGTGGGGCCGTCAACCAAGTCCATGCCGTCCTTGCGCCACTGGTAGGTGAGCGTGGCCGAGCCCACCGCGATCACGCTGAGCGTGCGCTCGCCGCCGTAGCAGGCGCTCGTGCCCTCGGGCGGTGTGTACACCGTGGGGGCATCCGAGGCGGCGTACACCCAAGTGTTTCCCAGGAAGCCGGCAGCGTTGCTGTTATCGCCACCGAAGAGCACATGCCGCCGGTGCGGCTCGAAATACACCAGCGATGTGAAGGATGCCTGCTCCGGGCCCGGCACGGGCTGCACTGTCCAGGTGGTGCCGAACTCCGCCGTGGTGTCGCTGAAGTTTCCGTCGTGGCCGCCCACGATCACGACCTTGCCGCGATCCGCGTCGAAGGCTCCGGCAACCCCGTAGCGGGTTGGGCCCGGCGGTGTGGGACCGCTGGTCCAGGTGGCACCGTCCCACAGCCAGCAATCCTGATAGCGTGTGCCCGTGCCCGGTATCACGCCGAAGCCCATGACGGTGCGGCGGCGGAGCGCGTCGTAGACCATGAATCCTTCGGTTCGCGTCGGGGGGCCGGACACGCTGCGCAGCGTCCACACCGCGCCGTCCCACTCCCACGTCTGGTTCCCCCCCACATCGCCCCCGAAGAGCACCACCACGTTGCGGTGAGAGTCGAAGGCCATCATGGCCCCGTACCGCGGCGAGGGCCCGGTTGTCGAGCGCAGGGTCCAATCGCCGTTCTTATACGCCCATGTGTCGCCCACCACCGACGGCGGGCCACCGGCGAAGCCGCCGAAGAGCAGCACTTCATCGCGGGCGCGGTCATAGCACATCGTGCCCAGGTATCGCGCAGGTGGAGACGTGGCGGGCGCGGCCTGCGCCCACGCGCTCCCGCTCCACAACCATGTGTCGCCGAGGATGGTGTTGGCGTTGTTCACGCCGCCAAAGAGCACGGCGTGCGTGGCGTTGCCCGCCATGGCGTGCCGGTATCGCGCTGCCGGCCCGGTCGTGGCCACCTGCGTCCACGCGGCTTGGCCGCAGGGGGGCATCGGTTGCCCACTGGCATCCGTCGCGGGCACCAGCGCCGCACCGCCACCACCCACCACCGCGGCCAGCGCCGCCCCGATCAGCGGCCGCCCGTGCGCCGTGCGCGTCAGGCGTGTCCACACCCAGTCCGCCGCGCGGGCCGGTGCGCTCGCCGCGGGCATGCCCCACCCGGCCACGCGCAGGTCTTTGAGCCATGAAGGGATGGAAGAGAGAAACCAAGGGTTGAAGCGTGCCATGTCCGCGGCCTCCAGGGCGCGGGCCACCTCCATACAGGAGGCTCGCGTAATGAAGGGAGCGGAATCTGGCGGCGAGGTGAGCGCGAAGAGCGGGGGAATCTGTGTGAAGAAGGGAAAATGAGGCCTGGATTGCCCAGATTGACGGGCGGGGGAAGGCACGGGTGCATCCCCCTCCGCTCCCGAGCGGAGGGGGTGGCCGCCGGAGGCGGACGGGGGAGGGGCTGTGCTGGTCTGCGCCACGATTGGGCCTGCGGCCTCATCGTGGGCGAGGTGAGAAATGGCCTCCCCCGCCCTCGCAGACTCGGGCACCCCCTCCGCCGGGGGCGGAGGGGGATGAAGCGGTGCCGCCGTCGTTGGTACCCACGCCAACTGGGCAAAGACTTCGCCCAGCGTGCCCGGGGCATTCCCGGTGTCGACCGCCCCGCGCAGGTGCCCGGCCCGCTCGCGGGCCGTCAGCCCGGTCCACCACGCCTCGGCGGCACGGGCCAGCGCGGCTCGCGGGCGGGCGTAGCCAAGGCCCGTGCCGATGGCCCGCGCGTACACCCTCACGGCCGCTTCGCGCTCACCCCGCGACTCGAGGTACTGGGCGTACTGGTACAGCGCGTGATTGACGAAGTCGCCGCCCGCGTCTTTCAACAGCGCCTCGTATCGCGCCCGAGCCTCATCATGCCGCCCCGCCGCCGCGGCCACCAGAGCCCGCACCCGCTCCGTGCCGCTGTACGGGTCCGGCCCGGCCCGCTCCGCCGCGTCGAGCAGCCGCGCGGCCCGGTCGGTGTCGCCGCAGCGTGCCGCGGCCTCGGCCAGGCGCACACGCAGGAACGCCGCGGCGGGGAACTCACGCACGGCCCGGTCCAGCCGCGGATAGGCGCGGGCGTGCTGCTCATCGTGCAGATAGAGCAGGCCCTGTCCCGCGGCGACGAGCGCATCGCCCCCGCCCGAATCAGCCCCGGCTTCGCCGCCGTCAAGTGCATCCAGGCGGGCCCAGGCATCGAGCGCGCTGGCCATGTCTCCGAGCAGGAACGCGGCCAGGCCGCGTGCCCGCAGCGCATCGGCAACGGCTCGTGCCGCACGCGAGCCCGTGCCCGGCGGGCCCGCCTCGGGCAGGGGCGGCAGGGTTGCGGCCAGCGCAGCCAGCACGCCCGCCCGCTCTACACGGGCGTGGCGCGGCGCAGCCCCGAAACGCATGGCCGCGTCGTAGTGGGCCAAGGCGCGATTGAGCACCTGTGTGGCGTGCGGATCGGCCTGCGTGGGGCGCTCGTGCATCACGCTGAGAAAGACGTGCATGGTGAGGCCGGGCGCAAGCAGTTCGGTGCGGGCCCGCGCCACATCCGCCGCGGCCCAGCGCGGAGCCAGCACCAACCGACCCAGAAGCACCCCCGCGAGCACGGCCACGATCACGCCCGTCGCCACGCTCCCCGCCAGCGTGCCGCGGTTGCGGCGGGCAAACATCCACGCGCGCTTCGCCACACTCGCCCGCCGCGCACGAATCGGCCGCAGCGCGATCAGCCGCTCCAGATCGTCCGC
>JBJXEW010000035.1:0-5529 GCA_046156035.1 Phycisphaerales bacterium | reverse complement strand
GTGTTGCGCGCGGCCAGGGGAGAGCCAGTGGTGGCGCGGGAGAGCCAGTGATCGTCAGGTAGTGGTTCGCGGCCATTGGCAGCGAGACGGAGACGAGGATCGCGATAAAATCGGTCACGGGGATAAGAGATAAGACGCCTCGGAGCGGCGTTAGAAGCACCGCTCCGAGACTTGACACGCCGGGAATCAAACTCCCGTGGTCCAACTCCATGATGCACCAGCCGCGGCCGCCGGTCAAGTGTCGGACAGCGATGCCGCGCGCCCGAGGGTAAGGAGCGGCTCGAGAGCGCGTCGTCGTCGCTGTGCCTATAAGGGTTGTGCGGCGTTTTTTACGCCCGACTGCCCGCAGGAGCGTTGTTGCGGGGGCACTTGCCGCGAAGATGCGCAGCGTCAGCGGCACCGTGCGGCCGACCGGCGGTATCGCGCGACGGAGGCCGGTCGCGCGCACAAACGTGCACAAAGCCAGCGTTATTACGAGCGCCGCGGGCGTGCGCGGCGACAAGAAAAACGCGTCGCGGCCGTGTCGGCGGTGGCGTGTCAGGGCGATCACTCAGCGTCGACCGATGGAAATCGCATTTGTGATCGGCCGGGTTGCCAGACGCGCGTGGAATGTTCCCTACGTTCACCGCTGCAAAAGTACTGCTCTCCCTTATGCAGCAAGGTGATGCGTCGCGTCCTGCAGCGTGAAGCACGCTGGCGTCGGGGCCATCCCAACCCCTTGTGTTGCGGCTCCTGCCACGACCATTTTTCCCCGTCCGTGCCACGCCCTAAGCCTCCCATATTGTCGCCTGGCCGTGCGGCAAATACCGATGTCCGTCGCTTGTGTTGAGTCAAGGGCACGCGAACCCGCCGTGCGGCGTGAAAACGCACGCGTGGGTCACGAGATCGGAGGCAAAACATGTTCGACACTTGGGCGGAGGGGGAAGTCCGCGCGTTGTCGTTGGATCAGTTGGGTGAACGCTACCACCGCTATCGGCTCAGTCCGCCGGAGCTGGAGCAACAAATGGTGCGTTCGTTACGTCGTCACGGACAGTTGGCACCACTGGTCGTGGTGCTACAAGAGGGCGCGCCGCAGGTGCTGGATGGCTTCAAGCGTCTGGCGGCTGCCCGTCAGGTGGAAGGCCTCACGACGTTGACGGCCCGGCGTTTGGCCGTCGACGAGCGTGGCGCCAAAGCGGCGATCTACACGCTGAATCAAGTGGGGCGGCAACTCCAGGAATTGGAGGAGGCGTGGATCGTGCACGCGTTGGTGCGCGAGGATGGTCTCAGTCAAGTGGAAGTGGCGAGCTTGTTGGGCCGGCACAAGAGTTGGGTACACCGCCGTCTCGCCTTGCTCGAGCGGCTGTGCGTGGAGTGCCAGGACGATCTGCGTTTGGGGTTGCTGTCGGTGACGATGGCTCGACAGTTGGTGCGGTTGCCCACGGGCAACCAGTTGGAACTGCTGGAGGTGCAGCGGCGCACGCCGTTGAGCACGCGCGAGTTCGCCGGGCTGGTGGATCTCTGGTTGGCCGCCCGCAACCGTGAACAGCAAGAGTATCTGTTACGGGAGCCGCGTGAAGCCTTACGTGCCGCCCGCGGATTCAGCTTACCCAGTTGGGATCCGCGGCTGAGTCGGTCGGGCAATCGCCTGAGCAAGCAGTTGGGTAACCTGCTAGACGGCCTGAGCCGACTGGAGAACTGGTTGCAGCATCGGGGCTTCCCGGAGTTGTGCCGCAGCGATCGCCAAGTGCTGTGGCCGGCATTCGAAAAGCTGGTGGGACAATGCCAGCGTGTCGCCGAGTCGGGGGAAGGGTTACGGTCCGGATTGGTGTAAGTGTCAAAGCCGAGGCCGCTCCCAGACCTCGGGTTCTGAAGATGCTCGGCAGTGCGACCGTACTGCCGCCGCTCGGGTCGAGGACGAAGGGCCAAGCGACCAGGGCCGACGGTGAGGGAGAAGCGGACAGCAACTGCCGGGCATCTTCGGCATCCGAGTATCAAACACAGGCAACTACGAGAGGAATAGGAGTGTAGTGATGAATGAAGCCACACGGCAACAGATCATGGCGTTACAGCAAGCCGAGGCGTCCGAGCGTGCCATTGCGCGTACGGTACGGTGTTCGCGGCACACGGTGCGGCGGGTGCTGACCGAACTCGCGGCCCAGCGTGCCGCCGGCGTCGGCGAACTCTCGCCGGCGCCGCAGCGGCGTGCCAGTAAGCTGGATCGCTGGGAGCCCACGATCACCGACTTACTGGCACGTTACCCACGTCTCAGCGCGGTGCGCGTGCTGGAAGAGCTACGGCGGCAAGGATACGAGGGTGGCTACTCGATCGTTCGGCAACGGGTGCAGCAACTGCGGCCGGCGCCGGCGCAGGCACCGACGCTCCGTTTCGAGACCGGGCCTGGCCTGCAAGCGCAGATGGACTACGCCACCTACACCATCGACTTCACCGACGAGGGTCGGCGGCGCGTGCATGTGTTTGGCTACGTCCTGAGCTATTCGCGGCGGCAGTACTTGTGCTTCGTCGAGCGGCAAGATCTCGAGACCACTCTACGGCAGCACATTTTGGCCTTCACCCACCTAGGAGGCGTTCCCCGCACTTGCCTCTACGACAACATGAAGGTGGTGGTGAGTCGTATCGAGGATGGCGAAGCGTTCTTCAACCCGCGATTCTTGGCCTTCGCCACCCATTACGGCTTTCGCCCGTGGGCCTGCCGCCCGCGCCGCCCGCAGACCAAAGGGAAAGTCGAACGACAGTTCTCCTATGTCGAAACCAATCTGCTGGCCGGTCGCACCTTTCGGTCGCTGGCACACCTCAACGAGGTGACGCGTGATTGGTTGGCGACCGTCGCCGACGACCGCATCCACGGTACCACCGGCGAACGCCCCCGTGAGCGTCATGCGCAAGAGCAGCCCGCCCTGCTGCCGCTACCAGCACAACCCTATGACCCATCGCCGGTGGTCTATCGCGTGGTCGATGCCGAGGGTTTGGTGACCTGGCGGAGTAACGGCTATTGGGCGCCGTTACGCTACTTGGGCCATGCGCTACCGGTACGGATCACGGAGAATGAAGTCATCATCTACAGTCCGGAGATCACCGAACTGGTACGGCATCCACAGTTCCCAGCCCACGAGACCGGGCAACGGCGTTTGCCGCCGCCCGCGCCGCGTCGCCCTGGTGAGGAACACCTACAGCAACTCCGCGAACGCTACCTGAAGTTGGGTGAGACGGGGATACGCTTCCTCGACGGCCTGTTACAGGAACGCCGCCAGGGACGCATCGAAGCCGAAAGAGTCTTAGCGCTGCTGGGCACCTACAGCCAGACGGCTGTTCGCCATGCCCTCGAACGTGCGGTGCGCTTCCGCGCGTTTTCGCGGCGCGCCGTCGAGCGGATTCTCGCGGTCCAAGCGAAGCCCAAGAGTCCGCAGTATCTGCTGGAGGTCGAGCCGCCCCCCGGCCGCACCGACGCGGCGCCGCAGCACAACCGCTCCCCGGCCGAGTATCAGTCACTGTTTTCTGCTTCGTCACTTTTTTCACTAGAGGAGACTTCTCATGGTCCGAGTACGCAAAACCCCGAGCACACCGTCAACGGCGCCGATGATCGCAACGACGCCGACCGAACGTCTACGCCGGCAGATCCTGGAGGACATGGCACTGCTGAAACTGCCGCTGACGGAGGGAGCGCTTGACGCGCAACTGACCCGAGTGGCCCAGGAGGGGACGAGCCCGATGGAATTCCTGGCACGGATGATCGGCGACCAGGCCAATCGGCGGCGCGAAAGTGGTATTGCACGGCGCATTCGTGAGGCCAAGTTCGCCGAGGACTGCACGCTGGAGGGCTTCGATTGGGATTTTAATGCCAAGACCATCCCTCGTCACGAGATCGAACCGCTCCTGCAATGCGATTTCTTGCGTCGCCGCGAGAGCTTAATCCTGGTGGGGCAATCGGGACTGGGCAAGAGCCGGATCATCCAAGCGATTGGGCGAGCGGCGTGCGTGCTCGGATACCGCACGCGTTATGTTACCAGCGGCGGTCTGATCGCCGAGTTGACCGCCGCGATGGCTGACAATACGCTCGCCAAGCGCGTCAAGTACTATGCGCGTTTCGACTTCTTGATCATCGATGAGTTCGCGTTTGATCGTGCCGAGCGTCTGCAATCACGGTGTGCAGCGAATCTGCTGTATAACGTGGTCAACGCCCGCACCAGCAGCCGATCGACGGCCGTGGTGACGAACATCGAGATCCGGCAATGGGATACGTACATTCGCGATCTGGCGTTGTGTGGTGCGATACGCGATCGCGTCGTCGATCGTGCCCGCATCCACACCCTGACGGGAAAGTCGTACCGGCTGCATCGAGCCGAGCAGCTCAATTCTCCGAAGCGCAACTCCGGCGGCGGCGATTCCAACTCCTAGTAGCCACATCCTCACGGCACGAATGACCGCCGAGGCCGGGCCACCGTCAACCGCGGTGGCCCGCCACGCCGACCACCGACACGTTAACGTGACCAGCGATCCGGACCGCCCACAGGTTGGCACCGCCGACTCCGCTCGCGCTACACTTCTCCGCCGATCTCGACGCCCAGTCCGGCGACCTGGCCGGCGACCTGGCCGGCGACCTGGCCTGACGGATCACGCCCTGTTCTTTCCCCAATAGCCCCGGTTGGCGGCCCGCTCCGCTACGTTCGGAGTCGCTACGCGACTCCTCACTGCGCTCCGCGGGCCGCCAACCACGCGGTCCCACGTCCGGGATGCGCGCGCCAAATCGCCGCGCCTTCTGCCCGGCAACCGCGCCACTGGTTGCGCCGTCCCGCCATACTGGCTCTTTTTTCGCCGCGCGCGGCACACAACGCAAGATCGCCCGAAGAAGAAACGCGAATGGCATGCAACACGCGGATTTAAGTCATGGTATAGCTGGGGAGGCGCCGATGGGACAGTAGTCGCACCTGACGCCGCGCAGCGGGCGGGAGCCAGTTTTGAGCAGAAGGCGGGAGCCAGTTGGGCGGTCGAGGAATAGGGGCGCGTAGGGGGACGTTGCTCGGCACGTTAAAAAAAAACGCGGAGTGGCCCAGAACCAGGTGATGTGGCTTGTTGATCGTCGACGGGAAGCCGTTGGCGCGGTCACGCCGAGGAACCAGATGCGAAGGGCCGGGAACACCGCCCAAGAACGCGTTGTGGATAACCCGCGAGTCGGTCAGGTTGACTCACCCCGGAATCGCACTCCGTCAATGGAGCGGCCGGAAAGTGAGATCAGCGCCTGGGATCTGGCTCCACGGACACGCACCTCGGCCACCGGCGACCGCAGGCTTGGGCCGTCCGGGGTGTGCTGGACTCCCATACCCTTCCTGTCGTTGGCTCACCGGTTGGTGACCGCGTTACCGACAACCGGGCACGCGTCGCACGACCTCAGGCACTGGGTGGAATGGTCAGTTGGCTGGCATAGCTGGCTCCTTAACGTCGAACCTTCCGCAAGCGCGGCCGCGCGGGAACCGTGTCTGAACCCAACGGTGATGTGGGCTCCAGGAGACCTCGTCGTCAAAGACCGTCGTG
>JBJXEW010000030.1:0-79584 GCA_046156035.1 Phycisphaerales bacterium | reverse complement strand
GTGGTCCGGTTCGCGGCATCGATCGTGTGCGTGAACCCCAAGGGCTCGGTGGCGGGTGCCACGCCGTCGCCGTTCACATCGCCCCAGATCGACAGGCCCGGCAGGGGAGACGTGGAACCGGTTGCGGCCCCCGTGCCCGCCGCGGCACCGGTCCACGAGCCCAGCGTGTCGAGCGTCCACGTCTGCACGCGCGGCTGCACATACTGCGTGCTCTGCGTGCCGCCCACCACCGCGGGCTGGCCCGTTGCGCTCAGCGCCACGGCGCCGGGCACGCCCGGCACCGCGGCATTCAAGGGGTTGGCGCCGTTGGGCAGAACCAGCGACAACGCGCCCACCGCGGCCCGTGTGAGCCGGCCCAGGCCGTCATGGGCAAAAACCCACGAGCGCTGGTTCGAGTTGTTCACGCTGCGTATGACGCTGCCGCTCCAGTCCGCCGCGGGCCGCTGGTTCACCAGCACGCTGGCCACGTTGCCCGAGGCATCAGGAGAATACCGAAAAGGCGGTTTCCACGCGCATCCGCCAGCGGCTCTAACGCATGCTACCAACGAGCCAGAATGCTCCCCATGATCTGCGTAAGTTCCGCTCCATGACACCTGATTGCGGATGAAGATAGGCCTACCAACGGGACGCTGCAGAACTCGGCGAGGTCTAAACCTTGCCTAAACGCGTAGCCGTTTCCGCCACCATCTGTGCCGACAAGCCAAATACCCGGGCAAAACTCGTCAACGGCATACTCGCGGTTCCCCACGATGTGTTCCTGAAACGGCCACAGCACCACGATTGGTCCACCATGGCAATGCAGTTCAAGACCATCTGCGGCAAGCATCGTTTCGCGGTACCACACAGGCCAACGGCAGCCGCTCGCAGTCTCGGCAATCGTGACATCTTGTGGCTGGGCGGGTTGGCCGTGCGAGACCACTTGCCCAAATGCGGACAGAGCGAGCGTGGGTGTGGCCATCGCCTACTGCCTCTCTCTCATTACCTTGTTCCACCAGCGTGACACTTCGCGATGCTGTGCTACTGGTAGCAACATCTTGTTGTTCGGATCAGTCGGATTACCACCAAATTTAATTGGGTGAATGTCATGGACTTCCATACCCTTCGCGGCTTGACCGACACGCTTGCGCATTGCGGCATTGGCACCATCCGCAGCTCGCCGCGCTTGTTCGTACTCAGCCCCATTCAACAGTCGGAATGGCCCATTCGGCTGCGGCACAAACCCGGGGTACCCATTCCAATCGCGTATGAGAAACCCCCCTGCGCGGGTGGCACCGCCAAAGAACGCCCGTTCAGCGGCGCTGATCGCTACCCCTCCAACTTGCAACGTGCCGCCGAATGCCGCTCCAATCAGTGCATCGAATGCCGCATCTGCCAAGGCCTCGCCTGAGAGCTGCCGTCCCGACTGAAAATCGCTGCCCAACCTGAACGCCATGCCTGCGCCAGCACCTTGCGCAAGTAAGCCGTACCCGCCAAGTTGAAGGATTCCCCCGGCCGCACCGCCCAGCATGCCACCGACAGCGCCAGCAGCAGCCCCTTGCACGCCGCCGGTGTAGCCGCCGACAGCACCACCGATGGCGCCGCCAAGCAACCCTTGAATGCCGATCGTCCCCATGAGACCGGAGATGCTGAACTCCAAGCCCATCGGGTCGGCGTGCATGATGGGGTTCAGGCCCGTGTAGGCGAATGCGTTGAGCCCATCGGCGAAGTGGCCGCGAAGATTCGGCGATGTAGTGCCGCCCAGTTGCCGGGCCACCGAAGTCCCGTGGAATGCCGCGGCCACGACGACCTGCTGCCCCGTCCCGTTCGGGTCGCGCTGGCCGAAGATCAAAACCGCCGGGTGATACACGCGATTGCGGACGTAGTAGATCACCTGCGCGTGCCGCGTGAGCCGCTCGGACTCGTTGAGTGTGAGAGCCAAGGGTCCGCTTGTGCCGGCACCACCTCCGCCTCCACTCGGCGGGTCTGTGCCACTGTTCGTGATGCCGACATCCAGCCTGTCGGCGAACAAGCCCTTGTGGCCGACGCGGAGGTTGGGGATGACGACGTTGGGGTCATCCACCACCTGCTCGGCAGCAAGGACCGCGCCGTAGGCGTCGTAGGTGAACTGCTGAACCACGCGGCCGGTGCTGGTTGTGGCAGGCCCAATGGCCGCGCCGCCGGCACCTGTGGGGCTGAGGCCGGTGGGGACCACCGGACCACCCGAATCACAGAGCGCCACCACATCGCCGCTCGCATCCTGAATCGCCCACCACGGCTTGGACTGTGCCGCGAGGGAGGCGGCCGCGGCTGCTTCTGCACTTAGCCCGTCAAACTCCGCCGCCTTCGCACCCTCGAAGAGGGCCAGCAGTTCGTCGATGCCCGCGTGTCCGTCTCCGGGTCCCCAGATGTACTCACGCTCGAAGCGGCGCGAGGCTTCGACGACGGCCCGGGTCCCGTCGGAGGGATTCAGTGTGCCGCGAACCTCGCTGGTCTCCTGAATGCGCCGCACACCGTCGTAGTAGAAGCGTTCTGCAAGCAGCGGCGTGGCGGAGCCGTCGGCACCCGGCGCGGCGGCTTGCGCCCCCCCCGTCGCCGCCGACTGAATCGGCGTGCGTGTCTCCACCATCCTGCCCAGCCCGTCGTAGACGAACTGCTTCACCAAATCGCCGATGACGATTGTGGGTGTGGGGACCGGTGGCTCGGGCTCGCCGCCGTTCTGCTGGACGACGACCGCCTCAACCGTGGCCCTGTTCACCTGCACCAACCGGTTCCACGCGTCGTACGAGAAGATGAACTTCCCGTCGAACGTGAGGTTGCCCGCCACGTCGTGCTGAGGCGGGAGTGTGAGTGCTGGAGGCGGAGGCGTGCCGCCGCCGGTTTGAGTGCGCACCACACCGGTGATCTCGTTGCGCGGGTTCACGACTTGCGTGAACGAACTTGATGTGGAACCTGTTGGAGGAGTCGCCTCCGGGTCGCCCTCCATCAAGCCCCACTCGCCCACACCGCTCACGCTCCGACCCGCGGCACCCGAGTTCCCCACCCAGTTGCCCAGCGTGTCCAGCGTCCACGAATCCGTGCGCAGCGTGCTGCCGTTGCTGAGGCCCAGCAACCCGCCTTCGGGTCCGACCGTCGGCGGATTCACCGCCGCGTATCCGCCAGCGTCCACCTGCAACACGCCCAACTTGCTACCCGTGAGGCGGCTCAGGCTGTCATACGCGTTCACCTGCGAGCGGCTGTTGGGCTGCAGCGTTCCCGTGCCCCCACCCCCCCCACCCGCCAGCGTCACCGTCACGGCCGCCTGCGTGATGTTCGCGGCCAGGCGATTCCCCGCCGCGTCGGTCGTCATGCGCGATCGATAGAGCGTGCCCACGTGCTGAGTCGTGATGCCGTTGACCGTGGTGTTGTACGGGGCGGTCTGGTAGTGCAGGTCCGCCAGCCGCGCGTGCCGATCAAGGCCGGGCAGACCGGGCGTGTACCCGCCCTGCGCGGGCAACGCGGCCGCAGCCACCGAACCCGGCGGCGGTTCGACGCGACTCAGCAAGGCCCCGGCGGGGTTCTGGAGTGCCGGGACACCGGCCACGCTCTGCGCCAGTGCGAACGCGCTGCCCACCACGCCCATCCACACGCCGCGACGACGACCCCCCGCGCCACCCGAGTACGCGAACCTGGCGAGGTTGCTCGAAGCGATCAGACTGTCCGGCGATTGCTCCATGCTCGTGATCCGAGAGAATATCGAGTCGTCATCCGGCACGCCAGCCGAGCCGGAGCCGGCCGTTCCGGGGATGCTGCCCCCGTACGCCAACCCCACCACACGCTGGCCCATGGGCACGGCCAGGTTCTGGTGCCGCGGGTAGAACATGGCCACCAGCCGGTCCGATCGGTTCTCGCCGAGCGGCCAAGTGCTATTCGCAGCAGTTGGGCGCGGCGTGAGGCCCACGGGTGCGGACCAGGCGTAGCCAATGAAGGTGACCTCTGGCGGCACGAACTGGTAGTAGTTCGTGATGAAGTCGCCCAGGTCGTCGGGGTTCACGCCGCCGTCGCCGTTGTAGTCGTACGCGCACTCTGGGGTGGCCTGGCAGGTAATAAAATCGCCAAGGTCGTCCGGATTCACAACACCGTCGAGCGTGATATCCAGGTCGCCGGTCAGGTCCTGCCCGATAATCTGAATCTCCTCGGTCAGGTTCCCGCGTGCGTCGTACGCCGCGCGGCTGTGGCTGATCGCGGTGTGGCCGTAGCCCTTGCGGTCGTAGGCGCGGGCATCCGCCAGCAGGCCGCGGTTGTTGTAGCCGTACTCCACATACCCCACGCGCGGGTTGGTGCCCAGCGCGGCGGAAAAGTCAGACGGCAGATACCCCGGGCCGAAGTCGGTGATCTCACCCGCCCCGCTTACGCCCCCGCTCACGCCCTCGGTCACGTTCGCGCCGCCCACCTCGATCGAACTGAGCCGGCGCGCGGCATCGTACCCATACCGGAAGGCCAGCGCCCGCCCATCGCGGCGCGTCGCGATCTGGTCATCCAGCGTGTAGTTGTACCAGAGGTCCGGCTGCGCGGCGGGCCCGCCCGTCCCGGTGCGCCCCGGAAACGAGACGCTGCCCACGAGTGAGTTGCTGCGGCTGATGGGGGTGAAGTTGCTGCCCACGATCGCCGCGCCGTAGTTGATGCGTGTGATCTGCAGGCCCGGCGTCGTGCCGTCAAGGTCGGCGGGCCAGTTGGCCGTGCCCTTGGCGGTGAGGGTGTGGCCCGGCAGCACCGCGGCCATGCGGCGGAGTTGACCGTTCGTGTACTCGTAGGCCGTGCGCCGCTGCTCCCACGCGTTCGCGTTGATGTCGGCGTTCTCGGTGGTGAGGACGATGTTGTTGAGCGCGTCGTAGGAATGCTTGGTGAGCGATCCGTCCGGGCCGCGCACGGAAGTCTGACGGCCCTGCTTGTCGTATTCGTAGAGCGAGACGCGCGTGGAGGCATCGAAGGGGCTGCCGTTTGAACCGGCCGCGGCTTCGTTCCAGCACCCTGCAAAGGCGTACGCGCCCCCCACGGCCTGGCCCTGGGGCCACGAGGGCGGCACGGCGGGATTGATGAAATCGCCGTCGCCCAGTTCAATGCCGGGCGTTAACGTGTTGCTCGCGGCCACGCCGGGGTTCGCCCCCACATCCGCCGAAGCGATCAGTTCCTTCTTCTCGTTGTACCAGTTGAAGGAGTACGACGCGATGCTGTTCGCGGTCTGCGGACCCAACCCGAGTGGCGTCGCGGCCGCATCGTGCCGCCGCTCGCGCGTGGTGGTGCGCAGCGGGTTGCCATCCGCATCGTAAACAGTTTCCGTGCGCGAGAGTTCGCGCAGCAGGCCGGTGCCGCGTGCGGGCAGGCCCGCGGCGTCGCACTCGACGCCGACGGCGGAGCGGATTTCGCGCCCGAGCGCATCGAACACGGTTTGGCGCACGCCGCCGCCGGGTGTTTCGACCCACACGGGCCGGTCGGCATGGTCGTAGTACGTGATGGTGGCGGTGTACGGTGGGTCGGCGGCCGCTGCTGGTTCTCCGAGCAGGTAGGTGCGCTGCTCCTCGGGCAGGCCGCGGTCGTTGTACGTGGTTTCCGACAGGCTCAGGAGCGATGCCCCGCCGCCGGGAACAGACGCGCCGCCACCGCCGGTGGCCGCGAGCAGGTCCGCGGCAGTGGGGAGGGCTTCGCCGATGCCAAGTTCCGCGGGCGACTTCGCCCCCAGATGACCGATCGCACCCGCGCCGAAGCGCGCGACAAACCGCGTGTGGCCCATCTGGTCGAGCCAGGTAACGGTGGACTCGAAGATCTCTCCCGGGCTGCCGGTGCCGCCGCCCGGCATGGGCCCGGCCGCGCCGAGCCGCTTGCTCACGATCACCTGTCGCATCTGGCGGTCGTACTCGAAGGTCTCGGACCATGCGACGTTGCCCGCAGGTTCCAAGACTGCGGCGGGTCCGCCGGACTCGTGATCGCCAGCGTGCTTGTCGGTAAAGTGGTTGATCTTGATGAGTTTGCCCACGTTTCGGGCCCGGTCCGAGTGCCCCTCGTTGGCGTAGAACCGCTCCTCGACAAGGACCATGTTGTCGTCCCCGTTCTGATTGGGGTTCTGGGCGGTCTGCCAGAACGTGTGCGTGTCGTTGGTGCCGCGGTACACACGCCACACACGCCCCATCGCATCGCGGAGCGTGCGCGTAATGGTCCCATCCGGCCCGATCTCGCGGCTGAAACCGCCGTACGAATCGCGCGTGCCCTCAGCCCGCACGAGCGGGTCCCCGGTGGTACCACCGCCCTCAAACACCTTCGCGCCCGTGGCGCGGCCGGCACCGTCGTACTCGATCTTGGTGGTGCGCGTCGCCTCACCGGCTGCCGGGTCGCCTTCCGCGTTGTTCTCCCACTCAAATGCCCTCACCTCCGCCAGTTGACCTTGCTTCACGCGTCGCGTCTCGCCCGCTCCAGTCTCCTCCTCGGATGCCTGCGAGGCAACCGCGGCCAGGTTCTTGAACCCAGTGATGCACAGGACGCTGATCGCACCATCGGTGGAGGATTGAACTTCATCCCCGTTCGGCAACTCGAACTCCTCGTCGTACTGCGTCGTGTCCATCCGCTTGTTGGGGTAGATGATCCACTCGCGCCCGAACGTGCCGTTGTACTGGGTGGTAATGTGCTCCAGGCGCTCGCGGCCGTGCGGCGGGTCCGGCGTGGCAAAGCAGGTGGCCCCGGTTTCGGGGCCCCCGACCGGTGCGATGTTGGGTTGGTCGATCGTGGGTGTCAGTTGATTACTGTTGGACGCGGGCCCCTGAAGCAGCGTGTAGCCCGCCCCCATCTCTGCATCCACGATGGAGGCGGACTCATAGCCCCCCTGGTCCGTGTACTGCACCCAGTTCAGGCTCACGTCATCGCCGGCGCTCCCGAGTGCAACATGGAACGGTGCGGCCATCGCGCCCGCGATGCTCCCCGTGAGCAGGTGCGTTCGTCGGCCGTAGGTGTCGAAGGCCTCGCGCACCACCGCCGCGCGTTCTGTGCCGTCGGGGCCGGGCACTTCAGCGCGCAGGGTCTCCTTCATCACCATGCGCGGCGGGAAGCGAATGGGGAATCCGTCGTTGCCTATGTACTCTGGATCCCGCACAAACTGGTAGTTGTGTACGGTCGTCCGCCAGCGTGCGCCGGCTCCGTTGCCATCTGTACCCGCTCCGAACGCAAGCCTATCTCGCTCGACTGCCACGTACTTGTTGCCCGGCACAGCGCACGAGTCGTTCGATTGTCCGAGTTCTTGGAACGGTCTGTACTCGATCTCCTTGATGACCTGGCGGTCGGGCGGCGACTGGGCCGTCCCCCTGGTGCCGGTGATCTCAACCTTGGTGAGGACCAGTGAGTCGGGGTCGTCCGGCATCTGGCTCGCGTAGGAGAACCACGTGACAAGCCCCTCGTCGGTGACCGGCAATGCTTGGTTGGCGCTCCAGCCAGCCGAGCGGATGGACACGAGACGTTGCAACGGACGCGTTGCGGTACCGATCACCTCATACTGGTACTCCTCACTGTGCCCTTGCTGCGAGGTCCGCTTCCACTCACCGACGCTGCCCGCCTGCGCGGCAACATCCGCGCCGGGCGCGTGCTCCCACGTTTGATCCTTGAGGATGTAGCCGCTCCGCGACGTGAGGACCACCCGAGCGGTACGCCTGCCAAGAAAGGGGTCATTCGGGCTATCCCCCGGTGCCGGGGCATGCTCCACAACGACCGTGGCCCACGTCGGGCGCATCAGCCGCTCCGGAACGTCTGAGTCGGCATCGAGGCCGTGTGCCCACCCCACGCCACCGCTGCCGTGCCACTCAAGACCCCGCCAGTTGTGGGGCTCATGGAAAAGTGACACTCCAGGCGCGAGCGGCAGGCCTTCCATCCGCTTGGCTGGCACCCCGTGTCCAAAGCCGTAGTCACCGTCCAGCGCCACCGGCGCCAGCAAGAAGTGGTACGTGTTGAACTCACGTCCATCGCGAGCGTATCTCACCATGCCGACGGCGCTCATGGCGGGAGTCAGCGTCCCCCCCGGAGCCGCACTGGCGCCGATGCCTAGTAGCGAGATGATCTCGGCGCATTGCTGCGGACGGGAGGTGTTATCGTCGAAGGCGAACCATGAACCGCTCGGGCTATCGCCTTCCTTCAAGATCCGTTGCACCTGCGTGTCGCTGAGCATGAAAATATCGTTCGCTGTGCGGGCGACGCCTTCGTTTGCGAAACCGGGACCTGGCATGAATGTGCACTCGCCCCACACGGCCGTGTTCCGGAGCAGGAGCCGCACTGCCGCAGGCGGCAGGATGCCGGTGAGATGAGCCTGCTCGGCCTCATTGTAAGGGAATGTGTCAGGTCCTCCGGTCCGAGTGTAGCGGTAGAGTGTCTCAGCGTGCGTTTCTGCCAGACTCTCTGTCTCGCCCTGTTCAGGCAGCTGTCGTGTAGTCGTTGTGGCTTTGAGCAAGCGCGGTCCCGAGAGGTCGAAAGTCGCCTCTGACAGCACAGGCCCCGCGCTGTATACGCCTGCCGATCGATGCCAGATCGGTGGGTGCGAGCCCCACGGCGTTGTCAAGCCACCACCTGCAATCCAGTCGATGTTGTCCGCGCTGGCGGGCGGCCTCTTCTCCGCGTACGTGTATCGCACCTGCTTTTCCCACGTGTCCGGAAGGCCCAGCATCTGCGCAGCATCAAGTTGGTCGAGTTCGTCGTAGGAGGCGACAAGCGCGAGGTTGGCCAGGTCTTGGTGACCGGGTTCCGAGAACAGGGGATCGTCCAGGCCAGCATGGCCAGAACACGGGCCATCGTGGTTGCCCGGGCAGGAGTTGGTTGCGCCGATGGGCTTGAACAAGAAGTGCTTTCCTTCCAGCACAAACCCCCCCGGGGGCACGTTCACTTGCACGTCGCCCCTATACGCATAGATCGCGTGGAGCGAGTTGCTTGTGCCCGCCCGCAATCCGAGCGTCCGCTCATCCGCCGGGAAGACCACTGGCTGGCCCTGGTTCGGGGTGTAGCCCTCGTCTGTCAGCCCCCAGAAGTTCCGGTACACATACACCAGCGTCCACTCACACACCTCGCCGCCGGCAGCATCGGCGCGCCGCAACAGCCGCACGGTGCGGACCTGCCCTCGCTCTGCGCATCCCTGCACGCACGCGCAGCCTTGATCCAACACGCCCGATGCCGGCATTTCCTCCGCGTCCTCCACCGGTGCCACGCCCATCGCGCGCTGGCGGGGCGTGCGGCTGCTGTCGGCACCGCCGACCGGGCTGATTCCAGCAACGCTTATCTCCACGCGGTGGCCATGTGCGTCGTGAATGCCCGTGAGATAGCCCATGTACGGCACACCCATGCTGTGTTCCCGGCGGCGCAAATTGCCAATGGCTCCGCCCGGGGTAGGCTCCCACTCGACACTTGTGGCCGCCCGTTCGTGCAGAGAAATCACCGGGCCCCCATCGGGCCGCACGTACCCGGTCTCCGGCATGTCCTCCCAATCCGGTTTGAACGTCAGGCAGAGTGTGTCGCTCTGCAGCCAGATACGCATGACCTGCGGCCGCGACGGGATGCCCATGTTGTTCATCCACGCGCCGCCCTCAGGGAACGCGACCGCATCCGTCTTCGGAGTCCACGTGCCATCGTGCACCAACCTCGCATCAAACCGCGGAGGGCAGATGTACTCACCGCGAGCCTTGTCAAAGTCAAACGGAATGCTGTGGTGCGCATCGATCATCAACCACGTCCGCCGCGGCCCCTCAGCAACGGTGTCCGCCGTCGCCGCGTCGATAAGCAGGAGCGGGCTCTCGCTCATCATCCAGCCGGGGCCTTGCCAGTCCCAGAACCGGTCAGCATCCACCGGCGGCGACCGATGACGGTCACTCAGCAACGTGGGCAGTTCCGGCGTCCCCGGCACGACATCCGTGTACGTCCGCACATGGCGGAAGACCGCTCCCCCGAAGGGCAGTTCCATGTCCACTTCCTGGATGAGCGGCGCCCCTGTAATCAGGTCGATTATCCCGTCATGCAACGGTCGCTCAGGGAGGGCTTTGGGCGCGAGGTTCCGCCCCGCGCCAGCGCTCAGGAGCGGGAGGGAACTCCGCGGGCCATATCGCACACGGGGCGGGTACGTTCCCGCGGGCGGCGCAAACGTGCGGTTGAAGTTGCCTGCAAACCCTCGGATCGAGTCGCCGCCGAACAGAATGTCGCCGTTGCCAGTTCCGAAGTGACCGTCGCCTACGGCCTTGTACCGGCGCAAGGAGGCGTTGCACTGCCACCTTGCGGCAATCTCCCGCGTCTCTGCGTTGGAATCGTTGGTTGTCCGCCATCGCGTTGCCAAACCCGGTGGTACGTCGGCACACGGATCGACGGGCGGCGACGTGGGCGCAACGGCCACATCCACGACCTTGGAAGGTTGCGGGTGCCAGGTCGAGTAGGGCGCGTACACAGGCCGGTCCGCCTGCGCCGCCACCACCAGGCCCAGCACACACGCACTGATCGCCGCGCACACCACCCGCCACCCGCCTCCGCCACGGGCCGACAACGCCGCGCCGGGCACGCGCCGCCAGTTTGCACCCATCGCGTGCACCGCCGCCGCCGGCCCGCCAGGGCCCGCTGCAGCAGTGCTCCGGTCCGCGGGAGCGGCACCGCAATCACTCGCGCATCCCTTCACCCGCTCCGCACGGTCCGCCTCACCACTCCTGAGCCAGTTCGCGTTCATGGTTGTCTCCCAATCGGGGATCGGCACGCGCGTGATCTCGCGCATCGCGCGGCGAGCAACCTACACGCCCGTTTGCAGCGGCTCGCCGCGACCTCGCCGTGTGAGCAAACCACCAATCGGTTGTGAGCCAAGCAACAAACGGTGCCAGCCTCACGCAGTACCAAACGCACTCGCCCCGAGGCGACCGTTGCACGGCCTCGTCCCGGTCCGCCGCGCGTCGCAACCGTCTGACCCCGCCGCCTCGGCCTTGCTATGCCCGCCGCTTCATCGCCGCGGCAGGCGGCTCATGCGCGGCCAGCGTCGGCGTTTTCGGGGTCATGGGCGGCAGGTGCGTCGCCGTGGCCCGCAGCGAGAGATTCACAGCATCGAGCCGTCTGCCTACGTCCGCCAGCAGGCCTTCAAGCGACGGAGCGTGCGGATGCGATTCACTCCCGCTTCGCCCGGACGCGGTGCCGCGACCGAGGAGGAGCCAGTCCGCCGACACGCCATACGCCTCGCAAACGGCCCGCAAAAACACCACGCTGGGCACCCTAGCAACGAAGTACCTGCGTGTCGTTTCTACGCAGAAGCCCGTTCGCAGCGCCACATCCCGCACCAAGTCGCCGCGCGTGGCCTCAAGCAGACGCCGTCGCAGGTCTGCCGTCCATGCGGGCCGATACGGCCTCTGTCCGCCGACGCTCACGCGCGCTGCACCGCCATCGGAGTGCGCCCGCGGCGGCCCGTTGTGAACGTGAGTGGAGGCTGCGGCGTTGACAGGGGCTGTCATGCGTCTGCTCCTATGACCCTGAGTCCGGGGGTGCGTCATTCGCTACGCTCTCGGGCTGGCCATGGTTGCACGGTTTTAGGCCGGAGACTGGCCCAGCCGGGGCCTCACGGTTCGGTGCAGGCGTGGGCTCACATGCCACAGACGACGCCCAAAACCACAGATGTGTGGCACGACGGAACGAATCGTGCGATAAACACGACACTGTTTGCGCGCCCGCTCCACGCACTATTACACAAATCTGTGGCAGCGGCATGCCCGTCATGACGAAGGGCATCAGCACTCTCGAGGTCATTCTTCACGCACCGTTCGGTGTCGGGCCAGGACCATGCTGCCCCGCGCTCGCCGCGCTCCCTAGTACGCTGCTCGCATGGTCAAGCATGGCCCGAGGTCGCGGGTGCGAGGCGACAGCCTGTGGTGGGGGTACCCCCTGTGCGTGGCGATTGTCTTTACGGTGCTTTGCTCCGCCGCCAGTGGCCACGGTCAACCCCCGGCGCCCGGCGAACCCGAGCCAGCGCACGCCCGCACCACCCTCTCCGGACAGGTGGAACTGGCGCGGCTGGTTGATCTGTGCGTCCAGCGGCTCAAACTCAACATTGACTACGACGCTGCCGCCCTCAAGGGCGTGGTGACGCTGCGGCTCGATGCGCCGTTGAGCGACGACGACCTCTGGCTGCTGACGAATCGTGTGCTGGCGGCACGGGGCTTCACCACCGTGCGTGTCCCCGGCAACGCGGCGTACTCAGTGGTCAAACTCTCCGATGCGCCGGGCCTGGCGGCGGCGGGTGCGGCGCGGCAGGCTGACTCGGCCGCTCCGGTTGCGGCAGTGGGACAGGCCGAGCCCCCCGCCGGGTACAGAGCGGTTGTGGTCCGTTCCCAGCACCGCGCGGGCAAGGACCTGGTCGAACCGATCTCCAAGGTGCTGAGCAGGTCGGGGGGCGGGGCTGGTGGAGGCGGGTCGGTGTCGGTCGTGGGCGATGGCAGTCTCCTGCTCATCACCGACTTGGCCGATCGCGTGGAGCGGGCGCTGGAACTGCTTGCGCAACTCGACCAGGCCGCGGCCAGCGTGTCCATTGTCGAGGTGCCCCTCACCAACCTCTCGGGCGTGCAGATGGCGGCGCTCTTGGGCCAAGTGACCGCCAAGCGCGAGGCAGCAGGCGGCGGGAGGCTGGCCGGTGAACTCATGGCCGCGCCCGAGCCGGGATCCGTGCTGGTGGTGGCCCCGGAGGCGCAATTGGATGCGTGGCGAGAGTTGATCTCGTCGCTGGACAGACGCGAGCGGCCGGAGACGGTGACGTATGTGCCGCGCGTGTTCTCGCCCAAGGACGTGGCAAAGTTGATCGAGCAAACGATCAAAGGCGGCCCGGGTGGAGGCGGTGGTGGTGTGTTCGCGCCCGGTGGCCCCGGGGGGGGTGGAGGTGGGGGCGGTGTCGTGGGCGCGGGCGGCGATGACCGCTGGAGACTCGTCATCGACGATCTCACTTCCAGCCTCGTCATCACGGCCACGCCCGTGCAGCACGAGGCGATCCGGGCATTGCTGGACAGGCTGGACTCGGTGCCAGCCGCGGCACGCAGGCCGGTGCGCACGTTCGTGGTCAAGAACCGGCCCGTGCAGGAAGTGCTGGATGTGCTCGAGCGGCTGCTGACGGCGGGTGTGCTTGAGGCGGCGGGGAGCGAGGGCGCTCCGGATGCTTCCGGGATGCTGCAGGGTGGCACCAACCTCTACGACCCCGCGGGGAGCGCGCCCAGCACGGGCTCGGGCATCACACTCAACACGCGGGGCGGGGGGATCGGGGGGGCCGCAGGAGGTGGCGCAGGCTCGGGCTCCGGCGACAACGCAGGTGCCGCGCGAACGACACCCATGCCTTCACCGCCGGCACCGTCTCGTTCGGGCCTGAATGCGGGCGGCCCGCTCCTGCCCTTCGCCGCGTCATCGGGCGACTCCTCCGCACGCGGCGGCTACGCCTCCGGTGGGAGTGGTGGCGGTGGCTCTTCCGGCTACGGCACCGCCGAGCGGCCGCTCGTACTCACGAGCGATGAGGGGACCAACACGCTCATCGCGGTCGGCGAGCCGCGGCTGCTTGATCGTGTCGAAGCGCTTCTGCGGACCATCGACGTGCGCCAGCCGCAGGTGATGCTCGAAGTGCTGATGGTGACAGTGAACGAGAGCCAGGCGCTCGACCTTGGCGTCGAACTCGAAAAACTCCGCCTCTCGCCGGACCTGGCCATCCGTCTCTCGTCGCTCTTCGGGCTTGGTGTCCGTGGGGCCGGTGGAGACCGCAACGCGGGTGATGCCTCCGGCGGCACGGGGGTGATCGTGAGCCCCGGCGACTTCTCGATCGTCTTCCGTCTGCTGCAGACCCTCTCGGACGGGAGGGCGCTCAGCATGCCCAAGGTGCTGGTGGGCAACAACCAGGCGGCCACCATCAACTCGGTCGTGCAGCAGCCGTTCGCGAGCGTGAACGCCTCCAACACGGTCTCCACCACCTCCTTCGGCGGCACGCAGGATGCGGGCACGGTCGTCACGATCAAGCCGCAGATCGCCGAGGGCGACCACCTGCTGCTCACGTACAGCGTCTCGCTCAGTTCGTTCCTCGGCGCGGCAACCTCGCCCACGCTCCCCCCCGCACGTCAGCAGAACAGCGTGCAGAGTGTCGCGACGATTCCCGATGGCTACACCGTCGTGGTCGGCGGCATCGAGGTTGAGAACGACGGCAAGGCAACCTCGCAGGTGCCGTTCCTGGGCGACATCCCCTTCATCGGCGAGGCGTTCAAGAGCCGCTCCAACACGTCGAGCAGGTCGAAGTTCTTTGTCTTCATCCGCGCGAATGTGTTGCGCGGGGCCGGGCGCGGCTTCGAAGACCTCAAGTATCTCAGCGACCGGGACGTGGCCCGCGCGGGGATTGATGACGGCTGGCCCGAGATGAAGCCGCGGGTGATCCGGTGAACGCCCTCGGCGCCCCCCCCGTGCCTTCACGCGAGTTCCTCGCACGCATCCCGCACGAGTTCGCGCGGCGGCACCTGATCCTCAGCACGGGATCGGGGCGGGCACCCCACGCGGAGCGTGCGAGTACCGCGCGAGCCGACCGCCCGGTGGAACGCCTCCGCGCCACACCCTCGACCAACCCCGCCGCACTCTTCAACGTGGGCGTGTGCCTGGGGCGAGCGGTGGCGGTTGAGCACGCCGAGTCCGAGTTGCTCGCCGCGAAGATTGATGAGGCGTACGCGGCCCACGCTGCGCAGGAGGCTGCGAACGGGGGAGGCTGCGGGGCAGACGGCTCACCCGGCGAGCCACGCATCGGCGCACGCACCGACCAAGCGCCCGCCATCGTGATCGAAGGCTCGTCAGATCTTGCCCACGACCTTGCCGCGGCACTTCGCGAGACCGAACGCGACCTCCTCAACACACGCGGCAAGGCACCGGTCGTGCGTCTGGTGGACCTCTTGCTCTTTGAGGCCCTGCTGCGCGAGGCCAGCGACCTGCACGTGGTGCCGCTGCGAGACCGCACGCTGGTGCGTTACCGCGTGGACGGTTCGCTGCACACGGTGCAGGCGCTTCCGGCGAACCTTGCGGGCAGCGTGACCACACGCATCAAGGTGATGGCGGCGATGGATGTGGCGGACAAACGGTCCGCACAGGACGGCCGCGCGACGGTGACGATCGGGTCAGCCTCTTCCCTCCCTCTGGGAGGGATTGGCGGTGCCACCGGCCGCCGCATCGACCTGCGCATCAGCACGCTCCCGACCACGTACGGCGAGCGGGTCGTGATCCGCCTGCTCGATCCGGTGCGCTCTCCCCACCTCCAATCCTTCGCGGCACTGGGCATGCCTGAAGCCACGCAGGCACGCTACCTCGCGCAGATCGCCAAGCCCCACGGCATCGTCCTCTCCACCGGCCCCACCGGCAGCGGCAAGACCACCACGCTGTACGCCACGCTCAACTGGCTGACACACAATCACAGCGATGTCTCCGGCAAGGCCGCCGGCTGCGACATCAACATGATGACGATCGAGGACCCCGTGGAGTACGACCTCTCCGACGGGGCGGGCACGGGGCGGGGCCTCGCGGTGAGCCAGACGCAGGTGGACCCGAAGAAGGAGGTGACGTTCGCCACGGGCCTGCGGCACATTCTGCGGCAGGACCCGGACGTGATCATGGTGGGCGAAGTCCGCGACGAGGCCACGGCCCGCATCGCGGTGCAGGCGAGCCTGACCGGCCACCTCGTGCTGTCAACGCTGCACACCAACGACGCGGCCAGCGCCGTGGCGCGATTGCTCGACCTTGGTGTCGAGCCGTTCCTGGTGGCATCGTCGCTCTCGGCGGTCCTCGCCCAGCGATTGGTGCGCACGTTCCACGCGGAATGTGCAGCGAACCGTACGAGCCCCACCGACCTGGTCCCGATGGGCTGCCCTGGCTGTCTGCACACAGGCTTCAAGGGCAGACGGGCGATCTTCGAGCTGCTGGTGGTGGATGAACGGATACGCCAACTCATCGTCGATCGCGCTCCCTCAGACACGCTCAAGGGCGCGGCCGAGCGGGCGGGCATGGTCTCGCTCCGCCGCGCGGGCCTAGCGGTGGTGAGCGATGGGCTCACGAGCATGGAAGAGGTCGCGCGCGTCATCGATGTGTCCATGCTTGATGTGGCACAGGCAGAGGGGGCCACGTCGTGAGCGAGAACGTGCAACTCATCCCGCCGACCGGCGACCACGCGCTTCCGGGCCACGGCGGCCCACACCCCCTCCCAGAGGGAGGGGGCAGGGGGGTGGGTGTTCGCGTACCTCTCTTGCACGGCAGATCTGTCGGCCATGCCGTTCTCTTGGTACCGGTCGCCTTGTGCGCGGCGTGGACTTTCTGGCCGTTGGGTTCCAGCAATGCCGTTGTGGCCGGCGCGGCGGCGAGCGAATCGAGTGAGCCGCTTGCACGTGTGAACTCTCCGCGTGCGGTCGCCATGGACCTCGCTCCGTACCGCGCCCCAATCTGGGTCGCGCCGCCTCCCCCGCCGCCCGCGCCCAAGCCCGCACCTCCGCCACCTCCTCCGCCCCCCCTCAAACTCCAACTGCTGGCGATCATCGACGAACCCACCGGCCGCGCGGCGGTCTGCTACGACCCCGACGCCGACCGCATCGTGACGATCCGCGACGGCGACCGAAGCACCGGCGCGGCCACCTGGGGCGGGCGCACGGGCGTGGCCCGCGTGAGCACCACCTCGCTCACCATCGGTGAAGGCTCGCTCGCGTCCACGCTCACGCTCGCCAAGCCCGGCATCGCGGAGGCCTCCCGATGAGCCACGTAGGGCATGATGCCGCGGGCATTGGTGGGGCGGACGTCCCGTCCGCCGGTGTTGCCGCTCTCGCCCCGATGCTGGCTTGGCACCCGCAACGCTTCCTCTGGGCCGTGATTGACGGGCAAGGCTGGCACCGCACGGGTCTGCTGCCCGATGGACTGCGGCCCGCGATGCAAGAACTCTGTCCCGTGCCACTGGACAACTACCAACTGGTGTGCGTGCCCGTGGCGAACGCGGGCCGCGCGGGCACACTCTTGGCGTGCGCTGCGCCCATCGACGATCTGCGTGCATTGGACTCGCGCGTGGAACGCCTGACGCCAGAGAGTGTGCCCGCGAGCCTCTTGCCTCCCGGCACCAGCGAGGCCCAGAGCGAAGCACTCGCGTCGCGTCTCAACCTGCTCGTCTGTGCGCTGGAGCCGCAACCTCCGCGCCAGCGCCGCTTCCAACGGCACGCGGTCGTGGCCGCGACCACCGTCGTGTGTTCGCTGCTCGTGGCGGCCGGCCTGCAGCGCCGCGAACGGTACTGGCAGCGCCTCGAAGCCGCGGCAGACGCATCCCTGCAAACGCTCGCCCGGGACACGGGCCTCAGCGCCGCATCGCTCGCCGCCGCCGACATCCCTGGCGCGCTCGAACGCGATGTACGGTCGCTCACGCTGCTCGTCCGCACCGCTCGCGCGGCGGATGTGCCGCGCGACGCGACCGACGGACTCACCGGTCTGCTCGCGGCGTGGCCCCTGCGGCCCGAGGCCAAACTGCTCGGCCTCAGCGCCGCTGGGGATCGCGCATCACTCTCTATCTCCGTTGCCGGCGACGCCGCGCCGCTCCTCAAAGACCTGCACGCACCTACCGGCTGGACCATGGCCGAGCCGCGTATCTCCACCGCCGGCGCGGCGACGCGTCTGAGCATCTCGCTTACGCGGACACCGGCCACGGCGGACGAACGCGAGGACCGCGGCGCGCTGGACAAGCCGCTGGCAAGGAGCGCACCGTGATGCGCTCGCCCGTGGCCCTGTGGTTCGTTGCCGCCGTGGTGGCGGGCGCGCCGCTGGCGTGGTTCGCGCCGGCATCGTGGTCGGCACGATCGGCAGCGCAAGCACGCCTCGACCAACTCGCCAGCGCAGAGGAATTGGCCCGCCGCATGGCCGACCTGCAACGCGCGCTCCCGGGGTGGACGCATCGTGCCCCAACCGGTTCCGGCCTGGCGCAGGATGTTGCGGCCGTGCTGGCCGCGTCGGGTCTGCCACCGGCAACGCTTGTCTCGCTCGCGGCGTCGGGTGACGAAGGTGCTTCCTCCGGCCCCGCGGCTCATCCGGCATCGTCGGAGCCGCGCGTGCTGCGGCGACGCGCGAACCTGGCGCTCGCGGGCCTCACGCTGCCGCAACTGGGCACATTCCTCGGGCACTTCCGCCAGCGGCTGGAAGCGTGGACCGTCACTTCGGTCGAGATCGCTCCAATCGAGGGCACTTCGCCCAATGGGGGCGACCTGCCCCTGCGCATCCAACTCGCGGCCGAGACGCTCGCCCTGTCCAAGCCGGAGCGGCCCGCGTCCCCAACGCCCGCAACATCCGCGACCGCACCCTCAAACGCGGGGCCACAGCGGCGCGGCTCGAACTCTCCCCTCTTGCCCGGCCCCGCACGCGCCCCCGCGCCCACAGCCTCGCCGATCACGGGAGCCAAGCCATGACGCATTCATTCGCCGCCACCGCCGCACGCTGCACGCAGACCGCGCTCGTGAGAGATGGTTGCAGAACACCCCCTCCCAGAGGGAGGGGGCGGGGGGTGGGCAAGTCTTGTTCGGATTTGGAATCGTCTCTTCGTTGTGTGTGTGCCACCATGCTCACCGCCGCGCTCGTTGTGGCCGCATTGCTCGCGCTCACCGGCTGCACGCAGACTGGCGGCTATTCCACAAGCCCCTACACCGACATGGGCGGTCTGCCGCGCGACACCGCCGCGTCCGAGCAACTCGCCCGCCGTGCCGCGGAGGTGATCGACACCGACCCCGCCGCGGCCGAGAAGTTGCTGCGCGAGGCGCTGGCGCTCGATCTCTACAACGGCCCGGCCCACAACAACCTGGGCACGCTGCTGCTCACCCGCGGCGATCTGTACGAGGCCGCGAGCGAGTTCGAGTGGGCTAAAAAACTCCTCCCCGGCCACCCGGACCCGCGTGTGAACCTCGCCCTCACGCTCGAACGGGCCGGCCGCACCGACGATGCCCTCGCCACCTATGACGCAGCGCTGGAGGTGTACCCGAACCACCTCGCGGTCACGCAGGGCCTCGTGCGCCTGCAACTCCGCTCCGGCCGCGCCGACGACCGAACGCTGGCAATGCTCCAGGAAGTCGTCATGCGCGGCGAGAGCGACCAGTGGCGGACGTGGGCCGCCGCGCAGGGAGTCCTCCGAGGGCGGTAGCCGCGCTGCGGCAGGGGTGGCCACGATGCCCACCACTGCGGCGAACGGACCGCCCGCGCGGCCGCGCGCAAGTACGATTGGGCCATGCGACGCTGCCCGCGAACCCGCAAGGCCGTGAAGTGGGGAGGCGCGGCGCTGTGCCTGTTGGTGGGAGTGGCGTGGGCCGCGGCCACGGTTCCCGCCGTCATCTACGACGCGAGCCCCGCGTGGCTTCTGGGCACCAAGGGCGGTGCCGTTGTCGTCCTTTGGGATCCGGAGCCGCAGTTGGAGCGGGTCGCCGTTGTCGAGCCGCACGACTTGGTGATGATCCGGAGTTTCTGGTGGCTCTACTGGACACGGGACACAGCGTTTGGCATATGCGCGCTGCCACTCTGGATGCCCCTCGCGCTGGTCCTGATCCCCACCGCCGTCGCCTGGCGTTGGGACGCCGTGGCACGCCGGGCGGCGCGCCTTGGCCTGTGCGCCCGGTGTGGCTACGACCGGGCCGGGCTCGCGCCCGGGGCGGTGTGCGCCGAGTGCAGCGCGCCAGCAACGGGCACATCAACCGCGAAGACGCCCACATAGGCCGCGACGAACACGAAGGAGGGCCACGAGACGGGACGCGGACGAACCCACGCGGGGCACACACCTTGCCGTCGGGGTAGAACCCCAAGCCACGCACATCGCGGACGACGCTCGCCCCCTAAACTCTCGCCGCGTTGCCGGCTTAGCTCAGTTGGTAGAGCAGCGCTTTTGTAAAGCGCAGGTCGTCGGTTCGAGTCCGACCGCCGGCTTTGCGTTCGGTTCGTGCCGCCGCGAGTGGTCGCAGGGGGCACAGGTCGGCGCGACATCTTGGTTTCTTCTTTCAGGGCGTAGCTCAGCTTGGTAGAGCGCGTGGTTTGGGTCCTCGAGGTCGCTGGTTCGAATCCAGTCGCCCTGATTAGCCGCGAGCGGACAGCCGGAGCCGGAGTCCACCGGGCACGGCCCGAGCGGTCGCACGTGTCACCAGGCAGGGAGCCATCAATGAAACACCTCGCCCTCAGCGTCATCGTGTGCTTCCTCGGCGGCTTCGCGGCCAGTTCCTCCATCACCTCCATCACCGCCGCCGGGGCCGTCGGCGGGGCCGCTGCGGGGGGGCAGGCCAGTGCCAATCAGGCCAAGGGAGAGTCACCCATGCGTCTCGGAAACTTCTCGGTCAGTCTCGCCGTCAAAGACCTCGCCGCGTCGCGGGCGTTCTACGAGAAACTCGGGTTCAAGGCCCTTCCCGGCATCGTCGCGCCGAACATGGTGATCATGCAGAACGAGACCAGCACCATCGGCCTCTTCCAGGGCATGTTCGAGAAGAACATGCTCACCTACAACCCCGGCTGGGACCGCAACTGCACCACGCTGACAGACTTTGACGACGTGCGCGAGATTCAGCGCAGGCTCAAGGCCGCGGGCCTCACCCCGACGCTCGCGGCCGACGAAGCATCAACCGGCACGGCGAGCCTGATGCTGAGCGACCCGGACGGGAACCCGATCCTGATCGATCAGCATGTGCCCAAGCCGGTGAAGTGATGGGCGCACCGCTCACCGCGGGCTCCTTCGCTACGCTGCGCGTGGCATGACCAGCGACGCGGCGACGAATGTTGAGAGGCCCCTGGGCGCCGCAGCCCCGCGCGGCACGCGGCACATCGCCGCCCCGTGGCGCGCCTTGCGCCGCGTGGGGCCGTTGGGCCTCATCGGCCTCGCGCTGCTCGTGGTCATCGTCGGCGCGTGCGTGCTCAGCACGCCCTACACCTTCGGCTCAGACGGCATCGGCCCGCGATACGACTCACAGGTGAAGGAAGCCCGCCTGCTGCCGCCGTGGTGGGCACGCCACAGCGAGCAGGAACAACGCACCCTCCACGCGGCCGGAGCGTGGCTGGCGACGCAGGCCGAGGCGACGCGGCGGGGCGGGGGGCTGCGCGCAGAGGAACTGCGCGATTCTGGATTTGTCCCCGACGAAGCGAGCGCCAGCGCGGCACGTCCGCGATATTGGATCGGGGCCGATCTGCTTGGGCGAGACCTGCTCGTGCGCTGCCTGGCCGGGGGCACCATCTCGCTGGGCATCGGCCTCGCCGCGGCGATGATCTCCGTACTCATCGGCACGGCCTACGGCGCCACCGCGGGGTGGCTGGGCGGACGCATCGACGGGGTGATGATGCGCATCGTGGATGTGCTCTACGGCCTGCCGTATGTGCTGCTGGTGGTGCTGCTGGCCGTGGCGGTGGATGCGGTGGTCGATCGCCACGTGGCCGCGAGTGCGGTGGGGGTGGGGGGGGGAATGTTGAGCGAGGGCACACGCAACATGATCGGCATCGGCACGCTGCTGGTGGCGATCGGCGGCGTGAGTTGGCTCACCATGGCCCGCGTGGTGCGTGGGCAGGTGCTCAGTTTGCGCAGCCGGCCGTTCATCGAGGCGGCGCGGGCGATTGGTGTGCCGGGGCCGCGCCTGTTTTTCCGCCACCTTCTGCCGAACCTTGCGGGGCCGATCGTCGTCTATGCCACACTCACGGTGCCGCAGGCCATTCTGCAGGAGAGTTTTCTGAGTTTCCTGGGCATCGGTGTGCGTGCCCCCATGCCCAGTTGGGGGAACCTGACGGCGGAGGGGTTGAGCGTGCTCAACCCCATCGAGGTGCGCTGGTGGTTGCTGCTCTTTCCGTGTTTGCTCCTCGCGGCCACGCTCATCGCACTGAACTTTGTCGGCGAGGCCCTGCGAGAACGCCTCGACCCGCGGGGCCGCTGATCTCGGTCGCGGTGCCCGTTTGAGATTCTTCCGGAGACACGCCCATGATGAACCCCGCCGGTCCGCACGTTGAACTCGCCGCGCTCGCGCCGCTGCCGGATGGCGAGTTGATCGCACGCTTCCGCGTCGGTGTGGAGAATTACGACCCGCGTGTGGTGAAACTGACCGACGAGCAACTGGACACGGCCTTTCTGCCGGATGCGAACGTGGGCCGCTGGCCCTGCCGCGTGCTGCTGGGGCACATGGCGGATGCGGACCCGGTCTGGAACCACCGCATGCGCAGGGCGGTGGGGGAAGAGAACCCGGTGTTTGCGCTGTGGGATGAGAACGCGTTTATTGATGCTGGGCTGTACGGCGCGGCGGCCAACGGCACGCGGCCGTCCGTGGGCGCATTCATCGCGGTGGTGCACACGGAGCGTCAATGGATCGGTGAGTGGCTGGCTTCGCTGCCGCCGGGCGGGCTCAAACGCCAGGGCTTGCACCCCGTGCGGGGCGCCCTCACCCTGCGCACGATGCTCGAACTCACGACGTGGCACCTTGAACACCACGCGTGGTACCTCAACCGCAAGGTGGCGAAGATGCTGGGGGCGTGAGCGTGGAGCCGTCCAACGAGCCCGGAGCGTCAGCGACGGGTTCGCAGGCGCCAGCACAACACCGGTGCCCAGTGCCCAGTGCCCAGTGCCCAGTGCCCAATGCCCAGTGCCCAGTGCCCAGTGCCCAGTGCCTTCGGTCTCGCCGCTCACTCATCCCGCGGCGGCGCATCTGTGAACTCTTCGTGCCAGCGCATCTGGATCGTCTCCAGAATCTTCTCGTTCACGGGGTGACCCGGTTCTTCGCGGAAGTCGGGCAGGGCCTCCACGAGTTGCCGCAGGGCCACGAAGCGCAGCGAGAGCGGGTCCACGCCCGGGTGGGCCTCGAACAGGCGCTCCGCGATCGTTTCCACTTCAAGCCAGCCGAAAGTGCGGGATTGGGGCATGGTGAACACCAATACGCCTGCGTGCCGCGCGGCGTGGGCCGCTTTAGTGCGGCACTTCCTTGACGGCGTTGCGGTTCCACGACGGGATGCGCACCACGATCTCGCCCGCGCTCTGGATCACGCACTGGCACGCCAGGCGGCTGTTGCGCTGCAGGCCGGGGGCCTCCTCCACGCGGTCCTCTTCGGCCTCGGTCGATTCGCTCAGGAACTCGGCGCCCTTCTCCACATACACGTGGCAGGTGGAGCAGGCGCACACACCGCCGCACGCGTGCTCGATGTTCACGCCGTTGCCCAGGGCCACTTCAAGCAGGTTGAGGCGCGGGTTGGCGGGCACGGCCACATCCGGCTCGGCGCGGCCGGTGAGGCCCTCCGGATCCTCCATCAGAAAGCGAACCTTCATGGTGGCGGTGGCGGCATTGATGGGGGGCACGTGCATGGCGGGGCGAGTATAGGTGAGAATGCGTCGCGTCTGCGCGGCCCCAGTCACCCGGCAACCCTAAGATTCCGCCTCTCATGGCCGATGCCGACGGACCAACCGGGTTGCTCGATCTCAGCGTCGTTGCACCTGCCCACAACGAGCAGGACAACGTCGCCGCGCTGGCCTCGCAGGTGTACGGGGCCTTGTCGGGCGTGCGCGGCCTGCGCTTTGAGTTGGTGATCGTGGATGATGGCTCGACCGACCGCACCCGCCAGGCCGTGGCTGGGCTGATGCGGGATCGCCCGTGGCTGCGTTGCATTTGCATGGCCCAGACGCCCCCCGGCCGGGGCAGCGGGCAGTCGGCAGCATTTCATGCGGGGGTGCGTGCCGCGCGGGGACGGCTGGTGGCCACCATGGATGCGGACCTGCAGAACGACCCCGCCGACCTGCCCGCGATGCTGGAACTCATGCGCACGGGCGGGGCAGACATGGTGCAGGGCGACCGCTCGCACGCCCGCAGAGACAACCTGGTTCGCAAACTCGGTTCCGCCGTCGGCCGGTGGGCGAGGGGGCTGATCTTGGGTGATTCCGTCCGCGACACCGGCTGCTCGCTTCGCGTGATGCGCCGCGAGGTCGCCCTCGCCCTGCCCCTCGAGTTCCGCGGCATGCACCGGTTCATCCCCATCTCGGCAATCCGCTTGGGCTTCCGGGTGGTGGAGATGCCCGTGCGGCACCGGCCGCGCGTGGCGGGTGTCACGAAGTACGGCTTCGGCATCGCGCAGCGGGCGATTCCCGGCCTTGTCGACTGCTTCGCCGTCCGCTGGATGGCCTCGCGCCGCAGGCCAACGGCCGCGGGCGAGGTGCAGGCGCCCCCCGGCACCGCCCAGCCCGACGCGCCGGCCGTGACGTACACGGAGGTGAAGCCGCTCGCCGCCGGCACGGCCGGAGCGCACGGATGAAGTGGGGGCCCGTGGCGGCGATGATCGTGCTGCTGCTCCTGGGGGCGTGGGCCGTGTACGGCCCCAGCCTGAAGCACGATGTGCGGCCCGGTGCGCTCACGGGGCGATTCACGCTTCCCGGCGTGAAGGGTGAACTGGAGATGTTGCCCGCTGTCGCGGGCGGCGAGCCGACGTTCCGCTTTCTTGTTGCACCGACAGGCAGCACCGCCGCGGCGGCACCCGCGCGGGTGGTAAGCGCGGCGGAGTTTCGCGCAATGTTCGGGGACGATGCGCTCGCGCGTGTCTCGGACGCGACCGGCAACGTGGCACTCCGGATGCTCGGCGTCAGCGGCTGGGGCAGCGTGGTCTGGGTGGCCGTGGGCTTGGCCGGGCAGGGGCTCTTCTTCGGCCGCATGATGGTGCAGTGGGTGCAGAGCGAAAAGAAACGGCTCAGCCACGTCCCCGAGAGTTTCTGGTGGTTCAGCCTCTTTGGTGGAGCCATGCTCTTCACGTACTTCGCCTGGAGACAGGATATTGTCGGGGTTCTGGGCCAGACCAGCGGCGTGGTCATCTACGCCCGTAACCTCAGGCTCATCCGCAAGGAGCGGCGGCGTGCCGAGCGTCCCGCGCAAGGCCTCGCGGGCGTGGGCGGGCCGCAGACTGCCGGCGGTACGGCCAGCGTGTGAACGCTTGCACGGGCCGACCGATTGAAGGATGATGGCTGATGATGCGTGTGTACGTTGACGAGCAGGTTGTGCCGATCGCCCGTCCGACGCTGGCGGCTGCGCTGGCCGCGGGGCGCGATGCGGCGTCGTTGCGGCAGCGTGTGATCGTCGAGGCCAAACTGGATGGCGTGGCGATCGCCGATGCCGACCTGCACGAACCGTCGGACACGCCGCTCGAAGATGGGGACGTGCGCTTCGTGACCGCCGAGCCACGGGCACTCGTGCGGACGAGCCTCATGGATACGCGCGAAGCGCTCGAAGAGGTGCTGAAGATTCAGGCCCTCGCGGCCGAGGCTCTGCACGGCGGCAAACTGGCCGAGGGTCTCGAACTCATCGGTTCCTCGCTGGCCGTGTGGGACGCGGTCAGGCGTGTGTCGGAGCAGGGCCCCGCGCTCCTGAACGTGGCGTTTGACAGCGTCTCGGTGGCCGGCAGACCGCTTCGGGCTCGGGCCACGGAACTTGCCGGCTGCCTTGAGCAGGTGAAATCCGCGTTATCGGCTCAGGACTGGTCGCTTCTGGCCGATCTGCTGGAGGGGGAACTGAGCGATGCCGCACGCGCGTGGCGCACGGTGCTGGCCGACCTTGCGGAGCAGACCGCCGCCGGCCGTCTCGGGCAGCCTTCGGAGCAACCTCGGTGACGAAGACGCGCGAGACCTTTGCCGAGCGCGTGGATGCGCTGATGGAGGAAGCAAGCCAGGCGCTGGTTGCGTGCAAGTATTTTCTCTGCGAGTCGCGCTGCCTGCAGGCGATGGACCTTGCCCACCGTCAGCGCGACTATGACCGGATGGTGCGGATCTGCCTGCCGCTCCAGGAGGCACGCCGGCAGAAGCGCGACATGGCGGTCGATTCGCGTCAGGTGTTTGTGATCGACGACCAACTCCCCAAGCCCAACCGGTTGCACGCGGGGTGTTACCTGGTTCGTCCGCCGCGCGTGGGGCTGGACGGGCGCATGCTGCGCGAGATGCTCGACAATGCCGAGGTGCCGGCGATCGTGGTGGTGCGCGAGCCCACCACGCAGGCGGGCCTGTGGCCGGTGGTGGCGCTGGGGCCAGCGACCGTGCGAACGAAGGTGATGCCGCCGGTGCAATCGGCGCGGAAGCGCGGGGCCAAGAAGGCGGCGGTCGCCACGCGCCACGAGTCCGATGCGCCCGAGGTCGCCATCCCGCCGGTCGAGTGGTTTCTCAGTGCCAACGAAGCCTTGGGCGATGCCGCCATCGCCAGCGTGGACCCTGCCCGGCCGGTGCTCACGCGCATCGAGGCGCTGCTCATGCGCTTGGGCGCCCTCCCCGACCACGAGAAACTCCACCAGGCCTTGGCCGCCGCGTGCGCCGAGGCCGCCACGCTGCCCCCGGAGGTCCGCGCGTTGATGGACCCCACTCCCGAAGACGAACTGGACCGCGAACTTGCCGAAGAGGAACAGTTGAAGCAGGGTTTGGGCGATGCGCCCGAGCCCGACGACAACTGACCATCCGCCTCTCACTGCCGCGCCGTCACCACGCGGGCCCGCGGCCCACGCATGAGCCCGCGATGAACCCCCCGCCCGCACGCCCGGTGCCCAATGCCACGGCCGATGACGGCGGGGGTGTTGCGGTACCCGATGAGAGCCGCTTCGTCTGGCCGCCTCGGTCACCGGTGGCCGACCCCATCAAGGCAACCCCCGTCGGTCGCGCGCCGGCGTCCGTTTCCTCGCAGGCCGCGCCATCGGTGGATCTGCTGGTCGCCCCGGCGCGCGGCCAGCCTTGGGGCCCTGCGCGAGGTGCCTGGGCGGAGATTGAAACAGCGTGGTTCGGGCTTGTCTCGGGGCGGTTGACCGAGCGTGCCGCGCACGCCGGTTGGAAGCCCGACGACGCGGCCGCGTACTGCCCTCGGTGCGGCCACCGCGTGGGCCCGTTCGATGCGGATGCACGCGGCTGCTCGCAGTGCCGCGGGAGCAGGCTGCCGTGGGAGGCATTTGTGAGGCTGGGAACTTACGAGCCACCGTTGAGCCCATGGGTGCGAGAGGTGAAGTTCGGACGCCAGCGTGTGCTCGGGCGAGACCTGGGCCGCATGCTCGGCGCGGCCCTCATGGCACGGATCGCGGCCGGGGCCCCACGCCCTGAGCAGATATTGATCGTGCCGGTGCCAACAAGCGCAATAAACCGGATGGCCAGAGGCATCGACCACCCGCTCCAGATCGCCCACGGCGTGGCGGACGCTGCCGGCGGGATCGTGTGCGAGGTGCTTTCGCGCCGGCACGGATGGTCGCAGACGTCGGTGGCCGCGAGCGATCGCGCGGCCAACGTCGCGGGGCGCCTGCGCAGGAGCCGCATGGCGTGGATGTTGGCCGGGCTGCCCTTCGTGCCGGTGAGGCTCGTGCCCAGCACCAGCCTGTGGCGTTCCGGGCCCGACGACCTTGTGATCGTGGTGGACGACATCATGACGACAGGGGCGACGCTCCGGGCCGCGTGCCGGCAGGTGCTCGGCGGCCTGCGCGTGCGCGGCGGACCCCGACCACGCATTTGGTGCGCGACGGTGGCGGTGACTCCGTCGCCGTTTGAACGAGGTCGGCTGTCCAGCGGCGACCAGATGTTTGGAGAATGATTGGGGTCGTTGTGTTGCGGGTTTGACAAGGACGGTGTTTGATAGCGCGTGACCTGGATCCGGAGCGGACGGCGGTGGCCGGAACCAACCGCGCGATTCGTGCGCGGCAGAATCTGGAGGGCTTGTGGGTAAATATTTTCACGTTCACGCCGCCTTGACAAGCCCGAACGGGTGGTTACTATTCCTCCCCTCAGCCGGCACGCTGTGTCGGATGGGATCGCACCGAAACTGTTCGGTGTCCATCTTTGAAAAGTGAACAGTTGGGATGTCCGCGAGAATGTACGGTCGCGCAACCGGTGTACGCCGGGGCTTCTAGCCGGAGCCAGCGCGATCGATCCAAGGTGCGTCGGGGTCTTCACAGCCTCCGACGCCTGGACATTCTCGTACATGAACCCTCATCTGGGCGGCCTTCGGGCCGCCCGGGAAAGAAGTTTTTGAGTGAATCCAGATCATCTGAGCGGCCTTAGCCGGCCGCTCGGCACGGTGCGCAGCGATCGCAAGATCGGGGCGCCCCGTGGACCGGCGGGAGGTCCAATCCTCCCGTGAACGAGTCAAACACACCTTTGCAAGTCGCCGGCCCGAAAGGGCTGGTTCAACAGCAAATCAAGTGAAGAGTTTGATTCTGGCTCAGATTGAACGCTGGCGGCATGGTTAAAGCATGCAAGTCGAACGGACCCGCAAGGGTCAGTGGCGAAAGGGTGAGTAATAGCATCCAACGTACCCTGAGGTGGCGGATAGGCACGGGAAACTGTGCATAATACGCCATGATCTCCAAGGAGCAAAGATTTATCGCCTTGGGAGCGGGGATGCGCCTATCAGGTAGTTGGCGGGGTAAAGGCCCACCAAGCCGAAGACGGGTAGCAGGCGTGAGAGCGCGGCCTGCCACATCGGGACTGAGACACTGCCCGGACTCCTACGGGAGGCTGCAGCGACGAATCTTCCGCAATGGGCGAAAGCCTGACGGAGCGATGCCGCGTGTGGGATGAAGCGGCTTTGCCGTGTAAACCACTGTCAGGAGATAGAAACAATGATCATCTCCAGAGGAAGGGCCGGCTAACCCTGTGCCAGCAGCCGCGGTAAGACAGGGGGCCCGAGCGTTAGTCGGAATCACTGGGCTTAAAGGGTGCGTAGGCGGATTTGTAAGTGTCGCGTGAAAGCCCACTGCTCAACGGTGGAACTGCGCGGCAAACTGCAAGTCTTGAGGAAGCTAGAGGTCGCTAGAACGGTTGGTGGAGCGGTGGAATGCGTAGATATCAACCGGAATGCCGAAGGTGAAGACAGGCGACTGGGGCTTTCCTGACGCTGAGGCACGAAAGCGTGGGGAGCAAACAGGATTAGATACCCTGGTAGTCCACGCCCTAAACGATGTGTGCTGAATCACGGCGGCTCTGACGCCGTCGGGATTGTAGAGAAATTGGTAAGCACACCGCCTGGGGAGTACGGTCGCAAGGCTAAAACTCAAAGAAATTGACGGGGGCTCACACAAGCGGTGGAGCATGTGGCTCAATTCGAAGCAACGCGCAGAACCTTACCTGGGTTTGACATACATGGATTAGCCGGTGGAAACATCGGTGACGCACGCAAGTGTGGAACATGAACAGGTGCTGCATGGCTGTCGTCAGCTCGTGCTGTGAAGCGTCGGGTTAAGTCCTCTAACGAGCGCAACCCCTGTCGCTAGTTACCAACAGGTAATGCTGGGGACTCTAGCGAGACTGCCGGTGCCAAGCCGGAGGAAGGCGGGGATGACGTCAAGTCCTCATGGCCCTTACATCCAGGGTTGCACACGTGCTACAATGGTGCATACAGAGCGACGCAAGGCCGCAAGGCGGAGCAAATCGCAAAAAATGCACCCCAGTTCGGATTGCAGGCTGAAACCCGCCTGCATGAAGCCGGAATCGCTAGTAATCGGGGATCAGCTACGCCCCGGTGAATGTGTTCCTGAGCCTTGTACACACCGCCCGTCAAGTCATGGGAGCCGGTAGAGCCCGAAGCCGCTGAGTTTCATCAGCGACCACGGCAAGATCGGTGACTGGGACTAAGTCGTAACAAGGTAGCCGTAGGAGAACCTGCGGCTGGATCACCTCCTTTCTAAGGGATTCCTTAGACCGGAAAACCTCTTGTGGCTCACGCCACTCAACCAGAGGTCGCGGGGAGACCCGCAGCCGGTAGGTCAGTACATTCTCGTCCGCATTACCTTTGCAAGAAGGGCGGAGAGTGCCGGCGTAAGCCGGCGCAAACGGACCCCAACTGTTCTTTCGCAGCGCCCACGTCGCAAGACGTGGGCGTTGTCTTTTTTGTACGCTGCTTGCAAGCGGTCCGCCGCGACGATCGCGTTCCACCCGCGCGTGGCTGCGCCCCGTCAGCGTCCCGGTTGTTGCATCTCGCGCCCAGCCACCCCGGCGCCTCAGCCCACGACATCCCCCGCCCCGGGCTTCTGGTACTTCACGCGGCTCTTGAGCCCCGCCCAGTGCTTCTCCCACAGGTGATACGAGAAGTACGCCAGCGGGAACGTGATCGCCATCACCAGGCAATAGAACATCAGTTGGGCCGGAATCTGCGAGCCCCATATCACCGGCCACCTCACCATCGGCGTGCGCCCGTGGTAGCCCGGCCCGAACAGCATGTCGCGCACGAACGCGCGGATCGGCGTGTGGAACAGAAACACCCCGTACGAGTACACCGCCATCGTGGTGAAAAAACGCCCGCCCAGCACGCGAGAGAACAGGCTCTGCGGCCCGCACGTCAGGCACGTGATGACCAGCCCCGCAAGCCCGAACAGCACGGCAATGTCGCCCAGCGTCCGCGAGTACGGCCCGCCCCGGAAGCCCGTGGTCGGGTAGAAGTCGATTCCGGCCAGCCGCTCCGACCCGGTGAAGACCCAGATGAACGGCACGGTGAGCGCGGCGGCCCACGCGGCGGGCCGCCTCAGCCGCTCGAACAGGCCCGGCTGCTTCCAGCCCAAGGCCAGCAGCGAGCCGATGCCCAGTGATCCCACACGGGCGAACGTCGACACATACGCGGTGATCGGGTGAGCATCCAGCACAAACACGATCGTGCACCGGTACAGAAAGCCGAAGGCGATCAGGCCCACGCACACCCGGGCGAGGGCCCGGTTGCTCAGCACGTACACCAGCAACGGCCACACGAAGTAGAACTGCTCCTCGATCGCCAGCGACCACGTCACGTCGAGGATGCCGTGCCGGAAGTCCCCGGCCAGCGCGGTGCCGAAGTTCTGCAGGAACACCCAGTACATCCACACATCGCCGCCCACACGCCCGAACGACTGCACCTTCGGGTTGTTCGCGAAGAACGTGGGAAGGACGATGAACGACAGCACCAGCACCGCGTAGTACAGGGGAAAGATCCGCAGGGCGCGCCGGATATAGAACGTTCTGAAGAAGTGCGGGTCGTCGCGCGTCTTGACGAGGATGCCCGTGATCAGAAAGCCCGAGAGCACAAAGAACAGCAACGGTGACAGGCCGTTGAGAAACGTGACGTGCGCAAAGACCTCCTCCACCGCGCTCGCCGGCTCAATCACCGTGCAGTGATACAGAAACACCAGGCACACGGCCAGGCCACGAACACCGTCGAGGGGTGCGATGCGGCCGCGTTTGCCGCCCGCCAGCCGCGGCGCTTCCGGCGCCGGCGCGTGCCCGTTCGCTGCTGAGATCGGTGATGCTGATGCAGCGGTGTCGGTCAAACGCGCTCGCCTCCCCGCAACCCACGGTCAACCGGCCGCCTCGCTGCATGGGGGGCGCGGCGTTCCCCGTGGTCCAACGCCTGGCGCTCCGGAATCATGCATCGCTCGGTCATGCCATCTTCATCGTCCATTTGGGGTCGCCGTCGTGGCAGCCAAGTGCCGCAGTACACCTCACCGCACCCCTCTTCATGCCATCGGAGCCCTTCCCAGTCCGGGCTATCGCCTCGTCACCGAGGTGCCCTTCAACTCGTGCTCGGCGGCGAACCAGTTCCCCGCCTCGTCGCCCCCGTGCGCACACCAGCGAAGGTACGCGGCCAGGGCGATCTGATCGTGCCTGGGCGATGCCGGCCCGGTCTTGTTTTCGACCTGCGAGCCAGTTGCCCCCCCCTGCACTGATGCCATCGTCGTGGCGCCGAGGGGCCTTGAGGCCTGCGCGCCGGACTTTGAACCGCCGGGCGCGGGTGCGGGGAGCGCGGACGTGGCCTTCTTTGCCATGAGTTGAACCTCCGCGGAACCCGCGTGCACCTGCTTGCGGCCCGGTGTGGTTCCGTCAACCGGCCAGTCTAGGCTCGCGAGCGCGGCATCTGCCCGCTTCGGGTGCGGGCGGTCCTCTCCCCTCGCCCCAGCGAAATCGGCCGGCCCCGACCCGCACCCCGGGTTACGCTGCCGTCGTGTCCATGCCTCGCCGCCACACCGACGACCCCTTTCCACCATACGCCCACCGCCCTGGGCGCACGCCGCACCCCCTCACCGATCCGCGCGGGCATAGCCACGCGCTGGTCGCGGCCGGCCCCACTTGGCCCAAGCCCATCCGCGCGAGCGAATGGCATCAGAGCCATGCATACCTCTTGGGCATCGACCTGCACAATCACGGTTACTGGTGGGAGGCTCACGAAGAGTGGGAGGGTCTGTGGCGACAGGCCCCCGCCGAAAGTGCTCACGCGAGGCTGCTGCAAGCGATGATCCAGTCGTGCGCCCTCTGGCTCAAACTTGATATCGGTGAGAACGCCGGTGCCCAGCGACTTCTCGCCCGCGCTCGCCCCCACGTGCAGGCTCTCGCCGGCACCGGCACCGTTCTGGGTGTGCGCGTGCCCACGTGGTGGCAGGCTGTCGAGGACCACGCCGCTCTTCGCCTCGCCGGCCACGCGACCGCCGACCCGCCGTGCATCACCCTGGCCACAGTTCCCAAGCCTTGCGCCTGAAGCGGTACGGGCGCACGTTACACAGGCGCGTCCAGCGCATCCTCCACCGCCCGCGTGTCCTTCAAGCGCGGCGGGCGGCCCATGCCCGGGCAGATGCCCCGCTTGGTCCCCGCGATGAACTCCGCCATCTCCAGAAGCGGCGGGGCATCCATCTGGGCCGCCATCTCGCGCAGTTTCACCACCGCCACCGGGTTGGTTGTCGGGTTGCGCAGCACCAGCCGATAGGCCTCCATCAGCGCCGTGATGTGGTGGCGAGGAAAGCCCGCACGCCGCAGGCCCACACGGTTGATGCCGCCGATCCGGTTGCGCTCGTTGATCGTGCAGAACGGCGGCACGTCCGCGGCGATCGCCGTGTCACCCGAGATCATCACATACCTGCCCACGCGGCAGAACTGGTGGATCGCCGCCTGCCCGGAGAGCAGCACGTTGTCGCCGATCGTGCAGTGCCCCGCCAGGGCGGCGCCGTTCACCATCGTCAGGTCGTTGCCCACCACGCAGTCGTGGCCGATGTGGCTGCCCGCGAGCATGAAGGCCCGGTCGCCCACGCGTGTCGGCCCGTCGGCCTTGCTGGCGGCATGGATAGAGACATACTCGCGGAGCGTGCAGTCCGTGCCGATCACCACGCCCGGTGTCGGCATGCCGGGCTTGAACTTCACGTCCTGTGGGCCGAACCCCAGGCACGCAAAGGGATACACCACCGTGCGGTCGCCCACGTCGATCGGGCCGGTCACATAGACGTTGCCGATGAGTTTCACACCACGCCCGATTTTCACCGGGCCGCTCAGCACACACCACGGGCCGATCTCGCAGTCGTCACTCAGGCCGGGAAGGCTCTCGGCGGCCACGATCGCGGTCGGATGCACCTTGGGCATGGTCTACTGTACAACCGCGAGCACGCGCCGTGGCGATCGACCAATCGGATTTCGACCTGCCGGTGATCGACCTGGGCCGCATGGCCTACGCGCCCGCCTACGCGCGGCAGTCCGAAGAGCATCAGCGGGTCGTGGCCGCACGCGAATCGGGCGCACCACGTGCCGGCGTGCTGCTGCTCGTGGAGCACGATCCGCCCGTCATCACCGTGACCCTCCGCAAGGGTGCCCCCGCGCATGTTCTGGCCACGCCCGACGAACTTCGTGCCGCGGGCGTCGAGGTCTGCTCGACCGACCGTGGCGGGGATGTGACGTATCACGGCCCCGGACAGGTGGTCGTGTACCCGATTCTTGATCTGAACCTCCTCGAACTCCGCCTCCACGACTACATCCGCCTGCTGGAAGACGTGTGCATGGAGACGTGCGACGATTTTTCGCTGCCCACGATGCGCGATGCCACGGCCACGGGCGTGTGGACCGTGGCCCCGGGCCCGGGCGGCGCACCGGCGCCGGGCAGCAAGATCGCGGCCATCGGTGTGCGCATCCGCCGCTGGATCACCCTGCACGGCGTGGCCCTGAACGTCCGTCCCAATCTTCACCACTTCGATCTCATCGTGCCCTGCGGCTTGGCGGGCAGGGCCGTCACCAGCCTCCAGCGCGAGTTGGGGCCCACCTGCCCGACCTGCGACGCTGTCAAGGCTTCGCTGGTGCGGGGGTTTCGCTCGGCGTTGTCGTCGCGGGTTGCTTCGCATCGCGCACGCCAAGGTCCGCGATCACACGCTCCGTGATGTCGTCCTCTGGCACAATGCGAACCAGCGGCGACGACAACGCCGTGATCGAGAATGCCGCGGGGCTGTCGGGCGGCTTCGCGGCGTCGAGTTCGCGTGTGGCGATCACCAGGCCGTACCCGAGTTTCTCGCCCGTGGCCTTGGCCTGCTGACGCGCGGCCAGCAGGGCCTCGAAATTGATCTTGGAGACCGAGGTATCGAACGCCGCCTGCATCTCGCCGCGCTTGCGGAAGTAGTCCTCACGCTTGCGCTGGAAGGTCTGCACCTTCTCCCGGTTGGCCGGCTCGTTCGCGGCCGCGCCCAGGGCCTGCAGTTCCGTCTGCAACCCCTGCAGTTCCTGGTCCAGCGGCTGGAGCACCACGTTGGCCTTCTCCTGTTCCACCTTCAGCAGCCCGTCATACGGCTCCACCCGCAGGAGCGCGTCGGTGACCCGGAAGACGTCGCACGTGGCGATGCGCGTGGGCTCGCCCAGCGAGCCGCGTGCATACGCCGCCTGGCCCGCGCCCGCGTTCAGGTATGCCGCACTGGCCAAGGCCAGGCTCGCGGCCACGCACGAAAGAAGGATCAGACGCTCGCTATACCGCATGGAAATACTCCGGAGTCAGGAGGACGCTGGCCAGCAACGAAACAATCCTATCGCCGTCGGCGCGTGCCGCCAGCCTGCACGCCCCCCGTGTGCGCTTCGCGAAACACAATCCCTTTGGCGGCCAGGGCCCCCAGCACGTGCCGCACGAGGCCCGCTTGGCTCGCCAGTTGTTCCGGGAAGATCACGCCCCGCTTGCGGATCTGCCCCGCCGCCAGCATCCTGGCGACGATCGTGCACGGCAGCGCGGTCGTCCGTGCCATGCTGGTCGATTGGCTCGTGCGGTCGTACAGGTCAAACAGGTCCCAGCGAAGTTGGCACGCTGCCTTCGAGCCCCGCGCACGCCCGTCCGCCTGCACGCGCATCACCGTCAGGTCCTCTTCACCCGGCTCGTACGTCCACTTCGGGAACATCAGCGTGCTGGTCAGGTCCAGCGGGCGCACGTTCACGGTCTTGCCGTCCGGCCCGCGCACCGCGATCGGCTCTGAACTGAACAGGCCGGTCTCTCGCATGGCGCGCATCAGCGCGATGTGCCCGGGGTAGCGCAGCGTCTTCTCCTTCATGAACGGCACCTTCAGCGTCCGCACCAAACTGCGCAGGCCGTCGGTGTTGAACGCCTCCAGCGTCCCCACCCCGTCAAAGTCCATCAACTCCGGCTCGCTCAGCGCGGGCCGCACCACCTCGCGCCCGTGCTCCACCAGGCGCGTCGGCCGCGTGTACTCCTCGATCACATCCGCCGGGCTGAACGCCGCCTTGTAGTCGAACGGCCACCGTCTCTCCCGCGGCAGGCCACCCACATAAATCTCGATCGCGCGGCACTCCTCCAGCGTTGCCACCGCGTGCCCCGCCAACAGGTGGCTCATCCCCGGTGCCACGCCCATGTCCACCACCGCCGCCACACCCTTGCGCTGCGCCAGCGCCGAGAACTGCCCGGCATCGTCCGCCATAAACGAGATGTCCGAATAGGGCTTGCCCGCCTCGATCACCGCCTTCAGCGCGCCCAGGCCGATGCGCGATGAGAGCGCCCCCAGCACCACATCCGCATCGCGCACCAGCCGCTTGATCTCCTTTGCCGAAGACAAATCCGCCGCGCGGCTCGTGAGCGTGCTGCCCTTGCCCTTGGCCCCCGCCTGCCGCGCCCCACGCTCCCGCACCGCGCGCAAACTCTCCGCGCGTACATCGGCGATCTCCACCGACCAACCCGCATCACCGAGCAGGTCAAGCGCCATCACCGAGCCGACCATCCCCGCGCCGAGTACAACTGCTTTGGGCATAGGGCAGGAGGATAGATATCCGCAGGGCAAGTGTCTTGGTGGGGCATGCCTTGCTGGGGCGGACGTCCCCTCCGCCATCCCCAGGTGCTTTGGTGGGGCGGACGTCCCGTCCGCCATCCTCTACTCTCCCCGCGTGCCCGCCCCCCTCCACATTCCCGTCCTCCTGCACGAAGTCCTTACGCTCCTCTCTCCCCAGCCCGGCCAAACCTACGTCGACTGCACCGCCGGCCTCGGCGGCCACGCCGCGGCGGTGGCGGCCCGCCTTATCCCCGGCGGCACCATGGTCCTGGCAGACCTCGATGCCTCCAACCTCGCCCGCGCGGCGGACCGCATCCGCACCGAGCACGCCACCGCACTCACCCTCCACACCTTCCACGGCTCGTTCGCGGGCCTCCCGCATCAACTCGCCGCGCTGAATCTCAAGGCCAACCTCGTGCTCGCCGACCTCGGCTTCGCCTCCAATCAAGTAGACGACGCCTCGCGCGGCCTGAGTTTCTCGCGTGATGGCCCGCTCGACATGCGCATGAACCCCGCGGCCACCACCACCGCCGCGCACCTCGTCGCCAGCCTCAGCGAAACCGAACTCGCCGACATCATCTTCAACTTCGGTGAAGAGCGGCACTCCCGCCGCGTGGCCGAGGCCATCGTCCGCGCACGCGCCCAATCACCCATCACCACGACCGCCCACCTTGCCGACATCGTCCGCTCCGTGGTGCGTCGTTCGCCGGGGGGCGGCATAGACCCCGCCACGCGCACGTTTCAGGCCCTCCGCATGGCCGTGAACGACGAACTCGGCAACCTGGGTGCCCTCCTCGATGCCGTGGCGCGGCCCGGTCCGTGGCTCGCGCCCGGCGCGGTTGTCGCCATCATCTCGTTCCACTCACTGGAGGATCGCCCCGTGAAGCAGGCCTTCACCCGCCTTGTCGCTGCCGGTGCCGCCGAAGACCTCACGCCCAAGCCGCTGCGGGCCGGCCCAAGCGAGGTCGCCAGCAACCCCCGCGCAGGGTCCGCCAAACTCCGGGCGGTTCGTCTGGTCGGCCAGTCCGGGTGATTGTCGGGCGCACGCGGGTCTGGCGGCGGCGGTGGGGGGGCGCAGAGATTGCCGCGCCCGCACCACCCCGACCAACCCCCATGAGAACTTGTTCAGAATGAGACTTGTGGGTCCACAGGGTGCCCGTTGGCCGATACTCTGTTATCCGGCCTCACGCCGGCCGGTCCGGGCGGGGAAACGCCCGGAGGAACACTCAGCAAGGAAGACAAGACGTGACCCGCGAACACAAACTGGCTCTGATTCTGGGCTTTGCCGTGGTGCTGATCGTCGGCGTGCTCTTCGCCGACCACTTCTCCAAGGCCCGAACCACGAGGGTGGACGATCAGACAGCCCTGCAGACACCCGACCCCGTGCCCGCGGCGGCCCCGTCGGCGGTCAACACGCCTTCGATGCAGCTGGTGGCCGGAAATGGCGGCCGTTCGCCGACCGACGCGCCGCTGCCGCCCGCCTTCGAGCCGGTCGCCAGTTACGCACCCGGCGAGATCACCATGGGATCCCCTTCCGGCACCGAGGCCGACCTGCCCACGAACTCCACCGGCACGCGTCTGCCCGACAGCGGCCTCATCGGTGGCTTGGAGTACCCCCCCAGACGCAACGGCCCCATCCCCGCGGCGAACACGGAGACCACGCCCATCGGCGGCTCCTCCAACCTTGCCACGAGTTTCACCGACATGCCCGTGCCGGCTGGCCCGACGGTCGACGTGACCAAGTCCGCGTCGCAGCCCACCCCAGGCCTGCCGGTTTCCAAAGGCGTTGAGACGCGCTATCCCGTCGAGGCTGGCGACACCCTCATCAAGATCGCCAAGCGCGTCTATGGCGACGGCGGCCTCTGGAAGCAACTCGGCCAGTACAACAAAGACAAGGTCCGCCCGGACGGCTCCAACCTCCGTGAGGGTGTCACGCTGCGAGTTCCCCCCAAGGATGTGCTGCTTGGCGCTGCGGTGCTCGCACCGGGTGGCAAGTCCACCGGTATCGCCAAGCCCGATCCGGACCAGCCGACCAAGATCGCCGCGAAGCCTGCCCCTCGCACCTACACCATCAAGCCCGGCGACACGTTCTCCAAGATCGCCGCGGCAGAACTCGGCTCCGTCGCACGCTGGAACGAGATCGCCAAACTCAACCCGTCCTTTGACTCGTCGGACCTCCGCATCGGCGATGCCCTGAAACTCCCGGCCAAGTGACCATCCCGTCTCGCACCCGGCCGCGCACGGACGCCGCGGCCCTTCCGCCTCGCAACGGAGTTCGCACGCGTGGTCGCCAAACTCATCTCCCTCATCCTGACGCTGGGCCTCGTCGGCGTGCTGATGCTCAACCTCCGGCAGGAGCGCCTCCAGGTGATGCACGAGATGGCAGACCTGCAGAAGCGCCTGGCGGAGCACGACCGCGACTTCCTGAAGATGCGCTCCCAGATCGCCTCGCGCGTCGCCCCACCCGTGGTGCTTGAACTCGCCGCCAAACTCGGCCCCACCGTGCCCATCGCCACCCTCCCGGCTCCTGACGACCGCTCGCCAACCGTCGCCGCGGCCACGAACGCCGCCGGGCCCAAGCCCGGCCAACCCTCCTCGCGTCAGGGTCAGAGCGTGCTGGTGGGTCTGCCCGCCAAGCCGCCCGCTCCCGCACCGCACTGATCGATTCACGCTGGCCTCCCGCCCGCCGCACGGATGCCGCGGGCCCGAGCCCCATACGAGACACACGGCATGTCCGACACCACGCAAGGCCGGCGCATCGACCGCTCGTCGCGGATCGTCGTCACGCTCCTCGTCGTCGCCCTCGTCGCCGTCTTCGGGCGCGTGGCGCAGTTGCAGGTCCGCCCTTCCCAAGCCCTTGCCGCCCACATCGGCGACCGCACCAGCACCGTCGTGGAGCCCGGACGGCGTGGCGACCTGCTCGACCGGCGCGGCCGCGTCATCGCCGCCAGTTACTTCGGGCAGCGCGTCTTCGTCGATCCGACGCGATTCCGCTCTCCGCCCGATGCCGACATCCTCACGCTCGCCGATGCGCTGGGCCTGCCCATTGAGAAGGTGGACGAGGCCGTGCGCGGGGCCATGATCAAGAACCAGGCACGCGCAGCCCTCACGGCCGCCGCCGCGCCGGCCGATGCCGACGGAGCCGCGACACCCAGCCCCATCCGCTACGTCCGCCTGGGCCACGTCCTGGAAGACTGGCGCATCGAGAACATCCGCCGCCTGAAAATCCCCGGCGTGCACCTGGAACTCCGGGGTGTGCGCGAGCCCACCGCGGATGATCTCGTCGCCTCCTTGGTCGGCAAGGTCGGGGCAGACGACACCGGTCTTATGGGTGTCGAAAAAGTGGTGGATTCCCGCGTACAGCCCGCGCCCGGCAAACTGGAGTTCGTCCGCGATGCTTCAGGAAGGGCCCTCTGGGTGCCCCCCGGTGGCTACGAACCCGCCAAGCGAGGCGAGGATGTTCGCTTGGCCCTCGACCTCAACCTCCAGTTGATCGCCACCGAAGAACTCGAGCGCGGCGTGCTCGAGGCCGACGCCCAGGGCGGGCGCGTCGTCATGCTCGACCCCTCCACCGGCGAGATTCTCGCGATGGTGGACATGGTGCGCGAGGTGCCCGACGCCGTGCCCTACGACTGGCAGACGATCATCCCGCGCGACAAGCCCTGGGGCGGCGGCAACAACGGCCCGCGCTACGCGACGATCCACCCCGATCCGGCCCGCGCCATCCACCCCGCCCTCGGACGCAACCGCTGCGTTGAGGACATCTACGAGCCCGGCTCCACCTTCAAGCCCTTCATGTGGTCGGCGGTGACGGAACTGGGCCTGGCCACGCCGGACGAAACCTTCAACACCTACGCAGGGCACTACACCACGCCCTACGGCCGCCATATCGGCGATGTCGTGAAGCGCGACTATCAGAGTTGGCGAGAGGTATTGGTCAACTCGTCAAACATCGGCATGGTCCAGGGCACCGCACGGATGCACTTCGCCCAGATGCACGATGCGGTGCTCAAGTTCGGCTTCGGCAAGCCCACGGGAACGGGCCTTCCCGGCGAGTCGGGCGGCCTGGTCACCCTGCCCGGTAAGTGGACGAAATACACTCAAACATCCGTTGCGATGGGCCACGAGGTCGCCGTGACCCCGGTGCAGATGGTCCGGGCCTTCTCCGTCTTTGCCCGCTCCGGCGACAAGGCTGGCACGTTGCCCAGCATCCGCCTCACCGCTCTTTCCGGCGAGCCCGTGCCTGACGTCGAGGTCACCAAGCGCGTCCTGCCACGCCAGGTCGCCGAACTCGCACGCGAGACCATGCGCGGCGTAACGGCCAACCTTGACCGCAAACTCGCCGCGCGACCCGAGCCTGAAACCGGCTGGCGTTACGAACTCTTCGGCAAGTCCGGCACCGCCGAAATCCCCATGGGCGATGCCCCCAAGGGCAAGCGTCGGCCCAAGGGCTCCGACGGCTACTTCCGCGGGCAGTACAACGCCAACTTCATCGCCGCGGGCCCGGTTGAAGACCCGCGCTTGGTCATGGTCGCCATCATCGATGACCCCAGCCCCGAGCACGTCCGGGCACGAACGCACTACGGTGCCGCCACGGCAGGGCCGGTTGTCCGGCGGGCAATGGAGCGGGCCCTCGCGTACCTCGCCGTGGCCAGTTCCCTCACGCCGGTCCCGACTTCTACCCCCGCGCACCCGGACCAGTGACCGGGCGTGCCTCGATCCCGTCCTCCTCCCCCACACCCCCGCTCGCTCCCCCGGCACCTGACCAGCGGGGGTCTGGGCAAGATTTTGCATGGCACGGGCGGGCCCAGGGAGTTGACGTGCGTGGGTATACCGAGCGGTTCACGCAAAAATAAGGGAAATCCCGGCGGAACCGGTTGGCAGTTCCGCCTTTTTGCCCTAGAATCGGTGTTAGCAAGAGGCGACCGCGGATTGTCCGCGCCGCGATGTGCTTGCTCGGAAATTGAGAGAGAGGGAGTACGATGCGAAATATCGCTCTTGTGGGGGCTCTGGCCCTTGTCGCGGCTGCCGGTTCGGCTCAGGCCGCTATCGACACCGCCAGCCCCGCGCAGATCGCGCTTGGCAACTTCGCGGTGCAGACCAGCGAAACCAGTTTCGGTGGCGGCAACTCGCTCGCCAACGCCAAGGCCGAGATTGTCGGCGGCAACCTGAACATGCTCTTCGGCGGCAGACTCAACACCGGGTTCGAGCGGCTCATGATCATGTTTGACACGAAGGCCGGCGGCGCCAACGCCCCCGCGTTCGTGGACGGCGCCAACGTCGGCGGCATGGTCCTTGATGCGGGCTTCGACGCGGACTACGCCTACATCCTCAACGGCGACGGTGGCACGATGTACATCAACCGCACGACCTACGACTTCGCTGGCAACGGCGCGGGCAACTACGTCGGTCAGGTCGGCTGGGCCAACGGCGGCGGCGACGTTCCCGCGGGCGGCAGCGAGAATGGCGAGCGCGCTTCGGTGAACAACCAGGGCGCTGGCCTCCCCTTCGGCTTCAACTTCCTTGACGGTGCGGGCCTCGCCACCGCGGCTGGCTACAACACCGGCATGGGCTTCAGCGTCCCGCTCTCCGCCCTCGACCTCGGCCCCGCTCCCTCGTTCTTCGACGTCTTCGTCGTCATCCTCGGCGGTGATGGCTCCACCCTCAGCACCCAGGCCCTCGGCGGCGTGGGCAACTCCATCGGTGGCTACGGCGGCATCGGCGGCGTCAACTTCAACAACATCCCCGGCAACCAGTTCTTCTCCGTGCCCACCCCGGGCGCGGCGGCCCTGCTGGGCCTCGGCGGCCTCCTGGCTGGCCGTCGCCGTCGCTGAGTTCCCCTCAGCCGGTCCGAAAATCTTGTGTATCCCCAAGGGGTCGTGCATCACGCACGGCCCCTTGGTCGTTTTGGCCGCGACCTACGCTCCGCACCGTGGACCTCGCACTCAGCCCCTACGACCTCACGCTCCTCGACCCCGCCGCGCTGGCCGCGTGCCTGCTCGGCGAGCGCGTGGTCACGCTCCTGCCGGTGCCCGCCGCGGGCCTGGGGCGTGAGCACGTCGCCGCGGCATTCGCCACCAGCCCCCGCTACGCCCGCCTGCTCGACTCGTGGCGGTGGAGCGTGCCGCTGTGGCGTGAGGGGGTGCTCTCCTCGCTCCTGGAAGACGAGCACGCCGGAAGCGATACGGAGCAGGCCGCGGGCCGCGTGGCCCAGGAGGCCGCGTGGGCGGGCCTGCAGGCCCTGATGCACGCCGGGCTTGAGCCCGGCACCGGGGAAGGGTTGGACCTGACCGCCGCCGACCTGCTCAAGGGCGGCGCCGATCCCGGCATCAGCCTCCCTCTGTGCGCAGGGCTTGATGCGTTTGCCCTTCGCCGCGGAGCGGTGGTCGTGCGGCGCGGGGCGGGCGTGGTCGCAGGCCCGGGCCGCACGCGCTGCGACTCGGCTGCGCAGGCCGCCGAGCGTCAACTTGGCGAGTCCGTCGCCTCCGTCGCTCTGCCCATCCTCCTCGACGCCGATGCCGGCAGAATCCTCGCGGCACGCGCCGTCACGGGCGCCCAGCGCCGCGCACTGGGCGCCGCGATCCTGCGCGTCCTCAACGCTGACCTCTGCCAGCGGCCGGCCGAGGTCGCCGCGCTCCGCACCGCTGCCAAGGCCTTCGCTGACGCGATCGAGGACTTCGCGGCCACCGACACCGCCCGCTGCAAGACCGGGTGGGTGCGCCTCGTGCTCCGCCGCCTTCCCGCAGACGCGACGCTTCTCAGCGCCGTGGCCGCGGCCAGAGTGATGCCCGGCCCCACGAGCGCGCCCGCATCGCCCGCTCCGCCGCGCGGCCGCAGCGAGCGGGGGCTGAGCGTGGTCGTGGTGGAGCCGATGACGATTGCTCCTGCGCCAGCCAACGGGCGAGCCGCGCCCACGGGGGTATTGCGTGGCCTCTGATGCCGCGCACCCATCGCGACACGCGCCCAACCGCCTGCTCCTGTCGCGCAGCCCCTACCTGGTCCAGCACGCGCACAACCCGGTGGACTGGCACGAGTGGGGGGAGGAGGCCTTCGCCGCCGCACGTGCACGCAATGTGCCGATCTTCCTCTCCATCGGCTACAGCACGTGCTACTGGTGCCACGTCATGGAGCGCGAAAGTTTCGAGGACGCGGGCGTGGCCGCGGTGATGAACGAGCGATTTGTGTGCATCAAGGTGGATCGCGAAGAACGCCCGGATGTGGACGACCTCTACATGGCCGCGATCCAGATGCTCACCGGGCGCGGCGGGTGGCCGATGAGCGTGTTTCTGGAGCCGCACACGCTCAAGCCGTATTGGGGCGGCACGTACTTTCCGCCCCGCCCGGCGCACGGCCTGCCGAGTTTCCGCCAGGCCCTTGAGGGGATGAGCGACGCCTACCGAGACAAGCGCCCCGATGTGATGAAGCAGGCGAGTGCCATCGCCGGGGCCATCGCGGAAAAGATGGGTGGTTGCCCGCCGCAAGCCGTCCACATCGGCCGTCCGCAGGGCGCGATGGCCGTGCAGACGCTGCTGACGATCTTCGACCGCGTGCACGGCGGCTTCGGCAGCGCCCCCAAGTTCCCGCAGCCCGTGTACCTGGAACTGCTGCTGGATGCACGCGAGCGCGCGCCCGAACCCGCCGCGCGGGCGGCGATCGACGCGGCCCTGCGTCTCACGCTCGACCGCATGGCAATGGGCGGCATGTTCGATCAGGTCGGTGGCGGCTTCCACCGCTACAGCGTGGACGGCTTCTGGCTCGTGCCGCACTTCGAGAAGATGCTCTACGACAACGCCCAGTTGCTGAGCGTCTACGCGCGAGCCGCCGTCGCGTTCAACGACCCCTTCTACCGCCGCATCGCCGAGCGGATCGTGGCGTATGTGCGCCGCGAGATGACCGCGATGGACGGCGCGTTCTTCACCGCGCAGGATGCCGAGGTCGATGGTCGCGAGGGCCTGAACTACCTCTGGACGCCGGATGAGGTGCGGGCAGCGCTTGCCGATCTAACGAGCCCCGAGCGTGAGCGAGGGGTCCGGTCCGACTTTGACACTGCCTTCGCCCTCGACCTCTACGGCCTCAACTCTGGCCCCAACTTCCAGGACCCGCACCACCCCGCCGAGCCCGCCCGCAACGTGCTGCATTTGGGCGAGCGCCCTGAAGCCACCGCCGCGCGTCTGGGCCTCACCGTTGATGCGCTCAACGCCCGCGTGGACGCGATCAACGCTGGGCTGCTCGCTGCGCGCCATGCGCGCAAGCAGCCGCGCCTTGATGACAAGATTCTCACCAGTTGGAACGGCTTGATGATCGCCGCGCTCGCCGATGCGGGCCGCCTGCTGAACCAGCCCGCGTGGATCGACGCGGCGGACCGTGCCGCGACGGCCGTGCTGCGGCACGCGCTCACTCCCGCCGGCACGCTCCGGCGCACGCGCCGTGCGGCTGCGCCCGCCGCCGTCGAGGGCATCTTGGACGACTACGCCATGCTCGCTTCCGGCCTGCTCGCTCTCGCCCGCACCGGCGGCGCGGATCGCCTCGCCCAAGCCGAAGGGCTGGTGGCTGAAGCAGAATCCACGTTCGCCGACCCACGCGGCGGCTTCTTCGACACCCGCGCCGATCAGCCCGACCTTTTCGTGCGGGCTCGCTCCACCTACGACGGAGCCATACCCAGCGCCATCTCGGTCATGATCGCAAACCTTGTCGGGCTCGCGGAACGCACCGGCAACGCGCAGCACGCCCGGCGCGCCGGCGCGGCTTTGGCCTCGATCTCTTCGGCCATCGCCGAGTCGCCGATCTCGGCGGCCAACTCCACACGAGCCCTGCTGCGTGTGCTTGACCTCGACGAATCGGCACTGGTCGCCGCGCTCCGCGACGCGGGCGCTCCCGACATCGGCGCGGGTGGCAGCGCCACCCCGCTGGCCGTGGCCGGTGCAACCAGCAGCGATGTCGTTTCCTTGATGGCCTCGGCGGAGGAGATCGACCTCGCGCCGGGCGAACCCGTTGAGTGCACACTCCGCTGCGTGATCGCCGACGGCTTCCACCTCGTCGCCGCTGACCCCGGCGAAGAGGGCATCAAGATCGGCCTGATCCCCTTCCGCGTGGAGATCGACGGTGGCACAGGCGTGGCCGTGTTTGCCGACTACCCCCCCGGCGAACCGCTCGATGCCAGCACAGGCACCGTGGGGGGGGGGCCGCTCGTCTATCGCGGCAGCATCGACCTCACCATTGCCCTCGAACGCGACGAGGCCACGCAGTGGTCCGGCGAGCCGCGCGTGGTTCTGTCGTTCCAGGCCTGCAACGAGACGGAGTGCCACGCTCCCGAGCGGCTGCGCCTGGGCATCGTCCTCCGCGCGGTGGATTGACCTGCTCAGGTCTTGGTCGCGGCGGGCGCTGACGGTGCCGCCGGGGCAGGCCCTGCCACCTGGCCGGGCATGGGCACCTTGATGTTGGTCGCGCAGTTGCGGCAGCGCACGGTCTTGCCGCGTGCAGATTCCGGCACCGCCAGCACACGGCGGCAGTTGAGGTTCGGGCACATCATGCGAACGGTCTGTTCGGTGGTCACGGCTGCTCCAGTTGCTCTGCTTCTCATCGGCCCGCGGCGTGTCGGGCGTGAACGCCGCTCCTGAGTGCCGCGCGGTTGGCCGCGATTCCACCACTGCCCCTCGACACGCGGCTTCGAGGGTCCGATACTTGTGCCGCCTGTCCCCCCCCCCCGCCCGCCCGGAGCCCGCATGACGCTCGTCGCCCCAGCCCGTGAAGAGTCGGCCCTTGCTCTGGCTGGCGGCACGGCCGTGGTGGGCCTGCAATGGGGCGATGAGGGCAAGGGCAAGATCGTCCACATGCTCGCGGAGCGGCACGATGCGGTTGCCCGCTTCAACGGCGGCGCGAACGCGGGGCACTCGGTTGTGGTCGGTGGCGAACGCTTCGCCCTCCACCTCATCCCTTCCGGAATCCTGCACCCCGGCAAGCCCGCCATCGTCGGGAACGGTGTGGTGGTTGATCCCGAGCAGGTGCTCAAGGAGATCGCCACACTCTCCTCGCGCGGCATCGACTGCTCCGGTCTGGTCATCTCCGACCGCGCCCACGTGGTGATGCCCTGGCACAAGGCCGAGGATGAGGCCCGCGAAAAGTGGCTCACGCAGGCCGGCTCCCCCGGCACCGGCACCGGCGGCCTGCGCCCCATCGGCACAACCAAGCGCGGCATCGGCCCCTGCTACGCGGACAAGGTGCAGCGGGCCACCGCCATCCGCATGGGCGACCTGCTCCGCCCCGAGGCCCTGCTGCCGCGGCTTGAGGCCATCTGCCCGATGAAGGCGGCGCTGCTGAGCGCGCTGGGCGGCCCCGGCTACACGCCCGAAGCGATCGAGCCCGTGGCGGTTGCCGCGCTGTGCGCACGCTGGGCCGCAGGCCTGCGCGAGCACATTCGCGACACGTCCGCGCTGCTGCTGGACATGATCGACTCGGGCAAGCGCATCCTCTTCGAGGGCGCCAACGCCACGCTACTGGATGTTGACCACGGCACGTACCCGTTCGTCACCTCCTCCGCCTGCGCGGCATCGGGCATTCCCGGTGGCGCGGGCGTGCCCATGTCTGCAATCGGGCGTGTGCTGGGTGTGTGCAAGGCTTACTCCTCACGCGTCGGCGGCGGGCCCATGCCCACGGAACTCTTCGGCGAACTGGGCGAGCGCATCCGCACGCGCGGGCGCGAGTTCGGCACCACCACCGGCCGCCCGCGCCGTGTGGGCTGGCTCGATCTCGTCGCCACGCGCTACGCCGCGCGGCTCAACGGCGCAACCGGCCTGTGCGTGATGCTGCTGGATGTGCTCGCGGGCCTTGATGAACTCAAGGTGTGCGTGGCGTACGACGGCCCCGGCGGGCGCAGCGAGCAGTTCATTCCCGACGGCCACCTGCTGGATCAGGTCCGTCCTGTGTACCAAACGCTGCGGGGTTTTTCGGGCGAACAGGGTTCGGCACGCAGATTGGGCGAACTTCCACCCGGCGCTCGTGCGTACTTGGAACTGATCGAGCGGTTCGTGGGCGTGCCCATCCGCTACGTGAGCGTTGGGCCGGACCGTGCGCAGACCATTGAGATTGAGTGACGCCTCCATCATCAACACTCCCGACGATTGAGGGGCCTTTGCCCGCGGTGGCCGCGCCGCTGCCGGCGTGCGAACTGACGGAGGCCGACCACGCCGCGCTCGCGGCCATCGCGGCACGCAACCCCAAGGCCAAGCCGCTTGCGCGCCTGCCGGATGTGCCGCCGAGCAGATTGCCGCGCCATGTGGCCATCATCATGGACGGCAACGGGAGGTGGGCCAAGCAGCGCGGCTTCCCGCGGCTGTTCGGCCACCGCAACGGTGCCGCGGCGGTGCGGGCCACGGTGGAAGAGTGTGTCGCGCTGGGCGTTGAGTGCCTCACGCTCTACTCCTTCTCGATGGAGAACTGGAAGCGGCCGGCGGATGAGGTCGAGGCGCTGATGCGGCTCTACATCGAGTACATGACGGGCGAGGCGAAGGCGTTTGCACGCGAGAACATCCGCCTCGTGCAGATCGGCCGGCGTGAGGGCCTGCCGGAGCAGGTGCTGGCGCTGGGTGATGCGATCCAGTCGGCGACGGCGAAGAACAGCGTGATGACGCTCTGCCTGGCGGTGAACTACGGGTCGCGGGCGGAGATTGTGGACGCGGTGCGAGCGATCGCGAAGAAGGCGAAGGACGGCACGCTCGACCCTGCCGCGATTGACGACGCGGCGATCAGCTCGCACCTGGGCACGGCGGGCCTGCCCGAGCCGGACCTGCTGATTCGCACGGCGGGCGAGATGCGGCTGAGCAACTTTTTGTTGTGGCAACTCTCGTACGCGGAGTTGTACGTGACGCAGACGCTGTGGCCCGACTTTGGCGTGGCGGATTTGCACGCCGCGGTGAGGGCGTATGCGCAGCGCACGCGCCGGTTCGGCGGGCTGGCCGGGGTGTGAGTTGTGGTGTGAGTTCGCCCGATTGACCGGACCATGATTTGGAGCCGCGAGGGCGAGCGAGCGGTTGCGCGGTTCCGGGCACTCCCACGCTCCGCGTGGGTGCCTTGTCCTCATCAACCCGTCAACTCCTCAACTTTCCTCTTCTTTCGGCCACCTTTGCGCGCCATTGTGTGGTCATCACACACTCCCCCCTTGCTTCCACCCTTCCGTCCGCGCATCGTCCGTGCGTGGAGCACCCGCCGCCCCAACCCGAACCCCGCAACTCGCACCCTCTTGGAGCCGCGAGCGCGAGCGAGCGGTCCGATGAACCCGTGGGCGCGGTCCCCCCCGCGCCTTTGCCACTCTGCCACTCTGCCACTTTGCCACTTCGCTCCCCCACCTCCGTCCTCGCCCACATCGACGCCTTCAACTCCGCGATGGGCGACTACAAACTCCGCGGCGCCAAGGTCCTCATCACACTCGCCGAGAACGAGAACACCGACGCCGTCGAGCGCCGCCGCTGCGCCACCGCCCTCGTCCGTGCGCCCTTCGAGCGCTACCCCAACTCTGCCGCCATCAACGGCCCCGAGTCTGACGACGACGATGATGATTCCGACGACGACTCCGACAGCAAGTACGACTACCACGCTGAAAACCCGATGACACCGCCACTCGCGCACCCCCAAGACCTCATGCGTGCCTACGACCACGGCTACTGGAGCGGCTTCTCCAACACGCCCTGGCCGCGCCCGCTCAATCTCGCCGAGCACATGACCAACATCCACGCCTGCCACAGCCCAGGCCGCCGGAACCCGCTCCCGCCCCCCGGCACCGACCCCGGGCCCCACACCGCCAACCCACCTCCGCCACCGCCCCCTCCGCCGACACCACCGCCCCCGTTCCCCACCACCTACGCCTCACGTGCGCGGCAGGCCGAGCCTTCCACTCCGCATCCCCCTCCGACTCCGTCGGAGGGGGTGGCCGAGTCCCCCGCAGGCGGATCGAGGCCGGGGGAGGTGCTTCGTGCCACCGACTCGCGAGGCTCTGCGAGTGGGTCGGTGCCCTCCAACGCGCACCATCTTGGAGCCGCGAGCGCAAGCGAGCGGTCAGATCAGCCCCGTGCGGCGGACGTCCCGTCCGCCTCCCCTCTTCACCGCGAAGCGGTGGAGGTAAGTAGCCGGGGGTTGCCGCGCAGCGGCACCCCCGGAGACGAGCCACCACAAACTTCCTCTTCGCCGGCGGGGCTCAACGCCCCGACGGCGAACTCACAAGCCTCCGCTACGACCTCCGCGCCCTCCCCCGGAACCGAACCACCACAGCCACTCCCCGCGCCCGACGACGGGTAGCGCGCGCCTCCTGCCTTCATTTGGCCCTTTGTCCATTTGCTATTTGGCCATTTGCCTCCCCCCTCCCCAACATTCACCGCCCACCCGCTGGCCCGCACGCGCGGCGTGCTGTATGCTGTCTTGTGCCCGGCACTCCGCGGCTCCCCAGGAGTTCAGCCATGCCCACGCCCACACGAACCCTCTCCGCCGCGGCGGCCGTGGTCGCTATCGCCGGGTGCGCGGCAAGCCTCCTCGCGCGTGGCGCGGGCGAGCCGCCCGTCACGGATGATTCGGTGGACCACATGCCCCACCGGCGTCTGGCGGACTTTGCAGTTGGCAGCGCGGCCTCGGACAGCGTGGCGCAATCGGTCGTCCAAGGAGCAATCTTCGCAATCCTTGCGCCCAACCAGGCGGGGGGGAGCCGCGGTAACTCAGGATCGTCGGTGGCCGTCGATGTGGGAAGGTTCGCCCGGGCCTGCGAGACCTACCCCAACCCCGGGTCCATCACCGGTATCGACATCGGCTGGATCGCGTTCAACCCGCCGATTCCCGGCGACTTTGATTACCAGGTGCTCTTTTATCAGGACACGATCGAGATTGACGCACCCGTCGCGACCGGCACGCCCTTCTACCAGAACCTTGTGCCCAACTCCGGCTTCCGGCTGGACGGCCTCACGCCAACGTACAACTCAGTGGAATGGTTCGGCATATTTCTCGACGTCAACCCACCGCTCGTCTTCGACCCGACAAAGACGTTCGCGTACGAGGTCCGCATCTTCCAAGCCGGCACGCAGCAGATGTGGCCCGGGAACGCCGCAAGCACCTCGGTCATCGTGCCGCTCATCCGCCCCTTTGGGGCGTCGGTCGGCATGGCCGACGTGCGGCGCTGGAATGATCCCACGTTCAGCCTCGACGGCACGAAGCCGGTGGACTTCAGCAACGGGTTTCCCGCCGACTTCGCGGCCACGAACCGGCGCGATGTCTACCTGAAACTCGCCGCGGACACGATTGTGCCCATCCCTCCCCCCACCTCCGGGGACTTGGGGTGCACCGGGCCCTGCGATTCGGACACACCGCCAGCTTCGTACGACTGCGCCGACCCCCACCCGTCCTTCGATCTCATCGTGCCTCCGAGCCGGGCTGGCATGGCCACGTACCGGCTCACGCTCGGCCGGCCGATCAGTCGCGATGATGACACGTTCTTGGACGTACGGCTTGATCGCGACCTCGGCACAGGCATCGACGTGCCATCCTCGCTGGCGCTGTACAACGCCGACGGCGACCTCATGGCATCCGACATCGGCGAGGGCGGCGGTGGGGGTGGGGACATCGAAACCGAAGCGCCGGGGTTGTATGGCATGCTCTCCTTCGGCTCGGGTCGGCGCCCGGCGCAGCCCGGCGGCTACGCCTTCGACGGGCGCGATGGTGAACTGCCTGCGGGTGTCTACTTCATTGTCGTGTCCGCGCCGACGGCCCTGTACAGCCCGCACCTTTCCCATATCGATCCGAACGATCCTCTGAGCCAGCACTGCGGCACCGTGCACATGGTGGTCACATCCAACATCGGTAGTCCCGCCAACTGCGCGAACACACCCATTGCGCCGCCGCAGGTGCGTTCGTACGACGTGCTGGGCGACCTTCCCGGGGGCGTGACGACGATGGATGTGGTCCGCACGGGCAATTCGCTGGTGCGCTGGGTGCGCTTCGATCTGCCCCCCGAGCGGGCGGTCACTCCGGGCGGCAGCAACTTCATCGACATCAACCAGAACGGCACGCTCGCCGTTGATGGCGCGCTGGGCCTCTACGACAACGCGGGCAACCTTCTCGCCTTCGACCTCGCCAGCGGCCAGAGCACCGGCCCGGGTGCGCGCCTCGGGCAACTCTCCTTCGGTGGCGCGGCTGCGGGCGCACGCCCCGCCGATGGCGACGGTCAGCCCTATGCCAACTCCAGCGGCAACTCGCTGCCGCCGGGCACGTACTGGCTGGCGGTGGGCCGCGATGCCGACAGCACGCCGAGCGAGATGCGTTTCGACCCCACCGGCTGGCGCGCGTATTCGGCGGGTCAGCCGTTCGCGTCGGTGACGGTGAACATCCGTGCCGAGACCGGCTGCACAGTCGAGTACAACCTCGACGGCTCGCTCAACCCCGACGACCTGGGCGACTTCATCACCGATTACTACACCGTGCCCCACCTGTCCGGCCCCGGCGGGTATGCGATCCCCTGCCCCGAGAATGCGGCCCCGTATGACGCGGGGTACAAAGCCGCGTACCTCAGCACGGGCGAGGGCCAGTGCACACCGCCGATGGCCGACAACCTCGGCGACTACATCACGGACTACTTCCAAGGGTGCTGAAGGGCAGGTGACAGGGGACAGGTGTGAGGTGACAGCCAGAGGACTGCGGCTGAGGGCCTCGCGGATCGAAGTCGCCCGGAGCGGCGACTTCGATGGCGTCCGGACCCCACGCGGAGTGTGCGGGTAGCCAAGCACACCGCCCCCCGCCCTGCTAGATTGTCCGCATGGCCAAGCGCCTCATTGTGGGGCCCATCCTGATAGTGCTGGTCTTCGGCCTGATGTGGCTGGATGAGTGGCTGACCACACTCGAGCCGCCCGCGTGGCTGGGCGTGCTGGCGCTCAAAGACGGCAAGACGGCGCCCGGCGTGGCGCTGCTGCTGGTGGGCCTGCTGATCTGTGCGCGGGCGAGCATCGAACTGGCCCGCATGTATCAAGCCGCGGGCATGGCGGCGAGCCGGCGTGTGGTGGTGTTCGCGGCGATGGTGGGCGTGCTGGCGGGGGGCCTGACGATCGGCTCGCCCACGCGCAGCCTGGGCGGGATGCAGGGCACGGCCGGCGGCGGTGGGGCTGGGGCGGCCTTGGCCACGGCCGCGGTGCTGGTGGTGGCGGTGGCGCTCTTGGTGCACACGCGGCGGAAGACGATCACGGGGGCGTGCGGGGCGGTGGGTGCCGCGCTCACGGCGTTTGCGTATGCGGGTGTGACGCTGGGGTTTTTGATGGCGCTGCGGACGCAGTTTTCGGCGTGGGTGGTGCTGGGCGTGATCATGACGGCCAAGTGCTGCGACATCGGGGCGTATTTCACGGGGCGGGCGATCGGGCGGCACAAACTCATTCCGTGGGTGAGCCCGGGCAAGACGTGGGAGGGGCTTGTGGGGGGCATGCTCACGGCCGGGGCGGTCGGGGCTGGGCTGGTGGCGTTCGCACAGTCTCTGGGGCAGGGAGCCGTGGAGGGCATCGAGCGGCTCACGACGGTGGAGGGGTTTGTGGCGGGTGTGGTTCTGGGCCTGGCGGCCCAGATCGGGGACCTTTCAGCCAGCGTGCTCAAACGCGATGCGGGGATCAAGGACTCGGGCCGCCTGGTGCCGGGGATGGGGGGCATTATCGATGTGATCGATTCGCTGGTGCTGGCCGGGCCGGCGGCGTTCTGGTATTTCTCGCTTTTGCGGTCGCTGGGGTCGCTAGGACCAGTCGCCCCGGCCGCGAGCGTGCCGTAATCCGGACGCGTGGTACCCGCCCCTGTCTCGGGGAGGGGTAGAATGGAGCGGTGCCGATGGTGGGCGCGGGGGTGTTGCGAGGGAACGCACGCCCCGTGGACAAGGCTCGGTGGCTTGTGGAGTAGACGATGACGGTTACGGCCAAGTTGCTCCGTTTGTTCAGGGTGGATCAGCAGCTCCGGGGTTTGCAAACCCGGCTGCACGCGGCGGAGAGGTTCCTGACGATTCAGGAAAAGCAACTCAAGGACGCGGCGGCACGCCACGATGCGCTCGTGGTGCAGGTGCGGAAGGATCGCGCGGCGGTGGCGGGCGACGAGGGCGAGGCGGCCGTCGTGGATGCCCGGGTGAACAAGGTGCGCGAGCAGATGAACTCCTGCAAGACCGGCAAGGAGTACCAGGCGTTCCAGAACGAGTTGAACGTGCTCAAGGCCCGCAAGACGGAGTTCGAGACGCACGAACTGGAGATCATGGAGCGGTTGCAGACGGCCGAGGCGCAACTGGCCGAGATTGAGAAGAGCCGGAGCGAGCGTGAGAAGATCGTGGCGCAGGCGCGGACGGACCGCGACCAGCACAGCGCGCAGATCAAGGACCGCGTGGCGGAACTGACGAGCGAACGCAAGGCGCTGGCCGCGGATGTGCCGCCGGCGGAACTGCGGATCTTTGAGGAACTGGTGCGGACGCGCGAAGACGACGCGATGGCGAAGGTGGACCTGCTGAACAAGCGCGACCACGAGTACACCTGCGGGGCGTGCATGATGACGCTGCCGGTGGAGACGCTCAACCAGATCATCAAGGGCGTGTTCGTGCGCTGCGCCAACTGCCAGTGCATCCTCTTCAACGAGGCCGAACTGGACATTCACAAGCGCGGCGGCGGGGGCAAGCCGAAGAAGAAAGAGGCCGAGGTCTGAGGGTTGGGCAGGAGTTTCAGGGCGGTTTCTTGGGCGTCTGGCGCCCTTTGACCGGGCTCTTCTTTTTCACGCGCCGTGCCGAGAGACGCAATTCGCAGGCTGTGCCGAACTCGCGACAGACCGGATGGTCGGCGCAGGCAGTTCCACGGGCCTTGCAGGCGCGCCGCCCGTGCCAGATGAGCATGTGCGATGCGTCGCACCAGTCGGCCCGCGGCAGGGCCTTCATCAGTTTCTTCTCGATCGTGGGGACGGTGTCGGCCGGCTTGGCAAGCCCCAGGCGCACGGCAAGGCGCTGCACGTGCGTATCCACCACGAAGCCCGCGTTGATGCCGAAGGCGTTGCCGAGGACCACGTTGGCGGTTTTTCGGGCCACGCCACGCAGGGTGAGCAGGTCGTCCATCTTCGAGGGCACAGAGCCGCCGAAGCGCTCGACGATGGTGGTCATGGCGGAGTGGACGGCCTTTGCTTTGTTGCGGAAGAGCCCGATGGTGCGGATGAAGGGCTCGATGTCGGCGGGGGTGGCCGCCGCGTAGTCTGCGGGGGTGGGGAAGCGGGCGAAGAGCGCCGGGGTGGCCTTGTTCACGCTCACATCCGTTGCCTGTGCGGACAGGATGGTGGCCACCAGCAGTTCGTGCGGTGTGCGGTAGTGAAGTTCGCAGTGCGCGTCGGGGTAAGCCGCGCGGAGCGCGGCGAGCAGGCGCAGGCCGCGTGCGGAGCCGGTGGGCGTGCGTGCGGGCTTCACGTGGGGCCCCTGGGAGAAGCCGGCTCGGTCTCCGGCCACGCGGCGAGGGGCAGGCACGCGAGCACGATCACGGCCAGCACGCCCAGCACGATCGTGGCGGTGGGGTGGTCGGCGTTGAACGCGGCCCTCAGCGACGCGGCGGCGGTGTTGTCGCCACGCTCGGCCGCGGCCCAGTAGCCCTTGAGGTTCTGGCTCATGCGCGGCGAGAGGACAAACAACTGGTATGCAAGGGCGGTGATGGCCGCGGAGAGGGCGGTGATGCGCAGGGCCGTGCGGAGCGTGCGCCACGATGCGTGGCCCATCGGGCGAGCCAGTACCAGGCCCGCACCGGCGAGGATCGCGCACGCAAACTGGGCCGCGTCGCTGATGGCGAAGATGCGGTCGGCCACTTTCCCTGCCGCCACCATCCAGTGGTCTCCGGTGTAAGCGCTGAACGCGGGAAGCGTGGGTGCGAGGGCCTTGACGGTGGGGAAGATGATCGCGGCCGCGGCGGCGGTCATCACCACCACACCGAGCCACACGCCCAGCGCGGCGGTGTGAAGGGCACGGGCAGCGTTTCTCCAGATGGGCACGGCCGATGGTACACGGTGCGGTGGTCGGTGGGGTGGCCAGTGCGCGTACGGTTCGCCGATGCTTGACACGCGGCTGCTGAGTCTGGCGCTGGGGGGTTTGGAGCCGCCGTTTGAGGCGAGCGCGGAGGGCCTGCGGGGTGCGCTCGACTGGGCCCGCGCGGCGGGGTTCCGGGCTGTTCACCTCAACGCTGCGGCTGCGGGCCTGCGGCCGCGTGACCTGGATCGTTCTGCACGGCGAGACGTGGCGGCGATTCTGCGGCGTAACGAACTGGCCCTGAGCGGGCTGGACCTGTGGGTGCCCGCGGAGCACTTTGCGGATGCTCGCCATGCGGAGCGGGCGGTGGCGGCGGTGGTGGGGGCGATTGAACTGGCGGCGGAGTTGCGGACGCTTGCGGGTGAGCGTGCGGGTGCGGGGAGCGTGTGCGTGAGCATCGTGCTGCCGCGCCCGGTGCCGGGTGAGGTGGTGGGGCAACTGCGTGCACGGGCGGACGCGGCGGGCGTGCGTGTGGCCGATTGCGCCCTGCCGCTGGGGGAGGCAAGCGAGGGCGATGAACGCGACCCGATGGCCGTGGGGCTTGATCCGGCGGGGATGCTGCTGGCGAACGTGGACGCGTGCAAGGAGGCTTCGCGTCTGGGCAAGCGGGTGGCGTGTGCGCGGCTGAGCGACCTTTCCCCGTCGGGGCGGATTGCGCCGGGAGACAAGGGCGGGCGGTTGTCCCTGACCGAGTACGCCGTTGCGACGGCGCTTGGATGCCCTGACGCGCCGGTGGTGCTGGACCTGCGCGGCGTGGCGGACCCGCAGCGGGCCGCGGCGAGCGCGCTGCGCGCGTGGGCTGCGGCCTTGTAGCAAGGGCCCTTCAGGCGTGAGCATGCACGGGCTGGCCCAGTTGCACGGCGAGGTTCTCGAGCGTGTCAGAGAATCGCACGTTGAAGTCGATCTGGTCTTGGGCGCTGTTGAGCAGATCAACCGCGTGCAGCGCCCGGGCCGGGCTGACGCTCTGTGGCGACTTGGCAGCGGCCCGGAGGTCTTGCTGGGCCCAGCGGGCGACGAAGGCGAGCATCCGCCCGGTCCACAGGCGGTTGGCGGCCTCCTTGCTCGTTTCGGGCGCGGCATCCATGGTGGTGGCGACCTGCTCCTCGACGAGTTTGGTCATGGCGGTGCCGAGTGTGGCCGCGCGTTGGCCGGCGCTGAGTTTGGCGAGAAGCGGGGCGAGCGTGCGTTGCCAGTCCAGCAAGTGGTTATCAATGGCGAGCAGTGCCGCGCCGGGGGAGCCGGCGGCAAGGGCGAAGAGGGCGGCCCGGTCGGCCGCGGGCACATCGCGCCCGGAGTTGGCGAGCCAGCGGGCCATGTCGGCATCGGTGAGCGGGAAGAAGGCGACGCGCTGGCAGCGGCTGCGGACGGTGGGGAACAACTCATCTTCGTTGGTGCTGACGAGGATCAATACGGTGCCCGGCGCGGGCTCTTCGAGCGTCTTGAGGATGGCGTTCTGGCCCGCCTGGTTCATGATCTCGGCTTCATCGATGATAAAGACCTTGCCCGCGGCGGAGTCTCTCACCGCCAGACGCGAGAGGGTCGCGGGCTCGATCACGAACTCGCGCAGCACGTCGATGGGGATGGTGCTCTGCTTCTGGGCTCGCACCACGGGGTTGGAACTGAATCGGGCCGTCTGGCGTGTGATGATGTGCAGGTCCGGGCTCGCGGCCGCAGCGGCGGTGTCCAGGCCCAGAAGTTCCGCGGCGAACGCCCGCGCGGCGGTCATCTTGCCGACACCGGCGGGCCCATGAAAGACCCAGGCGTGATGCACGCGCCCGCCCTCCAGCGAGCGACGCAGTGTGTTGATCGCCGACGGCTGGCCGAGAAGGGCGCCAAGGGGGATGATCGGGGGAAGGCCATCACGCGCGGGTGGTGTGCCCGGGCCTGCCGGCGCATCCCCCTTGGCCGCGCGGGGCTTGGCAGCGCCGTTCTTGTGCTCGCCCTTGGCCATGCAGCGAGTGTAGAGGGGTGCGGAGGTGTTCCCGGCCCCTTGGCGAGTGGGTACGCTCTGGCGATGAGATACGGGCTCGTGAGAATCGCCGCGGTTCGGAGGGTGGTGGTGGCCGCGTGGATGGCGGCAGGTGCGGCGGGCCTGGGGTTGAGTGGCTGCGCTGCGGGCGGCGGTGGCGGGAGTGTGGCGGTTGAACTGCGGGACGCGGCGACGGGTTCGCCGATCGAAGGGGCGGTGGTGCGTGCCCTGCCGCAGAACCCCAAGCACGTGTTTCGCGTGGCGGACTACCTGCGGAGCGTGCCCGGGGCCACGAGTGCGCGGACGGATGCGGGCGGGCGGGCCGTGCTGGAGTTGCCCGGCGACAGGCCTTTTGAACTGGTGGTGGCGGTGGGCGGGCGCGAGCCCGAGTCCATCGCGTTTGACGATGCGAGCGAACTGAACGGGGCGGCGGATGCGGTGCGTGTGTTTGCGCTGCCCCCCGGGGCCGGACCGGTGCCCACGGCTGGCGGGGCCGTGGTTTGGGGGGAGTTGCGGTGCGTTCCGGTTGCGGCGGTGAGGCCGTAGCGCGAGGAGGGGTTAGACGTCGACGAGTGCGGCGTCGAGCGCGAGCGGGCGAGAGCCTGTGATGCGGACGGGCAGGATGCGGCCCACGAGATCATCGGGGGCGCGGCCTGACGGGCAATCAAAGAACACGATCAGGTCGCCGTCGGTGCGTGCGGAGAGTTGGACGGGGCCCGTGCTGTGCGCGGCTGGTGCCGGGGCGGTCTCAGCAAGCGTCGTTGAGCCGGGGAGGTTGCAGGGGTCCTCCGGGCCGTCGTTGGGTGTCTCGTCGCCGTTGTCGGGGAGCGCGTCTGCGCTGCGGCCAGCCGAAACGGTGAGCGAAACGGCGCCTGCCGGGCTGGGCTGGGCCGACGCAGCACGCTTGCGATCACGCTTGCTCACACCCTCGACCATGACAGAGAGCGTTTGCCCCACGAACTCGCGGCCTACTTCCTCGCTGATCTGGTTCTGGAGGGCCAAGAGTTCGCTGTTGCGGCGGCGCTTGGCATCGTCGGGCACATCGTCGGGGAACTTGTCGATGGCGAGGGTGCCGGGGCGGGGGGAGTACTTGAAGATGAAGCAGTTTTTGTAGCGTGCCCGGCGCAGGAGCGCGGCGGTGGCGGCGTGGTCTTCCTCGGTCTCCGTCGGGAAGCCGACGATGATGTCGCCGGCGAGCGTGAGCGGGCGGCCGAGTTCGGGCTGGTGCAGGAACGCGCGGGCGCGGTCGAGGAAGTCGAGGTATTCGGCGACGGTGTAGCCGCGGTTCATGAGGCTGAGGATGCGGTCGGAGCCGCTCTGGGCGGGCACGTGCAGGTAGCGGCAGATGCGTGGATGATCGCGGATGACGGCGAGCACATCGTTGCCGAAACTCTTGGGGTAACTGGTGACGAAGCGCAGGCGCTGCACGGCGGGCACCTCGTCGTGGATGCGGGCGAGGAGGTCGGCGAAGGTGGTGGTGCTGGCACCCGCGTAGGCGTCTTGGTGGTCGGTGTCGGAGGACTTGTAGACGCGGCCCTTCTGGGGTTGCGTGATGCCGCCGATGGAGACGGCGGAGCCGTGCTCGAAGCGGTAGTGGTTCACGGTCTGGCCCAGGAGCGTGATCTCGATGGTGCCGGCGTCGGCGAGGCGTTTGCACTCGTCCACGATGTGGTCGGGCGGGCGGTGGACCTCGGCACCGCGTGTGAAGGGCACGACGCAGTAGGTGCAGAACTTGTTGCAGCCGCGCGTGATGCGGACGTAGGCGGAGCGGGCGGCGTCGCTGGCGTGGGCGGAGATGGCGCGGGAGAGGTCGAGGAGTTCGAGGTTGTCTGCCGCGGCGGCGAGCGTGGAACTGCGGCGGCTGGCAGAGCCGGCGAGGGCAGCCTGACCCGCGGACGTGAGGCGGCGGAGGTCAGGCTTCTCGGTTTCGGGCGTCGCGGCGAGGTCGAGCGTGGTGAGGTCGCCCAGAAGCGAGGCGCGGGTGCGCACAGCGTTATCGAGCAGAGCGGGGAGTTTGTCGAGTTCCGCCGGGCCCACCATCAGGTCTACCACGGGCATGCGCTTCATGAGGCCGTCGCCCTCGCGCTCGGCCATGCAGCCGATGACACCGACCACCAAACCCGGCTCACGGGCCTTGCGGATGGCGAGTTCGCCCAGGCGGCTCCACACCTTCTGCTCGGCGTGCTCACGAACCGAGCAGGTGTTGTAGAGCACGACGCCGGCCTGGGCAGGCTCGGGCACGAAGTGGTAGCCGAGCGCACGGAGTTGGCCGATGACCAACTCGCTGTCGAGTTCGTTCATCTGGCAGCCGAAGGTTTCGATGTAGACGCTTGCGCGGGCCATTCGTGCGGGAAGGGTAGGGCCGCGCTGGCGAGAACTTGGTGCGAATCGGCCCGGCCTTGCGGGCGCGGCACGTCAGGGTTTGCGAGGGCTTGCGCCGTCCGGGCGAGTTTTCGCGTCCTTGCCGCGCTCGCCCTGGGGGGTCATCTCGTTGAGCCGGCGGTCGATGAAGCGGCCCTTGCGGCTGGTGGCCTCGGCCAACTCGGCCTTCATCTTCGCCAGTTTCGTCTCGAGGTGTTCGATCTGCGTCGCCTGCGCCTTTGCCCGCGCGTCGAACTGCTTGCTCAGCAGGTCGCCCAGGGTGCGGCGCTCGCGCTGGATGCGGGCTTGGTCGCCGCTCTGGCGTGCATCGAACAGCACGCGTGTCTGGCGCATGATGGCCAGGCCGTTCTCGATCTCGTCGAGTTTGAGTTCGAAGAGGGCGGGGTCGGCGGTCTGGAGTTGCTCGATGCCGCGCAGGCGGCCGCTGAGGGCGTTCCAGACGCGCTCGGCCATCTGCGGGTTTTCGCGGCGCATCTGCTCGTGGGCTTCGATGATGGAGGGGCGAGCGGCGGCGATCACGGCCTTGGCACGCTCGCGCTCGTCCGCGGAGAGCGGCTCACCACGTGAGCCCTCGTGAAGCGACCAGGGCGACGCGCCGCCCCAAAGTTCGTCCGCCCCGTGGGTGGGAATGCTGCTTGGTCCGGTTCGGCCGCCGCGCAGCGGGGGCGAGGGCTCTTGCGGGCCGGGTTGCGTCCCCCCTTCCCCCGCGCCTTCGGGCCTTCGCGGCGGTCCGTTTGGCCCAAACCCCTGGAGGAGGCCGCGGCCAGCCTGCACTTCGAGCAAGCGGCGGACCTCGGCGGGGTCGGTGCCCTCGTTGAGTTTGGCGAGAGCCTCTTGCAGACGCTTCTCGGCCTCGCGGAGCCCTTCAACCCGGCGCTCGATGCGCTCGCGGAGAACAGTGGCGGACTCAGCGGGTGTGGTGGAGGGACCTGCGAGCGGCCCGGCCTCGGGCGTGCCGGGCGGCGGCTCGGCGAGAGCGAAGGACGGCGCGCTGAGGAGGAGTGCCCACGCGAGTGTGCGGCGCGCGAGATGGAAAGTGCGTGTGTTCATCGCAGCGTGCCTGCATCGGCCGGGGTTGCGGCGGGATCGGATGTGAACGTCTCGGCGAGGGACTCGGCCTCGGCCAGCAGGGCTTCGATATCGTCGCCGAGGACGGCGGCGTCGATGGCATCAAAGGCGAGGAGCGCGGCTTCGACGTGGTCGTCGCTGGTCGTTGCGGCGAGCGTGGGGCTGGGTGAAGTTGGGTTCGATGAGGGCGAGCGGGCGGGCGAAAATGCGATGTACGCGGCGGCGGCGCCCGCAACGAGGGCCAGCGCCGCGGCCACACGCAGGCCCCGTGACCACGCCAGGGAACGTGTGATGATGGTCGGACGGGCCGGCGCGGCGGCGCGGGTGCCAACCAGGCGCAGGGCTGGCTCGGTGGCGTGCAGGTGCGGGGCAGACGCGGCGTGGACGCGACCGGTGAGGCCCGGGGGCGACGAGGCGGCGTAGACCGCGGCGAGTTGCTCAACGCGGGCTTCGGTGGTCCGCAGGTCTGCGGGCGTGGAATGTGCGACAGACACGAGGTCGTCGAGCGTTGACGCGGTGATGCGATCGGTCAGGTCGGCGGGCGCGGCAGCCACATCGAGCGCCGCCAGGGCGTCAAGGTCGGCCGTGAGCGCGAGCAGATCCGCGGGCAGGCCGTCGGTGTCGTGAGGCTGGTCGGGCATCGGGTGATTGTTGGCGTGCATTGTTCAGGCCTCGGGGTGGAGGGCCGCGGCGGAGGTGGAAGGGGGTGTGAGCAGGTCCTTGAGTTTGCGGAGGGCGCGGTGGTGGCGGGCGAGGAGTGTGCCGAGGGGTTCCTCCAGCACATCGGCGATCTGGTTGAAAGTCAGGCCCGCGTGGTGGCGGAGTTCGATGACTTCGCGGTCGGCGGTGGTGAGGTGCTCCAGCGCCCCCCGCAGTTGGGCGACCGAATCGGCCGACTCACGCGGGGATGCAGAGGATGACGGGAGCGCTCCGGCGATCGAAGAGAACTGCTCCGGGTCGGTGACGGTCGCTTGCCGGCGGACACGCCGGATCTCATCGCGCACGCGGTTCATGGCGATGCGGAAGAGCCACTGCTCGAAGCGGCCCCGGTCGGTGTACCCGCCGTCTCTGAGTTTGGTGGCCACGGTGGCGAACACGGACTGGGTAACCTCCTCGGCGACATCGGCCTGACGGACGCGGGACCTGGCGAGCGCGAAGACACGGCGGGCGTAAAGGTTCACGATGCCGCGCCAGGCGTGCTCATCGCCGCTGGCCGCGGCCGCGAGCATCGCGCTCAGGTCCACAACCGGGTCGGGCAAAGGATGGCTCGAAGAATGGGTCATCCGGAACGAACGCCACGACGGTTCAGAGGCACAACGCGGCAGCGGGAGCGATATTGCCGGGCCGGGGTCGGCATGGATATCGGCGGTTCGGGGCGTGGTTGGCCGTATTGTTCGCCATGGGTCAGGCAGTCGCGTACACCGTGCGGGCAACGTGCCCGAGCCCTGCCGTGGCCGCGGCGTATGTGGCGTGGCTGGAGGGGGGCCATGTGGATCAGGTGATGAAGGGCGGGGCGCACTCGGCGATGATCGTGCGGCTGGACGCGGAGCGTCCGGGGGATGAGGCGCGCGTGGAGGTGCGGTACGTGTTCTCGACGCGCGAGGTGTTCGACCGGTACATCCGCGAGCACGCGCCTGGCCTGCGTGCGGACGGCCTGAAGCACTTCGGGCCGGAGACGGGTGTGCGTTTCGAGCGGACGGTGGGAGAGATTCTGTGATGCACAGTGCCAACAAGCAGACGCGCAACATGCGGCCCCGCGACATGCAGCCCGAGCGTGAGCGAGGGCTTGTTGCGGTGGCGGCACTGGCTGTGTGTGCCGCGCTGGCCCTGTGCGGCATCTCGCTCGCCCAGCAACCGCCTTCGCCGCCGGTGCCGGAACAAGCCGCGCGGGTGCCGGAAGCGCCCGTGCCCGATCCACCCATGCCGATGCGGGAGTTCCGCGGCGTGTGGGTGGCGACGGTGGCGAACATTGATTGGCCGAGCAAGCCGGGGCTGCCGGTGGAGCAGTTGCGTGCCGAGATGGTGCGGATTCTGGATGTGGCCGCGTCGTGCAACCTGAACGCGGTGCTGTTGCAGGTGCGGCCCGCGTGCGATGCGATCTATCCGTCGCCGCTGGAACCGTGGTCGGAGTTCCTCACGGGTCAGAGCGGCCGGCCGCCGGGTGCGGGCCAGAGCGGCGAGGCACCTGCGGCCGCGTACGACCCGCTTGCAGATTGGATCACGGAGGCCCACGCACGCGGCATCGAACTGCACGCGTGGGTCAACCCCTTCCGCGCCCGCCACATGAAGGCCACGCGGCCCGACGCGGCCAGCCACATTTCCAAGACGCGGCCCGAACTCGTGCGTTCCTACGACGGCTATCTGTGGCTCGACCCCGGCGAGCCCGAGGCCCGGGCGCACAGTTTGGCGGTGATCGAAGACCTGGTGCGCCGCTACGACATCGACGGCATCCACATGGATGACTATTTCTACCCCTACCCGAAGAAGGGCGAGGCGTTCCCGGATGATGCGTCGTTTGCCGCGCACGGCACGCCGGGTGCGGATGGGGTGTGGCCGACGCGGAGCGATTGGCGGCGCGAGAACATCAACGGGTTCGTGCGCGAGTGCTACTCACGGGTTGAGGGCATCCGGCCCTCTGTGCGTGTGGGCATCAGCCCGTTTGGCATCTGGCGGCCGGGCCACCCGCCGCGGGTGAAGGGGTTTGATGCGTACGACGGCCTCTACGCCGATGCGCGGCTGTGGCTGCGCGAGGGGTGGATTGACTACATCGCGCCGCAGTTGTATTGGAAGATTGATTCCAAGGAGCAGCCGTTTGCGGAACTCCTGAAATGGTGGGTTGAGCAGAGGACCGTCATACCAAAGGGGTCGTCCGTCGTATCTGTGTGGCCGGGCTTGTACGCGACGAGGATCAACGGCACCAAGGAATCGTGGCAGCCCAAGGAGATCCTCGACCAGATCGCGGCCACGCGAGCGCGAACACGAGCGGATGGAAGCGGCGAGCAAGGCGGTGTCATTCTCTACAGCGCGATCGGCCTTGTCGAGAACCGACAGGGCTTGGCAGATGTGCTGAAGGCGGGTGTCTTCGCCGAGCCGGCGCTGATTCCGGCCATGCCCGGTCTGCCACAGTGGGTGCTTACCGACCAGCACCACCCCAGTGGCGTTGCGAGGTTGCGATTGCTGACGGGTCCAGAGCACGTCGCGCGCATCGACGCCGTGCTCAGTATTGCGGGGGATACGGTCGAGATTGAGGAACCCATGCACGCAAGATCAAGCATTGACATCGTGACAGGAGTGCGGCGCATCATGTACTGGGTGCGAACGGCAGGCGGCGGATGGACGACGCCCCAAACTCGCATATTTGTCTCCCGCGGGACACTCAATGCGAAGGCCACCATCGGCATCAGCGTGCGCAAGCCCTACGTGGTGATCCCTTTGGGCAGCGGGCCCGAACGGATCGTTGAAGTCGCGGCTTGCGGTGTAGACGGCAACGGCGTGCGCGGCCCCATTGTGCGCACCCTCACTCTTCCGGTGCCTCCCGCCCCCTAACCACCCCCGCCAAACCGGCCGATAACGAACCAAAGCAGCCGCTCAATCGACCCCGGCGCGGTCTGAACCTATCCTGCCGGTCAGCCGCGTTTTGGTGCCGGGGGTCGGGGGGTTGCCCGACCCTTCGCGCTAGCCCAACAGAAACGGATGTGATTCGTGTTCGTGATCCGGCGTGCCAAAGTGGATGATGTGCCCACGCTCCTGAAACTGGCGCGCATGGTGCACTTCATCAATCTTCCGCCTGACCGCGACATCATCACGCAGAAGGTGACGTGGAGCCGCAACTGCTTCCTGCTCGCCGCGGATGAGGAGGCGGGCGTTGTGGCCCGCGCCCCGGCCCGGCCCGAGCGAAGCCGCAGTGGCGGCGGTGGTGGGGGCGAGGGTGGCTCGGCCGAGCACGGCGCACTCGCCGCGGGCATCCGCGGCATCACGGGCAAGTCTCCCTTCTTCATGTTCGTGCTGGAAGAGATCGAGACCGGCGGCGTGATCGGCACTTCGCAGATCATCGCCAAGATGGGCGGCCCGGGCCAGCCCAACGTTTCGCTCCAACTCTCCCGGCGCGAGATGTTCAGCAAGTCGCTCCAGATGGGCGTTACGCACACCGTGGCCCGCCTGCACCTGGATGAATCCGGCCCCACCGAGGTCGGCGGCCTGATCCTCCAGCCGAGTTTCCGCGGCCACCGCCAGAAACTCGGCCGGCTCGTCGCGCTCGTGCGGTTCCATTTCATGGGCCTGCACCGCCACCTCTTCAGCGACCGCGTGCTGGCCGAGATGATGGGCCCCATCAGCGTGGATGGAGAGAATCCGTTCTGGGACTACTGCACGCGCTGCTTCATCAACCTCACGTATGACCAGGCCGACCGCTTCTGCCAGCAGAGCAAGGAGTTCATCCTCACGCTCTTCCCGCGCGAAGACATCTACCTCACGCTGCTGGCGCCCGAGGCGCGGAGCGTTGTCGGGCAGGTGGGTGAAGAGACGGTGCCCGCGCGGCGCATGCTCGAAGGCCTGGGCTTCAAGTACTTCGACCGCATCGACCCCTTCGACGGGGGGCCGCACCTTGAAAGCCCGATGGACCAGATCAGCATCGTGAAGGAGACCTTCCGCGCCCGTCTCGCCGAGCCCGCGCGGCAGAGCGATGCCGCTGTGCTCAAACGCTTCGGCATTGTGAGCACGCTTGATTCCGACGGCGAGTTCCGGGCGATCCAGACGGCGTTCGATCTTGACCGTTCCGGACGCGTGGTGCTTTCGCGAGAGAGCCTGAACCTGCTCCAGTCCAAGGTTGGCGTGGAGGCGGGCGTGACGCCCATCCCCAATCCGGACAGGGCCCTGCGGGCCGCCGCGGCGGCCGCAGGTGCCGCGAGGAACGGGAAGCACGCGGTCAAGCCGGCCAAGAAGAAGTCTGCCGCGAAGGGCTCGAAGCAGGCGAAGGGTTGACGGTCCGCCGACGCACGTCGCCGGTAGGTGTGGCGGGGAGCGGGCAGGCCCGCGGGGCCGCGAGGGGTCTGTGCCCTGTTGCTGGTGGCGTGCGTGCGACCCCCTATCCTCCTTGCGCATCTACCCGCACCCGGAGCCGCCCAGCGTGAGCGAGTCCACACTCATCGGTTCGCCGTACTCGCTGGACGTGATCGCCGGTCCGCCGCTGCAGCCGATCGCTGTCTCGCCGACGCGGCCGATGACCATCGGGCGGCTGCCGGAGTGCGATGTGCAACTGCCCGAGGGTGAGCGGACGGTCTCCCGCAAGCACTGCCGCCTTGAGCCGCGTGTGGGGGGGGAGTGGCTGGCGACCGACCTGGAGAGCCGGCACGGCACGTACATCAACGACGTGCAGTTGGGGGCGCTGGTGCCCACGCCGCTGCGCCCGGGCGATGTGCTGCGGATCGGGCCGTGGGCCATGCGTTTCAACGCGCCGGGCACGCGCAGCGCCAACTCCACGTTCACCACCGATGACACCGTGGGCGGGGGCCGTGAGGCGGGGCAGATCGAGCCGGTGCCGCGGCTGCGGCAGAGCGCCATCGACCGGCGCCGCCTGGAACTGCTCATCAAGGCGGCCAAGGACATCCAGCGGGCCACGACGGAACTGGCGCTGGCCGAGTGCATTGTGGACGCGCTGATCGAGGGGACGGGCTACCCGCGTGCCGCGGTGATCCGCCCGACGGCGGGCGGCCACGAGCGGATCGACATCGTGGCGAGCAAGATGGCCTCCACCTCCACCGCCAGTTTCCACTTCAGCCGCTCGCTGGTGTCGGCGGCGTGCAGCGGTCAGATGGTGCAACTCCGCAAGGACGACGGGCCGGTGGCCCCCATGAGCATCCTTTCGGTGGGCACGGTCATGGCGTTGGCCATGCCGATCCTGCTCGACAGTTCGGCCGAGTTGTGCATTTATCTGGATTCGCGGCGCGACGAGCCGCCGGTGCAGGAGGATGCCGCGGCGTTCTGCCAGGCGATTACGGAGATGTGCAGCCTTTCGCTCTCCAGCCTCAAGCGTGCGCAGGCGGAGACCGACCGCCAGCGACTCACCGAGCAACTCAACGCCGCGACGGAGATTCAGCGGCAGATTCTGCCCGCGGTGAAGGGCGATTTCGGCGGCGTGCTGTATGCGATGGACCTGCGTCCCGGCAAGTTCGTGGCCGGTGACCTCTTCGACATCGTGCGCCTTGACGAGAACCGCGTGGCGTTCTTCCTGGGCGACGTGGCGGGCAAGGGCCTGCCCGCGGCCATTTTGGCCGCGACCACACAGAGTTTTCTCAACGCCGCGCTGCGATACTGCCTTGATCCGGCGGACGCGGCGACGGCGGTGAACGCCCACCTTGTGCCGCGCTGCCCGGGGAACAAGTTCGTGTCGCTGTGGCTGGGTGTGCTGAACACGGAGACGGGCATTTTGTCGTATGTGGATGCGGGGCACGGGCACTGGTTCATCCGGCCGCCGGGGGGCAAGCCGCAGCCGGTGATCGTGAAGGAAGGGACCGGGGCGCCGCTGCGCGTGATCGAAGACATGCGTTACACCAGCGCCCAGATGAAACTGGAGCCCGGCACGCGCATCGTGCTGTACTCAGACGGTGTGGTGGAGCAGCGCGACCCGGCGGAGGTGGAGGAGTTCGGGCTTGACCGCCTTGTGGCGACGGTGTCGCCCGCGACCGACCCGGACTCGGAGGTGCAGATGATCGTGCAGGCGGTCTACCGCTTCGCCGGCACCGATGCGCTGTCGGACGATCTGACGGTGGGGTCGGTGCTGTACGTGGGGCCGCAGGCGGCGCCCAAGACGCTGGGGTGACTCTTCATTCGCGCCTCCGCCTCATGTGCCACCGAGGTCGTCCACAGGCTCAATTCCGTCGGCACGCCGTGGGGCAGAGCCCGAGGGCGGCCACGCCTCACCGCAGACCGGACCGCAGCACCAGATACGCCCACAGGCACACCGGTGTGAACAGGATCGATGCCGCTGGCCACAATACCACGGAAGGTACGGGTGCCCACATGGCAATCGGCACCGTCGCAGACCAATACGCCAGGCACACCGGAATCACCGCCCAACGGGGTGTCCCGTCGGCCACACGCTGCGTCGCTTCTCGAAGCGGCCCGCTGCGTTCCTTGATCTCTCGCGCCAACCGGCGCGCCCACACAAACTCGCTCGCCAGAATCGCCAGGCCCAGGGGCCCCAGCACGCTCAGCCCCGGCCCGGGCAGGGGCGAGATCACGATGCCCGCCACAATCACCGCCGAACCGCCGATCAGCACCCACAGCCGGCGCGCGTTCCGCCGCAGCAGGGCCACAGCACTCGCCCCATCGCGCCGGGCGACTTCCACCCGCGTGCTGACTATCCCATACACCAGCAGGCACGCCATGAGCGCGAGCATTCCAAGTCCAAACCAGAAATCAAACGTCTCGAGTGTCATGGCGCGGCGGGATCTTACCGGGCCGCACGCTGGGCTTCCGCCCGGCGACGCCACCACCCCAAGCCACGGTCTTCTCTCCGCGCTCTTTCTGGCATCGGCCGCGCTTTTCTCGTGCTCCCAGCGTTGCTAGAATCGCACCGTGCTTCCTGTTGGGGAGTAGCCGCCCGCCGATGCGGGTGTGATGGGTCGTCAACACGGACGGAACGCTCCTCGCTCCGCCCCGGCCCTTCTACGGCACTGGTCCGCGTTGCTTCACAACGCCGACCGGGGCCTCCGGCGAGACCAACATCCTTTCAGACGTTGTGCCGCGCCTGCCCCCGTGAGCAGCCGCTGGCCCAGGATGTGCTCTCGCCATGAACGAACTGCTGCTCTTCGCAGACGCGACCCTGGCCAGCCCCAGCGATCTCAAAGTCTGGGCGTATCTCGCCTTCGTCGGCCTTATCGTCGTCTTCCTCGCGCTCGATCTGGGTGTCTTTCATCGCGAGGCGCACGCCGTCGCCATGAAGGAGGCAATCACTTGGTCAGTCGTATGGCTCACGTGCGGCATCGCCTTCAGCGGGTTCGTCTACGTGGCCTACGAGCACCACTGGCTGGGCCTTGGTCTGGACACCGCCATGTACAGCACGCCGGAGGCGATCAAGGCGGGCGCACCGTTGATCGTGTCTGGTGAGGTCCGGGGGCTCGAAGCGGCCAAGCAGTACCTCGTCGGATACGTGGTCGAAAAATCTCTCGCGATGGACAACATTTTCGTCATCGCCCTCATCTTCTCCTTCTTCGCCGTGCCAGCAAAGTACCAGCACCGGGTGCTCTTCTGGGGCATCATCGGGGCCCTCGTCATGCGCGGCGGCATGATCTTCCTCGGCGCGGGCCTGATCCTCAAGTATCAGTGGATACTCATCGTCTTCGGCGGCTTCCTCATCCTCACCGCCCTCAAGATGGCCCTCATCAAGGGCCACGACGATGTCTCCCAGAACATCGCCGTCCGCCTCTGCAAGAAGTTCTTCCGCGTCACCGAGTTCTACGACGGCCAGCGGTTCTTCACACGCCGCACACTCAGGCCGACCTATACCAAAGACGCCCGCGGCCACGAAGTCATGGACCCGCCCCCGCCGGGCTCGCTCAGCGCGTCGTGGGCGATCACGCCCCTGTTCCTCGCGCTCATCCTCGTCGAAATCACCGACCTGGTCTTCGCCGTCGACTCGATCCCCGCCATCTTCGCTATCACGCCCGACCCTTTCATCGTGTTCACCAGCAATATCTTTGCGATCCTGGGCCTGCGTGCCCTGTACTTCTGCCTGGCGGCGCTCATGCAGAGGTTCCGGTTCCTCAAGCCCGCCCTGATCCTCATCCTCGCCTTCGTGGGCGTGAAACTGCTCCTGCTCAGCGTGCCGCCGTATCTTGACATCATCGGGATGCCAAAGGCCGATCCCATCAAGATCGACACCACGGTGTCGCTCCTGGTCGTGGTGGGCACGCTGGCGCTCGCCACCGTGCTGAGCCTGGCGTGGCCCTCAAAGGCTGCGCGCACCGGCGACACGGGCCACGCTCGCTGAGCCGCACCCCATCGCACACCATCCAGGACATGCCATGACCCTCCGGCACATCGTCCAATCCGCGACTTTCAACAACGCCATCGTGGCGGTCATTCTCGTCAACGCCGTCCTCATCGGCCTCAGCACCTACCTCACTGACGCGACGGCTCTCGGCGTCATCGCGAGAATCGAGACGGCCTGCATCGCCATCTACCTGGTCGAGATCGTCCTCAGATTCGCGGCCCGAGACTCGACCGCCGCGTTCTTCCGCGACGGTTGGAACATCTTCGACCTGGTCATCGTCATCGCGGCCCTGATCCCCGCCTCCAACGGCATCGGGCCTGTGCTGCGCATCCTCCGCGTCTTCCGCGTTCTCCGGCTGGTCAAAACCATCCCGGAACTCCGCCTGATTGTCACCGTGCTGCTGCGGTCGGTCGCCAGCATGAAGTACGTCGCGCTGCTCGCCACCATCCTCTTCTACGTCTACGCCGTCATCGGCGTGAAACTCTTCGGGGGCGAGGGCCACCCCATGCGGCCCTACTTCGCAAGCATTCACGAGGCCTGCTTCTCGCTCTTCCGCATCCTCACCGGCGACGACTGGACGCAGATGCGCTACGAACTCGCCATGGCCGGCTATCCCCTGGGCGCGTTCACGGCCTTCCAAGTCTCGTGGATCGTGATCGCCACCTTCCTGCTCGTCAACCTCATCGTCGGCGCGGTCATCAACAACTACCAGAAGGTGCAGGACATCGAAGAACACCGCACCCGTGCTCCCGACACGAGCGAGCGGCGTGTGCGTGAACTCGTCCGTGAACTCGACGCGATCCTGAGCGCCCGCACACACCCGGCTGAAGCCAACCCGTCGGGCGCGAAGAACTAGCCCCGCACTCCCGCGTGCCCGCTGGGCGTTCCGCACGAACCAGAGTTGTGCGGAGTTGTGCCGAATGACGCAATGGCCCCGCCGGGATTCGAACCCGGGACCGAGCGATTATGAGTCGCCAGCTCTAGGCCGCTGAGCTACGGGGCCGCCAACTTCACGCGGCCATCGTATCGGCGACCGCACCCCCGCCCCACACACCGCAGGCGAACGGCCGGCTGGGCTAGTGGCGGATCACGATGCCCGATGCGATATTTGGCGAACCGCTGGCGGGGTGGGGGGGCTGGGCGGGATCGTCGGCGAGGGTGGAGCGGTCTTCGCCCTTGATGTTGCTTCCCAACTCCTCGCGCAGGGCGTCGAGGTAGCCCTGCACGGCTGCGGGCTCTCCCTGAACTTCGAGAAGGACCGTGCCTACCAACTCGTTCTGCACCCAGCCGGACACGGCAAAGCCGCGGCTGAGCGAGCGGGCGGTGGCCCGGAAGCCCACGCCCTGGACACGCCCGGAATATCGCACGCGAACGCGCATCGGCCACGGTATGGCCCGGTTGCCTACAACACCCCGTGCCGCCCGCCCCGCCCACCCCGCACGGCCCTCCGCATGGCCCCGGCCCGTTCAACGACGATAAACGCCGCGTGATCGAGGCGACGGACATTGTCCGGTTGATCGGCGAGCAGGTGTCGTTGCGCAAGGCGGGGCGCGAGTTCAAGTGCGTCTGCCCGTTCCACGATGACCACAACCCGAGCATGTGCGTGGTGCCGCACAAGCAGATCTATCACTGCTTTGTCTGCGGGGCGGGGGGCGATGCCCTGAGTTTCGTGATCGCCTTCCACAAGATGTCGTTCCGGGAGGCGTTGCAGTTTCTCGCGGACCGGGCGGGGATTCAACTCTCGCCGCCGCCGCGGCGGAGCGCGGCTGGTCAGGCGGGTGGAGGCAGTGGCGACGGAGGTGAGGGCGATTCGGCGCCGTCGGGCATCTCGCGGGCAGCCCTGCTGGATGCCAATGGCGTGGCCCAGTCGTTCTTTCAGGGGATTCTGCGGCACCCGGAGCACGGGAGCGCGGCGCGGGCGATTCTGGCGAAGCGCGGCGTGAGCGAAGAGATGATCTCGCTCTTTGGCCTGGGGGCATCGCCCGACCGGTGGGACGGGCTCGCACTCACGCTGGCCAACAAGGGCCTGCACGCGGGTCCGTTCATCTCTGCGGGTCTGCTGAAGGAACGCGAGAACGGGCAGGGCACGTACGACGGCCTGCGCAACCGGCTGACGTTCCCGATCCACGATTCGCTGGGGCGAGTGATCGCGTTCGGCGGGCGGCGCGTGAACGATGCGGATGAGCCCAAGTATCTCAACAGCCCGGAGACGCTGCTCTTCTCGAAGAGCGCGACGCTGTACGCGCTGCATCACGCGGGGCAGGCGATACGCGCCGAGAAGACCGTGATCGTGTGCGAGGGATACATGGATGCGATCGCCTGCCACCAGGCGGGCGTGAAGAACGTCGTGGCAACGCTGGGCACGGCCCTGAACGCCTCGGGCGCCCGCGTGCTGCGCCGGCTTGCCGAAACGATTGTGCTGCTGTTCGATGGCGATGAGGCGGGCCAGCGTGCGGCGGATCGGGCTGTGGAGGTGCTGTTCGCTGAGCCGGTGGATGTGCGGATTGCACTGCTTTCCAGCGTGCCACCGGAGGCGGGGCAGCCGATCGCGAAGGACCCGGACGAACTGCTGAAGCAGCCGCGGGGGCCGGAACGGTTCATAGCCATGGTGGCGGGGGCGGTGGATGCGCTGGAGTTCCGGTTTGAGCGACTGAAGGCGGCAACGCGCACGCTCTCACTCGCGGCTCGGTCGCGCGTGTTCGAGGAAGAGATTGCACGCCTGGCCGAACTCGGCCTGGATCGTGTGCAGCCGGTGCGGAAGGAACTGATCGTGCAGCGGCTGGCCGCGATTGCCGGGGTGCCGCCCGCGACGGTTCGGGGCGCGCTGGTGGCCGCGGCGGCCAAACTGCCGCGCCCGCGTGCGGATGCAACCGCCGCGCCGAGCGCGACGGATGCCACGCGGGCCGCGGACCTTGCCCGCACGATGACGGACGCGGCGTGGGTGGTGGCGTGCGCGCTGGCCCACTCGCCCGTGCTGGCGGAGTTTGACGAGCCGGACCAGCGGTGGCTTGCCGCGGGGGCCGGGCTGGAGGGCGATGCCGCGCTCGTGGCTGGCACGATTGCGAGGCTGGCGGGTGAGCGGGCCAGTTTCGGTGTGGCGGACGTGATGAGCGAACTTGAAAGCGGCGCAGCGCGCGCCCTTGTGGCAGCATGGGTGAGCGAGGTGGAGCGGTTCACGCAGGGCGATGCCGCTCTGGTGGCGGAGAAGTGCCGCGAGGTGCTGGCGCGAGTGCGCCGCCGGTGCACGCTGGAAGCGGAACTAGCGAAGGCGACCGATGCGGCTGACCGGATTCGCGTGCGTCAGCGGATCAACGCGGAGTTCGGTTCGCACGGGACGACCATGCCGCGGCACGCTTCGTCGGGGTGAGACATCGGTTCGGCGATCCGACGTGCGCCGCCGCGCGTCGATATGCTCGGGGCGCTTGAGCCTGATACCCCACACTGTTGACGCAAATTGGCCCGCATCGACGCCGGCGCGCTTGGCTGCGCACGTGCGGCCGTTTGCGGGCGGGCAGGTCGCCGCGCAGGGCACGGGTGCGCGGGCCGTGTGCCTGCTGGGGATGCCGGATGACACGGGCGTGGGCATGAACAAGGGGCGTGTGGGGGCGAAGGCAGGCCCGGCCGCGTTCCGGGCCGCACTCGCGGGCTACGGACTGGCCCTGCCCGCCCCGCCGCTGCGGGCGTTGCCGGCAGTGTTTGATGCGGGCGACATCGTGCCCGGCGCGACGCTGGATGAGACGCACGCACGGGTCACGGAGGCGAGCCGGGCCATTGTGGCGGCGGGCCTGATGCCCGTGGGCATCGGTGGTGGGCACGACCTGACGTTCGCGTTCGTGCGCGGCGTGATCGAGGGGCTGAAGGCCCGCCGCGCTGGCATTGAGCCGCGGGCGGGGGTGTATGTGGATGCGCACTTGGATGTGCGGGCGGAGGCGGGCTCGGGCATGCCCTTTCGGGCCTTGGTGGAGCGGTGCGGCGTGCGGTCGCTCACGTGCATCGGGATGGAGCCGCTGGTGAACAGCGCGGAGCACGCTCTGTGGTTTGCCGCGCACGGCGGGCGGGCCGTGAGCGTGCGGGAGGCGAGGGCGACGGACCCCACCACGCTGATTCCCGATGAGCCGTGCTTTGTGTCGATCGACATGGACGGTCTGGACGCGGCACACGCGCCGGGTGTGTCGGCGGTCAATCCCTGCGGGCTGGACCCGCAGACGGTGGCGGGGATTGCCCTTGCCGCGGGGCGATCGTCGCATGTGGCCTGCTTTGACATCTGCGAGTTGAACCCTGTGTTTGATGTGGATGGGCGGACGGCCCGCCTCGCCGCGTACCTGTTCCTGTCGTTTCTGACGGGCTTTGCGGAGCGGCCAGCGTGAAGCGCCGCCACATTTCCATCATTCGCGACGCACGCCTGCACACCGATAAGTTGGGCGATGCCTTGGTGGACATCCACTCGCTTGACGGGCTGATCACCCACGTGCTCAGGCATGTGGTCCGGCCGGATGGGTCCACGGAGCGCCCCGCCGATCCGTACTCCTCGCGCTGGTGGGAGTCGCGACCAACGGAACGGCGCGCTGAGGGGCGCGTGGTGCTGCCCGCGTTCGTGGATTGCCACACGCACGCTTGCTGGGTGGACCCTGGCATACCGGCGCGGTTTAGTTTGGGGTCTCACCGGCTTGACGAGTGGGAGATGAAGCGGAATGGCACGCCCTATCTCGACATCTTGCGGGCTGGTGGTGGCATCATGGCCACCGTCCGCGCGGTGCGTGCTGCCACGCAGAGCGAACTCGCAGGCCTCCTGCACCGTCATCTCAACCTCCTCATGGATAGCGGCACGCGCACGGTTGAAGTGAAGAGCGGGTACGGCCTTACGACAGCGGACGAACTGAAGATGCTGCGTGCCATTCGCGACTATCCCGATTGGGCAGAGCCGACGGTGGTGCCGACGGCCCTGCTCGGGCACGCGATTGACCCGGACGTGCCGCGGGACGTGTTCGTCAAACGCACGATCGGTGAGACTCTCGATGCCGTGCACTCCGAATTCCCAGGCATCACGATCGACGCCTATTGCGAAGAGGGTGCCTGGTCGCCCGACGAGTGCGAAGCGCTCTTTCGGCGTGCCGATGAACTGGGCCACCCATTCCGTGTGCATGTGGATCAGTTCAACAGTCTGGGCTTTACGCAACGGGCAATCGGCCTTGGTGCCCTGAGCGTGGATCATCTCGAAGCATCCACGCCCGCAGACGTCGAGGCAATCATCCATGGCCCGGCCGCTGGTTCATCTGACCTGCACCAACGCCACGGCCCCTTTGCCGTCGCGCTCCCCGCCTGTGGTTTTCACCTCGATGGGCGTTATGCCAACCTCGCTCCCATCGCAGCCGCGGCACCCCACCGCGTGTGCATCGCCACGAACCTGAACCCCGGGTCCGCCCCGTGCTGGAGCATGCCGTTCGTCATTGGCTTGGCCGTGCAGCATTGCGGCCTCTCGTTGGGACAGGCAATCGCCGCGGCCACGATCAACCCGGCCCGCATGCTCGGCTTTCAGGACCGCGGCGAGATTGCCATTGGCAAGCGTGCGGACCTGATCGTGCTGAACACGGTCGATGTTCGTTCGCTGGCGTTTACCTCGGGCCTTCAACTTATCTACCCGCACTGAGCACTGACTTTGTGCTGAGAGCGCGGCTGCAAGTTCCCACAGCACCCGCGCTACCATCGGCCCTTCTATGGCACGCATTCCCAAGTTGCTCCCGCGCGAGGTGGACCTTGCGGTCACCGCCGCGCAGTGCGTGGTGGAGACGCACAAGCGCATCGTGCCATTTCTGAGGGTCGGCCAGACGCTGGCACAGATCGACGCGGAGGTTGCCCGCATCCTTGAATCGCTCGGGTGCCAATCCTGCTTTCTGGGCTACAAGGTTGGCCGCTCTCCCGCGTTTCCGGGGCACGCGTGCCTTTCCGTGAACGACTGCGTGGTGCACGGCTTCGCGGGGCTCTACGACCGGCCGATGCGCGAGGGCGACCTGCTGAAGATCGACATCGGCGTGTGGAAGAACGGCTTTGTGGGCGATGCGGGATGGACGTACTGCTTCAAGGCCTACCCGTCGCCCGCGGTGCAGAAACTCATGGACGTGGGAAAGGAGTCTCTGCGGCGCGGCGTGGCCAAACTCACGCCCGGCAACACGTACCTGGCGTGGGCCCGTGAGGTGCAAGGGTGTGTCGAGGTTGAACACAAACTGCACCTTGTTCGCGGCCTGGGGGGCCACGGCATCGGCATGAAGAAGAACGACCGCGAGCGCGGCCTGCACCTGCCGCCGTTCGTGGCCAACGTGGTGCCCGAGGCCCACAACGACTGGCCCGAGGGCGTGCTGCCCTGCGAGCCGGGCGTGTTGATCGCCGTGGAGCCCATGCTCGCGCTGGGCACCGGCGAGACGGTTCACCGCTCCAACCCCTGGCCGGTGTACACGAAGGACGGCTCGCTGAGTTCGCATTACGAGCACGACGTGCTGATTACAGAGAGCGGGCCGCGCGTGCTGACGGAGGGGATGGAGCAACTGCCGGACCTCGTCGGGTGATTCGCGTTTCGACTTGTTCTGCGTGCGGTACGATGCGGCACCATGACCGCCGCGCAGCACCCTTCGCTTCTGCACGCACCCTCGAATCTTGTGGGCGGTCGATGGCTCGCCGGGCCGGGTGGCGGGGTGGGCGCACCGGTTGTGTCGCGCAACCCCGCGCGGCCCGCGAGCATCGTCCATTCCTGCGGTGCACACCCGGAGCATGTGGACGCGGCGGTTGCCGCCGCGGCAGGGGCGTTCAAGGCGTGGTCGCGTTGGCCGATGGAGCGGCGCGTGGCGGTGCTGCGGCGCTTCCAGAAACTTGCGGGTGAGCGGGCCGGCCCGCTGGCCGAGGTGCTTTGCGATGAGATCGGCAAGGTGCTGTGGGAGTGCAAGCAGGAAGCCGCGCTGCTGGGGACGAAGGTGGAGATCTCGCTGGACGAAGCGCCGGAAGGCGGGCGGCGGCGTGTGACGCCGTTTGCGTTTGCGATGACGCCGTCGCGCCAGGCCCGGTGCCTGTTCCGGCCGCACGGCGTGATGGCGGTGCTGGGGCCGTACAACTTTCCCCTGCACCTGCCCAACGGGCACATCGTGCCCGCGCTCTTGGCGGGCAACACGGTGGTCTTCAAGCCCAGCGACAAGGCACCCGCGTGCGGGCAGGCTCTCGTTGAGTTGTTCGATCAGGCCCTGCGTGAAGAGGGTGCCCCGGCGGATGGCGCGGGCGTGGTGAACATGGTGCAGGGCGGCGGAGACGTTGCCGCGGCACTCGTGGCCCACGCGGGTGTGGATGCGATCGCGTTCACGGGTTCGTGGCCGGTGGGGCGGCGGATACTGGAGGCGAACCTGGACCGGCCCGGCCGCATTGCCGCGCTGGAGATGGGCGGCAACAACGCCGCGGTGGTGATGCCCGACGCGGATTTGCGCCAGGCGGCGATCGAGGTCACGCGCTGCGCGTTCAACACCACCGGCCAGCGCTGCACGAGCACGCGGCGGGCGATCATTCACGAGAGCGTGGCGGGGAGGCTGATAACGGCGATCTGCAAGGCCGCGACGCAGTTGATCATCGGCGACCCGCGCGCGACCCACCCGGTGTTCTGTGGCCCGATCATCAACGATGCCTCGCGCCACGCGGTGTTCGAGTTCCAGACCAGGGCCGCCAAGGCGGGGGCGGAGGTGCTGGTGGAGGCCACGCCGATGGACGTTGCCGGCTGCGAAGGCGGGCATTTTCTCACACCCGGTGTGGTGCGGATGCACCCCGCCGCGTCTCCCCTCCCTCTGGGAGGGGCAGGGGGAGGAACGCACGCAGACACTCACGATACCGAAGTCTTCGGGCCGCTCTTGCAGGTGTTTGTCGTGAAGGACCTTGATGAGGCGATTCTGCGTGTGAACGCCACGCGCTACGGCCTGGCCGCGTCGATCTTCACGAAGGATGCGGGGGACATTGAGCGGTTCCTTGCGGAGTGCCGCGCGGGGTGTGTGAATGTGAACACTGGCACGGCGGGTGCATCGAGCAAACTGCCGTTTGGGGGCCTGGGCCTTTCCGGCAACCACCGCCCGGCGGGGAGTTTCGCCCTGGACTACTGCGCGTACCCGGTGGCCGCGATGGTGGAGAGCGGCGGCGCGGCGACGGTGGCCGAGGGGATGCGGTTTGAGGATGGGTGGGTGGCGTAATCTTGACAACCTATGGTGCTCTGTTGAAAGTCTCCGAGTCCTCGTAGCACAGCCTTTGAGGCTGTGCCTCAATGCCTCGTGAAGCGGGGCGTTCGCGTGTCGGGAGGTTGGGTAGGACACAGGCTGAAAGCCTGTGCAACGAGATTTGGTAGGGCATGTCAACAGGGCAAACTCATGGCCAAGAGGACCGTACTTCCTGATGCCCGTGTCCACCCGCGTTTCTCGGGCATCTGCACGTTCTGCCGCTACCCGCGGCTGGAAGACGTGGCTCCGGAGAACACCCCGGTGGATTGGGCCCTCTACGGCGCACCGTTCGACGGTGGCGTCACGTATCGGCCCGGCGCGAGGTTCGGGCCGCGGGCCGTGCGCGATGCGTCGCAATACATCAAGCGGTATTCCATGCACCACGGTGTGGATGTGACGCAGGCCCTCTCCCTGGCGGATGCGGGTGATGCACCCGTGTCGCCCTACGACATCGCCAAGACGCTGGACCTGATCGACGACTTTGCCTGCTCGCTTGGTGAGGCCAAGCACACCAAGTTGCTCGCCGTGGGTGGTGACCACTCGATCGCCTACGCCAACATCCGCGCCACCTACACCCGGCGCGGCGAGCCGGCGGGGGGCCTGGCGCTCGTTCACTTCGACAGCCACCTCGACACCGTGGATGAGGTGTGGGGAAGCAAGTGGGGCCACGCGTCGCCCTTCCGGCGCGCGATCGAGGAGGGGCTGGTCGATCCCAAGAAGATGATCTCGATCGGGATCAAGGGGCCGCTCAACTCCGGCGATGACATGGGCTTCGCCAAGCAGCACGGCGTCACCGTGGTGCCGTTTGACGACCTACGCCCCGGCGGCAAGGGCGGGCGGGCCATCGCCGATTACCTCGGGCGTGTGGGCCAGAGCGAGGCGTACATCACGTTCGATGTGGATGTGGTGGACCCGGCCTTCGCGCCCGGCACGGGCACGCCGGCGGTGGGAGGGCTTACCAGCGCGGAGGCCCTCGACCTGCTCCGCAACCTGCGCGGCTTGCGGATCGCGGGGGCGGATGTGGTGGAGGTGCTGCCCGAGCGCGATGTGGCCGGGATCACCGCGCTGCTGGCGGGGCAGGTGATGTTCGAGATTCTCGCCCTTGATGCCGCGGGCACGAAGGGCTGAGCACCCATGCCGGTGCGTGCACGTGCATCTCGCCCGCTTGCTCTTGCTGCCGCGCCGCCGTGGCTCGACAAGCGCGACCCAGTCGTTGCGGGAGTGATCCGGCGCTGGCGGGAACTGACGACGTTGCCGCGCAGCAGGCGTGCGGGCGCGGGCGAGCCGCTGCTGGTCGCGTGCAGCGGCGGTGCGGACTCGAGCGCGCTGGTGCTGATGCTCGCCGCGGCGACGGACAAGGGAATCGTGGCCCACATCGTGCATGACCTGCGCCCGAAGCGCGAGGCACTGGCGGATTGCGACGCGGCCAAGCGCTTGGCGGCACGCGTGGGGTGGAGGTTTGTGCAGGCGAGCATCAAGGTGCGAGCGCTCGCGGGGAACGCGGAGGCGAACGCACGCCGCGTGCGCTACGAGGCGCTCGCGACACTGGCCCGGCGATGCGGCGTGGGCTTCATCGCCACGGGGCATCAGGGCGATGACCAGATCGAGACGGTGCTGATGCGCCTGATGCGCGGCAGCGGCCCGACGCGATTGGCCGGCATCCGCGCGCGGCGCGTGCTGCCCGGTCTGCCTCGTGTGGAGGTGATCCGGCCGATGCTGACTGTGAGCGCGGCAGATGCGCGGCGGGTTTGCCGCGGGGCGGGTTGGCAGTGGCAGGAGGACCGCACCAACGCGGATGTGCGCCTGCTGCGGAATCGGCTGAGGGTGGAGGTTGTGCCGCGGCTGCGCAAGATGCGGCCTGACTTGGCGGAGCGTGTGGGCGTGCTGGCGGCGCAGAGCGAGGCGCTAGACAAGATGTTTGGACGCGCGGCGGGGGGGGGGGGGGGGGGGG
>JBJXEW010000023.1:0-25526 GCA_046156035.1 Phycisphaerales bacterium | reverse complement strand
GTGCCGTGCCGTGGGCGTGAGCCCACGGCGCGCGCAGGAGCCGGCGAGCCCCCTTTGGGGCTCAGATTTTCTGATGCGGCCTGCTCCGTGGGCTTACGCCCACGGCAAGGGACTTGACGCCCCGCCGGGGCGTGTGCGGCGAGGCTCATTCCTCGGACCGGCACGCTATTCCCTATCCTCCCCCGCATGCCCTCCACGCCCCCGCGCCCCCGCATCCTCACCGGCGACACGCCCACCAACACGGGCCTGCACCTGGGCCACTACGTCGGCTCGCTGGAGAACCGCCTGCGCCTGCAGGACGAATACGACTGCTTCTTTCTGATCGCCAACGTCCACGCCTTCACCACGCTGGCCGAGAAGCCCGACGACATCCGCGCCAACACCGTTGGAATCGTGAAGGACTGGCTCGCCGTCGGGCTTGATCCGGCGCGTTCCACGTTCGTGCTGCAGTCCGAGATTCCCGCGATCGCAGAACTCACGTTCCTCTTCGCTATGCTCATCCCCTTCAACAAGGTGATGCGCAACCCCACGCTCAAGACCGAGATCGAGACCAAGGGCCTGGGCGAGACCTACCCCTTCGGCTTCCCCATGTACGCGGTGGGCCAGTGCGCCGACATTCTCGCGTTCCGGCCTGAACTGGTGCCGGTGGGGCAGGATCAGGAGGCCCACATCGAGATGTGCCGCGATGTGGCCCTGAAGTTCAACCAACTCTACAGCGGCGTGGGCAACCGCGTGCCGCCAGAGGACCACGTGAAGGCCGGTGGTGTGTTCCCTGTGCCTAGGGCCAAGATCGGGCGCATCGGCCGCTTGGTGGGCCTTGATGGCACGAACAAGATGAGCAAGTCGCTCAACAACGCCGTGTTCCTCTACGACTCCGCCAAGGACGTGCAGAAGAAGATCAACCGCATCACCACCGGCCGCCAGAGCCCCACCGAGCCCGGCTCCCCCGACAACGTCCTCATGCAATACGTGGATGCGTTCATCGGCAGCACCAACCCCGACCGCGCGGCCGACCTCAAACGCCGCTACGTCGCCGGTGACAACCTCGGCGACGGCCACGTGAAGGCCGAACTCGGCGAGGCGATCAACGCGCTGCTGGAACCGATGCGTGTGCGCCGTGCCGCGCTCGACGGGCCGGCGGGCGATGCGCGGGTGCTGGAGGTGATCGCCGCGGGCGTGAAGCGTGCCAACGTGATTGCCGAGGAGACGCTGGCTCTGGCGAAAAAGGCGATGCGGCTGGACTTCGGCCTGAGAACGCTCGACTGAAGCGCGGCCGATCCCATTCCCTCCATATCATTGCCCATGCCCCCCAAGCCCCGCCGCGCCGCCAAGCCCGCGGCCACGCAAAGCCTCACCTGCGTCATCGCCAGCGACGGCGATGCGTTTGTGTCGCACTGCCCTGAACTGGACATCGCCAGCCAGGGCGACAGCATCCGCGGAGCCCGCGCCAACCTCATTGAAGCGCTCGAACTTTTCTTTGAGACCGCGAGCGCCTCCGAAGTCCGCCGCCGCCTGCGTGGCGAGGTGTATGTCTCTCCAATCGAGGTTCGCGTTGCCTAAGTTGCGCGTCCTCTCTGGGGCCCAGTGCTGCGCAATCCTCGCGGCCCACGGCTTCGCCCGCGTTCGCCAGCGCGGCAGCCATGCGGCGATGCAACGGGCCACCTCCCAGACCACGATCACCGTTCCCGTGCCAATGCACAAGGAACTCCGCACCGGCACACTCCTCTCCATCATCCGCCAGTCCGGCATCGATCGTTCCGCGTTTGAGTCCCGTTGAGAACACATTCGCCCATGTCCTTCGCCCCCCTCGACATCCTTGCCGCGCACTTCTCTGCCGCCATCGCGGGCGCGTTTCCCGATGCCGCGCTCGCTTCCTGCGCTCCAATCGATCCCGCCATCACGGCGTCAAAGAACCCGCAGTTCGGCGACTTCCAGTCCAACGTCGCCATGAGCCTGGCCAAGGTTGTCGGCAAGCCGCCGCGAGATGTGGCCAGGGCCATCGTTGCGCAACTCGCCGCGGCCACCGCGCTCTCGGGGCCGGAGGCAATCGCCGAGCCCATCACCGAAGCCTCCATCGCCGGCCCCGGCTTCATCAACATCACGCTCCGCCCGGCGGCGCTCGGCTCCCTCCTCGCGCGGCTGGCCGGGCCTGATCTGGGCCTTCCCGCACCCGCCGCGGCTGAACAGCAAACCGTGGTCGTCGATCTCTGCGGCGTCAACCTCGCCAAAGAGATGCACATCGGGCATTTGCGCTCCACGGTGATCGGCGACACCAACGCGCGCATCTTCGAGCGCCTTGGCTGCCGCGTGTTCCGACAGAACCACTTCGGTGATTGGGGCCTGCCGATCGCCATGGTCTGCGACCGCCTGATGCGCCTGCAGGCCGCGGGCGAACTCGACCTCAACACCATCACGCTCGTGACGCTTGACAAGGCGTACAAGGCTGCGCAGCGCGAGTGCGAGCGAGATGCGGCGGGGCTGGCCGCGGCTCAGGCCTGGGGCATGGGGCCCAAGATCATCGCCGAACTTGAGGAGCAGGTGGAGGGCGCGACCGAGGCGTTCACCCGCGCCAAGGGCGTGCTCCTGAAACTCCAGGCCAAAGACCCCGCGGTGTATGCGGTGTGGCAGAAACTCAGCGATGTCACGCTCGCGGCGTGCCTGGCCATTGCCAAGCGCCTCAACGCGAACGTGACAAGCGAGCACACCATGGGCGAGTCCGCGTACGCCGACCAACTCGCGCCGATGGTGGCCGACCTTGTCTCCCGCGGCATCGCGGTTGAAGACGACGGCGCGCTGGTGGTGAAGATCGACGACACGGAGCCCAACCTGCCGCCCTGCCTCATCCGCAAGCGCGATGGCGGGTTTCTTTACGCGACGACGGACATGGCGGGTGTGCGCCACCGCGTGCAGAAACTCGGGGCCGACCGTGTGGTGTACACGGTTGATGCCCGGCAGGCGGATCACTTCCGGCAGGTGTTCGCCGCCGCGAGGAAGGCGGGTTTCACCACGCGGCACTCTCCACCCCCCGGCAAGCCCGACGGCACGCTGGAGCACGCCGCGTTCGGCATGGTGCTGGGCAACGACGGCAAGCCCTTCAAGACGCGCTCGGGCGAGAACGTGCGGCTGAGCGATGTGCTGGACGATGCGCAGGCCATCGCGCTCACGGCGGTGAACACGCGCGAGACGGACCTGACGGCCGCTGAGAAGGCGCATGTCGCGTGGGCCGTGAGCGTTGCCGCGATCCGCTACGCCGACCTGAGCAACGAGCGGATGAAGGATTATTCTTTCAACCCTGAGCGCATGCTGGCCTTCGAGGGGAACACCGGGCCGTATCTCCTGTACGCGCTGGTGCGCATGCGCAGCATTTTTCGCAAGGCCGCGGAGCGCGGCATCGCCGTTCCGGGTGGGGCGGATGTGTCGGGTGGCGCGGACGTCCCGTCCGCGTTCCTGATCCGCGATCCCGCCGAAAAGACGCTTGCGCTCACGCTGCTGCGCTTCCCCTCGGCGGTGCGTGGCGCTGCGGAGGTGTGCATGCCAAGCCGCCTGTGCGCGTACGCGTACGAACTCGCCGGTGCGTTCAGCACGTTCTTTGATGCCTGCCCGGTGCTGAGCGCGCCCGATGAGGCGACACGCACCGCGCGCCTCGCGCTCTGCCACCTCACCGAGCGCGTGCTGGCCGACACGCTGGGCACACTGGGCATCCCCACCGTCGAGCGGATGTGATCCGTGCCTTCGAAGTCGGGACCGCCGCGGCCCGACTTCGATGTGATTTCGCTCTTGTCAGCGCCACGATTCGGTCACTGCGTGCCCTCAATCGTGGGCGTGACAATGTGGTATTCTGCGGGCGATGACCACGCCCGACACCGACCCCAACATCGGCCCGCCCGCTCCGCTGACCTCCATCCAGAAGAAGGCGCTCATCGCCGCGTGGCTGGGGTGGATGTTCGATGGGCTCGACGGGTACCTGTACGTGATGGTGGCCATCCCCTTCGTCACCACGCTGCTGCACAAGCAACAGGCCGACAGCGAGGTGTTCAGCAAGGCCGCGATCATCCAGGCCGCGTTCTTGGTTGGCTGGGCCGTGGGCGGCGCGTTCTTCGGCCGCATCGGTGATCGGCTCGGCCGCGCACGCACGCTCACGATCACGGTCCTGATGTACGCGGTCTTCACGGGCATGCAGGCGCTCAGCACCGAGTGGTGGCACCTGCTGATCTTCCGGTTCCTGGCCGCGCTGGGGATCGGTGGTGAGTGGGCGGCGGGCTCGGCGCTCGTGTCGGAAACCCTTCCCGCGCGGCACCGGGCGTGGGCGAGCGCGTTGCTCCAGTCCGGGTATCAGGTCGGCTGCATCGCCGCGGCACTCACGGCGGGCCTCATGGCCGGCCTGCCGGAGCGGTATGTGTTCGTGATCGGCGTGCTGCCGGCGTTCCTGACGGTGTGGATTCGCTGGGCCGTGCCGGAGCCGGAGGAGTGGGTGAAGGCGGATACGAGCCGCGTGCCGGCCGTGGCGGAACTCTTCCGGGGCGGCCTGGCCCGCATCACGATCATCACGCTGGCGCTCACGTCCATCGCGCTCACCACGGTGTGGGCGTTTCTGTACTTTGCGCCGGATGTGGCCCGCACCCTCGCGCGGCAGTCGGGCATGGAGCCGACCGAGGTGAAGCAGTTCGTGATGAAGATCACGATCGCGTACCTCACCGTGAACATCTTCGCGAACTTCGCGGCCACGTACCTGGCCCGCTGGGCGGGGTACCGCGTGAGTTTCGCGGTCTTCATGCTGGGCTCGCTCGCGGTGTTCCTGCTCGGGTGGCGCTCGCCGCCCACGATGGAGACGCTGCTCCCCCTCACATGCCTGACGGCGTTCTTCTGCCTGGGGCTTTTCGGGATGTTCCCGCTCTACATCCCGCCGCTGTTCCCCACGCTGCTGCGGACACTGGGCGCAGGGTTCACGTACAACGTCGGCCGCTTGGCGGCCGCGGCGGGGACGTTCTACCTCGGTGATTTCTCGAAGGCCGTGGGCGGGGCCGATGGCGCGATCTGGTGGGTGGGCCTGCTGTTCGTGCCGGGCGTGCTGGTGAGTTTCGTGCTGCCGATCCCGCGGGGGCACGGGCACCGCGAGCGCTGACGCGTCGGGACGACCAACGAGCCCGGAGCGTCAGCGACGGGTCCCTCCTGCGTGCGACCCAAGTTGCGGGCACATGACCCCTCGCTCACGCTCGGGGCTCGTCAGCGCTGGCCGCCCGCCATGTCGAGCGTTTCGTAGCCGCGTGTGCTGGTTTCCAGCAGCCTGCGGTCGGCGTAGGTCACGCTGCCACTGCGGTTGATGTCGGTGGGCGCGAGGTTCCAGGTGTGCAGGTCGTCGAGCGTGAGCATGAGGTCGGCGTTGGCATCATCGCACGAGCGGATGATGCGTGCGAGCGGGTCGCCCACGATCATCTGCTGGAAACTCAGCACGGGCAGGCTGCTGAAGGCGGCCTCGCCCCAGGTGAAGTTGCCCAGGTAGAGGTTCCGCACGATCTGGTTGCTGTCGGCCACGGAGAACGTGAAGGGCTCCCACACGTTGCACGCGGCGAAGGTGCCGCCGCTGGAGAGAAAGTCGCTGGCGTTGCCCTGGCCGAAGCCGTTGGTAAGGCCGCCGAAGGCGCGGCCGTTGTACGACTCCATCGTGTTGTACGCGGCGCCGGGAGCGTAGTTGAAGGAGAAGGGATATCCGGCTCCCGCCCCAGAGGGCGTGCCGCCGACGTGGTTGGCGCCCTCGGTGGTGAGGAGGAGGATGGGGTCGGGCACAACGATGCCGGGGGCGGGAACGGTGTAGACCACGCGCGGCCCGACGATGAACTGTGCCGCGCTGCCCAGGCCGTTGTACTTGATGTTGGCGGTGAGGAAGCGGCGGTCGGTGGTGAGCACGTCGCGGGTCTGCTCGTAGTCGTCGCCGCCCCAGGTTTCGGTGGGGCCCTGGTTGTCGAACTCGTCGTTCTGCACCGTGTTGGTCACGCCCGTCGGCGAGAAGCCCTCGTCAAGCACGAACGCGGCGGTGTTGACGTTGGCAACGACCTGTGCCGCGCGGCTGATCATGTCGCGCGTGGTCTGCACGTTCACGCAGTCCAGCCGCGAGACGATGTAGATGTCGCCGGGGCGCAGGGCGGCAGCGCCGGTGCCGGGCGCGTGCCAGCCCACGCCCGGGCTGATGATTGATGAGAAGGCCTTGGCGACGGCGATGTTGCGGTTGTCGAAGGCGTTGATGGGGAGGGTGGAGCGCCAGAAGGGGTTGAGGACAGCGCCGTCGGCCTTGCTGTCGCCCCCGCCGTTGGCCTCGCCGGTGGAAAGGTTCTGCCACAGGAGCGTGAGTTCGGAGTCGAGCGCGCAGGCGGTGTAGTTGCCCGCGTTGACAAGCGTGCCGGCCGTGTTGGGCACGTCTCCGGCGTTGGCGATGTTGATGTCCTGCACGCGGTGCGGCAGGCCGCGCGTGGTGACGAGGCAGCGCACCTTGGTGATGATGTTTCGGGCAGGGTGGGGCGTGTCGCTGGGCGAAACGGGATCGTTGAGGAAGCGGCGGATGGGTGTGCGGAAGGCGGAGATGAAGGTGGTGTAGGCGATGGTGTTGCCCCCCGTGGAGGAGGCGGTGTCGTTGGCGAGGTTCATCACGCGCACGCCCGGGCGGGCACCGGCGAACGTGCCCGAGCCGCCGGGCACCTTGGCCGAGCCGGCGTAGAACTCGGCGACGGCGAGGCTGTCGGGGATGCGGCTGTCGTAGACGAGCAGGACCTGGTCTTGGCGGAGTTGTGCTGTTGCCACGGGGGCCAGAAGGCACGCGCCGAGTGCGCCCATGGCCGCGGCCAACGGCCCGCGTTTGGGGCCCGATGCCCGAGCGATGATTGAAAAGAACCGATCCCTCACTCGGAAATCCCCTCGGCCCGCGGTTTGGATGCGGCAGCATTTCGCAGAAAGCGACCCGCTGCGCCACGGCGTTCAACTCTACACGCGGGTGCAGGCGATGCCACAAGAGCGGCGAGAACATTGTTCTCGGACCCTGCTCATTTCCATACGGCTGAGCGTCCCCGGCGGTTCGGAAGATCAGGGTTTCCTCTCATCCGCGGTCCCGACGGTGGGCGGTGGGTGGCTGGTGGCCCGCGTGGCGATGATGGCCGCGGCCAGAATCAGCCCCCCGCCGAGCCACTGCATGGCGGTCATGGATTCGTGGAGGAAGGCGGCCCCTAGGGCGGCCGTGGCGAGGGGTTCGATGCAGGAGATGGTGGCAGCCCGGGTCGGGCCGATGCGTTTGATGCCTTCCAGAAGGGTGGTGAGGGAGAGCACCGTGCCGACCAGCGCGAGGCAGATGGCGCCCGTCCAGCCCCACTGAGTGCGTGGCAGGCGGTCGCCCGTGGCGAGGACGACGATGGTGAGCGTGCAGGCAACGCCGGTGGCGACGACGGCGGCCGACATGATGGGCGCGGCACGCTTGCCGGTCTTGGACCCGGCGATCATGTAGATGGCGTAGGAGACGGCGGCGAGGAGCGCCCACGCGATTCCCTGCGTGCTGGTGCTGGGGAGGGGCGTGGATGTCGCCTTGCCGAAGAGCCCGAGCGTGAGGGCCAGGCCCACGGCCGCAAGGGCGAGCGCCGCGAGTTTGGCACGCGTGAGCGGCTCGTTGAGCACGAGGCGGGCAAGAACCGCGACGATGGCGGGGTACACATAGAGCACGAGGGCCACCACGCCGGAGGGGAGGTGCCGCAGGGCGTTGTAGTAGCCGAACGACTCGCCGAAGTAGAGCACGCACCCCATCACGATGAGCGTGGCGAGCGTGATGCCGCGCGGCAGGGCTTCGCGCCGGGCCAGGGCGATGGTCCAGAGGACGATGGCGGCGAGGCCGAAGCGCGTGGCGAGGAGGCCGGCGACGCCCACACCGTCGGGCCTTGTCCAACTGTTGAAGAGGGGCATGAACCCGAAGCCGATCGCGGAGATCGCGACCAGCAGGGCCCCGACGAGGGCGCGGCGGGGCGAAGAGGCAGGGGCGTGGGCGCTGGACGCGGGTACGGGGCTCATTCTGTGCCGTACATCCGGTCGCCGGCATCGCCCAGGCCGGGGATGATGAAGCCGCGGTCGGTGAGGCCGCGGTCGAGCGCGGCGGTGTAGATCATCACGCCGGGGTGCTCGCGGCCCAGGCGGGCAACACCTTCGGGTGAGGCGACGAGGCAGATCATGCGGAGGTCGGTGGCCCCGGCCTCGCGGAGAAGGCCGATGGCCGCGGATGCCGAGCCGCCAGTGGCGAGCATGGGATCGACGAGGATGACGGGGCCGGAACCGAGGTCTTTGGGGAGTTTCTTGAGGTAGGTGATCGGGCGGAGGGTGTGCTCATCGCGGACGATGCCGACGTGGCCCACGCGGGCCTCGGGCATGATGTCCAGAATGCCCTGGGCCATTTGCAGGCCCGAGCGCAGGACGGGGACGACGGTGATTGAGCCGCGCAGGCGGCGGCAGGTGGTGGTTTCGAGGGGTGTTTGGACTTGGACAGCCTCGGTGGGGAAGGAGCGGGTCACCTCAAAGACCATCAGGCCGGCGATCTGGCCGAGCAGGGCGCGGAAGGGCCGGTGCCCAACGGAGATGTCGCGCAGCCAGGCGAGTTTGTGCAGGATCAGGGGGTGGTCAAAGACCACGAGGTTGGGGGGCGCGGCCTGGGGGGCGTTGGGCGGGGGCATGTGGGGCGAGCGTATCGGGTGCTGGCGCGTGGGGTGTCCAAGCGGCCGGCGGACAGGAACCAGTCGCCAGTCAGATGTTCGGTATAAAATAGGAATTCGCGCTGCCGGTTCGGCCATGTATTTGGTTTGTGTTCGTATTTGTGGCACCAAGGCGGGGGGGCAGCCAGAGTACGATGTGCACTTGGGCTCCAATCGACCATGAACGCGGGCGACAGAACATGTTGTGGGCTCGGTGCGGCTGTCGGCGGGCGGGCTGCCGCGGCCGAGGTTGCTGATGCCACCGGGCGGCTGACCGCCGCGCAGGTGGCGTGGCTGCGCGCGAACCTGCTGGCGGCCATGGGACACCTTGGGGCGACCGGCGAGGTGCGGGTGCGGGTGGTGGGTGATGTCGAGATGGACGCGGCACACCGGCGGTACAGCAACGTGGCGGGGACGACGGATGTGCTGACGTTTGACCTGCGGGAGGAGGCATCCGGGCCGCTGGACACGGACCTCTTGGTGTGCATGGATGAGGCGGCGCGGGCGGGGGCGGCCCGCGGGCACGACGCGGCCCGCGAACTGCTGCTCTACTGCGTGCACGGCGTGCTGCACTGCCTGGGTGAGGACGACCACGAGGACGCGGCGAGCGCCCGGATGCACGCCCGGGAGGATGAGGTGCTGAGGGCGATAGGTGTGGGCGCGGTGTATGGCGTGGCGGACGGGATGTCCGCCCCACCAGCGTCGGCCCCCCCGGTTTCGTCGGTCCAGGAGGACGCGCGTGGCTGAGGCTGCGGGCTATCTGGTTGTGGTGCTCGGCGTGTGCGGTGCGATCTGCGCGGCGTTGCAGGTTGCGCTCGCCATCACGCCGCGCGGCGAGGTGGAGGAGGGTGCGGCGCGGCGGGGTAAGCCTGTGCCCGCGAGCGCGCGGCGCGTGCTGAGCGACACGGGGGCCCACGCCCGGGCGATCGGGCTGTGCAAAAGCGCGTTTGATGCGGGTGTGGTGCTGAGCGCGGCGTGGTGGATCGGGGGCCTGCGCGGCAGCGCGGGGGGCACGGCGGCGGGCGACGGCGGCCTGACGCTGGTAGACCTGGGGATTGCGCTGGCCGTGAGTGTGCCGGTGCTGTGGGTGCTCGGTGTGGCTGTGCCCATGAGCGTGGGCCTGCACACCGGGGCGCGGCTGATTCTGGGGTGGGCCTGGGCGCTCGTGCTGGTGGAGCGCCTGACACTGCCCCTGCACGGGCTGGCGCGGCTGATGGACGAGGTGGTGCGGCGCCTGGCGGGCGAGCGGTTGAAGAACGCCCACGAGCGCGTGCAGGCGGAGATCCGCAGCGTGGTGGAGGAGGGTGAGCAGGCCGGAGCGCTGGACGAACGCGACCGCAAGATGATCGAGGCGGTGATGCTCTTCAGTGATCTCACAGTGAGCCAGATCATGACGCCGCGCACGGAGGTGCAGGCGCTGGAGCGGACGAACAACCTGGGCGCGGTGATCCAGGCGGTGCGGCTGGTGGGCCACTCGCGGATTCCGGTGTACGAGGAGAGCCTCGACCAGATCATCGGGATGTTCTACGTCAAGGACCTGATGAAGTGGCTGGCGGGCGAGGGCACGCACGGTGGCGGCAAGCCCTTTGACCTGCGCAGCGTGATCCGCCCGGCAGTGTTCGTGCCCGAGACCAAGACGGTGCGTGAGTTGCTGGATGAGATGATCGCCAAGAAGGTGCACATCGCCGTGGTGGCGGATGAGTACGGCGGCACGGCCGGGCTGGTAACGATCGAGGACATTCTCGAAGAGATCGTGGGCGACATCAAGGACGAGTACGAGCCGGGCCCCGTGGAAACCGTGGACGCGGTCGTGCGACCGGAGATGCGCGAGGCGGAACTCGAGGCGAGCGTGCGCATCGCGGATGCCAACGAGGCGATCAGCGCGCTGGGCGTGGAGTTGCCCGCCAGCGAGGAGTACGACACGGTTGGCGGCTTTGTCATCACCACGCTGGGGCGGATTCCGGTCAAGGGCGAGCGGTTCACGCACGAGCGGCTGGAGGTGGTGGTGCTGGATGCACGCCCGACGCGCGTTGTGCGTGTGGGCCTGAAGGTGGCCGAGGGCGGCGGCGAAGCCGAGGGTGTGGGTGGGGTTGAGGCGAGCGCCAAGGCGGGGTGAGGCGTGGGCGCGTTAGCGCTTCGCCCGCTTCTTGGCGCGGGCCTTTGCGGCCCGCCACGCGGCAAGGGCCCTGGCCGTGTCTTCCTTGAAGCCCGCCGGGGGCACCACTTCGCGGCGGCCCTGCACGATGCTGTCAACGGAGAGTTGCAGGTCGAGGTCGGGCCATTCGAGGGCAGAGGCCCAGCCCAAATACTCCCACGCATCGCGGATGCGCTGGGACGACTGCTTCAACGAGGGATAAAACTCGAGCGGCGTGCGAATGTGGCGGCCGTCGGAGAGGTCGAGGGCGATGTGCTCGTCGGTGAGTCGCACGCCCACCGCCTGCGGCTCGTCGTCAATCCTTTCGAAAACTCTCGTACCACCGTCGGAGCAGGTAGCCCTGATGTGCTTTGACAAGGCGCGCGACGCGGGCGCGTTCGGCGCGCGTGTAGCCGCGGCACCACGCCTCGCGGAGGGGGTCGAGCCACCACTTCGCCTCGTTGCCGGCTTTGTGAACGTGGATGTGTGGCGGCTCCGAGCCGTCGGCCGAGTAGAACTGGAAACGGAAGCCCTGGTCATGCAGGATTGTTGGCATGAGGGCCGGAGCGTAGCAGAGGGGTGCGGACGGGCGTGGGCGAGCGGGGCCGATTCCTACCATGCCGCCTATGGCTCTGCGGCTGTACAACACGCTCACCAAGCGGCTTGAAGAGTTCACGCCCGGCGACCCTGCGCACGTCACGTTCTATTCGTGCGGGCCGACGGTGTACGACGATGCCCACATCGGCAACTTCCGGTCGTTTCTGGCCGCGGATGTGCTGCGGCGCTTCATCGAGAGCCCGCTGTGCGCGTTGGCGAACGAGACGGCTGAGCAGGCGAAGGCACGCGAGCAGAATGGGCGGCGCGTGACGCACGTGATGAACATCACCGATGTGGGCCACATGACGGACGATGCCGAGGGGGGCGAGGCGGGTGAGGATCGCATGGCGGTGGCGGGGCGGCGCCTGCTGGAGGCGAAGAAGACGGGCAAGTTGCCAGCCGATGCCAAGATCGATCCGGGCGATCCGTACGCGATCGCCGAGTTCTACGCGAACCGGTTTCTGGAGGATGCGCGCACGCTGGGGTTGAAGGTGGCAGTGGAGGCGACGATTGACGCGCCGGGCAGGCGGCGTGATCCGACCCTGATGCCGCGGCCGAGCCAGATGATCCCTGGCATCGTCGGAATGATCCTGGAGCTGCTCGCTAGAGGGCATGCTTATTCGGTCGGAGACCCCGGTCGGCAAGTGGTGTATTTCGACGTACAGAGCTTCCGGGATCGACAGGGCAAGCTCCTATACGGCAGCCTGTCCGGGAACTCGCTCGACAAGCTGCTCGCTGGCGCGGGCGGGCGCATCAGCGATGCCAACCAAGCGCAGAAGAGGCACCCGGCGGACTTCCTGTTGTGGAAGGCCGATGCCAGCCACATCATGAAGTGGAACCCAGCGGAATATGATGCGCGGGCGAGGTGGGGGGCGGGGTACCCGGGGTGGCACATCGAGTGCAGCGTGATGGCGGCCAGCCGCCTCATCTCCGCCTCGCTCAGCTTGTCGAACACGATACTCCGCGGCATTGCGGAAAAGTTGGGGCTGGGCTCCCTGCTCGCAAATCATCAGGCTTGGTGGGCGATCTGTGAGGCACTGCTTGGCACGGTGCGTAACGGAGACTGGGGGCGAGTCGAGCCGTCCACGAGCCAGTTGCGACAAATTGCCTTGGCACTACTGACGTTCATTGCACCTCTGGGCAGTGCGAAGCTTGCGCGTGAGAGTACCCCGCATCCCCATTTGGGAAAGCCTCCTCGGCAGAGCGGTTTGTCACACAAGCTTCAAGATCTGCTCCTCGGCTTCGCGGTCAGGCACGACATCGCTACGGCCTCAAGGGTGATCGATCTGCACTCGGGCGGTGAGGACAACATCTTTCCGCATCATGAGTGTGAGATCGCCCAGAGTCGCTGCGCCCACGGCACCGAACGCTTCGCACGCCTCTGGTTCCACGGGCGGCACCTGCTCGTGAACGGCGACAAGATGAGCAAGAGCAAGGGCAACTTCTACACCATCCGCGACCTGCTCGCGCTGGGGTACGAGCCCGCGGCGATCCGGCTGGAACTCATCCGCACGCACCACACGATGAACGCCAACTTCACGCTGGACGGCCTGCGCGACGCGGCACGGATGGTGGAGCGGTGGCGCAGGGTCGCACAAGTACAAGCGGGTGACGAACCGGTTGAACCATCTCTCGGAACTCGTGAAATGCTCTCGCATTTTTCGGCGGCGATGAGCAACGACATGAACGTGGCCGATGCGATTGGCGCTATCAACACGTGGGTCTCACGCGCAGGCGATCCTCGTGCAGGCGATTCGGCAGCGTTCAAACAATTGGACGCGGTGCTCGGAATCCTGGCGCTCGAAAAGCCCAAGTCGGCATCCACCGACATCGGTATCTTCCTGCCCGGCACCACGCCCGACGCGGCCGTCATCGCCCGCCTCGAAGCCCGGCGCGATGCCAAGGCCCGCAAAGACTTCAAGGCTTCGGATGCGATCCGCGATGAACTCGCGGCGATGGGTCTGGCCATCAAGGATGTGGCGGGCGGCAAGGTGGAGGTGAGCCGCCGCTGATGGCCCGCCCCCGCACACTCTGGCTCGCGCTGCTGTTTGAGTTGTGGCGACTGGTGCTGCTCACGGCCGCGGTGGTGGTGGGTGTGGTGGCCTTCGCGGTGGCGGTGCGGCCGCTGGCCGATGGTCGGCTGGAGCCCGTCGAGACCGTGCGCTTCATGCTGTACGCGGTGGTGCCGATGCTGCAGTACGCGCTGCCGTTTGCCGGCGGCTTCGCGGCCACGCTCGTCTATCACCGGCTGGCGAGTGACAACGAACTGACGGCGGTGTACGCGGGCGGCGTGAGCCATCGGGCGGCGTTGGTGCCCGCGCTGCTCACGGGGCTCGTGCTCTCGGGCTCGCTGCTGGTGCTGGCCGATCAGGTGATGCCGCGCTTTTTGCGGACGATGCAGACGATGATCACGCGTGATGCCACGCGGCTGATGGTGTCGAGCATCGAGAAGGGCCAGAGCGTCAAACTCGGGCGGCGGCAGGTCTTTGCCGACAAGGTGCAGGCCCTGGGGCCGGATGCCGCGAGCGGCGCGTTCGAGCGGCTGGTGCTCACTGGCGTGCTGGCGGTGGAGACGGGCGACAACGACGAGGTGATCCGCGAGGCCTCGGCGCGTGCCGCGATGGTGTGGCTGTATCGCGGCGCGCCGCGGATGGGCGGTGCCGCGGGTGCCACGGGCGGTCTGCCCGCGCGGCAGATCACGGGCATGGACGCCTCGCAGACGACGATCGTGCTGCAACTGCGTGATTCCATCGGCCAGAGCAAGGACGTGGGCCTGTCCGAGGTGGAGGAATCCACGCTGGTGTACGTGGTGCCCGCGGGCTTTGGCGATGACCCCAAGTACCACTCGTGGCGGTCCTTGCAGGAGATGAAGCGCAGGCCCGAGATGAACGACGTGGTGGATCGGCACCGGCGCATGCTGGCAACGGCGATCGCGGAGCGCGACGCAGCCGAGCGGATCGGCAGCGCGCTGAGCAAGGAGGGCAAGGTCGAGTTTCTGGACACGGTGGGGCGGCGGGTCACGCTGCGGGGTGTGGGGCTGGGCGGGTTTGATGCGGCCCGCGGCTGGAGCGTTGAGCCGCGCATCACCACCGGCCTTGTGGAGGTGGAGACACGCCTGAGCGAGGGTGGCAAGACGCGCCTGCAACGCGCCAAGCGCGCGTGGGTTGCAGCGCCGGTGTCGGCGGATGAGGGAACGAGCACGGTGGCGATTCACATGGAGGAGGTTGCGGGCGTGGGCGCGGGGAGCGTGGGTGAAGACCCGACACCCGTGAGCGGCGAACTGACCAAGTGGACGATCAGCCGCTTGCGGCCGGAGACGGACCCGTTGCCGGAGTTGCTCGGTTTGTCAGCCGCGGAGATGCTGGAGCGGGGCGCGAAGGAAATGACCAAATGGCCAAATGGTCAAATGGCCAAATCGATGCGAGTGCCCGGGGACGCGGCTCGCGAGTCGGCGACGGCCGGTGGCCGCGTGGACGAGGCCTGGCGCGGCCTGGACAAGGAACTCACACTGCTCCTGCGCGAGATCGTGAGCAAGCAGAACGAGCGGATTGCCTATGCCGCGGCGTGCTGTGTGATGGTGCTCTGCGGCGGCGTGATGGCGATGCGGCTGGGGCAGGCGATGCCGCTGACGGTGTATCTGTGGAGTTTTCTGCCGGCGGTGGTGTGCATTCTCACGATCTCCGGCGGCCAGCGCACGGCCCACTTTCAGGGGCCGCTGGGTCTGGCGGTGCTGTGGGGTGGTGTGGCGGCGCTGGCGGTCTTCACGCTCTGGGAGTATCGGCAACTTGCCAGGCATTGAGAGTCATGCTGAGGCGGGCAGGGAGCGGGCGACACCTGCCGCGCACGCGCCGCACACCGCGCACGGCGCGCTGCCCGCGCTGCTGATGCTGGGGGCGGCGCTGCTGGTGGCGCGGCTGGCGTATCTGGCGTGGCTCTGCCCGTTTGACCTGGTGGAGGATGAGGCCCAGTACTGGGATTGGTCGCGGCATCTGGATTGGTCGTACTACACCAAGGGTCCGGGCATCGCGTGGCTGATCGCGCTCTCCACGAAGGCGCTGGGCGTGAGCGACTTTGCCGTGCGTGCGCCCGCGGCGGTGTGCTCGTCGGTCGCCACGGTGTTCGTGGGGTTGCTCGCTGCGGAGATCAGCGGTTCGCGGCGCGTGGCGGTGCTCGCGGCGCTGGCGTTGCAACTGGCACCGGTCATGCAGGTGGTGGGCCTGCTGGGCACGATTGATGGGCCGCTGTGCGCCTGCTGGGCCGCCGCGGCGTGGTGCGGGTGGCGGGCGCTGGGCGGTGGGCGATGGAGTTGGGTGGGCTTGGGCTTGGCGCTGGGTGTGGGCGTGCTGTTCAAGTACACCATGCTGCTGCTGCTGCTGCCGGGGTTGGTGTGGGCGTGGTGGTTGGGACATCGAAGCAATCAAGAACGCTTTCGAGCCGCGAGCGCAAGCGAGCGGTCTTCGCGCGGGTGGGTTGCCGCGGGTGTGATCACGTTCGCCGTGTCCGTGATGCCGATCGTGATTTGGAACGCTCAGCATGGCTGGGGCGCACTGCGGCACCTGCTGGGGCGCGTGGGTGTGAGCGAGGCCACGGGGCCGCTGGCGCAGGCCGTGAGCGCGCGGGCCTGGAGTTGGAGCCCGATGTGGGTGCTGGAATATCTGGGCACGCAACTGGGCATGGTGGGGCCGCTGCTCGTGCTCGCGCTGGTGGCGGTGTGGCGGGCGGGCGCAGAGCACCGACTCACTCGCAGAGCCTCGCGAGTTCGCCACGGCGAATCTGCGATCGGTGGCACGGAAGGCGGTGGCACAGAACTCGGTGGCACGGGGGCGGGCGAGCGCTATCTTGCAGCGTGTGGCTTACCGGTGCTGGTGTTCTATCTGCTGGTGAGTCTGCTGCGCGCGCCCGAGGGCAACTGGCCGCTCGCGGCATACGTCACGCTGCTGCCCCTGGCGGGAATCGCCGCGGCGGAAGGCGTGGCGCGGCGGCGGGAACTCTTGGCGGTGTGGCGGGGGGGTGCAGGACACCGAGGTCCTCGCGGAACCTCGGACCTCGGTGGCACGGGGGCGGCCAATCCGCGTGCGGGCTTCTTCTCGCGCAAACCCGAGACCGTCGGGCAGGTGTTGTGGCACTGGGGTGTGGGGTACGGCCTCGGCGCGGCCGTGCTGATCCTGGCCCTCAGCGTGGCGCCCACCTTGCCGTGGCTGTCCGCGTACGTGCCCGTGGCACGCCTCACGCAGGGGCGCACGCTCGCAGGGCACGTGCACGAACAACGCCTGACGCTCGATGCCGGCGCGCCGGGCAGCGTGATGGTGATCGCCACCGACTACGGCAAGGCGAGCCACCTTGCGTTCTATCTGCCGGATCGGCCGGCCACATTCTGCACGAGCAGTCTGTTCGGTGGCCGGCCGACGAATCACGACTTCTGGCCCGAGACGGACCTGAGAAACCCGGCGCTGCGCGGCCGCGCCGCCGTGCTGGTGGGGGGCACGATGGAGCAGTGGACGCCGCTGTTTGAGCGTGTTGAAGACCTGGGCCTGGCCCGCGGCCTGGAACGCAAGGGCATGCACCTTTACCGGGCATGGGGGTTTGTGCCAGCCCGCTGAAGGCGGCGGCACGCCCGTGCCATCCACTACACTCACGCCTTGCCAGCGATGCCACGCGAAACACCACACACGGGCGGGGGAACCGAGGCTCAAACGCGCGCGGGTGTGCGCCGCTTGCTCGTGTGCGCCGCGGCGGCGGTTGTGGCCCTTGGCGCGGCGACGGCGCTGGACAAGTGGGCGTTCACGTACATGCTCAGCCGCGAACTGATCGACAATCCGTTCCGGGATTGGTACTGGCTCTTGCGGCTTGCGGGATACTTGCCGACGTGGCTGGTGATCGGCGCGGCGGTGTGCCTTGCGGATCGGTCGCTGCGACGCGGGTTGTTTCCTGTGGGTGCCGCGGCCTTGGCAGGGCTGATGGCGGAGGGATTGAAACTGCTGATCCGGCGCGGGCGGCCGCTGGACACTGACGGCGCCTACCACTTCGTGCCCTTCGCCGAGCACACGTGGGAGAGTTCGTTCATGGGCCTGCCCAGCAGCCACGTGGCGGTGGCGTTTGGCGGTGCCTTTGCGCTGACACATCTGTGGCCGCGTGCGGGATGGGTGATGGTGCCGCTGGCGGTCGGGTGCGCCCTGACGCGCGTGCTGGTGGGGCAGCATTTTCTGTCGGACATCGCGGGCGGCGCGATCGTGGGTGCGCTGGCGTGCGCGGCCATCGTGCGCGTACACGCGATGCTGGCGTCGCGCGGTGGGGGCGGGACAGGCACCGCATTGCCAAGGGGCGGCCGCGCATGACCATCCTCGACCGCTACATCGCGCGTCAGTATCTCATCAACATCTTCGTGCTGATGGCGTTGCTCGCCTCGTTTGTGGTGATGGTCGATCTGTCGCTCAACCTGGACAAGTTCGCTGGCGCGGCGGCGCGGATGGCTTCGGGCGAGGCCAGCGACGGGGCACCTGCCACCGGGGCGGGCGCGGTGCGAAGGGCGGTGATCACCGTTCTGCTGGTGGCCGACCTGTGGTGGCCGCGGCTCTTGCAACTCTTCAACTTCATTGCGCCGCTCGTGGTGGTGGGGGCGATGGGCTTCACGTTTGCGCAACTCGTGCGGCATCGGGAGGTGGTGGCGATGCTCGCCGGGGGTGTGAGTCTGTATCGAGCCGCGCGCCCGGTTCTCGTCGTGGCGGTGGTGGTGAGCGCGCTGCAGGTGGTGAATCAGGAACTGGTGTTGCCGCGGATTGCCCCGCTGCTCACGCGCAGCGCGGCGGCCGCGGGCGGGCGCGACGTGGACGCGTTCAGCGTCGCGCTGGTGGCGGACGGGAAGCGGCGGCTGTTTCAGGCCGCGCGGTTTGACCCCGCTGCACGCACGCTGGAGCGCATGAACGTGTGGGAGCGTGATGAGGCGGGGCGGGCGGTGCGGCGCGTCAGCGCCGACCTCGCGACCTTCGATGAATCGGCCGGCGGCTGGTGGCTCACCAACGGGTGGGCGATCGACCTGAGTGTGAGGGGTGGGGGGGGCGCGGCGGCGCAGCGGCCACAAAGCACCAGCGTGGCGCGAATCGAGACCGACCTCGATCCGACAACGCTCCTGGCCAACCAGTTCTCCGCCTTCAGCCAGACGCTCAGTTGGGTTCAGATCGCCCGTGTGCTTGGCACCACCGGCCTGAAGGCCGATGTGCGCGAGCGGCTGGAGCGGGTGGCGTGGGGGCGCGTATCGGGGCTCGTGTGCGGCCTGCTGTCGCTGGTGATCGCCATGCGGTTCTACCTGACGCGCGAGCCGCTGAACATGGTGGTGCAGAGCCTGCGTTGTGCGCCGGTGGCGATCCTGAGCATCATGGCGGGTGTGCTGGGCTCGGCCCTGCCCGTGCCGGGCCTGCCGCCGGTGGTGGGTGTGTTCCTGCCGGTGATGGTGCTGGTGCCCCTGGCGATCGAGGCCGCATCGGCCATCCGCACGTGAGCGGGCATCATCGCGTGAGCAACGCCAGAAGCACGTTCGCCGCGTTGAAGCAGACGTGCATGCTGATAGGCACGATCAGGCTGCGCGTGCGCTCGTACGCCACGCCCATGCACACCGACAGCGCCGCGAGCGTGGCGAGCGCGTGAACGGGCACACCCGCGCCGGGCGAGAGGTGTGCCGCGGCAAACAAGATCGACGTGATGACGATGGCAATCCACGGCCGCCCTGTGGCTTCGAGGATGGCGGATTGGAAGAGGGCGCGATAAGCGATCTCTTCGACCACGGGTGCGCCCAGCACCGCCGCGGCCACCAGGCCCCACGCCCACGGGCTGGCGCGATGGTCCAGGATCTGGCGGAGCAGGTCGTGGGCCACGGGTTCGGGCGCCGCGCCGGTGACAAGCCGCGCGGCGAGAACGGCGAGCAGTGACACGGCCACGACGACGGGCGCGGCGAGCAGGAAACACAGAACCCCGCGCGGCAGGTGCCGCGGCCGCAGGCGGAATGCGCCGAGCGGGTCGGCCGCGGTGGGCGTGCTGCCCGGGGGTGCGTTCCCGCGGGGTGCAGCGCTGGCCGGTGCAACCAGAGACAACGTGAGGACCGCCGCCCCAACGGCGAGCGTGAACGTCGCCATGCTGGCAAGGCTCTTGGCCGCGAAAGCGTCGGCGGGCAGCAGGGCGGTGGCCACCACGCCCATGAGCAGGCCCACCAGCCCGGAGAGCAGGTAGAGCGCGAGCGCGGCGAAGAGCAGGCCGGCCCAAGGCAGGGGGCTGAGCCATCGGCCGGCGAGGTTTGCGCTTCGGAGCCACCCCCGTCGCCAGGCCCAGATGACGATGACCGGTGCCGCGAGCGCGACGCCCGCCTCCACCACGGGTGGACGTGGTTGTTCGGATGGGGTTTGGCTCTGTGCGGCGGCCCCCTGCGGTCCTTGGTGTGATGCAACCACGAAGTTGGGCGCAGGAAATGACGCGTGTGGGCGTGGTGGAACCATCTGCTGCTCATGCGGCCGCGTAAACATCCGATCAATCGTGTGCGCTCTGGTGCCACCGGGGCAACCCGCACGTGCCGAGATGTGTAGGGTTATCAGTCCTTTGTTCACAATCGGGCCGGCCCAAGGCCGCGACCCTGACGGTTTAGGGAGCGACCAATGACCAAGTTCAAGAGCGGGCGTTGTGGGGTGATTCTGGCGGGCATGATGGTGTGCGTGTGCGGGCTGGCGAGCCCCGTCTGGGCCCAGGCAGGGGCCCCGCCCGCGGCACCCGCGGCCGCGCCGCAGGTTGATGAGCAGGCCAAGACGATCCTCATGGAATCGGCCGCGGCCATCAAAGCCATGACCGGCGTTTCGTACAAGGCGAAGCGCTCGCTGGAGGGGCAGGCCCAGTTCACAATGAAGACGGAGGGCGAGGTCAAGTTCGTGCGCGACAGCGCGACCCCCTCGGCCAGCGCCATGTGGATCAAGGGACGCCTTCAGTTCCCCATGCAGGATGCACGCGATGTGTACGTCGCGTTCGCCAACGGGCAGGCCTCGTGGGTGGACTTCCGGCAGAACACGGTCTTTGACAAGAAGGTTGTCGCGGCCGACACGGCGCCGGAAGTGAAGCGCGTGAAAGACCAGTTGGTGCCCGAGTTCTTCGTTGAGCGTGAGCCGTTCGAGAAGACCCTGCGCTCCCAGGACCTGACCGTGACCGGCGTTGAGGAAGTCAACGGCGAGAAGTGTCAGGTGGTTCGCACATGGAGCGCAGCGAGCCAGCGCGGGGCCAAGATCTTCATCTCCATGAACGACCGCCTGCCGCGCCGGTTCGAGCCGATCAGCGGGCTCAAGGGCGCCGAGGGCGGGCAGGCGAGTTTCACGCTCGATATCCGCGACTTGAAGGTGGAGCCCGACCTGAAAGCCGCTGACATCCAGGTCGATGTTCCGCAGGGGTTCTCGCGCCGGATGGAAGAGCCCGCGACCAAGGCCGCGCAGCCTGCCCAGCCGCAGATTCCCGGGCCCGTGAAACTCCCGGACGCGGGCGATGCCCCGCCTCAGGCCCAAGCCCCGGCGCAGCCCAAGCCAATGCCGGGCGCGGGCATGAAGGGGGGCTTCGCGCCCGGCACCGTGGCCCCCGCGTGGATGCTGCGGACCGCCGACGACAAGGAGCAGACGCTCGCGAGCCACGCCGGCAAGGTGGTGGTGCTGGGCTTCTGGGGGCCGCTCTTCGGCCAGAGCAAGGCCGCGAACCTGATGCTCGACGAGGTGAACAAGGCTCTGGCGGGCAAGAACGCGGCGGTGTACAGCGTCGCCTGCCGCGACCCCGGCAAGCGGGCCACGAAACTGATGGCCGATTGGGGCGCAACCCTGCCGCTGCTCGTGGAGGGCGACCAGACGGCCAAGGACTACCAGGTGCAGGGCTACCCGAGTTTCGCGGTCATCGATGGCGAGGGCAAGATCGCGGCGTTCTTCCAGGGCGCCACAAGCAAAGACGACCTGATGAAGGCGGTTGAGACCGCGATGGGCGGGAAGTAGCACCGAGCCGTTGGCGGTTGGCCGCGAGCGGTGAGCCGAGCCAGATGTTCAATGAGGCCACGGCGCAAGCCGTGGCTTTTTGTGGCGGATGGTGGAGTGAGCGGGGCGCTGCCACGTCGCGCGGCCTCGTCACAGCGCGTCGCAGCCGATGACCTGCACCAAGAAATACGCGGTGATGAAGTCGCCGAGGTTGTCGGGGTTGGGCTCGATGCACGTGCCCGAACCGTCGAACGTGAAGCCCGCCTGGTAACCCATGTCAAAGGGCGGGGCGTTCTCGGGGCACGCGATGGCGTAGCCGCCCGGGCCTGCAAGGTGCGGGAACGTGAAGTAGTCGGTGATGAAGTCGCCCAAATCGTCCGGGTTCACGACACCATCGATGTTGTAGTCGAGCAGGCAGTGGTCGGGCAGGCTGGGCACCGACTCGGTGTCAATGAGGTGCTCGGTTTGCTGCTGGAGTTCGACCTCGGTTGCTCCGTACGGATACATGAGCCAGTAACCGCCGAAGGGGTTGCCGCCTTCGATGGTGGACTCGGCGTGGACAAACACCTGGTAGTGCAGGAGCGAGCCCGTCGTCGCCACCAGGGTGTCCAGCGTGGCGGGGTCGCCCGCGGCGGCCGCATCAAAGGCGGGCAGCCCCGAGCCGGAAACGCGTTCGAAGTGCCAGGCGCCGCCAGCCGCTGGCAGCGGGTTGCCCCACGGGTCGGTCTCGCCGGCACCGGGAATGAACGACGTGAGCCACATGCCGCCCAGAGAATCGGTGAGCGTGGCACCGTCGAGGGTCGCATCGAAAACAGCCGACGAGGTCACGGGCACGACCTGAATCGCGTCGACGGCCGTGGTGAGAGGCGAGACGAACGTGAGGGGCGTGTGGACCCCTGTCGCGCCCGGGGCGGCGCGCAGGGGGGCCGGGCGTGGCGCGGCCACCTGGTCGAGCACCGGGCTCTTCGAGATGGTCTCGATAAAGTCGATCAGCACGTTGGTGAAGCGCCCCTTGTCGGTCACGTCCCCCTCGTTGTCATCGCTCGCGGCCACAGTGATGGCTTTCTTAAGCGTGCTGGTGTCGAAGTCCAGCCGCGCGACGCGGTCGGCGAGCACACCCGCGGCCGGGTCGCCCGCTCCGTTGCCCGTCTTGACGAGGGGCGGGTCGGCATCACCGCCGCCGTACTTGCGGGCGTTGATGTTGTCGTCGTCGCCCTTCTTCCTCACCGTGATGCGGCCGGTGTCGGTGGCATCGGCGCCGTTGAAGAACCTGACGGTGGCGCTGCCGTCGCCGGCCAGCGCAAGCACGACGGTGAGTTTCTTGGTGATGTCGGCCGCAGCACCTGTCTTGCCGTCGACGATCGTGTGCTTCTCGAGGAAGTCGTTCTTTGCTCGATCGGTGAGGTGGAAGACCCACCCGGCGTGCCCCGCATCGGCGGGGGTGCCCGGCACGCTGCTGCCGATCTTGTACGTGGCCTTCGCGGAGCGGTTCCCCTTGTTGGAATCGGGGTCGGTGAGGAACATGCGGAACTTGCCGTTCTTCTCGCTCACGCCGGTGCCGCCCATGGAGTGGAAGTTGCCCCACCACACGGTGTCGGAATAGGTCTTGGCGGGGTCACGCTTGAAGACCACCATCGGCCCCTGCTCATTCACCAGCAGGCGCTTGTAGATGGTGAAGGCGTTCACCGGCGTCTCCGAGCCCTTGGGCCCCTCCTTGTACACCTTGCCGTCGATGGAGATCTCACCGCTGGCGCTGTCGGCGCGGAACTGGTTGAGTTTGAGCGCGGCTTTCCACAGTTTGCCATCGTCGGTGGCACGGCGCGCATCGAGATAGCCCTGTACCGACGCCGTTCCCGCGATCGTCTCGATCGCGGTATTGGCGGCATCCCGCCAATCGCCGCCCCCGTCGTTGATCTTGGCCTCGGTCACGCCCTTGAAGCCGCGTGCTTCGAGGCGAGCCAGTGCGCCGACCAGCGATGTCTGCCGGCAGACGCCCGCAACCTCGGCCAGTTGCGTGAACGTGGTCGAGGGGTAGCGGCTCTCCCACGCGCTGGTGAGCGCCGCCTCGTACTTCTGGTGCTGGTACAAGTCGGGCACGCCCGGAAAGAAGCCGTGCTGATCGGCGCCGTTGTCGAACCACGCCGGCACGGCCGCGGCCAGACCCGCGCAGAACGCCAGAACTGTTGCCGGGGCCGTGACACCGTTGAGGCGGTGCGGGCTCCGATGCGAACACACGGAACGGTTGGTGTGGGCACGCATTCAACGCCTCCTTGTCTCGCACGCACGTTGGTGCGCGCGGGCAGCAGTCAGTCTACCCGCGCTCCCCTTCAACGCCAGTAGACGATGAGCGCCGGGTGATATTCTGCCCTTCTCAGCATCCGACCCTACGAACAACCCGCGAATCCTGTGCCGCCCGAGGGCACGGTCGTACCATGCACGTCATGGCCCTTCCGGACCGCATCACCGACCGTTCCGCCGTGGTGTGCGTGGTGGGCATGGGGTATGTGGGCCTGCCGCTGGCAAGGGCGTTTGTGGATGGCGGCCTGCGCGTGCTCGGCTTCGATGTGGACCCGGCCAAGGTGCAGGCCCTGAACGCGGGCCGGACGTACCTGCACCACCTCGGCGAGGGCTTTGTGCGCCAGATGCGTGCGAGCGGCCGGTTTGAGGCAACCGGCGACGAAACGCGGCTTGCAGATGCCGATGCCATCCTCATTTGTGTCCCTACGCCGCTGGACGCGAAGAACGAGCCGGACCTGAGTTACGTCGAGAAAACGGCCGATGCGATCGCGCGGCACCTGCGGCCGGGGCAATTGGTCGTGCTGGAATCCACGACGTACCCCGGCACCACGCGCGAGGTGGTGCTGCCGCGGCTGGAGCGGGCGCGAGCGGATGGCACGCGGCTGGCCTGCGGCAGCGAGGCGGGCTTCTACCTCGCATTCTCGCCCGAGCGCGAGGATCCGGGCCGCAAAGACCACACCGTGTCCACCATCCCCAAACTGGTGGGCGGCATCGACGCGGCCAGCACGCGCGTGGCCGCCGCGCTCTATCGCGTGGCGGTGCAGTGCGTGATCGAGGTGAGCAGCAGCGAGGTGGCCGAGAGCGCCAAGTTGGTCGAGAACATCTATCGCGCCGTGAACATCGCCATGGTGAACGAACTGAAGGTGATCTTCGAGGCAATGGGGATTGATGTGTGGGAGGTGATCGAGGCGGCCAAGACCAAGCCTTTCGGCTTCGCGCCCTTCTACCCCGGGCCGGGGCTGGGGGGGCACTGCATCCCGATCGACCCGTTCTATCTGGCGTGGCGGGCCAAGCAGGTGGGCGAGCGCACGGGGCGGGCCGATGTGGAAGCCCGGTTCATTGAACTGGCGGGCCGCGTGAACCACGCGATGCCGGAATATGTGGTTGCGCGGACGGCCGCGGCTGTGCACGAGTTTCAACACGGAGCAACACGGAGCAGCACGGAGAGAGCCGCCGGAGCGGAGGCGATGGTGCCCGCCCCGCCTTCTTCTCTCCGTGACCCTCCGTGGCCCTCCGTGTTGAACTCCGGCGCAGGCGTCCTTCGCGGCAAGCGCATCCTCATCCTCGGCCTTGCGTACAAGCCGGATATTGACGATGTGCGCGAGAGCCCGAGTTTCGAACTTGTCGAGTTGTTCCGCGCGGCAGGCTGCCACGTGGAATACCACGACCCCCACGTGCCGCGCACGCACGCCATGCGGCGGTACGGCGACCTGCGCATGGAGAGCGTGCTCTGGAGCGCGGCCACGCTCGCGGCGTTTGACGCGGTCGTGATCGCCACGCACCACGCGTGGTACGACTGGGCGTTTGTGGGTGAGCACGCAAAACTGGTGGTGGACACGCGCGGCGTGATGAGGGGCGTGGGGAAGACCAAGGCGAGGGTGGTGGGGGCGTAGGCGAGCCTCATCGAACTCGCCCCGACATGTCGGCAACAGCATTATCCAGTGCGACGCCCGTGCAACGGTCGTCCTAGAGGGTGTTATGGACTTTGTGGCTGGGGTTCCGATGAAGGGGTATGGCAAGGAAGCCGTACCCGACGGATGTTAAGGATGACGAATGGGCCTTTGTGCTGCCGTACCTGACGCTGATGCG
>JBJXEW010000022.1:0-78962 GCA_046156035.1 Phycisphaerales bacterium | reverse complement strand
TTTGATGCTGCTGCGGACTTTCATGTGCTTTTTCTCTTGAATCTGAAATCGCGGACTGAAAACTGAAATTTGAAAAACTGAAATTTGAAATCTGAGATTGCAGATTTGAAATTTGAGATCAGTGCCGAAACGTAATTCTTCCCTTGGTCATGTCATACGGACTGAGTTCAACCGTAACCTTGTCTCCAGGCAGGATGCGGATGAAGAACTTTCGCATCTTGCCGCTCACGTAGGCCATGATTTCCTGGCCATTGGCGAGGCGAACCTTGAATCGGGCATCGGGCAGAGCCTCGGTGACTTCGGCGTCCAGGCTGATTTTTTCCTCTTTGGCCATGTGCGATCAGGCTCTCCTGCTTCTGAGTTTCGGAGCGGCTCGACCCGCTTCACCGGTGCTGAGGAATCCCGCGTAGTTTCGCATGAGGAGGTTGGCTTCAATGCGCTGCATGAGGTCCAGCGCGACGCTCACCACGATGAGCAAACCCGTGCCGCCCAGGAATGCTGCAACGAAGTACGGAATGCCCATTTGCTTGGACACGATCGACGGAATGACCGCAATGACCGCCAGGAATCCGGCGCCCGCGTAGGTCACGCGTTCCACCACGGTTTCAAGGTATTCCGCAGTGCGCGGACCGGGACGAAGGCCGGGAATGAAACTGCCATTGTCGCGAAGCTGCTTGGCCATTTCCTCCGGGCTGAACACCACGGTGGTCCAGAAATAACTGAAGAAGTAGATCATCAGGATTTCGAGCACGACGTATGGATACTCGCCGGTCTGGAAGTTGTTGTTCAGGAAGATCGTGATCGATCGCCACCACTCAGGCACATCGGAACTTCCTGCAGCGTTGTTCAGGTAGCCGAAGATCGCTGACGGGAAAATAAGCAGCGAACTGGCGAAGATGATCGGCATGACGCCAGCGTGATTGACGCGCAAGGGCAGGTAGTGCTTCTGACCGCCATAGACCTTGCGGCCGCGCGTTTGCTTGGCCTGCTGGATCGGAATGCGCCGTTGGGCCACGGTAATCACGATCGCGCCGGCAACGACAAAGACAAACGATCCAATCAGGAACAGCACACCAACCAGGCCGATCTTGCCCGGGTCAGCCTGCTGGCTGGCATCGAAGTTGTTGCGGATCCAGTCGATGGCGTGCGGAATGCGCGAGATGATGCCTGCGGTGAGGATCAACGACACGCCGTTGCCGATGCCGTACTTGTCGATCTGCTCGCCCAGCCACATCAGGAACACGGTCCCCGCCGTGAGCGCGGCAACCGCCATCACCCACCACACCGGGTTGTTCGCAAACTCGGCGTACACCAGGTTCCGCCCCACGACGAACTTGAGCCACCCGATCGCCTGCACGATGCACAGGCCGATCGTCGCGTAACGCTGCCACTCCAGCAGTTTCTGGCGACCGCTCGCGCCCTCCTCCTGCAACTTCTTGATGCTCGGGATCACCGACGTGAGCAACTGAAAGATAATCGACGCCGAGATGTAGGGCATGATGCCCAGCCCGAAGATCGTGCTGTGGCTGAACGCCCCGCCGGAGAACATCGCGATGAACTGACCGGCCCGCGCCAGCGCGCTGTCGTCCTGGCTTGCCTGGGCGAACGTCTTGGCCAGTTCGGTCTGGTCCACGCCCGGCAGCGGGATCCAGAACCCGATGCGGTACACCGCCAGCAGGCCCAGCGTGAACAGAATCTTGTTACGCAGTTCAGGAACGCGGAAAGTGTTGATCAGCGCTTGGAGCATATGAGAAATGACCTGAAGCCACGCGAACCCATCGGGACCGAACGCGCACGAAGCCCGCACGCACAGGAAGTCCGGATGTTAGGCGACCGTGATCCGAATGCAACACGCCGCGCCGACCCGGAAGCACAGCGACCCGGCAGGGAGCCGGGTCGCCGGGTGGTTGATCGGTCCTCGCCAGCGCCTCAGGCCTCCGCCTCGATCTTCGGCTGCACGCCCGCCTTGCGGCCACGCTTGAGTTTCTTCGTCAGGTTCGTCGGCTTGGGGTCGGCGCTGTTGCGGTCCACGCCGCGAACAAAGTCACGCCGCGTGCCCGTCTCGCTCACGCTGCCGCCCGCCGCCAGCACCGCCTTCTTCGCGGGTGCCGAAAGACGGTTGGCCACCACGTCGAGTTTCATCTTCAGGCCCGCGGCGGGCAGTTCGCCCAGAATCTTGAGGTTGCGCGAATCATCGCGGATCAGGCCCGCGGCCTGCAGCGTGGCCGCATCCACCTTGCCACCCTTGGCGAACGCCGGGTGGGCCGCGATGTCGGCGAGGTTCACGATCCAGAACGTCGTCTCGAACTGGACGTTGGAGAAGCCATACTTGCGGATGCGGCGGAAGAAGGGCTTCTGCCCGCCCTCAAAGCCGCGCCGCGTGGCCGTGCCCGAACGCGAGCCCGCGCCCTTGTTGCCGCGCCCGGAGGTCTTGCCGCTGCCCGAGCCGCGACCGCGGCCGACGCGCTTGCGCGTCTTGTAGGTGCCGGCCTTCGCGGTAATTTCGTGGATCATCATGGGAGATACTCTGGAAAAAAGTCGCGTACGGAGCAAAGCGTTCGAGGCCCGAACCCATCAGGCAGCCGCGGGTGGAGCCGGTGGGGTGCCGCCGCCCCCCCCAGCCGGTGCCGCCGGTGCGTCGCCGGCGCTGCTGGATGCGGAGCGGTCACGCTGGCTCATCGGCCCGCCGCGCCCGCCCCCACCGCCGCCACGACCACCACGACCGCCGCGGCGGTTCTGATCGCCCACGGTGTTCACGGGGCCCTTGGGCTTGTCGCCCCTCTTGGCGGCGGGCATGAAGGCCCGGCCCTTCTCGATCTTGGATTCGATCTCGGTCTGCTCGAGTTTCTGCCCACGCAGCGTCGCGATCGCGTCGGGCGAACGGAACTGGCTGATGGCGTCGAACGTCGCCTTCAGCACGTTCACCGGGTTGGTCGAGCCGTAGCACTTCGTGAGGCAGTCGGAGATGCCGGCGAGTTCCAACACCGCGCGAACCACCGTGCCCGCGACAATGCCCGAACCGGGCGAGGCGGGAATAAGCCGCACCTTGGCCGAGCCGAAGTTCCCTTCCACCTGGTGATGGATCGTCGTGCCCGTGCGCGGCACCACCACGAGTTTCTTCTGGCCGTACTTCTGGCTCTTGTCAACCGCCATGGGCACTTCGTTGCTCTTGGCGTAGCCGAAGCCCACCTGCCCGTTGCGGTTGCCCACAACGACCAGCGCGCCGAACGAGAACCGGCGACCACCCTTCATCACGGCGGCCGTGCGATACACGCCGATCGTGGTAGACTCGATCTTCGATGATTCGTCAAGCAACTCGGGCATGTTCAGGTCTCAAGAAGGGGGAAAACTCGAATCTCAAACTCAAATCCGCTCTCTCGCGTCTGAAGCCTCACGCCTCACGCCTTAGAACTTCAGGCCTTCCTTGCGGGCCGCATCCGCCAGGGCCTTCACACGCCCGTGGTAGCGGAAGCCGCCGCGGTCGAACGCCACCGCCGACACGCCCTTGTCCTTGGCACGCTTCGCCACCAGCGAACCGACGGCCGCGGCCGCCGCGGCGTTGCCGCTCTTGCCCGTCAGGTTCAGGTCCTTCTCCATGCTGGAGGCCTGCGCGAGCGTCTGGCCCGCCAGATCGTCGATGACCTGCGCGTAGATGTGGTTCAGCGAGCGGTACACGCTCAGGCGGGGCTTGCCGGGCACGCCCTCGATCCGCTTGCGGATGCCGATGTGCCGCTTCGCACGGCGCTTCGCTTTGTTCTTGGCCTTGTCCATGGTCTGTCTCGATTCGTGAGTCGCTCGCACCGGCGGACAGGATGTCCGCCCCACCCGGTTTACCAGTCTTACGCGGCGGCCCCGAAGGCCTTGCCGCTCTTGCGCTTGATCGTCTCGGTCACATACTTCACACCCTTGCCGTTGTACGGCTCGGGCTTGCGGGAGGCGCGGCACTCCGCCGCGAACTGCCCCACCGCTTGCTTGCTCGGCCCGCTCACGCGGATGATCTGCTTGTCCACCACCACCTTCACGTCCTTGGGAATGTCGAGCATGATGGGGTTGGCGAAGCCGACGACCAGTTTGAGTTTGGTCCCCGCCAGCGCCGCGTTCCAACCCACACCAACCACTTCGAGTTCCTTGAGGTAGCCCTTGGTGGTCCCCTCAACGGCCGTCTGGATCAGCGCCCGCGTGGTGCCCCACAGCGCGCTCACGAAGCGGTTGCCCGCGTGCTTCGTCTCGTCGATCGAGACGTTGATGGCGTTCTCGCTCTCGTTCCACTTCACCTGCACCTCGGGCTTGAACGGCACGGTGATCGTGCCCTCCTTGCCGCCGATGGTGATGGCGTGGTCCTTGATGGACACCTTCACGCCTGCGGGAACCGAGATGACCTTGCGACCGATGCGGGACATGGGGTTGATCCTGAAAAAGTCCTGAGTCCTGAGTCCTGAAGCCTCACGCCTGACGCCCGACGCCTCTTAGTCCACAAGGCACAACAACTCGCCGCCCACCTTCTCGGTGCGGCACTTGCGATCAGACAGCACGCCCTTGCTCGTGCTCACGATGGCGATGCCCAGCCCCTGCAACGGGCGGGGCAGTTCCTCCACCGCCCGGTACACGCGCCGGCCGGGCTTGCTCTGCCGCTCCAGCGTGTTGAGGATGCGCTCGCCGCGCGGGCCGTACTTGAGTTGCACGCGGATCTTGCCCGTGTGCGCATCCTCCACCACCGCGTAACCGGCGATGTAGCCCTCATCACGCAGCACATCGGCGATGCCGCGGCAGACCCGGCTGTTGAGGCAGTCAACAGTCTTGGCCTTGTTGCGCAGGGCGTTGCGGATGCGTGTCAGCATGTCCGAGATCGGGTCCGTGAATGACATCGTCTGGTCTCTGGGGAAAATCGTCTGCGAAAATCGAAACGCTGAGGCGTGAACAAGGCGGCGGCTCGGCCGGGGGCCAAGGCCGTCTACCAGGAACTCTTGCGCATCCCGGGGATCTTCCCCTCGAGCGCCAGTTTGCGGAGCATGATGCGGCTGATGCGGAACTTGCGGTACACGCCGTGAGACCGCCCCGTCAACTGGCAACGCCGCACCGTGCGGCTCATGTACTTGGGCGGGCGGTTGGATTTGGCGAACTGGGCCTTGGTGGTCATTGGAGGAGTCCTCTGTCGTCGCTTACTTCTTGCCGCCGCGCGTGTTCTCTTCGGGCTTGCGGAAGGGCATCCCCAGTTCCGCCAGAATGAAGCGGCTCATCTCCGGGTTGGAGCCGCCCGTGAAACTGATGTTGATGTTCATGCCGTGCGTGAAGACCGCCTCGGCCATGTTGATCTCGGGGAACACGCCCTGCTCGTTGATGCCGCAGGAGTAGTTGCCCTGCCCGTCGAAGGCCGTCTCCTTCAAGCCGCGGAAGTCCTTGATACGCGGGCACGCAAGGTTGATGAACCTGTCCAGGAAGTGCCACATCCGGTCGCGACGCAGCGTCACCATCGCCGCCGTCTCCACGCCCTCGCGCACCTTGAAGTTCGACACGCTCTTCTTGGCCTTGAGCACCACCGGCTTCTGGCCCGTCACCTTCTGGATCGTGTCCAGCACCGTCGTCTTCACGTTCGCCGGAATCTTCGCCCCGTCCAGGTGCCGGCCCATGTTCACGTTGATCGTGACGTGCGACACCCGCGGCCGCTGGTTCGGGTTCTTCAGCCCGAACTTCTCGCCCATCGCCGGCGCCACGTGCTGCTTGTAGCGCGTCTGCAAGCGCGGCTCCACGCGCGGGCCCGCCGGCTCTTCCGGCCCGGTGTCGTGCTTCTTGCCCTTGGCATCGCCCTTGGGCTTGCCGCCCCCACCGCCACCGCCGCCGCTCTTGGCGGCCGCGTCTTTGGGCTTGCCCTGCTGGGGGGGCTTGTTCTTGTTGTCCTTGTCGCTGGCCATGTTCTGCTCGCTTCAAACGCCCCTCGCCGTGCGAATGGGGCAACCTGCTTCACTCAGTCTTTCTTCGGACCACGCACCACGCTCAACTCCGCCCCGCCCCGCGCGGCCACCCGCACCTTGCTGCCGTCCTTCTTCACCACAAACCGCACGCGCGTGGGCTTGCCGTCCACCACCGGGCTCACGTTGGAGATGTGAATCCCCGCCTCGCGCGTCATGATGCCGCCCTGCGGGCTGGTGCGCGAGGGCCGCACATGCTTGGTGCGCAGGTTCAGCCCCTCGATGATCACCCGGTCGTGCTTGGTCAGCACTTCCTTGATCCGTCCGGTCTTGCCCTTGTGCGAGCCGCTGGTCACCATGACCTGGTCGCCCTTTTTCACGTGCATGGCCATATCACACCACCTCCGGAGCGAGGCTGACGATCTTCATGAAGTTCTTGTCGCGCAACTCGCGAGCCACCGGCCCGAAGATGCGCGTGCCCTTGGGGTTGCCGTCGTCCTGGATCAGCACCACCGCGTTGGCGTCGAACTTCACGTACGACCCGTCCGAACGGCGCGTCGCCTTGGTCGTCCGCACCACCACCGCCTTGTGCTTGTCACCCGCCTTCACCTCGGCCCCCGGCAACGCCCGCTTGATGGACACGAACACCTTGTCGCCGATGTTGGCGATGCGGCGCGTGAACTTGCCCGACGCGGTCGAGCCGCCGTACACGCGGATCACGTAGGCGATCTTCGCCCCGCTGTTGTCCGCCACTTCGCATCGTGTTTCTTGTTGCAGCATTGGAAAAAACTTTCTGCTCGTGCCCGCCCGTTCAACTCAACCGCCCGTGATCGCCTCAGGCCTTCTTGTCCTGCCCCGGAGCGCTCACGCCCTCAAAGCCCAGGCCCACGCCCTTCTCCACCACCCGAACCAGCGTCCACGACTTGCTCTTGCTCATCGGCCGGCACGGCGCCACCTCCACCAGGTCGCCCAGCGCCGACGTGTTCTTCTCGTCGTGCACCTGCAGCGTGGTGAGCTTGCGGATGATCTTGCCGTACTTGGCGTGCACGGTCATGTTCGGCACCTCCACGGTGCGCGTCTTGGCCCGCTTGTCCGAACGGACCACGCCCGTGCGGTTGGTCTGCTTGCTCTTCTGCGGCTTGGTCTGCGGCTTGGTCGTCGTTGCGGTCATAGGTTCGTTCTCGGTTCACTTCTGGGGGCCGCGGCGATCTTCGCCCGCTCCCCGCGGATTTCTTACTTCTTCGCGGCCTTCGCACCCTTGCCAGCCTTCGCGGGCTTGCCGGCCTTCACCGTCTTTGCCGCCTTCGGAGCCGCGGCCTTAGCCGCCTTCTTGGGCCCCGCCACCTTCTTCACGCTCTTGGCCTTGGCCGCGGGCGCAACCTTGCCCGCCGCGGCGGGCACGCGCCCCTCACCGCTCGCCCCGGCCTTGCCGTGCCGGCGGGCCGACCGCTCGCCCATCAGCCGCGCGATGCTCTGACGGATCTTGCGGAACTGCGACACATCCTCCACCTTCTCGGTGGTCATCTGGGTGCGCAGCGTGTACAGCCTGCCCTTGAGGCTCTCCACCTCGGTGGTGAGTTCTTCGTCGGTCAACTTACGGGCTTCGGCCCCGGTCATGGTCGTGTCCTTGTCTCGAAGTCAGCGAACCCATCAGGCTCTACACAGTCGTCATCATCCGTCAATCAAACAGCCACACGCCGCGAAACCATCCGGCAGCGCACCGGCATCTTCATCGCCACCCGCGTGAACACCTGACGCGCCGTCGCTTCCGTCACGCCCGCGATCTCGTAGAGCACGGTGCCCGGCTTCACGCGGGCCGCCCAATACTCCACCTCGGCCTTGCCCGTGCCCATTCGCGTCTCCAGCGGCTTCTTGGAGATCGGCTTGTCCGGGAAAACCCGGATGAACAACTTGCCCTCGCGCTTCAGGTAGTGCTGAGCCGCGACACGCCCGGCCTCGATCACCTTGCCCGGCAGCCACACACCCACCAAAGCCTGCAGGCCGAAGTCGCCGAACGCGACGTAGTTGCCCTTGGTCGCCTTGCGCGGGCGCACCCTGCGCATCTCTTTGCGGAACTTCACTCGTTTGGGCATCAAGGCCATGCGTCTTGCTCCGAATCCTGTTGCTTACCTGCGGCCACGAGACTTCACCCGCGTGCCCGCCGCTTCCGGCTGCTGCGGCGCGGCTTCCGCCTCATACAAGCCCTTGAAGATCCACACCTTCACGCCGATCGCCCCGTAACTCATGAACGCCTCGGCAAAGCCGTAGTCAATGTTCGCCTGAAGCGTGCTCAGGGGCAGCGAGCCCTGCCGCACGTCCGCCGTCCGGCTCATCTCGGCCCCGCCCAGGCGGCCGGCCATCACAATCCACACGCCCTTGGCCCCCGCGGCCATCACCGCATCCGCCTTCATCTTCATGGCCCGCCGGAACATCATGCGCTTGCGCAGGCTCTCGGCCACGCCCTCGGCCACCAACTGGGCCTCAACATCCGGGTTCTTCAGTTCGATGATCGCGATGCTCACCTTGCGGCCCGTCATGTACTGCAGTTCTTCCGTGATGCGGTCCACCTCGGCGCCCTTGGGGCCGATCACCAGGCCCGGGCGGGCCGTCTTGATGATGACCTTGAGTTCCTCGCGCGTGCGCTCGATATGCACGTCGCTCACCGCCGCGTAGGGGGGCTTGCGGTTGAGCCGCTCGTCGATGAACTTGCGGATCTTGAAGTCCTCCACCAGCAACTCGCCGAAGAGCGCCTTGGGGGCGTACCAGCGCGAGCGGTGAGGCTCGGTGATGCCGACGCGGAGGCCGTATGGATGTGTCTTCTGTCCCATTTGCTTCGTGCCTTCTTCGTGCCTTCGGTGGGGCGGACGTCCCGTCCGCCATGCCCGCTCTTTACGCCTTCTCCGCCAGCGCGATCGTGATGTGCGTCATCCGCTTGAAAATGCTGTGGGCCCGACCGCGGTCCTTCTGGTGGAACCGCTTCAGCGTCGGCCCCTCATCCACGCGGCTCTCCGCCACCACCAGCGCCGTCACATCCGCGTTCACCTGCTCCGCGTCCGCGATCGCCGAGTTGAGCGCCTTCTTCACGTCCACCGCGGCCCGCTTGGTCGTGAACGTCAGCAGGTTGATCGCCGTGTCCACGTTCTTGCCCTTCACCAGGTCGGTGAGGAGTTTGGCCTTGCGCGGGCTGCCCTTGTGATACTTCAGGATGCACTCGAACTTGGCGATCTTGGGCGTCTCCACGCCCAAGGCCTGCGCCAGTTTGGCGATGTCGCCCGCCTTGCAGCGCGGGTGGTCGGTCCCCTTCATCCAGTTCTTCACCGCCGACACCGCGCGGCTGCCCTTCATGCCCGTGCGCTCAACCGCCTGCGCCAGCGTCTCAACGCTCGCGCCCTTCTCCTTGGCGATCTTGGTCAGGGTTGTGGAGTGGATTCTCACGGTTGCGTCCTTGGATACAGAAAAAGTCTCGGTCAATCAGTCTGCTTCGGTCATCAAACCCGGGCGATCACTTCTTGCCGGCCGGCGCGGGCGTGGCCGTCTTGCCGCCCTCCACGATGCCTTCCTTCTTGTTCGTGTGGCCCTTGAACGTGCGGGTCGGGCTGAACTCACCCAGTTTGTGCCCCACCATGTCCTCGGTCACGAACACATCCAGAAACGCACGCCCGTTGTGCACCTTGAACGTGTGCCCGATGAACTCGGGCACGATCGTGCAGGCCCGCCGCCACGTCTTGAGCGGCTCCTTCTTGCTCATCTGGTTGAGCCGCTCCACCCGGCGGAACAGACGCTCATCGACGAACGGACCTTTCTTCAGACTACGGCTCATAGTGCTCTCGTGCCTTCTTCGTGCCTTCGTGCCTTCGTCGTGCCCTCTGGCTTTACTTGCTCACCTGACCGTACCGCGTGCTCACGCGGCGGCGGATGATCAACTTCGTGCTGTGCTTCTTCTTGTTACGCGTCCGGCCGCCCTTGGCCAGCACGCCCGTGGGGCCGCACGGCGGGCGGTTGCCCTTGCTGCGGCCCGAACCACCACCCAGCGGGTGAGCGTTGTGGCTCTTCGCCACGCCACGCGTGATCGGCCGGCGACCAAGGTGCCGCATGCGGCCGGCCTTGCCGTAGCGCACCTGCGCGTTGTCCGGGTTGCCGACCTCGCCGATCGTGGCGCGGCACTCCATGTGCACCATCCGCTGCTCGCCCGAGGGCAGCATCAGCGTGGCGTACTTGCCTTCCTTGTTCAGCAGTTTGGCGTACATGCCCGCGGAGCGGCACATCTGCCCGCCGCGCCCCGGCACCAATTCGATGCAGTGCACCGACAGGCCCGTGGGAATGAACTTCAGCGGCATGTTGTTACCCACCTTGGGGTCAACGGCCGCATCCGCAGACGACGCGATGGTGTCGCCCGGCTTGATGCCGATGGGGGCGATGATGTAGCGCTTCGCGCCATCCGCGTATTCGATCAGCGCGATGTGGGCCGAGCGGTTGGGGTCGTACTCAACACCCACCACCGTGCCCTCGATGCCGTCGCGGTCAAACCGGCGGAAGTCGATCAGGCGGTAGTTCCGCTTGGCGCCGCCGCCGCGGCCGCGCATCGTGATCTTGCCGGAGTGGTTGCGGCCGCCGCTCTTGGAGAGGGGGCGGAGCAGGCTCTTCTGGGGCGCAAACTTCGTAACCTCGCTGTTGAGGTTCACCGAACTGAAGCGGCGCCCGGCGCTGGTCTTGTCGTAGATGCGGATCGGCATAGTGTGCCCTGACTGCTTTGCTTGGTGGGGCGGACGTCCCGTCCGCCTTCCCTTCGTGCCTCTGTGCCTTCTTCTTCTCTCTAGAACAACTCGATCGTCTGCCCCTCTTGCAGCCGCACGATCGCCTTCTTGCTGAACTTCCCGAAGATCGTCCCGTACTTCAGACGCCGCGTCTTGTCGCGCTTGATGGACGTGTTCACACGCTCCACCTTCACCTTGTACAGCGTCTCGACCGCCGCCTTGATCTCCACCTTGCTCGCCCGAGGATCAACCTCGAACGTGTACTGCCCGCGCTCGTTCATGATGAACGTGCTCTTCTCGGTGAGCAGCGGCCGCTTGATCACATCAATCGCGTGCATCAGGCAGCCTCCTTCTTCGCGCTGGCCTTCGTCGCGGGCCTCGCCCCCATCGGGCTCACCTTGGCGTCCTTGCCGGTCTGGCTCGACGGGCCCGTCAGCCACGCCTGCAGATCGGCCTTCGAAATCACCAGGTACCGGTGGTTGAGCATCTCAAACGCCGTCAACTGATCGGCGCGGCACAGGGTCACCTCGTCCAGGTTCTTGCCGGCCTGCCGCGTCGTCGTCGCGTCCGCCGCCACCGCCACCAGCGCCCGCTTGTCCACCTTGATCGCCTCAAGGAACGACACGAACTCTTTCGTCTTGGGGGCCGTGAGTTTCAGATCGTCGATGATCCGCACCTCGTTGTCCACCAGTTTGGCCAGGAGCGCGTTGCGGTTCGCCTTGCGCCGCATCTTCTTGGGCATCTCCAGGCGGTAGTCCTCGCGCGTCTTCTTCTTGCTGTGGGCGTGCCCGCCGCCCTTCATCAGGTTCACCTTGCGGTCGCCGTGACGGGCGTTGCCGGTGCCCTTCTGCTTGTAGATCTTGCGGGTCGAGCCCGAAACCTCGCGACGGTTCTTCGTGCGGCTGGAGCCCTGACGCAGGTTCGCGTGATACATCACGTACGCCTGCTTGATCAGCGCGGGCTGAACCTCGCCGCCGAGGCTCTTCTCGTCGATGGTGAGTTTGCCCACCTCGGCGCCTTTTTTATTCAGAACGGGAACGTCCATCGATCAACCCTTTTTCGCAGCCGCCTTCTTGGCCTTGCTCTTGTACAGCCGCACCGCCGTGCGGATCATCACCATGCCGCGGTTGGGGCCCGCGATCGCGCCCTTCACCAGCAGCAGCCCGTTGTCAGCGTCCACGCGGATCACATCCAGCGAGCGGCACGTCACGCGGGTGTGGCCCATGTGCCCGGCCATGCGCTTGCCCTTGGCCAAGCCACCGCCGTAACCACGGTTGGAGCAGAGCGAGCCGATCGAGCCGGGCGAGCGGTGCTTCCGCTCCGTGCCGTGGCTGGCGAACATGCCCTTGAAGTGGTGGCGCTTCATCGTGCCCTGAAAGCCCTTGCCCTTGCTCGTGCCGATCACATCCACATACGGCACGGCCTCGAACTCTTTCACGGTCAAGGTCTGGCCCAGCGTGAACTTGCCCGCCTCTTTAGGCTCGCAGCGGAACTCGCGGTGGTAGCGCTGCGCCTCCACACCGGCCTTCGCGTCGTGGCCGATCACCGGGATCGTCGAGTTGCGGGCCTTGATCTTGCCCGCCCCCAACTGCACCGCCGAGTAGCCGTCCCTCTCCACCGTCCGCACCTGCGTCACGGTGTTGTCGGTGATGGCGATCACGGTCACGGGCACGCTCACGCCCTCGGGCGTGTAAACCCGCGTCATGCCGACTTTTGTTCCGATCATCGTGAAGGCCATAGGTACACCTGTCCGAATCTGCCGACCCTGCCCGCAACAAACACAAGGAGCCGCGACGCACTCATGCGCCCGGCTCCAGAAAAATCATGCCTTGATCTTGATGAACACGCCCGCGGGCACCACCAAACGATTGAGCGCCTCGACCGTGCGCGCGTTGGGCTCGATGATGTCGATGATCCGCTTGTACGTCCGGATCTCGAACTGCTCACGAGATTTCTTGTCGATGAACGGCGAACGCAGAACCGTGTAGCGCTCCACACGCGTCGGCAGCGGGATCGGCCCGGCCACCTTGCTGTTGGTGCGCTTGGCCTGCTCAACGATCTCCTTCGCGGAGGCATCAAGGGCCATGTGGTCGTACGCTTCCATCCGGATTCGAATCTTGCCGCCCGTCATGCGTGCTTTCCGTGAAAACGAGGCCCACACACACCAAACCGCCAACCTACGCCCAACCTACGAGACGACACACCCACCGCGGCGGCCTGTTCTTCCCACCAGCCGAGCACAGGGCTCGCAGTTGTGGGCAGGCTTGCCGTTCAAACCGAGCCGAGATCGGCCCTGCTTGGCACCCGCATCCATCACGGGTTTCGATCCACCCGGCCGCGTTTCTCACGCTGCCAAGTGCGTTCCGAAGAACGCTTCGCTCACCCCGCGCGGGGTCCAGCGAGTCGGGAAGGATAGAACCACACCGCCCGCGGTCAACCCCCTGTTCGGGCCTCCATCAAAGATTTCTTGACCAAGCCCCCACCGTTCCCCTCCCGCCCGCGGCCAACCGCTCACGGCTCATGGCTCCTCCACGCCGATAGCATCATCTATGAAGCCGCTCCCTGCGCTCTCCCTTGCGTCCTTGGCCCTCGCCGCGCTGGTGCCCCTGTGCCCTGCCCAAACCAAATCCGCACCGCCCCCGGCACGCCCCGCCGAAGCGGTCCACACGCAGGTTCTCTCGGCAGACTTTGCCGACGAACCCCTCCACCTCGAATCCGTGGGCCTCACCTTCAAGGCTCCGCTCGATGCCACCATCCAAACCTCCCAGGCCGGGCCCGCCACCACCATCCAACTCATCGGCCCCGACAGCACCTGGCGCATCGTCGTCTCCACGTCCCGCGTCTCCCCCGCCGCGCCCTCGCCCACCAAATGGCTCGACCGCACCCTGCTCGACGTGATGAGCGCCAGCAGCATCAAAGACCAGCGCACTGGCGAAACCATCGCCGTCAAGGGCCAGATCACCGGGCGCACACCCAACTTCGCGGTGCCCGGCTCCTCCGCCGGTGCCGCGCCGCTCCCCGCCGAGCGCGCGTACATCACGCTGCCCGGCGGTGCCAGCGGCGCGGGCGCCACCGTCCGCCGCGGCTACACCGTCTTCCAGCCCACCGCCGACTCCTTCTGCATCTTCGAACTCCTCTGCGCCGATGCCGCGTTCACCGCCGGGGCTCAGCGCATCTACGAACTCACCATCGCGACAGCGCACTTCAGCGACCCCGCCCGCCTCGCCGACTCACGCCGCACCGCCGTCCTCACCGGCGCGGCCTTCCTTTCCGGCCTCACGCCCGCCTCGTTCGATGCCGCGGTTGCGCCCGACACCGCCTCGCCCGCCGACACCACCCACTGGTTCCGCATCTTCCGCCCGGCAGCCACGGGCGCGCCCGCCGATGCCCAGGAGGCCGGCTTCCGTTCCATCCGCTTCTTCAAGGGCACGCTCGCCCAGATCGACCCCAAGGCCGCTTCGCCCACCCCCGGCCCCGCCAACCCCGAGGGCTACCTCGTTGAGATCGGCGCCCGCCAACTCCAACGCTCCGCCGGACCCTCCGCCACACCCGGTGAGCAGGCCACGCTCCAGGTCTACGACATCCGCGGCATCTACTTCGTCTCCGCCGACCGCGCCCGCGAATTGTGGAGCATCTCCACCGCCATCCGCGACGGCAGCAGCAAGGCCCCCTCCATCTTCACCGAAACCGGCACACGCGACGGCAAGCAGATGACCATCCTCCTCAACGTCCCCGGCCAGCCCTCACGCACCATCCGCCCCACCGTGCCCCCGGAGGGTTACCTCAACCAAGCCGAGGTTTTTCTCCTGCCGCGCCTCGCCGTCGCCGCCGAAACCGAGGGCGAACTCGGCTTCTACGCCTACCACACCGCCAGCGGCGCGGTCGTTCTCCGGCGTGACACGATCTCCAAAGACGTCTCCCCGGGCGGCGTCTGGAAAGTCATCAGCCGCCAGACCGAGGGCAGCGACCCCGTCGAAACGCTCCTCGACACCTCCGGCCGCACCCTGCGCGGCATATGGCCCGACGGCCTCGCTATCGAGCCCATGCCACTCGAAGAAATCGAACGTCTCTGGAAGAGCAAAGGCCTGCCCACCGGCTCGCTGGATCGCTAACTGGCGTGCCACCGACCAGCGTCCGCTGGTCGGTGCGGCCCAGAGCCTGCTCACGCCGACCGGCTGTCCGCTCGCAACACCGCCGCGCACACCGTGTGCCCGTGCAGAAACACGCCGTCTCCCACCGGCCCGATCTCGCCCGCGGCAAAGAACCCCGCCAAGGGCGGCATCGGCTGGCCCTTCGCCGGCGGGTCCACATCCTTGCCACCCTTGGATACTCGCTCCCCCGCCTCGTGCGGTTCGCCCAGCAGCATCCGCGCCACCGCCCGCGCATCATGATTCGGCCCCAAGGGCGGCTCGAACAACCGGCTGCCTCGCCCGTTGCACGACACCAGCAGCGCGCCCGCGGGCGGGCTGTGCAGGCGCTGCCCATCCATCAACATGCCCAGGTCCTCCGCCGCGGTGCGTGCATCGCGCATGTGGAAGCGGATCGTCTGCCCCACGCCCACGCGCTCCGCAACCGCGATCGCCTTCTCCTCCTTGCTCACGCCCACCACGTTGCGGATCAGGAAGTCATCGCGCCCGAATCGCTCCTTGTACTCGTTCACCACCCGCCCAACAAACACACCCTTCGAGAGCAACTGCCGCTCATCCTCCCCGAGCGACTCGATCGCCTCCTGCAGCACATCCAGGGCGGGCCGCCCCGCCAGCGTGCGGATGATGTTCCCCTTCGTGCTCGTCGCCACCACCGTCGGCCCAAACCCGCGGCAACCCTGGCTCACCACCGGGTCCACACGCACCGCACCGCCCAGACTCACGCCCACCAGCCCATCGCGCAAAACCCGGTCCTGACAGATCAACCCATTCCCGCGCGGCCGCGGCGAGGCCGAGGCCAGCCCCCCCATCACGATCCCGCGCCTGCCGTGCGCGATTCCCCCCCCGTCATGTTGTGCAGCCCCCGCACCGCCCGCATCGCACATCGCCCGCGCCCGCGCGAGCGCGGGCAAAAGCGCATCGCCGTTCACACTGAACGGATCGGCAAAGATGAACGTGGCCCGGTGCCCGGGTCGCATCCCCACCGCGGCGGCCATGTGGGCCAGGTCTCCCTCGTCATCGTGTGTGGGCGCATCGTCGCTGTCGCCCCCGCCGAAGATCAGCGGCAGGTCGGTCGTCGAGAACGGCGTGAGTTCAACCCCCGGCAAACTCGCCGCGAAGAGCGCCAGTCCCGGCCCCTTCTCCTGCTCCACGCTGCCCGCAATCACGCCCTCCGCCGAGACCCCGATCACACACCGGGGCGAAAGTTCCCTGTGCAGCGTCAGCCGCAGTTCCGCCAGACGCTCCAAGTGGTGCGGCGTGTAGAACGCGATCACCAGATCAGCCCCGGCCTTGCCCGCGCCCGCCTGCCGCAGCGCACGCAGGCACTGCTCGCTCACCTCCCCCGCAGCCATCGCAGCCCCGGACCGCGACGACAGCCCCGCCGCCACGGCCAACCGCCTGTCGGTGGCCGCGGCAGGCGTGGAAGCAGGATTGCTCGCGTGCTTGCGCATCGGGCGAGTGTAGAGGCGGCGGGTGCCACGATCATCCGCCTGTGCCTTGCGCTGGTCGCCTGCCCTTCGCGCTTTGCTATTTGCCCTTTGCTATTTGCCCTTTGCTATTTGCCCTTTGCCCCGCGGCACCGCCAGCCCATCCGCAATCCACAACGTCGCCAGCGGCCCCCGCAGCCGCGGCGGCAGCATCAAGCGAATGAGCCCGCGCACGATCGACCTGCCCACCACCAGGCTCCCCATCAGCACCGGCGTGAACGCCAGCACGCCCACGATGTTCACGGGCCAGCCCAGCGCCCGCCGCGCCGCCTCGCCCGCCCCGATCAGCCCGCGCCAGCCGAACGTGCTGCTCTGCAACGCGACGATCACGGCGATCGTCAGAGCGATCCCCGCGATCACCAGCGCAAACAGCCACACCCGCCTGCGCGGCTGGTGCAACAGCGCCACCGACCACGCCGTGCCCACGCCCAGCACCAGAAACGAGAACGGCCACCACGCCAGCGTCCGCCGCACATCAATGCACGCCCACACGCCCCCTACATCGGCGATGACCCTCGCCTCGTCCTGCTTCACCCACCAGGTGCCGTCTACCAGCATGTTGTCACCGATCGCCTGATTCGCGAGCCATTCGGGCGCACCCCACGAATTCGCCGACCCCGCCAGCAGCGGGTTGGCCGCGATCTGCGCCGCCGACTCCGCCTTCTGCATCGTGCCGATGCGAACCGCCAACGGCGCTGCCAGATCGTCCGCCACCGTGATCGTCATCGCGGTCATCATCCCCACGCTTCCCGCCATCATGGCGCACAGCGCGATGAACCACACCGCCGCCAGCAGCCCCGTCCACCGGCCCACCCACTTGCCCAGAAGCGGATACTCCTGCAGGCTCGCCACCGTCGAGCACTCCGGGCAGCGCACGATCACCATCCCATAGTGCGGCTCGCGCACGATCAACTGCCCCGTCAGGTTGAACTGGCACTTCACGCACAGCCTGTCGCCGCAGAGTTCCCCCAGCCGCTCCTCGCGCGCAGATGCGAACCGCGGGTCGTGCGGGGCAAGGTGCCCCGATGCCTGCGCAGATCGGGCATCAGCCCCCGCGGCCGGCGCGGCAGATTCTCCGGACGTACCCATCATGCTCGTCTCCTGCGGCGCGCATTGCGGAGCGCCCGCGACCATCGCCGCCGCGCAATCCCGCGCCCCATCGCGCTCAACATCCACCCCAGCGGCCAGCCCAGCGGCGCAAGCACGGCGCACAGCAGCGGCAGGCTCAGGTGGTCGATCCACTCCTGCTGGTTCCACGGCCCCCGCTGTGGCGGCGGCCCGAACACTATGCGGCCCAGCCCCTCCCCCCCCGCCACCGCCGCCGCGAGCAGCACGCACAACCCCCACACGGCCATCGGGTGCAGGTGCCGCCACAATGACCGCTGCAGCGCACCCCCGGCCAGCGCGGCAAGCGGCACGCCGGCAAGCACCAGAATCACCCAGTCGTTCGTCTCCACCGCGCTCGCGAGCCGCTGCACCGGCGACACGCTTGCCTCGCCGGCCAGCAGGTCGCTGGGCCCAACACCCGCCCGCCGCAGTGCCCCGCCCAGGCTCGCCAGCGCCAGCGTCAGGCCCAGTGCCATCGCGCACACAAGCACCCTCCCCCACAGTTCGCGCAGCGTCCGCATCAGCAGCCGCGTGTATCGCCACGCGGCCGTAGTCGGGTGCTTGCCCCCCTCCCACACCGCGTGCGCCCCGCGGCACTCCGGACAGAACTTCACCAACAGCGCATACACAGGCTCTCGCACCGGCGCAACGCCCGCGAGATCAATGCCACAGGTTGTGCACACGTGAGCAACAGCCACAGGAAGGCAGCGGACAGGGGGCAGGGGAGAGGGGACAGCACAAACCAACCAGCGACCGGCGCATCGTGCAGCCGGCACCCCCCGCACAGTATTCGGCAAGCGCGGCTGCGGGTTCCGCCACTCGTGCCATCGAAGTCGGCCGCTGCGGGCCGACTTCGATGCTGTATTCCGTCCGTGCCGCAGCCTCCCGCCGTGCGGGTGCCTTTGTGCCTTCTTCCTGCCTTCCTCGTGCCTCCGTGCCTTCCCCTACTTCCCCGCATGATCCGGGCTGTTCTTCTTCGGCCGGCTGGGTGGTGCCAGCGGCGGCACCGGCTTCTCCGCCATCAACCTCATCAGGTGGTCCACGGCCGCCTTCAACTGCGCATCCTCACCGTTGAACGTCTCGTGCGGCCCGTTATCCACCACGATATCCGGCGTGAACCCCCGCCCCTCCACCATCCAGTCGCCCTCGGGCCCGAAGACGGCAAACTCACTCGCCGAGGCGAGGCCGCGATCAACCAGCACGTTGCTCGACGTGAGCCAGATGCCCCCGCCCCACGTGCGCGTGCCGATCACCTTCCCCAGGTTCAGCCGCCGCATCCCCTCGCAGAACGTCTCGCCGTCGCTGCTGGTGCGCTCGTTGCACAGGCCCACCATGTGCCCGCGGAACGCGTACTGCATGTTCCAACTCGGCGGGTTGGCCACACGCCCCGTCCACGCGGCCCACTGCTTGCGCAGCAACTTGCTGAGCACCCACGAATCAATGTTCCCGCCGCGGTTGTGCCGCACGTCGAGAATGATCCCCTCGCGGTTGAAGACGGGGTAGAAACCCTTCACAAAGTGTGCCCAGTCGCCCCCGCCCATCGCCCGCAGGTGGAGGTAGCCGATGCGCCCGCCCGAGAGTTTCTCCACCATCAACCGGCGCGAGTGCTCCCAGTCTGTGTAACGCAGGTCGCTCTCTGCGCCCCCCGAGATCGGCACCACAATCGCATCGCGCCCCGCATCGAAACCGCCGCCATCGGCCTTCGCAGGCTTGATCCTCAGCAGCACCTGCCGCCCGGCCTTGGCCCGCAGCAACTGCTGGTAGTCCGGCACGCTCAACGTCGCCACCCCATCAATCGCCTCGATCACATCCCCAACCTTGCACGCAACCTCCGGCTTCGCAAGCGGGCTCACGCGCTGCGGGTCATCCGGCTCGCACTGATAGATCCGTGTGATCCGCCAGCCACCATTGGCCTCATCGCGCACCAGCACGCCACCGAGGTTGCCGAATGAAATCTCATCCCTGCCCGTGCGCAGGTCTCCGCCGCGCACAAAGTGGTGCAGCGCCGACAGTTCACCCACCATCTGCGCCAGCACATCCGACAGTTCAGCGCGGCTCGCCACCCGGTCCACCAGCGGCAGGTACTTATCGAGCATCGCCCGCCAGTCCACCCCGTGCATGTCCTTGTCGTAGAAGTAATCCCGCATCAACCGCCACGCCTCGATATACATCTGCTTCCACTGCTGCCGCGGCACAAGGTTCAGCGACCACCCCGCCAGGTTCACCGCCTTCTTCTCCAGGTCCGCCCCGCTCGGCGCCGACGCGGCCGCCGCGTCCACGATGTAGAACGTGTCCTTCTTGCGGATCAGGAGTTTCTTCGTGTCCGCCGACATCTGGTACGTGTTGATGTCCGCCATCACCGTCTTGAGTTCCGGCCCCTCGTTCTTGATCTCGTACACCACCAGATCAGTCTTCGCGTCAAAGCCCGACGGGCGCGACGTCAGGAACAAGCCCTTGTCGTTGGCGCTCAGGTTGCCGTAGTTGCCCGCCTTCAGCGGCACCTCGTACAACCGCTCCGCCAACCCCTCCAGTTCAATCTCCACCTTCTTGGGCTTCGCGTCCTTCTTGCCGTCTTTCTTTTCATCCTTCTTGTCGTCGCTGGCCGCGGGCTTCTCGCCCTTGTCGTCCGTCTTCGCGGGCTCATCCTTCTTGTCGTCCTTCTTCTCCGCGGCCGCCTCCGGCTCCTTGGGCTTGTCCTTCTCCTTCTCTTTCTCTTTCTCTTTCTCCGCCTTCTCCTTGGCCGCCTGCACCTCGTCCTTGGGCAGCCACGGCCAACGCTGGTCGCGCTTCAGCGCAAGGGCGTACACCTTCGTCGTCTCATCCAGATACGGATCGGGCTGGTTCGGCCCCCACGGCCCTCCCACCAGCGTGCGGAACGTCCGGTCCGACAGGAAGAAGAGCCACTTCCCGTCCTCGCTCCACGCCGGCGCATACGACCAGTACCGATCACTCGACACCACCACCGGCACCGCACCCGCCGCCCCTGCCTCGGCGTTCGCGTGCCACACCTTCAGCTGCGTGTACGCGTTCGCCGCGCCGGCCACGTACGCCAGCCAGCCGCTGTCCGCGGACCAGGCCAGGTCGGAAAAATCGTCGATCGTGCTCGAGTCAATCTTCGTATCAACCTTCGTCTGCGTGTTGTACACCCACAACTCGTGGTCCTTGTTGTGGTGGGCAATCCACTTCCCGTCCGGCGAGGGGTACGCCCCCCACTTCAGCACCGTGCTCCCCTTCGTCACCTGCTCGCTGGCGCCCACGCCGTTGGCGGGCATCTGCCACACCTCCACCTCGCCGCTCTTGTCCGAGAGCGTCACGAGCGTGTCGGAATCCTTGATGAACCGCGCATCGCGATAGCGAATCCCGTCATCGCGGAACGCATCCACGATCCGCCCCTGCCGGTGCGGCACCACGAACACCCGCCCCCGCGCCGTGATCGCCACCTTCTCCCCGTCCAGCGAGATGTTCGCCCCCGTGATCCAGTCAACGGGCTTCTCCACCCAGCGCTCGCGCATCTGGTCCAGGTCAGAATCGAGCGTGATCGCCAGCGGCCGCGTCTCGCCCGTGGCGATGTCGAACACGTGCACATCGGCCTGCAACTGATACGCGACCTTCCCGCCCCCCGAAGAGTCCAAACTCGCCCCCATGATGTCGTAGCCCACGTACTTCGTCTGCTGCTTGAAGTCCTTGCCATCCGGCGTCATCGACCAGATGTTCATGTGCCCGTCGCGGTCGCTCAGAAAGTACACGCGCCCCTTGAACCACATCGGCCGCTTGCTCGTGCCGTCAAAGTCACCCGTCAGGTTCTTCGCCTCACCCTCCCCCTTCTTGAACCGCCACAACTGCTCGATCGTGCCGCCCTGGTAACGCTTCGTCCAACTCCCGTTGAACGGGATGCGCACGAACACCGTCGCCGCTTCCTCCGCCTTCCCTCCCTCCGGCTCAAACACCGCATCCGCGCACTGCGCCAGCGGCAGCATCGTGCGCTCGCCCGTCTTCGGCTCAATCAGCGTCGTCTGCTGGCTCGGCAGCGTGCTCAACTTGTCCGTCCGCGCGATCACACGCCCGTCCGCCGTCCACCCCAGCACACCACACCCAGCATCGTCCCACGTCAGCCGCCGCGGCAACCCGCCGCTCATCGGCATCACGTACACCTCCTGCGGCCCCTCATACCCCGCGATGAACGCCAGCCACTGCCCGTCCGGCGAGATCGCCGGCTGCAACTCGCCAGCCGGGTGGCTGGTGATCCGCGTCGCCACCCCCCCGCCCCCCGTGGTCTTCACCTTCCACAAATCGCCCTCGGCCACGAACACCACGGTGTCTTTGTGGATCGCAGGCTGGCGGTAATACCCCAGCGGCGCACCCACCGGCGCGGCAGCCACCTCGCCCACCGGCGGCGCCACCGCAGGTGCCGCGGCGTGCACGCCGCCCGCAAAGAGTGAACCGGCAAACAAAAGCCCCATCAGGCCCGCAGCAAGTGTTCGGTGCATATGTGGCCAGTGTACCGCCCCGGCCCGTGGCCGTTTCAGGCCGCAGCCACCGCCGTACAGGCACGGTGAAAGCCAGCTCTCCGCGCGGCTGCGGTCGTCAGCATTTCACGATGTTGGCCCGGCCCGCCACTCAGTTCCGGCGACGCCGCGCCGCCGCCAGGCCACCCAGCGCAAGCAGCCCCGCGGCCCCCGGTGTCGGGTGCAGGACCATCTCCACGGAACCATCGGAGGGGATCCACGTCTGCCCGCCGTCAAGGCTCAACTCCGTGAACACGTCGAAGAAACTGTCGATGAAGAACATGCCTCCGCCGATGTCCGTGATCTCCGTCTTGCCCAAAGACTGGAGCGTCAGGCTCTCGCGCACCATCACCCCGCCACCAAAGTTGATGTCCAGTTGCAGCATCTCCGTGTCGAAGAACATGGTCGCGCCGCTGTCGCTCACGTGGTCCACACGCACCGCAACGGGCACCCCGGGCACGGAGACGGGCATCGGGGGACTCCCGAAGGCTGAAACCATGCCGGCCACCGTGGAACCGAAATTGTGCACCTGGGACATGCCCAGCGCAGGCGGGGCGAAGGAAGCGGTGAACCCTGAGTGCACGGGGTCGGTCAGCGTGACCTGACCGCCCCCCCATGAGTGGAACTGACCTTCATACTCAAGGCCCAGCGGGGGCAGGTTGCCGACGGCCACGTTCCCGCCTCGCATGTGGGTCGCCGAGGCCGCGCCGCAGGACAAGGACACCGCCGCGCAAGCCAACACCATCGCACTCGTTCGCATGTGTCTCTCCTCTTTTCTGCCTCAGCGTGGCCAAGCACGCTTAAAGCCGGACGCGGCGACGCAAGATCACCGCCTGAGCCAGAGTACCTCACCGCGGACCCTCCACCCACAAATCTCCGGTCCGTTCCGGGAATCCCACGCAGAATGCAAAGCCCGCCGTACAAACCGCGCCCGTACACGCCGCCGCCACCCACGCCAAGACACAGAATCCGCGATACTCGCCCCCCCGACCCCCCAACAATGACACGACCGTTCACGAGGCGCTCACCGCGCCGAGCGCACGCGCCACCCCGCAGTCCTCGCAGGCATCGGAGCCCTTCATGTCCATCTGGGAACGCCTCAAGCAAGAACTCATCGACATCGTCCAGTGGCTGGACGACACCAACAACACGATGGTCTATCGCTTTGACCGCTTCAACAACGAGATCAAGTACGGCGCCAAACTCGTGGTCCGCGAGGGCCAGGCCGCCTGCTTCGTCAACGAGGGCGAACTCGCCGACGTCTTCACGCCCGGTACGCACACCCTCACCACCAAGAACCTTCCCATCCTCGGCACGCTCAAGGGGTGGAAGTACGGCTTCGAGTCCCCGTTCAAGGCCGAGGTCTACTTCTGCTCCACGCGCCAGTTCACCGACCTCAAGTGGGGCACCGCCAACCCCATCATGGTGCGCGACCCCGAGTTCGGCCCCATGCGCCTGCGTGCCTTCGGCGCCTACACCGTGCAGATCAAGGACCCCGGCGTCTTCCTCAAGCAGGTCGTCGGCACCGACAGCCGCTTCACCACCGAGGAGATCACCGGCCAACTCCGCAACCTCATCGTGGCCCAGATCGGCACCATCCTCGGCTCCTCCGGCATCGCCGCGCTCGACCTCGCCGGCAACTACGACCGCCTCGGCGGCCTCATCCGCGACAAAATGGCCGCGGAGTTCGCCAAGATCGGCCTCGACCTTCCCACCTTCACCGTCGAGAACATCTCCCTTCCCGAAGAGGTCGAGAAGGCCCTCGACAAGCGCACCAGCATGGGCGTGATCGGCGATGTGAACCGCTACACCCAATTCCAGGCCGCCGATGCTCTCAAGGCCGCGGCCGAGAACACGGGAGGGGGCGGCGCCGCCGCGGGCATGGGCCTGGGTGCTGGCATGGCCCTGGGCCAGCAGATGGGCCAGGCCATGAGCAACGCCCAGCAGGCCCCGCGCTCAGGCCCCCCGCCAATGCCCGGTGCCTCACCCACCGCCTTCTTCATCGGCAAGGGTGGCCAGCAGACCGGCCCCTTCGACCTCGCCGCGCTCAGCGCACAGGCCCGGGCCGGGCAACTCGCGCGCGAAACACTCGTCTGGGCCGAGGGCATGCCGGCCTGGGCCGCCGCCTCCACCGTGCCCGCTCTCTCACCCCTCTTCCCGCCGCCCATGCCGCAGTGAGAGGACGCCCCGGAGCCGCGCGATCGACCCCTTCGACCAACTCGGCCTGCCGCACACCTTCGATCTCGATCCCGCGGCCATTCAACGGGCCTATCTCGCCCGCGCGGGCAACGTCCATCCAGACCGCGGCGCGGCCCCCGCCGGTGCCGACCCGGATGCCGCCTCTGCCGCGCTCAACCACGCCCGCGCGGTGCTGGCGGACCCCGAGCAGCGGGCCAACACGCTCCTGTGCCGTCTGGGCGGCCCGGCCAAGGAGCAGGACCGCTCCCTGCCCGAGGGTTTCCTCATGGAGATGATGGCCCTGCGCGAGTCGATCGACGCGCACCTTGCCGCGGGCGATCGCTCGGCCGTTGAAGCCCACCTCGCCCGCGCCGAAGAGAGCCGCGGCGGGCACATCCGCCGTGTGGGTGAACTCTTTCGGACCGTCTCGGCCCCCGGCGCGCCCGCCACGCTCGCCGCCATCCGGCGCGAACTCAACGCCTGGCGCTACATCGAGCGCCTGATCGAGCAGATCGCGGCGCGCGATTCCGGCGGCCAGCCCGCCTGAACCGATACGCTTTGCGCCCGCGGCACACCGCCCGCGCCTCCCCCCCCCGCCGCCCCCGCCGCATGGACGCTCTCACCCTCGCCATCCTGCTCGCGCTCCCGCTGCTGCTGGCCGCGTCGGCGCTCTGCTCTTCTGTTGAAACGGCGCTGTTCAGCCTCACGTATCAGGATCAGGCCCGCCTGAAGAAACTCGCCCCCGGGGCCGCCCGTGCCGCGGCCGCCCTGCTCCGCAACCCGCGCGAGTTTCTCGTCAGCCTGCTGTTCATCAACATGATCTGCACGACGCTCTACTTCGTGCTCACGTCGCTGCTGCTGCTGGAGGCTCCCTCGCCGTGGATCGGCATCGCCATCAGCGTCGTGAACCTCGTGCTGATGACGGTGGGCGCCGAGGTGGTCTCCAAAATGCTCGCGGCACGCCGGCGCGTTGAGTTCGCGCGCTTCCTCGCCCCGCCCACGCTGCTCACCATCCGCGCCATGGGCCCGCTGCGCATCTTCCTCGACCGCGGCATCATCGCCCCGCTCTCGCGCCTCATCCTCCCGCACGAATCGGCCCGCCAGACCGACCTGACGGCCGAGGAACTCGCCGCGCTGCTGGGTGGTGGGGGCGGGGGCGAGACCGACACGCACATCGATTCAGGCGAGCGCGAGGTGCTGCGCGAGGTGATCCACATGGGGTCGGTGCGCGTGCGTGAGATCATGCTCCCGCGCGTGGAGATCGAGTGGCTCCCGGAGACGGCCACGCCCGCGGAGGTGGCTGAACTCGCCGCCGCCTCGCACGCCACGCGCGTGCCCGTCTGCCGCGCCCTCGCGTCGGCCACCGGGCTCGACGGCGAGGTGCTGGGCATGCTGGACGTGAAGGGGTATCTGGGCCGGTGGGCACTGGGCGGGGGGGCGGGCCGCACGCAGGCGCCGCCCATCGCCGACTTTCTAGGCGCTGTCCGCTTCGTGCCCGAGAACGCTGCGCTCGACGGCCTGCTCGAACAGATGCGTACCTCCGGCGCCAAGGCCGCGTTCTGCGTGGACGAGCACGGGGCCATCCTGGGCCTGGTCTCGCTGCGCGACGTGGTGAAGCGCCTCATCGCCGAACTCGGCGGCACCGAAGAGAGCGTCGGCGAGCGCTCCGGCGTGGAGCAGATCGACACCGGCCGCTGGCTGGTGCCCGGCCGCCTCTCGGCGCGAGACTGGGGCGAGATGTTCGGCCTGCCCATCGACCCGCGCGTCTCCACCGTCGCCGGTGTGGTCTATGCGCTGCTCGGCAGCGTCCCTGTCGTGGGCGACAGCGTGGCCGTGCAGAACGTGGTGCTCACCGTGAAAGAGGTGCGCGGGCGCGTGGTCGAACTCGTCGAGGTCGCCATCGTCTCCGAAGCGCACGGCGGGGCCGCGGGCTTCGGCCCGCCAGAACGGGAGCCCGCGTGAGCGTTGTGCCCGCCCAGCCCGACCTGGTGCTCTCCGGGAGCGAGGTGCTCGGTTACTGCGCGCTCAGCCTTGCCGGCCTCATCGGCTCGGCCCTGTGCGCCGGCGGCGAGATGGGGTGCTACACCGTCAACCGCGTGCGCCTCAACCTCCGCGCCCGCGCCGCCGCGCTCGACCCCGGCTCCGACGAGGCGGCGCGCGTCCTCGCCGCCGAACTGGAGCACCCCGCACGCCTGCTGGCCGTGCTGCTGGTGGGCTACAACCTCTTCAGTTACTTTCTCAGTTTGGGCCTCACCGCCCTTCTCGAAGCCCGCGGCTACACCGAGTGGCTCATCATCATCCTCTCCACCGTGCTGATCGGGCCGGTGCTCTTCGTGCTCATCGACACGCTCCCCAAGGAACTCTTCCGGGCCGAGGCCGACACGCTCACCTACGCCATCGCCCGTCCGGTGCGCTGGTTCCGCGTGCTGCTCACGGCCACGCTCGTGCTGCCGGCGGTGCAGGCCACGGCCCGCTTCGCCTCGCACCTTCTGGGCGGTGGAGACGACTCGGCCATCCCCACAGCACGCGAGCGCATGGCCGCGCTCCTCAAGGAGGGTGTGCGTCACGGGGCCCTCTCCGAGTCGCAGGTCACGCTCCTGGATCGCGCCATGGCCCTGCGCGATGCCACGGTGCGCGACGAGATGACCCCCTGGCCGCGCGTGCACAAACTTCCCCTCGACACCGAGCCGCGCCGAGCGCTTGAACTCGCCTGCGCCGCGGGCTCCACGCGCTTCCCCGTTGTCGATGCTCGTGGACAGGTGGTGGGCGTGGTCAATCACCTTGATCTGGCCCTTCAGCCCGGGCGCACCCTGGCCGATCTCATGCAGCCGCCCGTGTTTCTCAGCCCGGGCCTTTCGGTGCGTGCCGCGCTCCTGCAACTCAGCGAGACCGATTCGCCGCTGGCGGTCGTCATCGCCGACGGCCGGCCGGTGGGTGTGGCCACCGCCAAAGACCTGGTGGAACCGCTCACCGGCGAACTCGCGGCGTGGTAGCCGCGTAGGACTCTTGCAGCCATGTCCATCGCCACACTCAAACTGCCGATCATCGCCGCTGTGGTTCTCGCGGCCTCTTCGCTCACGGCCCTGCAACTCTTCCGCGGGCGTGTGGCCCCCGTGCCGGGAGCGTTTGCCCCCGCGCAGCGACTGCCCGAAGCGCTGGCCCAGAGCGCCACCAGCGGCAAGCCGGTGCTCGCGTTTGCAACCGCCGACTGGTGCGGGCCCTGCCAAGCCTTCAAACGCGGTGCGCTGGCGCACCCGAAGGTGGCCGAGTGGATCACGGCCAACACCATTCCCGTGTACATCGACATCGACACCCACGCGGCAGACGCCCGGCAACTGGCGGTCTACTCGATCCCCGCACTCGTCCTGATCCGGCCCGACGGCTCGCGCCCGTCGCGCTTTGAGGGCAACCGCTCCGCCGAAGACCTGCTGGCGTTCCTCACCGCCACCCGGTAACCAAAGCCCGCCCGGTCGCGAGCAACGGCAACGAGGCCCCGGCGCGAGCCGGGGCTTTGCATGGGCGTTGTCCCCTCACCAAGTTGCTCGGTTCCCCATATCGAAAAAGCCCCTGCTGGCGCAGGGGCCTCACTGAGTGATGACGCGCACGCACGCCCCAGCCATCCCGACGCCGCACTCCACCTATTCCAGCGGGTTCACGAACAAGCCCGTCGCCAGTTTCGGGTAGAAGAACGTGCTCTTCTGCGGCATCAGTTGGCCCGCGCGGCTCACATCTCGCACGGCCGCCAGCGGCGTGGGCCGCACGATCACCGCCAGTTGCGCAAAGTTTTTGCCGCCACCCGCCCCGGTCTCTTCGCCGCGCCCGATCTCCTCCACCTCTTTAATGGTGTGCGGGAAGGCCCATTTCACGCCCTCCCCGCCGTTGAGTTTGGGCTGGCAGACCTGTTCCACAATCAGGTACTGGATCAGGGCCACATCCAGTTGCCGCCACGCCGCGGGCTTGGTGCCGAAGCCGTCCTTCAGCGGATCGGGCCGCGCCAGCGTCGCCAGCGCGCACGTCGCGGTGGCGAAGTCATAGAGCCCGAACACGTTCCCCCTTTCCACCGCGGCCTTGCGCTCCATCGCGCCCTCGATCTGCGCGAGGCCGCCACCAAAGGGCTCAACGTTCAGCAATCCGGCAGCGCCCGCACAAAACGCCGCGAACGAGTAGCCCTTCATGCCGCCCAGCACGCGGTGCGTTGGCCAGATGACCAGGCCTGGGTCGCTCATGCCCACCAGCACACACATGCACCGCCGCGCGGCGTGATCCGCCCCCACGCTCGCCCCGGATGCTTCCAGACCCTTCAGGTAGTTCAGGCCCGTGGTGTAACGGTGGTGGCCATCGGCCACGAACACATCCTCGCCCGCGAGTGCATCCTGGTACGCCCGGATCGTCGCCGCGTCTTGGATGGTCCACACTTCGTGCAGCGTGCCGTCATCCGTGCGGGCGGTGTTTGTCGGCGGCCCGCCGCCGCACACTTTCGCAATCAGCGCTGTGGCAAGGCCCTTCTCATCCGCGTGCAGGCCGAAGATCGGCGAGAGTTGTGTGCGCGTCGCTTTCATCAGGGCCATCCGGTCTTCCTTGGGGCCGCTGAAGGTCTCCTCGTGGGGCAAAACACCCCCGCCCGCCCGCGGCCCGAAGGGCACCGTCTCCACGCAGCACGCCATGCCGCTGCGCCGCACGGTGGTCTTGCCGTCCGCGCCGGTAAACGTCTGCCGGTACGCGAAGATGACGGGCTTGTCGCCGCGCTTCATCACGCCGGCGGCAATGTGCTGCCGCAGCGCGGCAGCCGCGCCCTCGTATGCCGCCGCGGGGCCGATTTCCTTCGCCGGTGTGTGCGGCAGGTCGATCGCCACGATGTTGCGAGCGTCTTTGGCCAGCAGGCGCGCTTTGCCCGCGTGGTCCAGCACGTCGTAGGGCGGGGCCACGACGCCGGAGAGGTCTGGCCCGGTGGCGAACTGAACCGCACGAAAGGGATAGACGGCTGGCATGAACCGAGGGTAGACGAATCACCACTCGCCGGGCGCGGCGTGTGCCGCGTGGGCGGCGCTAACCGCTGCCTGCCCGTGCCAGCAGACGTTGGGCGTGTGATGGTTTCTTCTGTGTGAGCGCGAGGAGCCGTTGGGCTGCTGCAAGCAAGGGCCGGGGCGCGGCGGTGGTGGGCAATTGCCGGGGCGTAACGCCCACTCCGGCGGCTGATCCAACCGCCGGGGGCGGGGTTGAGGCGGGCTCGCGCCGGACCTGTTCCACGCGCGAGGGGCGCGGCGCGGGAACCGCCGCCTCAGAATCCGGCAGCGGGATGGCGAGCAACGCCATGGCCGCGAGGCGCGCCTGCTGCTGGTTGTCGAGGTCTGTGGCGAGCAGGCAGAGCGTGCGGAAGGCCTGCTTGCGGGCCGCGAGAAGTTCTGGCAGCGGGATATCGGGGAGGAGAAGGTTGGGCATCGGGCACCTCGGTGTGTGGCGCGGGAGCAACGACAACCGACCATACCGCGTGCGTGCGCGGCGGCAAGTGAAAATCCGCGGCGATATGCGCGGCACTGACATGATGGTGTCGGTGGGCGTGGCCCGGGTGGGCGAGATGGCCGGGCCGCAGCGCCCGCCCCGTGCCCAGTGCCTTCCTATCTTCACTCATGCCTTCGGCACTTGTCATTCGCGCACCGGGAACCAACTGCGATTCGGAGATGTGCCGCGCGTTTGCGGCGGCCGGGGCGACGCCTGAACTGGTTCCCCTCGACCGCCTGCTCAACACACCCGCGCTCGTCGAGCGGCACGATCTGATTGGTTTCCCGGGTGGCTTCAGTTACGGAGACGATGTGGCCAGCGGGCGCATCTTCGCGCTGCGTTTGCGTGAGCACCTCTACCCCGCGCTCCGCGCTGCCGCGCAGCGCGGGGTGCCCATGATCGGCGCGTGCAACGGTTTTCAGGTGATGGTGCAGGCGGGCCTGCTGCCGGGACCGGCGGATGGGCACTGGCAGGAGACGCCGCCCGCTCAGGAGACAAGCCTGACGTTCAACGCGGGTGGCCGCTTCATTGATCGCTGGGTGCGCGTGGCCCCCGTCCCCGAAACCGTCTGCATCTGGACGCGCCGCCTGAGCGAGACGTTCGCCGGCTTTCCGGATTCGATGATGCTCCCGATCGGCCACGGCGAGGGGCGCTTCGTTGCCGACTCGCCCGCGACACTGGCGCGGCTCAAGGCCCACGGCCAGATCGCCCTCCGCTACGCGCCGGATGACAACCCCAACGGCTCGACGGATGACATCGCCGGCATCTGCGACCCCTCCGGCCGCATCTTCGCGCTCATGCCCCACCCGGAGCGCTACTTGGAGTGGACCCGCCACCCCTTCTGGACGCGCTTCGAGCCACACACGCTGCGCGGGCCCACACCGGGCCTGACGATGTTCACGAATGCCGTCGCGTCCGTGCAACACGCGCCGGTGTGATTGCGGTATATTGGGTCATGCCCGTTGACGAACGCTGGCTGCGGGACCGCGTGAAGGGTGGCAAGATCGCCCACGACGCTCCTTGCGCCAAGTGCGGGTACAACCTCATCGGCTTGAAACGCACAGGAATCTGTCCTGAGTGCGGCACGCCCATCCGCGGATTTGCGCGTGCCGGGCGCGGCGGCAGCACGATCTTGTTGCTTCCGGCCTCGCTGCTGTGGGCACTGGCTCTCGCGGCATTCGCCATGTTCGTGGGGTGCGTGCTCATGTCGCTCTCGTGGCCGTTCATGCCCGCGGCCCGGCACGGGGCCCTGCGGTTCTGGACCGCCAATGTGGTGTTTGCCGGGGCGGCGACGGGCGGAGCCTGCTGGTTTGCGGGCGTGCTCATGCTGTGCCTGTACAAACCAGCGGAACTCGAAGAGCAGGCGCGTGTCAACTGGCCCCGACTCCTGCTCAACGGCTGGGCCATCGCGACCCAGGCCCTCTGGTTCGTGGCGGCCGCGCTGGTCTTCGCGCTCGCACGCCTGCCCGCCGCCGCGCCCTTCGCCCGCGAGGCGTCGTTCGCGTGCGGAATCGTCGCCATTCTCGGGCTTGTGCCGACCATGCTGGTGCTGGTCCGAACGCTCCAGAGCGTGAATGACGACAAACTCCACGAACGCCTGCTCGTGCTCGCGTGGACGCTGCCCCCGGTGTTCATCCTGCAGACGGTTGGGCTGACCGGTCGCCTGCCACCCGTGCTCGCGGTCGTCGTGCTCCTCATGTCGCTCGCCTCCATCGGCCTTGTGGGCTGGCTCATGGCGGCGCTGGGCCAGATGGCGGGCATGTTCCGCTGGTCGGTCCGGAATCAGCGTGATGCCGAGAATGCCGCGCAGCGCCTGCTGCTGCGGACGGATGAACGCTTCAAACTTCCGCAGGACGGTGAACCGATCAGCAACCCGATCCCCAAGCACACAGCCAGCCCTCAGGTTTTCGGCGGGCAGTGACCTTCGCGGACGCACCCATCAACTCTCCTCACACGGAGCCCGCATGGCAGTCGATCCGGCCTGGCTTCTTGAGCAGATCCGTAAACGCGAGGGTGGCTCGCCGCCGCCAGCCGACGCGGGTTCTGTGCCGCTTCCCGAGCCTCCCCGCAAGCGCACGCTGGAGGCCCGCCCGCTCCTGCATGTGAACGACCTGCCCCGCCCGGTGCGCCGGCGGCTGGCGCTGGGTGCCACGTGCATCAGCGCGGGGCTGGTGGTGTTTGCCGGGCCCATGGCCGTGGTGTGGGCGCTGCTCTTTGTGCGCTCGCAGAACTGGGTGGCGTTCAAGATCGCGGACCTGATGGCGCTGGCCAGCGGCACTGCGCTCTTCGTCGCCTTGCCCGGTGTCGTGCTCTGGACGCTGGGCTTCGTCATTCTCACGCCGCCCGTGCCCGGCGTGCCGCGCGACGCCGCGAGCGCCCAAGCCACCGCCCACGAACTGCGCGGCATTATGGTCGGCAAGTTTTTCTTCTGGCCCACGCTCGTTCGCGTGTGTGCCGCGTGCTGGGCGTTGCCGCTGGTGTTCATCATCGCCAGCGTGCAGCAGGGCGGGGCCGACACGCCCGCGGGCGCGAGCCTGGCCGCGTGGGGGTACGGGGCACTCTTCTTCGCGACGCTGGCGAACGCCGCGTGCTGCGCCCACCTGCGCGATGTCGGCATGGTGGTGTGCGATGACATGGCGGCCAACCGCGCGGTGCAGACCATGTTCCTGCTGCCGATCCTGGTGCTGCTGGGGCCTGTGCTGCTGCTGCCGCAGAACCTGATCATCAAGGCCGTGCCCACATTCACCATGACCACCGGCGGCTTCCAGGGCACGTTCCTCTTCGTGCTCTGCGTCGCGTTCATCTTCTACCCGTGCTTCCGCTTTGTGGCGAGCGTCTGGTCGCTGGGTTCGAGTTGCCGGTGGAGTGTGGCCAACGACATCGAGCGCGAGGAGAAGGAAGCGCGCTTCGTGGCCGAGGCCCTGGAACGCCAACGCCTTGGCGAGGCCGAGCGCCATCGCCTCGGCGAACACACGCGGCGTGAAGGGGGTGAGCCGTGAGCGCCGTCAGCGGGCCACAAGCGTCAGCGTGGCGGTCTGCATCTGCCCGCTCCTGCCCTTCCCGCGCCGGAAGCGGAGATCAACCCTTGATCCCGGCTCGAAGTCGCCCAGCACGCGGGTCAGGTCGTTGAGGTCGGTGACAGGCTGGCCGGCGATCTCCACGATCACATCGCCGTCGGCCAGGCCCGTGCCGCGGCCGGCGCGCTTCACCACCACACCCTCGCCGATGCCGTTCTCGTAGGTGCCGGGGAACATGGCCCCGCCGGGCTTGTTGGCGGTAGCGACCTCGGGCAGGGCCCGCACCCAGGCGCGAAAGTCTCGCTCGATGTCTGCCAGCGGCTTGCCCAGCACGCGCTCCAGCGCGGCCCGGCCGGTGCGGTCTTCGCGAAAGTTCTGCGTGTAGTCGGTGTACCACGCGCGCAGTTTGCCGCGGTCTGCGAGGTAGAGAAACACTGCCCGGGCGAGCGCGTAGTTGGCGAGCGGAGCCGTACCGACGAACGTGTCCTGCGACATCTCCAGCAGGCGCGAAATGCTCGGGGCCTTGCCGCTGCGCACGAGCGCCTTGAGCGAGTTGGTGCGCCAACTGGGCACCGGGCGGAGCGTTTCGTCGGCGGCCACCTCCACATCCTCAACCAGCGAGCAGAGGCCCTCCTGAATCCAGATCGGGTGGTCCTGCCGCAGCCGATCCTGATGCCGCCAGTGCAGGGCGTGAAGGAACTCGTGCCGCAGCGTGCCGCCCACATCCTGGGCCACCAGTTGCCGCTCGTAGTGGTCGTAAATCCCTGCGACAAGGCTGGTCGCGCCGGAGGCCCGCGGCCAGCGCTTGGCCGCCCACTTGTTGTAATCCATGCGCGAAGGCAGCACCACCAGCACCCACGGGTCGGGCCGTTGCGGGTCAACACTCACGCCGGGCGTGCCTTCGGGCAGCACGCTCGCCTCCCACCATTGCGACAGGCGTGTCATCTCGTCGCGCGCGCGTCCGAAGGCCTGCGGGCTGAACGCCGAGGCGTAGGCCACGCGCAGTTGCCCGTCTCTGGCGGTGCTGTACGCGGTGGACCACCACGTGTTGGCGCGGGCAAGTTGGCGGTCGAGTTGCGCATCCAGCAGCGCGGGCCAACGCTCGATCAGCGTTGCGTACGCGGGCGACTCGCGCACGGGGCGCAGGCCGGGGTCGGTGTCGAGGCGGCGGCGATCGGCAAAGCCCCGCTCCACCGCCGCGGCGAGTTGCTCCGCCGCCTCATCCGGCTTGCCGGTTGCCCCCAGAAGCGTGGCGAGGTTGTAGCGGGGCACGTAATCGTCAGGGTCCACGGAGGCCCAGAAACGTGCCGCGTCGATCGCCTTGGGCCAGTCCTTGTCGTTGAAGGCCTCGAAGAAGGCGGCCTCCGCGCGTTCCACCTTGTCGGCCTTTGGCGGCGCGGCGGAAGCAGGAAGCGCCAACAACAACACGCCGAGCCACGCTACCAGCGCTGGGAGAGCGAGGGCAAAACGCGCGAGGGCGCGTCGCGGGGGGGCGCGGCGTGTGCGGGCATGTCCGTTCAAGTTGACTGATCCTTGGCGATCAGTCGCCGCAGGGCCTCGGGATAGGCGAGGCATTCCTGCTCGAAGACCCGTGCCGCGAGCGTGTCGGGCGTGTCGCCGTCGATGACGGGGCAGACGCGCTGGAGGAGAATGGGGCCGGTGTCGAAGCGGTCATCGCAGAGGTGAACCGTGCAGCCGCTGAGTTTGGCGCCCGACGCGAGCACGGCCTCATGCACCTTGCGGCCGTGCATGCCGGGGCCGCCGAAGTCGGGGAGGAGCGCGGGGTGGATGTTGACGACGCGGCCTTCGTAGCCGCGCGGGATGGGGAGGAGTTTGAGGTATCCCGCGAGGACAATGAAGCGGGCGTTGGCCGCTTCCAGAATGGGCGCGAGAACCGGAGGGGCGATCACGCCCGGCAGAACGTGCGTGGGGATGCCGGCCTTGCGTGCTTTTTCAGCGCCGAGGCATTCTTTGGAGGCGATCACGACGGCGATGCGGGCGGGGAGGGTGCCGTTGGCGATGGCGGCGAGGAGGTTGTCGAGCGTGCGGCCGGAGCCGGAGAGGAGGACGGCCAGTGGCGCGATGGAGGCGGAGGGTGGCACGGGGGAGGGTAGAGGAAGTCGGGAAGTGACGGAGTGACGAAGCGACGGAGGGACGGAGCGACGGGGGGACGGGGGGACGGAGTTTCGTGGAATCGACGTTGATGCCGGGGCGCTGGGCACCGACTTTCTCGCGAGGCTTCGAAAGTTCGCCACGGCGAATCTGCGATCGGTGGCACGGGAGGGCCGACACCGACTTTCTCGCCGGGCCTCGAAAGTTCGCCACGGCGAATCTGCGATCGGTGGCACGGCCGATCTTGGGCGTGTTGTCCACCGGCACGCGGCGTGCCACTAGACTCTCTGCGTGTTCGCGCGTGCCTGTTGCGGCCGCGGCCTTCGCGTGCGGGAGTTCTGCCTTGCCCAAGCACATCGGCATCGTGGCGGTGAGTCCGGAAGGAACAGCGCTCTGCTATCGCGAGATTCACCGGCGCGCCTGCGCGCTGCTGGGCGACACGGGCCACCCGGCCGTCACGCTGCACAACCAGCCGTTTGAGTTGTATCTTGGCGCGGTGCTGCGAGATGACTGGCACACCGTGGGTGAGTTGCTGCGGCAGAGCGCGGCCGTGCTGGCCAAGGCCGGCGCGGAGTTCTGCATCACGCCCGACAACGTGATCCAGCACGGTGTGCCGCTGGCCGAAACGGGCTCGGCCATTCCGTGGCTCACGATGACGGACCTGGTGGCGGCACGCGTCGCGGCCGACGGCCGCAAGGTGGTGGGCGTGCTGGGCACGAAGATGGTGATGTTCGGCTCCACGTACCAGACGCACCTTGGGCTGAAGGGCGTGAAGGTGATCGCGCCGGAAGCGACCGATGCCGAGGCCATCGACACGATCATCTTCCGCGAGTTGGTGCACGGCGAGATCGTGGAAGAATCTCGTGCGCGGCTGCTGGACGCCGTGAAACGCCTTGCAGACCGCGGGGCCGAGGCTGTGGTCATCGCCTGCTCCGAAGCGCCGCTGCTGATCGGCGAGCACAACTGCCCGCTGCCCTGCTACGACGCGGTGGCGCTCCTGGCGGATGGTGCGCTCAAGCACGCGGCGGGGGCGGCGCTGGTGGGGCGGTAAGACGTGAGTGCGATGCGCGTGTGGCACAGGCTGGGTCGCCGAAGGCGGAACTGCCTGTGGTTCGGCTGCCCCGCGGCCAGAGCCGCCCTGAGCATCAGAGGGGATTGCAGGAAAAGCCGTCTGGGAGCAAGAAGTAGTCGGTGATGAAGTCACCCAGGTTATCGGGGAAGGGCGGGTTGCACTGGCCGCTCAGATCAGGCGTGTAGGCCGTCTTGTACCCCGCGTCGTAGGGCGGGGCATTCTCCGGGCACAGAATCGCGTAACCGCTCGGGCCAGCGATGTGCGGTACGGTGTAGTAGTCGGTGATGAAGTCGCCCAGGTCGTCGGGGTTCACGACCGTGTCGAGGTTGTAGTCGAGCGGGCATCCTGTCGGCACGCCCAACTCCCAGGTGTCGCCGTTGATGAAGCCGAAATCATCGCGTCCCCCGAAGAGGACGGTGACGCCGCGGGCCGCGTCGTAGGCCATCGCGTGGCGCTCTCTCGCCGAGGGGCCGCTGACTATGTGCTGGGTCCACGCCGTCCCGTTCCATTCCCAGGTCTCGTCGTTCTCGAAGTTGCCGTCACCAATATATCCCCCGAAGAGGACGGTCGCGCCGTGGGCCGCGTCGTAGGCCATCGCGTGGCTGTTCCGCGCCGAGGGGCCGCTGACCGCCCGCTGGGTCCACGCCGTCCCGTTCCATTCCCAGGTCTCGGCGCTGCTCGTGCCGATGACATCGAGACCCCCGAAGAGGACGGTCACGCTGCGGGCCGCGTCGTAGGCCATCGCGTGGCTGGTTCTCTCCGAGGGGCCGCTGACCATGTACTGGGTCCAGGCCGTCCCGTTCCATTCCCAGGTCTCGGCGCTGCTCCTGCCGATGATGTCGATTCCCCCGAAGAGGACGGTGACGCCGCGTGCCGCGTCGTAGGCCATCGCATGCTGGGATCTCTCCGAGGGGCCGCTGACCACGCGCTGGGTCCACGCCGTTCCGTTCCATTCCCAGGTCTCGGCGTTGCTCAGGCCGATGATGTAGTCGAATCCCCCGAAGAGGACGGTGACGCCGCGGGCCGCGTCGTATGACATGCTGTGGAAGAATCTCGCAGACGGCCCGCTGACCATGCGCTGGCTCCACGCCGTTCCGTTCCATTCCCAGGTCTCGGCGTTGAGGGCGCTGTTGTAGCCGATTCCCCCGAAGAGGACGGTGACTCCGCGGGCCGCGTCGTAGGCCATCGCGTGCCAGTATCTCGCCGAGGGTACAGCCGCGTGCTGTGTCCACGCCCCCACACCCGTCCCGTTCCATTCCCAGGTCTCGGCGCCGCCGGTGCTGCCCCCGAACAGGACGGTCACACCGCGGGCCGCGTCGTAGGCCATCGCGTGAAAGGCTCTCGTCGAGGGGCCGCTGATCGCCCGCTGTGTCCACGCCCCCCCACCCGTCCCGTTCCATTCCCAGGTCTCGCCGCTGCTCGCTCCGATGTCGCCGGCCCAGAAGAGGACGGTGACGCCGCGTGCCGCGTCGTAGGCCATCGCGGGGCTGGTTCTCGGCGAGGGGCCGCTGACCATGCGCTGGGTCCACACCGTCCCGTTCCATACCCAGGTCTCGGCGTTGATGATGGCACCAGCGGCTTGTCCCCCGAAGAGAACGGTCACGCCGCGGGCCGCGTCGTAGGCCATCGCATGGAACCGTCTCGCCGAGGGGCCGATGACCGCCCGCTGGGTCCACACCGTCCCGTTCCACTCCCATGTCTCGGCGGGCAACAAGCCAACAATGTTTTCCCCCCCGAAGAGGACGGTCACGCCGCGGGCCGCGTCGTAGGCCATCGCATGGAACCGTCTCGCCGAGGGGCCGCTGACCGCGCGCTGGGTCCACGCCCCCCCAACCGTCCCGTTCCATTCCCAGGTCTCGGCGCCGCCGGTGCTGCCCCCGAACAGGACGGTCACACCGCGGGCCGCGTCGTAGGCCATCGCATGCCCCGTTCTCGCGGAGGGTACAACTGCGTGCCCGGTCCACTCAACCGGCTGCGCGGCCGCGATGCCCGGGAGCAGGAAAGCAACAAGAGTCAGAACTGCCGCACGAACGTGCATCTTCATCATGACTCATGCTCCACGCGCCGGTTTGCGCGGCGGCGTTCCGGCACGCGGGGGCCAGTGCCGAGGCACCCGTACTAGAACCGGATGAAGCATACCTCACGCGGCGGATCGTGCCAGCCCGCCGTGCCGAATCGGCCACGTGAATTGTTGTTGGTTTTCGCGGCGAAGCCGCGGGGGTCAATAGCCGTGGGCAGCGGCGAAGCCGCGCCCACGGATACGGCGGGCTTCCCCCTTTGTGCCGCGCAGCGGCACGGGAACGAGGTGCACCAGCACCGCTGCGCGGTGCCTTCGGTTAGAGGCGCTGGGTTCCGTGGGCGCCGCTGCGCGGCTGCCCACGGCTACTCACCTTCGCGGCTGCGCCGCGAGCAGAGGCGCGGGGGGGCGGATGCAATGCAAGGCGGACGGGACCCGCCGCGGCGGGCCCCACCGGAGCCGGACCACCAAAGACCCATGACCCACGCGGAGCGTGGGGGTACGCAAAGGCACAAGGCCCCACGCGGAGCGTGGGGGTACCCAGAATCAAGACCCCACTCGGAGAGTGGGGGTACCCAGCCGCATGATGAGCAGCGCGAGCAACTGGCAGCGCTCCACGAGGCTGGAGAGGTCGATCCATTCCTGCGGTGTGTGCAGGCCGCCGCCGCGCACGCCGAGCGTGTCGATGGTGGGCAGGCCGGCGTCTTGCAGGATGTTGCCATCGCACACACCCGCGGTGGAGCCGAAGGGAAGGGCCTGGCCGAGGTCGCCCGCGACCGCCGCGGCGAGATCGGCGAGGCGCTCTGTGCCCGGCGTGAGCGGCTTGGCGGGGCGGTTGAAACTGCGCTGCACGGCGATGCGCGGCAGGGCCACGGGGTCGGCGGTTGCGAGTGCATCGAGTTGCGAAGCGAGCGCGGCCGCATCGGCGGGGCCGGAGAAGCGGACGTTGCCCCACGCCGCGGCGGAGTCTGGGACGACGTTCGTGGCGGTGCCGCCGCGCAGGGGGCCGATGTTGACGCAGATGCCGCGGGCAGGGTCGGAGAGGGCTGCGGCACGGTCTATGGCGCGGGCGAGGGCGACGACGGCGGAGCGGCCGGAGGCGAAGTCTCTGCCGACGTGCGCGGCGGTGCCGAAGGCCTGGAGGATGAACTGGCCGCTGCCGCCGCGGGTGGTGGCGAGGGCGCCGTTGGCCATGGCGGGTTCGAGGGCGAGGCCGATGTCGTGGAGCGCGGCCTGGGCACGCAGGGCGCGCTCGGAGTGGTAGGAGCCGGTCTCCTCATCGCTGTTGAAGAGGAACGTGAAGGCGGGGCGGATGCCGCAGGTTTCGAGCGATTCGAGCGCGGCGAGGGCGATGACGAGGCCACCCTTCATGTCTACACAGCCGGGACCGGTGGCGGTTTTTTTGTCGGGCGAGATGGAGAGGGTACGGAACGAAGAAGCCGGGTCGTGCACAGTGTCCAAGTGGCCGGCGATGAGGATGCGGGAGGTTATGTTGCCGGGCGTGAGGCGTGAGCAAATGAGCGTGGGCGGCGCGGCGGGTGCGGATGCAGAGGGCGCGGGCGCTTCGGAACCGGACCAGAGCCAGTCAGGCTTCGGGTCGCCGGGAACGAGTGTGGCGGTGGCTCCGAGTGCGGCGAGGCGCGTGCGGAAACGCTCGCGGGTTTCCTGAAGCGCGGCGGACTCGAAACCGCCCCCACCCGTGGGTGTTTCCACGTGCAGGCGCAGGTCATCAAGCAACGCGGCAGACCGCGAGGCGATCTCGGTGGTGACGCGTTGTTCGATGGCGGAGAGGGGCATGGGGAAAAGGTAGCGGGAGAGCCGCCCACTCGGCATTCGCATCCCCCTCCGCTTCCGAGCGGAGGGGGTGGCTGAGGTCGCCACGGCGACCGAAGACGGGGGAGGACACAGAAGGCACCTCCCCCGGTCGCTGCCGCGACCACCCCCTCCGGTGGGACCGGAGGGGGATGAGGACAACGGACCACCCAAGGCACAACCTACTCGGGCCAGGTGCCCTCGAACACCTCGGTGGCGGGGCCGGTCATGAAGACGTGATTCGTGGGTTCATCCCAGCGGATGGCGAGGGTGCCGCCGGGGAGCGTGAGCGTGGCGGCACGGGCGAGGCGGCCGGTGAGGACGCCGGCGACGAGGACGGCGCACGCGCCGGTGCCGCAGGCTTGGGTGAGGCCGCTGCCGCGCTCCCAGGTGTGCATGGTGGCGGCGGTGGGAGTGGAAACCTGCACAGCGTGGGCGTTGATGCGCTGGGGGAAGGCGAGATGGTTCTCGATTGCAGGGCCGAGGACGGCGAGGTCGAGCGATTGGTTGAAGAAGACCGCGTGGGGGTTGCCCATGGAGACAAACGTGCAGACGAGTTCGCGGCCCAGCACGCTGAGGGGGTGTTCGTGCGGCTTGGTGCGCGGCGGGTAGGCCGACAGCGTTGTGAGTTGCGCGGCATCAACGGGGATTGCGGCAAGGTCGAGAATGGGTTCGCCCATGTTGACGGTGGCGGAGGTGAGGCGGTCGGAAGCGGCGGTGTAGGTGATGGAGAGGATGCCGCGCAGGGTGTGGATGCGCATGGCGGCGGGGGGGGCGGGGCGGATGCCGAGGCGGTCGTGGGCGAACTTGGCGACGCAGCGGATGCCGTTGCCGCACATCTGCGATTCGGAGCCGTCGGCGTTGAACATGCGCATGCGCACATCGGCGGAGAGCGGGTCTGGAGGGCGGCAGACGAGGATGAGGCCGTCGGCGCCGATGCCGGTGTGGCGGTGGCTCATGGCGCGGGCGAGCGCGGGAAGGTCTTTGCGTGCGGCGAAGTCGGGGCGAGAGAAGGCATCGACGTAGATGTAGTCGTTGCCGAGGCCGTGCATTTTGACGAAGGGGATGCTCACGGTGTGCTGCCTGGTGGCGATGGGTCGTTGACCGCCGCGTGCGTGTCCGGGGGCGCGTTTGCGGAAGGCGGGGTACGGAACGAAAGCGATTCGTATGCCGCGGCGGCGAGGACGATCGCGAGGACGATGGCGCACAGGCCCTTGATGATGCGCACGTGGCGGTCGATGGGGAGGGCGGAGAGCGGCTGGCCGATGAGGGCGCGGAGGTTGGCCACGCGGCGGGCGATGGAGCCGTGGCGGAAAGAGAAACGGCGCGGGGCCACGTGGTTGAGGCGAGAGACCGCGTGGAGGGCGGCGATCATGGCGTGCGCGGCCTCGGGCGTGACGGTGCCGCGGGCGGAGCCAGCATCCGACTTGCGCCACCCTGAAAGATGCTGCGCGGCAAAGGCATCGGCCTGCCACTCGAAGCGGCGGCTGATGAAGCCGAAGAGCAGCAGGCCGCCAGCGAGCGCGCACACGGCAAGGGTGATCGAGAGCAACGCCCCCCCCGCCCCACCCACGGGTGAGTCCGGCTCGGTGAGGTTGAAGGCACGGGCGAGGAGGTCGGCAACGAGCACGCAGCCTCCGGTGCACGCCAGGATGGCGGCAAGCAGCCAGGGGATGTGCCAGCGCACGACGTGGCCGACTTCGTGGCCCATCACGGCCTGCACCTCGTCGCGCGGGAGGGAATCGAGGAGGGCATCGGTGAGAAGGACGTATCGCAGCGGGCCCCACAGGCCCAGCACGCAGCCGTTGATCATGGAGCCGTGCGTGCGCCACACCAGCACATCGCGCACGCGCACACGCTGGGCGCGGCAGAGGGCGAGCAGGTCATCTCGAAGGGGGCCGGGGCCGATGCGGGTGGTGTGCCACAGGAGGCGGAAGAGGGGTGGGAGCAGAGCGAGGGAGAGGAGGACGCCGAGGAGTTGGAGGGCGGTGTGCGCGGCGGAGACCTGCGCGGGCGAACCGTGCGGATACCAGCGGGCGAGCAGACGCCACCACCCCTCGGACCACGCGAGAAGGATGGCGATGGGCACCACCACGATGAGCACCTGGTGGCGGAACTGGAGGAGGACGAAGCGTCCGCGAGACGGCGGCGCGTGGATGGGCACACCGGAATCGAGTTGGCGCAGAAGCACGGCCTCGCGCAGGCGGCGCTCGACAGGGAACGCGGCGTACCAGAGGTAGGCGAAGAGGGCGAGGAGGGGGAGCGTGGCGGCGAGTTCGTCAAGGGCGATCTGGTCGCCGATGGCGCGGCGGACCACATCAAGGCCGCCGAGCAGCAGGATGCTGAAGACGTGCCAGAGCAGGGCGGCCCAGCGGGCGATGCCCAGCGTCCAGTCCGTCGCAGAGACCACGCGCCAGGAGCCGGTGCGGTCGAGGCGCGAGGCCGCCCAGTGGAGAAGGGCGTGGCTGACAGCGCCGATGACGATGAGGGGGACGAGCCAGAGAAAGAGGATGCCCTCGGAGGAGAAGAACATCAGGCCGGGGGGCTTGCCGGCGGGGTCTCGCGCGAGGATCGCGGCGATGGTCAGGATGAGCAGAACCTGGATCAAAGGAAGCGCAGCGTAGGGGAACGCGCACGGACGCAAGGTATCGGCTCAGGCGTAGCCGAGCGCGTCAAGATCGTCTTCATCGAGGCCGAAGTGGTGGCCCATCTCGTGCAGAAGAGTGATGCGGACCTCTTCGTAGATCTCGTCGTCGGCGTGGTCCTGATCCCAGCCGCCGGCGAGCGACACGATGCCTTCGCGGAAGACGTGGATGGTGGGCGGCAGTTGCCCGGAGGACTCGACGGACTGCTCGGTGATGGCGACCCCAGAGTGCAGGCCGCAGAGTTCGTCGTCGTCCGGCGGGGCATCGGCAGGAATCACGCCGTCTTTCTTGAGTTCGGCGACGAGCGCGGCGGAGGGCCGGTCTTCGGCGACGATGGGGATTTCCTCCAGAAGCCGCGCGTAGGCGGGCGGGAGCGCATTGATCGCGTCTTGCAGGAGGGCGTCGAAGCGTCTTTGCAGCGCCGGGGACATGAGAGGATCGTTGCGGGTGCAACCGGCCCAAGCATCGGGAAAAAGGCGTTGAAACACGGAGCACACAGAGATACACGGAGATCGCGCGTTGCTCCGTGGCGCTCCGTGGCCTCCGTGTTGCAATCCGGCTCTGCCGTCCGTGTTTCAATCCGGGAATTGCCTTCACTGCCCGCCGCCGGTGGTGGGCGTGTCGCGGAAAGCGTCACTGAAGACCTGACGCGGCCCGGGCAGTGGCGAGAGCACGGCGCGGGCGATGCGGATGCAGTCGATGGCGGCGCCGGCCACCCCGATGGAGAAGAGGAGCGAGCCGACCAGCATGCCGGCGGTCGCGAACGTTCGCAAACTCTCGGCCCATCGGCCGCCCACGATGAAACGCGAACCCGTGAGGCCGACGACGTCGGAAACCATGACGAGCAAGACCACCCCGGCCATCACGAGCATGGTCTGGCGATCGACCCGGCCCTGGCGCATGGCCAAGGAGCGGGCCACCAAAATGCGGGCGTTGGGGCGCAGACCCACCAGCACCACGATCAGCAGAAGGCAGATGGCGAAGCGGAGGATGATGCGGTCGATCGGGCCGCCCCACCAGTCTGCCCCCACCAGCATGGTGCGCTGCGACGTGAGATCAACCAGGTGCATGGCGACGTAGCCCATGGGCACGTACGCGAGGCAGGCAAGGCCGGCGAGCAGCACGTTGTTCTTGCCAAGCCCGGCGTGGGGCCGCACGAGCGCCAGCGCGCCCAGGCCCGAGACCCAGATGGACCCGGCGACGCAGAGAGTGATGCTGTCCCAGGGCTGCGTCCAGGGGAGCGTGCCGCGCCAGGTGAGGGTTGCGCCGGCGATGACGACGTACCACGCGATGAGGACGGCGAGCATGCCGCCCAGCGACCAGAGGAGCAGCCCAGAGGCCACCAGCCGCGGGTGGCGGATGGGGCGGAGTTCATCGGCGAGGGGATCGACCATCGCGAGGATCGCGGCCCGCACCGCGGACCCGCACTCCGGGCACACGCCCAGCACCGAGAGGCCCTGGAGGTTGTAGCCGCACGAGACGCAGGGGAGTTTGCCCGACAGGCTGAGGTCCAGTTCGCGGTCGGTGCCAAGGTCGATCTCCCGCTCGGGCTCGTCAGGCGAGGCACGGCGCGGCACCGGGTCGGGGGTGGTACCGGCGGACTCGGGAGAACGATCGTGCGGGTGGGGAGGGGGCATCCGAATTCAGAGGAGCATAGCGGATTGGCCTGCACACGAGGGAACCGCGGGGGCTGCGGGGCGTACAGGGCCGTGGTGTGCGTGTGGTCTGGCGTCGCGGACGCAGGCCGGTTCGGGCCTGCAGAATGAGGGTGCGGTCGTGGATGGTGCGCGTTCTATCATCTCGCCCAATGGACACGCCCCGAGCCGGGATGGCACAACTGTGAGCCGCGCTGACCTGATCTCTCTGGCCGCGCGGCTGCGCGAAGTGGTGGGCGGCGTGTATCTGGGCAACACGATGGCCATCAACCGCGTGGTGTGCTGCCTTCTCGCACGCGGGCACTGCCTGATCGAAGATGTGCCCGGCGTGGGCAAGACGCTCCTGGCCGGAGCCCTGGCGCGGGCGGTGAACTGCACATTCTCACGCGTGCAACTGACACCGGACCTGCTCCCCGCGGACATCCTTGGTTCGAGCGTGTTTGTGCGTGAGACGGGGGGCTTTGAGTTCCGACCGGGGCCGATCTTTGCGAACATCGTGCTGGCGGATGAGATCAACCGGGCCACGCCGCGCACGCAGGCGGCGCTCCTGGAGGCGATGAACGAGGCGGCGGTGACGATGGACGGGAAGACCCACGCGCTGAGCCCGCCGTTCATGCTTGTGGCGACGCAGAACCCCTCGACCTTCGAGGGGACGTTTGCGCTGCCCGAGAACCAGTTGGACCGGTTCCTGATGCGGATCAGCCTGGGGTATCCGTCGCCGGAGGATGAGGCCCGGGTGCTGACGCTGAGGCCGTCGGCGACCAGTTTGCCGCGCCTGGAGCCGGTGATCTCGTCGCGGCAGGTGGTTGAACTGCAGGCGGCGACGGACGCGGTGCGTCTGGACGAGACGCTGGTGGACTACATCATCGCGATCGCAACGGCGACGCGCGGGCACGAGTCGCTGATGGTGGGCCTGTCGCCGCGGGGGGGGCTCAGTTTGGCGCAGGCGGCGCGGGCGACGGCGCTCCTGAACGGGCGGGATTACGTGGTGCCGGACGACATCGCCGAGAACGTGGCGGCGGTGGTGGCGCATCGGGTGATCGTGCGGCCGGAGGCGGCCCAGGGCCCGCGTGATGTGGAACGGCTCGTGGAGTCGATTGCGCAGGGGGTGCCCAGCCCGGTGTAGGGGACAGGGGATAGGGGATAGGGGACAGGTGAGAGCCGGAACAGAGCGGCGACAGGGTTTGGCTGTCACCTGTCCCCTGTCACGTCTCACCTCCTCTGTGGAAAGTTGAGACCGCGCGGGAAAGTCGCCCTACTCTGTCTCATGCCCGACCAGCGCAGCGAACCAAAGCGTCCGGCACCACACGGTCAACTCGGCCGATTCGCGGCACCACCCCCCACTCCTGATGATGAGAGCGGCATGTTCGGCGCGGCCGAAGGGCACGCGGGCGGGTTGCTCGCCGGCGCGGCGGACACCTCCGCAACTGAGTTCTACAGCCCCATTCCGCCCGGCTACCGGCGCGGCGGGCCCAAGTACATCATCGTGTTCGGCACTGTGATGAGCGGCCTGGGCAAGGGCATCTTCGCGGCCAGCGTGGCGAAACTGCTCAAGGACAAGGGCCTTGTCGTGGCGCCCATCAAGCTCGAGGGCTACCTGAACATTGATGCGGGCACGCTCAACCCCTACCGGCACGGCGAGGTGTTCGTACTCGAGGACGGCACCGAGTGCGACATGGACCTGGGAACGTACGAGCGGATGCTCGATCAGGACCTGACCCGCAAGAACTTCACCACCAGCGGGCAGATCTTCTCGGAGATTCTGGACCGCGAGCGGCGCGGCAACTACCTCGGGCGCGATGTGCAGATGATCCCGCATGTGACAGGCGAGGTGAAACGCAAGATCCGCGAGTTGGCGCTGGCGGGCGACGGCACACCGGGCGGCCGCGCGGCGGACGTGGTGTTTGTGGAGGTCGGCGGCACGGTGGGCGACTACGAGAACGGGTTCTACATCGAGGCCCTGCGCGAACTGGCGTTTGAGGAGGGGGAAGGAAGCACCTGCTTCGTGGCTCTGACCTATGTGATGAAGCCCGAGACGCTGGGGGAGCAGAAGAGCAAGCCCGCGCAACTGGGGATCAAGCGGTTGATGGAGGCGGGCATTCAGCCGCACATGATCGCCTGCCGCGCTTCGGAGGAGGTGACGGATAATGTGCGCGAGAAGATCGCCATGTTCTCCAACGTGCCGCTGAAGCGGTGCTTCAGCATGCACGACCGGCCGAGCATCTACACGATCCCGGATGAGATGCGAGAGAGCGGGCTGGACCGCGAGATTCTCTCGATTCTGAACCTGCACGACCGTGTGGACGCGGCCCAGGAAGACCGTGCCCGCGACCGGTGGAGCACGTTCGTGCGGCGGCTGACGGACCCGAAACGTCGCAGCATCACGCTGGGCATCACCGGCAAGTATGCCCACCTGCGCGATGCCTATGCGAGCATCGACAAGGCCGTGGAGCACTGCGGGGCGCACCTGGGGTGCGACGTGGCGATCCGCTGGACGGACACGACGGAACTGACCGACACGCTCGCGGCGGAGCGGATGGACGAACTGGATGCGGTGATCGTGCCGGGGGGCTTCGGCAGCCGCGGCGTGGAGGGGAAGATCAGTTGCGTGAAGCACGCGCGGCAGACGGGCCTGCCGTATCTGGGCATCTGCCTGGGCTTCCAGGTGGCGGTGATCGAGTATGCCCGCAACGTGCTGGGCCTGCAGGACGCGACGAGCACGGAGTTTGACCCGCGCACGCCGCACGCGGTGATCAGCGAGTTGCCCGAGCAGAAGAAGATCGAGGGGCTGGGCGGGTCGATGCGGCTGGGCGGGCAGGACGTGCTGCTGCGCGAGGGGACGCTGGCGCACTTCCTGTATGGCCGGCGGCCGAGCGTGCGGGAGCGGTTCAGGCACCGCTACGAGGTTGAGCCGGCGTATGTAGAGCGGCTGGAGGCGGCGGGGCTGATCTTCTGCGGGCGGCACCCCAGGCAGCCGATCGTGCAGATGCTGGAACTGGCCCAGCCGGTGGATGGCGTTGGCCGTGGTGCCGCGGCGGGCGGGTCGGCAATCTCCGCGGGGTTCGACGCGGACACGAACACGCACCCGTTCTTCATCGCGGGGCAGTTTCACCCGGAACTGACGGGCCGGCCCCTGCGGCCGCAGCCGCTGTTCATGGGGCTGCTGGCGACGGCGATCGCCCGCAAGCACGTGGCCGAAGGGGGCGAGTTGGCCGAGGTGTACGCCGATCCGGCGATCGGCCGGTGGTTGCGCAGGCCCAGCCAGAGCGGCTCGGGCGTGGGGCAGGCGGCGATCTAGGCCTCATGGCCAGCCGCGTTCGCTGGATTTGGTACGCTACGGCATGGTGATCGTGCTCCTGCAAGTCGCGGTGGCCGCGGGCTTGGTTGCCCTGCTGGTCGGGGCTTGGTTCTTCGGCAAGATGCTCGGCCACCGGATGTCGAGCAAGTTGAGCCAGCATCCCCAGTTCGGGATCGTGCAGGCGGCCACGATGAGCATGCTCGGGCTGCTGCTGGGCTTCTGCTTCCTGGGGTCGATCTCCCGCTTTGTGGAGCGGCAGGACATCCTTGTGCGCGAGGCCAACAGCGTGGGCACGTTGTACGATGTGGCGGACCTGCTGCCCGACGCGCCGCGCGACCGCACCAAGGAACTGCTGCGCGAATACATGGCCCAGCGGCTGGAGTTGTTCGCGCAGGCCGGGATTGCGAGCGAGCAGGTCATTCTTGATCGTTTGTACGCGACAACCGATCGGACCTGGGTGGCGGTGCGCGAGGGGGTCATGGAGCGTCCGCAGTACGCAGCGGTTGTCGTCCCGGCGTACACGGCCGTGCCCGACACGCTCGCGTTGCGCAACGCGTCGGAACTGCGCCACCTTCCCCCATTTGTGCTTGCGGTGCTTATCACGTGCGCGTTCGCGGGCATCGCGTCGGTCGGGATGGGCGTGGAGAAGTCCAACACCATCCTGCGCCGGCCCTCGCTCATCCTCGTGCTGCTGGTCGCCGCGACGCTCTGGACGACGATCGACCTGGATTACCCGCGGGCGGGGCTGATCCGCCTGAACCCCCAGCCGCTGCGCGATGCCGCCGCGAAGGTGACCGCGCCGGCCCAGCGGTGAGTTGGCGACGGCACCTCACCCGCCCGAAAGGCGCTTGAGGGCTCGCCTGAGGACCACCTTCGGGTGGCGGAAGAGGCCGGCGAGTTCCGACGGGGGCGGGGCGAAGAGCGGGTTGCCCAGCGCAGCCAGTTCGTCCTTGCGGAGGCTGTAGGCTGGCGGCAGGCGGGCGCTGTAGAACATCCCGCCGCTGAAATCGCGGCAGACGTAGACGAGGTGCGAGGGCTCGAAGTGGGCCCCGAGGTTGCCCGCGTCGGCGAACCGTGCTGCGAACTCATCGGGGACGAAGAAGCAGTTGAACGTGGTGCAGGCCACGAGCGTATAGCCCTTCGTGCGCGCAAGATCACTGTGGGCGCGAGCGGAGGCGCCCACGCGCGGCGTACCCGCACGGCCGATCACGCTGAGGTGCGGCGGGATCGACGGGTTGTGCTCGATCACCACGATGCGCGGGCGATGATCCTTGAGGCCGGCCCAGACGTCATGGTCGAGCGAGTCGATGTCGATGCTCACGACGTCGGGCTCGCGTGGGACCGCGGTGCCCGTGCCCGCGACTTCGGCGAGGATCGCGTCCAGCGAGTCCGGGCCGGTTGGTTGAACCCAGCGGCTGATCACGACGGCGCGGCCGGGCGGTGTTACGGCGCCGGAGCGGGCCAGTTCGTCAACCTGCGACCGCACGCGCCCGGCCACGGCCGCGTCGCCCTCGATGAGCACGGCGGTGAAGCCCTCCCGCGTCCACAGGGGGTTGACGTTGGAGTACTTGACGGCGTCGTAGCCCCCGAACTCGACGCAGAAGCGGTTGGCCGCGCCGATCTCGGCGAGGATGGCCGCGATGATGCCGTTCTCACCGCTCTGAGAGGTGATGTTGGAGCGGCAGGTGCGGAGATCGACGGGCATGAGGACGTGAGGGTAGGGAGCGGGTCATGGCGGGTGCCGACGCGAGGCGGCCCCCAGCCACTTGCGGGCTCGCGGCACCTGCCACGGGAGGGTCCGGGGGAGCGTGCGCAGAGGGCAGGCAGGATGTGCGCCCCACCAGCGGGCACCTGCGCCGGAAAAGAAGAATGGATTGTGGGGGCGGATTTTCGTGCATTTTGGCGAACGCGGATTATTCTCTCTAGCGTGTTCCTTCTGCGCTCAGCCCATAGCGCACGGCCAACCACCCGCGCCCGCCCTGCGCGGCAAGTAGACCAGCGCATCTGCGTGGATTGCGGCGCGACCGATCCGCGGTTTGACCGCCCGGGAGCGGGGCTGTTGCAGTGCCCCCGTTGCCGCGGGGATTTGTACAGCCGCCCGCCGCGCAGTTATGCGGAGATGGAGGGCGTGGCACGCGGGCCTGCGGCCCGGCCGAGCGCGTGGGCGTTGTGGTGCGTGTCGGCGTGGTCGGGCGTGCTGGCGTTTGCCGAGTTTGTGCGGCTGGTGTGGCAGACGAGTGTGCGTTTGCGGGCGGCGAAGCGGGGCGGCGTTCGGGCGATGGGCCGTGGTTATGGGCCGCTGCGCAAGCCCGTGCACCCGGGCCGTAGGGGGCCGGCGGATCACGCCGCGTGACACTTGACGCGGCGGGTCTGGGCACGCACCCTTCAGGATGAAGGTGTGCCGGACCCAGGCCGAGATGGATGCGCACGCCGGCGCGGTGCTGGTGCCCACGATGGGGGCTCTGCACGCGGGGCACGCGGGGCTCATCCGCGTGGCCGCGGCGCTCGCGGTGTCGCGTGGGTTCGCAGCCGGATGCGTGGTGACGATCTTTGTCAACCCCACGCAGTTCAACGATCCCGCGGACTTTGCACGCTACCCGCAGACCTTGGACGCGGACCTGACCTTGTGCGAGGAGGCCGGCGCGGCCGCCGTTCTTGTACCGGGGGTGAGCGAGGTGTACCCGCGTTGGCCCCAGACGAGCGACCCGGGGGCGGCACCGCCGCGCCTGCCCCGCGTGGCGTGGCAGCCGGGGCTGGAGGATGCGCACAGGCCGGGGCACTTTGCGGGCGTGTGCCAGGTGGTGAAGCGGCTCTTTGAGTTGTGCCGCCCCTGGGCGGCGGTGTTCGGGGAGAAGGACTGGCAGCAGTTGCAGGTGGTGCGCGGGCTGGTGGTGCAGGAGGAGATGAGCATCGGGATCGTGGCCGCGGCGACGGCGCGGGATGCGGACGGGCTCGCTCTGTCGAGCCGGAACCGGTTCCTCACGGGAGCGGACAGGGTGAAGGCTCTGGCAATCAGACGTGCGATTCTTGCCGCGGGGCGGGAGGCGACGGTGGCCGAAGCGCAGCGCGTGCTGCGGGCCGTGCTGAGCGAGGCCGAGATTGTGCCCGACTATGCGGTGGTGCGTGACGCGGAGACCTTGCTCCCAGCGAGCGAGGGCGCGGCCGCCGCCTATCGGACGCTGGTGGCGGCGCGGGTGGGCAGTGTGCGCCTGATTGACAACGGGCCCTGGCCGGGCGCGGCCCCGCGGCCCGGAGGCGCGTGAAGGGTGCGGCCGGGCTTGCCGACACACCGCGGGCGTTGAACCGGGGACACACGTGGCCGAACCGACGACAGACACCGCGGCACGCGCCGCCAAGGCAACCGTCAAGCGTGCGGCAAAACCGGGCGCGGTGCCGCAGGGCTTTGCCGAAGGACGGCAGCGGCGACAGCACGACCGGTTGGAACTTGGCAAGGCGGTGACGATCCACGAGATCGGGGCCTTCGACGCGATCGGCCCCGGTCTGGAGGGCCTGGCGGTGGACGTATCTCGCTCGGGGATGGGGATCAGCACGCGGCGGATGATGCACATGGATCGGGCCGTGGTGGTGCTGATGCCCAACGCGGATGGAACGTGCCGCGCGTTTCATGGGAAGGTGCGCTACTCGGCCTACAAGGAGGGCGGGAGGTATCACGTGGGGGTGCAGTTCTGTGCGGGGTCCGGAGCCGCGAGCGTGCAGGCGTGGCTGAGGCAGCGGCGCGCGGTGTGAACTGGCGGCGTGCGAAGGGCCGCGGTCTACCATGGGCTTCACCCTCCCGCCCCCCCACCACCACCCGTGGAGGCCTCATGCTCAAGACCCCGCTGCACGCGTTTCACCTGCAACACTCTGCCAAGATGGTGGATTTCGCGGGGTGGGAGATGCCCATTGTCTATCAGAAGGAAGGCGGGGGCGGCGGCATCGTGGAGGAGCACCACGCCTGCCGGACGAGCGGGGGCTTCTTTGACGTGTCGCACATGGGGCGGGTGAAGTTCAGCGGTCGGCACGCGCGCCGGCTGCTGGAGCGTGTGTGCACGCGGCGGATCACCGACATGAAGCAGGGTCAGTGCCGGTACTCCCTGGTGCTGAACGAGCGCGGCGGCATCAAGGACGACGTGATCGTGTATCGCCAGGACGAGGACCAGTTTCTGGTGGTGGTGAACGCCTCCAACCGGGCCAAGTTGATGGAGCACTTCAAGAGCGTGCAGGCGGCGGGCAGTTTGGTGCTGACCATCGACGACCAGACCGAGAGCACAGCGATGGTGGCGGTGCAGGGGCCGAAGGTGATCCCTTTCATCGGGGGCTTCAGCAAGGAGGTGCCCGCGCTCAAGCGCTACACCTTCACGACCAAGAACCTGCTGATCATGAAACTGGTGGTGAGCCGCACGGGCTACACGGGTGAGGACGGTGTGGAGGTGATTCTGCCGGCGAGCATGGTGGGCATGGCGATGAAGATGCTCTTCAAGGATGTGCAGATGGACAAGCCCGATGCCTTGGTGCGACCGTGCGGGCTGGGGGCTCGCGACACGCTGCGGCTGGAGGCCGCCATGCCGCTGTACGGCCACGAACTGGGCGAGGAGACGGACCCGCTCGCCACCGGGCTGGACTTTGCGATGGCGATCGACAAGGACGCGGACGAACGCGGCGAGCCGTACATCGGAATGGAGGCGCTCAAGGCCACACGCGCGGCGGGCGGGCCAAAGCAGAAACTGGTGGGTTTGGTGATCGATGGGAAGCGCTCAGCGCGCCAGGGGATGGGCGTGAGCGCGGGGGAGAAGGGTGCGGGCATCGTGACCAGCGGAGCGCCGAGCCCGACGCTTGGCTACCCGATCGCGCTGGCGTATGTGGACAAGGAGCAGAGTGCGGAGGGAACGGCCCTGCGCATCGACACGGGCAAGGGCGAAGGCGCGGCACGATACCTTGAAGCCAAGGTGGTGAAGACGCCGTTTTACAAGGCACCGAAGCCGTGAACCGGCGGATCACATGGCCGAGGGCAGGCCCATGGCGCGGCGCCACGCGCTGAGTTGGCCCATGTGCATCATGACGTGGTTGTTGAGGAGGAAGTTGGTAGCCGCGCCGATGGTGGGGAAGCGCTCGCGGACCTTGGCGTCGGGGTGAGGCGTGCTCAGGAGTTTGTCGTCCATCTTGCTAGCCACCTCGATGGCCTTGTCGTAGCCGGAGAAGAAGAGGGAGACGACCTTTTCCCAGTGCGGGTAGACGGAGCCGTGCGGATCGTCCACACAGGTCGCGCCGGCCTTGAAGATGGCCTCCAGGGCGGGATCGACGGCGACGGGCTTGGGGTCTTTCCCGGCGAGCGTGTAGATGCGGGCGGGGTAGATCGCCAGGTGGCCGCAGATGAACGTGGCGTGGTTGGTGTCGATCTCGTTGCCGTCAAAGCCCCATCGCGGCTTGCGCGCGGCCATTTCAGGCCGGATGCCCGCAACGAGTTTTTCGCTGTAGCCGCGGGTCATCTTCGTGCAGTCAACGATGAACTGTGCGGAACTCATAGGTGGTCCTTTTCGCAGGTCGCGGGCCGTGCCGAGGGTGCGAGCCCGTGGAGGCCAGTGTACCCGCGGGCGGCGTGCGCGTGGACAAGGTGGGTTTCACGATCCGACAAGGCGGTCGAACGCGGCCCTTGCCACGGCCGGGTCGGTGGTGCCGCCGATGATGGCGCGGCCGTCGGCAAAGACCGTGATTTCAAGGGGGCCCGTGGCACCGCCTGAGCCCCCGTCCACGCGGCCGCGCACGTGCGAGGGCGTCCGCTCGAACGAGCCGACGCGCGCCAGGCGGGCGTGAAGGGCATCGAGGTTCATGGGCGCGGCGGCGGAAATCTGCACGCTGTTGCGACCGCAGAGGACGGTTTCGCGTGGTGCCGCGGAGCCGTCAAGAAACTCGAACCGCCCCTCACCACGCCGCCCCCCCCCACTGCCCACGACTCCGCCGCAACAGGGGCAATCGGCGCGGCGTGCCGCGGAGAGATCGATCCGGCGGTGGTCGTTGGTCCACAGGTCGAAGGAGAGGAGCGAGTTTGGGAGATGCCGCTCGTGGCCGAGGAGCACCTTGATCGCATCGGTGGCCTGACAGGCGGCGACGATGGTGGTGGCGGAAGCGAGCACGCCCGCGGTGTCGCACGTGGGGGAATCGCCGGGGGCGGGCGGCTGTGGGAAGACGCAGCGGAGGCAGGCGGTGCGGCCGGGGAGGATGGTGAACTGCGTGCCGCGCGTGCCGATCGCGCCGCCGTAGCAGAGGGGGATGGAGTGCTTGACGGCGAGGTCGTTGAGGAGGTAGCGGGCGACGAAGTTGTCGGTGCAGTCGAGCAGGACGTGCGGCGGCGGGTGCGAAGAGACGAGGCGGTCGGCGTTGGATGGGTTGAGATCGTCAACGATGGGGTCGATGACGATGGAGGAGTTGACGCGGGTGAGACGCGCGGCGGCGGCCTCGGCCTTGGGGCGTGCGGCGCGTGCATCGTCCTCATCGAAGAGCGTCTGGCGCTGGAGGTTGGTGACTTCCACCACGTCGCGATCGATGAGCGAGAGGCGGCCCACGCCCGCGCGGGCGAGCATCTCGGCGGCGACGGTGCCCAGGGCCCCGCAGCCGATGACCATGGCGTGGGAGCGGGCCATCGCGGCCGACGACTCAGGCCCGAAACCGGGAAGGAGTTCCTGGCGGTGGTAGCGGAAGAGGGGCACAGGGAAGTGTAAGAGTCGCGGGGTCGAGGACACGCCCCCGGTCCGATGTCAGCGGATATCCGAGAGGAACCGGCGGGGACAAGGGGATGGCGGACGGGACGTCCGCCCCACCAAGTCAGGTGAGCGTGATTTCGAGGAGTTCCGGCGGCACACCGATGCGCACCGGGATGAGCGAGACGCCCACGCCCGCGGAGACGAGCACCGGGAAGGCGGGGCCCTGGATGAGGCCGCGTGCGTACTTGGAACGGAAGCGGCTGGGCACGATGAGGGGCGGCAGGAAGGGAAAGCGGACTTGGCCGCCGTGCGTGTGGCCGCTGAGCATGAGGTCTACACGGTGTGCCGCGGTGGTGGATCCCGGCGCTGTGCCGAGGAGGCGAGGGTCTTCCGCCGCGTCGGGGTTGTGGGAGAGCAGCAGGCGGGGCATGCCGTCGGGCACGCCGCCGAGTGCCGCGGCGGGGTCGATGCGGTCCTGCCAGAGGTCGCCGATGCCCGCGATGCAGAGGGCCGAATCGACCGGCGGTGCGTTGCGCGCATCGGCGGGGACCAGTTGACGTGTGGAAGCGTCGAGGAACGCGCGGTCGTTGTCGATCATGCGTATGCCGACCTCGCGGAGCGCCCGGCTGCTGGCGAGGCCGTCGGCGTACCAGTCGTGGTTGCCCAGCACGCCGAGCACGGGCTTGCCGGTGGCGACCATCGGTGCGAAGAGCGCGGCCGCGGGCGCGATCTGGCGCGGGCCGTTGTGCACGTAATCGCCGCCGAGCAGGAAGAGATCGGGCTTGAGGGCGATGGCACGGGCGAGGACGGAGCGGATGTAGGGAGCGCTGACGCGCGGGCCGAGGTGGGTGTCGGAGATGTAGACGAGGCGCAGGCCGCGCAGGGCGGGCGGAAGGTCGCGGATGGGAACGCTGTAGCGGACGAGTTGGCAGTTCCACGGCGTGATGAGCGTGCCCTGCGCGAGCGTGCCAGCGGCCGAGAGGCCAGCGAGCGTGAGGGAGCCGTCAACGAGGAGGCGGCGGCGGGAGGAGTTGAAACCGGGGCTCGGCTCGGAGCCGGGCGCCGAGATTGTCGGGAGGCCCGGTAGGACACAGGCTGGAAAGCCTGTGCCACGAGGTTGTGTAGTTGGACCCAGCACGCGCACACGGACGCGGAGGATGAGGGCGAGGCAGCAGAGCCAGAGGAGCCACGCGATGCCGTGAGCGATGAGGGCCACCGCGATGCTCTCGGCGGCGAGGCGGCCGATGAGAAGCGTGCAGATGATCCACCCGGGCGCGGCGAGCACGGCCGACACGTTTGCGGCGAGTTTGATCACGCCGTCGTTCAGGAGGGTGTCGTGCCCGTTGCGCGGGCCGATCCACGAGCCCCAGTGCAGCACCGTGCCGAGGGCGATGAGCACGCACCAGGCAATGAACCACGGCACGAGGGCGAGCAGGGCGGCGGGGATGGCGTTGGTGCGGGACACTGGACGGGATCAATCGGCCGGATCGGTCGCGGCGAACCACCGCGAGCCGAGACTGCAAGAAAAAACCCCGACACGAGGGTGTCGGGGCTTTGGTACGGACGTGTGGTGAGGCGGGTTCGGACCCGGGCTCGTTCAGGCGAAGTGGGCGAAGGCCTTGTTGGCCTCGGCCATGCGGTGGGTCTGGTCGCGGGTGGTCATGGCCTTGCCCTCGCCGCGGGCGGCGTTGAAGAGTTCATCGGCGAGTTTGTTGGACATGGGCCGGCCCTTCTCGGAGCGGGCCGCGTCGATGATCCAGCGGAAGGCGAGTGACTGCTGGCGCTTGCTGGTGACCTGGATGGGCACCTGGTAGTTGGCGCCGCCGATGCGCTTGGAGCGCACCTCGACGAAGGGCTTGACGTTGCTGATGGCCCGCTGGAAGACCTCGATGGATTCTTTGGGGGCGTTGGGGTCGGTCTCTTTGCCGAGTTTTTCCTGGATGATGTCCATGGCGCCGTAGACGAGGCGCTGCGAGGTGGCCTTCTTGCCGCGCTCCATGAGGCAGTTGATGAACTTCGACAGGACCTTGTCGTTGAAACGAGGGTCGGGGCGGAGTTGGCGGGCGGACGCGGTGGGGCTGAAGGCCATGGGGTGAACTCCGAGGAAAAGGCTCCGATCCGCTTGGGCGTCTCGCCGGGCTTACGCGGCCCGAGGATTCGACGCGACAGGATGGGAGAAGGCAGAAGGCACTGGGGACTGGGCACTAGGCATTGGGGAAAGGTGGAAAACCGAGGCACGGCTCTTCGGGCACCAGTGCCTCGTGCCCGATGCCCAGTGCCTTCTTGGCTCAGGTGCCCTTGCCGCGCTTGGCACCGTACTTGGAGCGGCCCTGCTTGCGCTTCTCGACGCCGAGGCAGTCGAGCGAGCCGCGCACGATGTGGTAGCGGACACCGGGGAGATCGCGGACGCGGCCGCCGCGCACGAGGACAATGGAGTGCTCTTGCAGGTTGTGGCCCTCACCGCCGATGTAGGCGGTGACTTCCTTGCCGTTGGAGAGGCGGACACGGGCGACCTTGCGGAGAGCCGAGTTGGGCTTCTTGGGGGTTTGCGTGCGGACGATGAGGCACACGCCGCGCTTCTGCGGGGCCTGGTTCAAGTCGCGGGTTTTGGACTTGGTACCGGGTGAGCGGCGGGGCTTGCGGATGAGTTGGTTGATCGTCGGCATAGTGATGCAGGTCTGGGGTGCTGGGTCGGGAACGTCAAGGATAGCGGGGTGTTTGGGCCGGGCAAGCCCGGCGGAGCGTGAAGGGGTGATGGAAGGGGCTAGTTCGGGGCCTTGGAGAAGGCGTGTTTCTGGGCCTCGGAGAGAACGTCTTTGAGTTTCGAGAGGTCGGTTCCGCCGCCCTGGGCGAGGTCTGGCTTGCCGCCGCCACGGCCACCGCAGGCCGCGGCGGCCACTTTCACCCAGTCTCCCGCGGCGAGGCCGCGTTTGATGAGGGCATCCGGCACGGCCGCGATGATGGTGAGTTTGCCCGCGTCGCTGTCGGGGCTGACCAAGAGCACGGCCGAGCGCGGGCGCTTCTGGCGGAAGGTGTTGAGCGCGGCGGTGAGGGCGTCCTTGTCGCTGCCGGCATCGATCGCGGCGACGATGAAGGGGTGGGCATCCCATTCGGAGGAGTCGGCCATGTTTGCGGCGACTTTGGCGACGGCCTCCGCGCGGCCGGCGGAGGCTTTCTTGGAAGCGTCCTTGGCGCGGTCCTGGAGTGAAGCGAGGGCAACGCGGAGTTTCTGCTTGGCCACCAAGGGGATGGTGAGCGTGTCGATCTGCGAGGCGACGGCGTGCACCTCGGCGACGAGCGCATCGCCCTCGAGTTTGTCGGCGGACATGAGGCGTTCGGCCAGGCCGTTGGCCGCGGCCTGAGCGGCGAGAGCGGGCACGCCGCTGATGGCGGTGAGCCGACGCACGCCCTTGGCAACCGCCTCCTCGGAGATGAGGGCGAAGGCGCCGATAGCGCCGGTGCTGGCAACGTGCGTGCCGCCGCAGAACTCGATGGAGCGTTCGAGGCCGCCAGCGTTGACCTTGCCCGCAAGGGCCTCGGCCACGGGCGTGCCGATGCTGACGACGCGGACGGGGTCCGGGTAAGCCTCGCCGAAGACGGCCCGCAGACCGGGGATGGCCTTGCCCGCTCCGAGCGGGGCGGGGAGCGAGAAGACTTCGAGATCGGCCTTCACGGCGGCGCGGACTTCGGTTTCGATACGGGTGAGTTCTTCGGGCGCGACGGGCTTGCCGTGGGAGAAGTCGAAGCGGCAACGGTCATCGGCGACGAGCGAACCCTTCTGGTTCACCTCGGGCCCGAGGGTGCGGGCGAGCGCGAGGTTGAGCAGGTGTGTGGCGGTGTGGTTGGAGGCGACGGCCGCGCGGCGGGATTCGTCGAGTGAGAGCACGACATCGTCGCCCACGCGGATTTCTCGCTTGTGCACGCGCCCCATGTGGACCACATAGCCGCCGAAGGACTTGGTTTCCTCCACACGGAAATCGCCTCCCCCCCCACCACCGCCGCCCATGACGGCGTCTTCGTTCCGGGCCGAGCCGGCCTGCGACTCGCGCGTCACCTCGATGCGGCCGGTGTCGCCCACTTGGCCGCCCATCTCGGCGTAGAAGTTGGTGCGGTCGAGGATGATGCCCACGGGCCGCAGGCCCGCGCTGCTGCTGACAGCCTCCGCAAAGCCGCCACCGCCGCCAACCTCCCCTTCCCAGATGGCCTTGACCGTGGCGCGGATGCTGCGACCGTGAAACTTGTCCGTGTCGTCTGTGGGCGCGATGCCCATGTGCTTGAGTTTGGCGATTGCCTCGGTGCCCAGGGCGAGGCTGCCGTGGTCGGCGGCGAACTTGCCGCCCGAGCCTGCGCGGGCCTTCTCGCGTGCCTCCTCCATGAGTTTCTCAAAGCCCGCCGTGTCAACCTTCAGGCCGCGCTCCTCGGCCATGAGGACAGTGAGGTCCACCGGGAAGCCGAAGGTGTCGTACAACTTGAAAGCGTCATCAGCGGGGAGCGTGCGGGAGGGGCCGAAGTACTTGTCGGCCCACTGCGCGGACATGCTTTGCGGTGTGAAGATGCCGGCGAGCGCGGCGTTCTTGGGCGAGGTGATCTGCAGGGCCCACCCGCCGTTGTGCGTGCGCTGGACGCTGGCGGTGGCACCGTCCATCTGCATGTGGGGCGTGAGGCGAGCGCGGGCGAAGGCCTGCACGCAGGCCTCGTCAAAGAGCACGATGCCGCGGTCGAGCGTGCGCGCGAAACTCTCTTCCTCATCGCGGATGACGGCCGCGACCTTCGCGGGGTCTTTGCGGAGTTCGGGGAAGAACTCGCCCATCTGCTCCACCACCACGGGCGTGAGTTGCGAGAAGAAGCCCGTTTTGGCGCCCAGCATCTGGCGGCCGTAGCGCACAGCGCGGCGGATGATGCGGCGGAGCACATAGCCGCGGCCCTCGTTGCTGGGGACGGCGCCGTCGGTGATAGCAAACGTGAGCGTGCGGATGTGGTCGGCGATGACGCGGTAGGCCATGTCGACCTGGTCTTTGTCGGCGGGGCCGACCTTGCCGCGGTAGGGCACGCGCGAGCCGGTCACACGCTCGATGGCGGCGAAGAGGGGGAGGAAGACGTCGGTGTCGTAGTTGCTGGGCTTGGCTTGCAGGATGGAGACGAGGCGCTCGAAGCCCATGCCGGTGTCGATGTGCTTGGCGGGAAGGGGTTGCAGGCCGCGCTCGGAGCGGTTGAACTGGATGAAGACGTGGTTCCAGAACTCGATGACGTTGGGGTCGCCGGCGTTGACGAGTTTGGATGCATCGCGGCCGCCGATGCGGTCGTAGTGGATCTCGCTGCACGGGCCGCAGGGGCCGGTCTCGCCCATCTCCCAGAAGTTGTCCTTCATGGAGCCGGGGAGGATGCGGCTGTCCGGGAGATATTCCATCCAGATGCGGCGGGCTTCTAGGTCTGGCGCGAGTTCGGCCTTGGGATCGCCGCCGAAGTACGTGACGTACAGGCGGGCGTGGTCGATGCCGTAGACCTTGGTGAGCAGTTCCCACGCCCAGGCGATGGACTCGGCCTTGAAGTAGTCGCCGAAGGACCAGGTGCCGAGCATCTCAAAGAACGTGTGGTGGTACGTGTCCTTGCCGACATCGTCGAGATCGTTGTGCTTGCCGCCAGCGCGGATGCATTTTTGGCTGTTGACGGCGCGCTGGAGGCCGTGGAGCGAAGAGCCGGGGGGCACGCTGCCGAGGAAGCAGGGCTTGAACTGGTTCATGCCGGCGTTGGCGAAGAGGAGCGTGGGGTCGTCGTGCGGCACCACGGGTGAAGATGGCACGAAGGTGTGACCGCCGCTGGTGCCCGCTCCTCCGGGGGCTGGCTTGGAGGCATAGAACTCCATGAACACGCGGCGGATTTCGGCGGCGGAACGGGGCTGCGGGGTGTGCTGGGGGGGCGGGGGCATAGGGGCCGACTATAGGTGGAAAACGCTCGGCAACCCGTGCGCCGGTGCGTGTGAAACTTGGTACGCTCGTGGCACATCAGGCTGAGCGACAAAGGGATTCTCATGCGCCATTGCGATTTGTGTGTCATCGGTTCCGGGCCCGGGGGCTTCAAGGCGGCGATCCAGGCCGCGAAACTCGGCAAGGACGTGGTGCTGCTGGAACGCATGGACGTGGTGGGCGGCGTGGCGATCAACACGGGCACCATTCCCAGCAAGGCCCTGCGCGAGGCCATTCTGGCGGTGACGGGGGCTGTCCAGCACGCAACGCTGGCGAGCCCGGCCGAGGCGCTCATGGGGCGCGACGCGAAACTCAGCCGCGTGGTGGCGTATTGCCAGCGGGTGATCCGCAGCGAGGTGGACCTGACGCGGAACCAGTTGCTCTCGAACGGGGTGGAGATCATCAACGGGCACGGCTCGTTCATCGACGCGCACACGATTCAGTGCGACGGTGCGCGGGGCATGGAGACGATCACGGCGGAGAAGATTCTGCTGGGCGTGGGGACGACACCCTCCAAGCCGCCGAACATTCCCTTTGACCGCGAGACGATCATCACCAGCGACGAGGTGCTGCGGATGGACAAACTGCCGCGCAGCATGATTATTGTGGGCGGCGGCGTGATCGGGACGGAATACGCCAGCATGCTGGCGCTGCTCGGCGTGCGTGTGACGCTGATCGAGGCTCGCCCGCGGCTGTTGGAGTTCATCGATCAGGAGGTGGGCGAGGCCCTGCAATATCACCTGCGGAACATGGGCGTGACCCTGCGCATGAACGAGAAGGTGGTGGGGATCAAGAGCGTGGATGCGCCCCCCGGCTCGCGCACCGCCGACGGCGTGATGGCGGAGGCGATTCTGGAGAGTGGCAAGACCATCCGCGGTGACTGCCTGATGTACGCGATCGGGCGGCAGGGGGCGACGGCGGCGCTCAACCTGGGTTCGGCGGGGCTGGAGGCGGACAACCGCGGGCGGATCAAGGTGAACGAGTTTTACCAGACGACGCAGGAGCACATCTACGCGGTGGGCGACGTGATCGGGTTCCCGGCCCTGGCGAGCACGAGCATGGAGCAGGGGCGGCTGGCCTCGATGCACATGTTCGGCACCCCGGGCGAGAGTGTGCCGTCGCTGATTCCGTATGGCATCTACTCGATCCCGGAGATTTCGATGGTCGGGGCGACCGAGGAGCAACTCACCAAGGACGGCATCCCCTACGAGGCGGGCATCGCCCAGTACAAGGAAGTGGCCCGCGGCAAACTGCTGGGCGACGACATCGGCATGCTCAAGATGCTGATCCACCAGGAATCGCGGACGATCCTCGGCGTGCACGTGATCGGCACGAACGCGACGGAACTGATCCACATCGGGCAGGCGGTGATGGCCTTCAAGGGGACGGCGGATTACTTCGTGACGACGGTCTTCAACTACCCGACGCTGGCGGAGTGCTACAAGATCGCGGCGTTCAACGGGCTGAACAAGTTGCGCAGCGTTTGAGCCCGCGGGGCGACCCGGGCCTGGCCCGGCCGCGGAGTGCGGCCTTCAATGTCCACATGCCGATCTACGAATACCAGGCCGAGGACGGGACCGTGGTGGAGTTGATCCGCCCCATGGCGGATGCGGACAAGCCGGTCGCCGATCCGGAGGGCAAGCATCGCACATTTGCGCGCCGCCTGTCGGCGTTCGCGGCCCAGGGCGGGACGGCGCGGGCGGGCGGTGCCAGCGGCGGTGGTTGCTGCCCGTGCGGGAAGAACGCGGGCGGCTGTGGCGGCGGGGGCAGGCAGTAGGCACGGCGCCTGCCTCGTGATCCATGCAGCGTGTTGCTCGGCGTGGCGGTTGTTGCGCCGGTGCGCGGGTGTTGCGCGGCGTGGCGACGGCGTCAGAGCCGGAACCCGGCGCGGCAAGACGTGCTGGCCCACGGCTGCCGGGGGCTCTTTCGGCGTGGCCGACGAGAAGGGCGTGTTGCTGGCACGCTGGTTGATACGCCCAGGTCATGGTTCGGTCTGCGCGAAACGGTGACACGGGCGATTCACGCGCGAGGCGTGTGGGTGGGCGCGCGGACTACCGGCACGTCGGGGCGATGGTGGTTCGGCGGGTCTATATCGCGGTGGCGACGCACCTGGCGGCGGTGGAGGCGATCGCGCGGCACAGCGGCACGGGCGGTGTGGCTGAGGCGGCGGGGAACGTGCCGCGCCAAGGAGCACGGCCGTGAACTACGGGATGAACCTTGCCGCTTCGGGCGTGCTGACCAACCTGTATCGCATGGACGTGCTGGCGAACAACCTTGCCAACAGCGGAACACCGGGCTTCAAGGCGATCTCGCCCGGCACGCGCGAACGCGACGTGGCGCGGGTGGAGGACGGCTTGGCGTTTCTGCCATCGAACACGGCTCTGGAGCGGCTGGGGGCGGGTGCGATGCTGATGGGGCACCGCGTGTCGCACGCGCAGGGCGGTGTGGAGAAGACCGATCGGCCGTTGGATGTGGCGATCGAGGGACGGGGCTTTCTGGTGGTGCAGACGGGGGAGGGCGTGGACAGCGAAGCCCTCCGTCTGACACGCGACGGGCGGCTCACGCGCAACGCGCGTGGTGAACTCGTCCAAGCATCGACGGGCCTGCCCGTGCTCGACACCGCGAACAAGCCGATCACGTTGACGGGCGACGGGCCGGTGCGGATCAACCGCGACGGGACGATCAGCCAGGGCGCGGGCGTGGTGGCGAGGTTGCAGTTGGCCAGCGTGGCTTCGCCGGAGCGGCTGAGGCCCCTGGGCAACGGCCTGTTTCAGGGTGACAACCGGCTGATCGCCAGCCGGAAAGCCGCCGATGCCACGCTGACGCAGGGGGCGGTGGAGAGTTCGAGCGTGGACGCGGTGAAAACCATGATGGACATCACGTCGGCGGAGCGCGCGGTGGGAGCGAACCTGCGGATGATCACGCTTTACGACCAGTTGATGGAGCGGGCGGTGAGTCTGGGGCGCGTGGCGTGATGCCGGGCGCGTTGGGATGGATTGAACTTCTGCGAGCAACCTCATGGCGATCATCGCACTGCAGTCGGCCGCGTCGGCCTTGTCCGCGTTGAACACGTCGCTGGACGTGACGTCCAACAACCTGGCGAACGTGAACACGCCGGGGTACAAGGCCAGCCGCGCCAACTTCCAGGACCTGCTCTACATCGAACGGGCCCAGCCGGGCACCGAGAACGCCAACGGCGACCAGCGGCCCATCGGCCTCTACGTGGGCTTGGGCGTCGAGGTGAGCGGCACGCAACTGGATTTTACGAGCGGCTCGCCGATCAGCACGGGGCGCGACCTGGACGTGGCGATCGAGGGGACGGGGTTCTTCCGCGTGCAGACGGAGGATGCCCTGGGCGGCGGCTTCGCGTACACCCGCGCGGGCAGTTTCACGCTCAACAGCGACGGCGAGATCGTGCTGGCCAATGACCAGGGACGCAGGCTCGAACCCAGCATCACGGTGCCCGCCGATGCCCTGCGGCCCATCGCCATCCGGCCCGACGGTCGGGTGTTCGTGTCGCAGGTGGGGCAGGTGGAGCCGGTGGAGATCGGGCAGTTCCAGACCGCCGCGTTCATCAACCCCTCGGGCCTCAAGCAGGTGGGCGAGAACCTGTACACGGAGACGGCGGCGAGCGGCCCGCCCCTCATCGGCGACCCCGGCACCGACACACGCGGCACGCTGTCCGGCACGTTCCTGGAGAGTTCCAACGTGGACCCGACCCGCGAACTGATCGACCTGATCAAGACCCAGCGGGCGTTCGAGATGAACTCCAACACCATCCGTGCGGTGGACCAGACCCTGCAGAACGTGGCGAACCTCAGAAGCCGCTAGCCGCTAGCCGGTGGCGGATAGCCCGATGCGACTCAACGTTGTCATTCTGGTGGTGGTTGCTCTGGCGGCGGGTGTGGCGCGCTCGCAGACGGCGGTGGTGGTGCGCCCCGCCGCGAGCGTTGACCCCGGCCGGGCGGTGCTGCTGCGCGAGATCGCGACCCTGACCGGCGACGACGCCGCGCGGCTGGGGGACGTTCAGGTGCTCGTGGAGGGCGCGGCGCGGGGGCGCGAGATCACCGTGGCATCCGTGCGCAGCGCGCTGGATGCGGCGGGTGTGAACTGGGGCCGTGTGACCCTGAGCGGGGCCGCCTGCCGGCTCGCAACGGTCGAAGAGGCCGCCCCCAAACCAGCGCCGGCCGCGCGCAAGCCGGCGGTTGTGTTTGAGGCCGCCGACGGGATTGCACCGGGCACCGTGAAGCACGCGATCGCCCTGCGGCTGGCGGAGTTGTACGGCGTCGAAGCGTCTTCCCTGCGGATGGCGGTGCGCTCGAGCGCCCAGGAGGATGTCGCCCTGTTGAATATGCCGCTGGCCGGGGGCCCGGGTGCTGGGGAGCGACGGGTGGAAGCGATACCGGGCACGTCCGCCGCCTCCGGGCGGGTGGCCGTGCGCGTCGATGTGTACGAGGGCACGAGTGTGCTGGCCTCGCGAACGATCAGCGTGGATGTGCTGGTGAAACGCAGCAGCACGCTCCCGACATCGGCCTTGGAGCGCGACCAGCCGATGGACCCCGGCGCGCTCACCACTGAGGATCGCTGGCTTTCGCCGGCGGCCGATCCGCCGCTGCGCGCTGAGGAGATCGTGGGCCAGAACGCCCGCCGCAGGATCGAGCCGGGAAGGCCCATCACGCGAGACGACGTGCGGCCGCCGGTGGTCGTGAACCGCGGCGACGTGGTGTGGGTGCACGTGCTGAGCGGGTCGGTGTCGGTGAAGGCCAAGGCTCGGGCCCTGGAGGCGGGGCGCGACGGCGAGGACGTGCTGATGCAGATCGACGGCTCGAAGAAGACGTTCAACGCCCGCATGAGCGGGCGCGGCACGGCGGTGATGAACTGCTCGGGCGGGGCAGACAGGGAGACACCATGAAACCGGCAATCATCTGCGTGGCGATCAGCGCGGCGACCCTCTGCGCGACGGGCACCGCCAACGCTCAGAGCCTGTTTCAGAGGCCGGTTGCGCCGGTGCCGGCCAGCGCACTGCCGATTGCCCCCGCGGCGGCACCGGGCGGGTCGCCCGGAAACGGACCCGCCAGCAACGGCCCCCCCACTGCCGCGCCGGGGAGCGGGGTGCCGACCATGGAGACCGCGGCGATGAGTTCGGGGGCCTTTGCCGTGAACGGGCCGGGCTTCGCCAGTGTGAGCCTGGCGGGGGTGAAGCCGCCTCTGCCGCGGACGTATCAGAAGCACGACAAGATCGAGATCATCATCAACGAGACGTCGACGTCGCTGGCGGAGTCAAACCTTGAGACCAAGACCACGTACGACGCGAAGGCGGAGTTGTCGCAGTTCCCGAGCCTGAAAGACTTGCTGTACGACGCCTCGCTGCGGGATGGCATCACGGGCGATACGCCCAACATGGGCGTGACCGCCAAGCAGGACTACAAGGGGGACGGCAAACTGGAGCGCAAGGACCGCTTGACGGCCCGGATTTCGGGGATCGTGATCGATGTGAAGCCCAACGGCCACCTGGTGGTTGAAGCGACCGAGACGGTTCAGCAGGACGAAGAGAGCAAAACCTTGGTGGTTGCGGGCGTGTGCGATCCGAAGGATGTGACGGTGCAGGGCACAGTGCTCTCCAACCAGTTGGCGAACCTGGTGATCCGCGTGGACAACGTCGGACAGGTGAAGGACGCGTCGGAGAAGGGCTTTATCCCGCGGGTGCTGGAAGCGATCTTCAACTTCTGATCCGAAGGCACGCAGGGGCCAGCCGCACATGCTCGGTGCGCGTGAACGGCCAATGAGGCCCCCGCCCAGGCGGGGGCTTTTTCGGTGGCGTGGACCGGCGCACGCGGCCGTGGGGCGCGTGGCAGTGCAAAAGCCCCGGCTCGCGCCGGGGCCTCTTTGCATGCAGAGCGCCGACCGGCTCAGGCCTTGGCACGGCCTTCGCGTGAAGCCCCTGTGATGCTCCCCCGCCTCCATCCTCGCGCAGTGTTCGCGCACATCGGCTGGTCCATCGCGGCGGGTCTTGCGCTCTGCGGCGCGGCACGCGGCCAGGGCGAGGCGGCTCCCCTTTCGCCGGGCGTGACGAGCATTCAGGACATGGTGCGGATCGAGGGGCAGGGCGAGAGCGTGCTGCGTGGCTTCGGGATCGTGACGGGCCTCAAGGGCTCGGGCGACAGCGGGCAGGACCTGGTGCTGGCCCGCCCCCTGGCGCAGGTGTACAAGAACAATGGGAATGAACTGGCGGACCCGCGTGAGTTGGCCAAGGCCAAAAGTGCCGCGCTGGTGATGATCGAGTGCGTGATCCCCAAGGAGGGAGCGCGGCGCGACGACGAGATGGACGTGTTTCTGACCGTGTCGCACTCGGCCAGCAGCCTGGCCGGCGGGCGGCTGCTGCTGGCGCCGCTCACAGGGCCATTCACAGGTGATGACACGCTGTACGCGATGGCCTCCGGGCCCATCGTGATCGAGGACCCGGCGGTGCCCACGGTGGCCCGCGTGCGCGGCGGGGCACGGATGGTGCGCGATGTGCTGATGCCCCTGACGGGGGAGAGTTTCAACCTGATTGTGCACCCGCACTTTCGCGGGTGGACGGTGACGGACCAACTGGCCGACACGATCAACAGCCTGGCGCCCGAGGCGGAACTGGCCGGGCTTGATGGTGAGGGTGCCATCGGCCTGATCGCCCGGGCGGTTGATGATGCGAGCGTGCAGGTGGTGGTGCCGGAGGTGGAGCGAATAAACCGGGCCAAGTTCCTGTCGCGCGTGCTGTCAGCGAGTTTCAGCCCCAGTTTGCTCCGGTTGCCCGCTCAGGTGATCGTCAACTCGCGGACTGGTTCCATCATCGTGACCGGCAATGTGGAGATCTCGCCCGTCGCGGTCTCGCACAAAGACCTGATCGTCTCGACCACGCGTCCGGTGGTGGAGCCGACACCGCAGAACCCGCGGACCACGATCTCCAAGAGCACCACGCTCCAGACCACGGGCCGCTCCAGCGAGCGGGGCCGCATCCAGGACCTGCTCGCGGCCATGCGGCAGTTGGATGTGCCCATCAACGACCAGATCTCCATCCTCACCCAGATGCACCGGGCCGGACGGCTGCACGCCCGGTTGATTGTTGAGTGATATGGCCGACATCGCTTCCATCACGCAGGCTTCGCCCACGACGGCGCTCTCGCACGCGCTACGCGGCGGCGGGGCGTTCACCGCCGCGGCGGAGCGTGCACGCGCCGGCACTGGTGCACGGCAGGCGCAGTCGCTGCTCGGAGCGCGGCAGCAACTGTTCAGCGATGTGCTGGCTGGCGCGGCGGGCAACCGGACCGGGGGCAACGTGGCCGAGCAGACCCCCGCGGACCCGATGGCCAGAGCACGCACGGCGGCTCAGGACTTTGTCGCCATCGCGTTTGTGGGCCCTGTGCTGAAGGGGTTGCGCGATGCCAACAACGCCGCGCCGCCGTTTGCACCCGGCCCGGCGGAGAAGCAGTTCGGCGCCCTGATGGACCAGCAGATGGCACGGCAGGTGGTGCGGGCAAGCCACTTCCCGCTGGTGGATCGCGTGGCACGCGATCTGCTTCGGACCGGCGGCACAGCGCGCTCGGTGCCGCTCGCCCCTGTCGCACCGGTCGTCTCCGTGCCTTCATTCACACCATGACCGCCCTCGCCACCAAGCCGACGATCGTGAAGGTGCCCGCCCGTGCGGGCGGGGGCGTTTCGCCCTTGGACGTGGCCGCGATCGAGGGAATCCTGGGCGCGTTGCAGACGGAGTATGAGCACCTGGCGCGGATCGCGCTGGAGCACCGGCGGGCGCTCTCAACCGCGGACCGGCTGGGCGTGGAACGGTGCGCGGCGGCCCAGCAGGCGGTGGCCGAGCGCCTGCTGCCCATCGAGGCCCGGCGCGTGGCATGGGCGGAGCGCGTGGCGAGGCCCATGGGGCTTGCACCGGGGGCAGCGCTCTCGGCGATACTGGCGTGGACGGCCGAGCCGGCCCGCGGGCGAGTGCTGGCCAGCGCGGCAAGGCTGCGCGAGGTGGGCGAGGCCGTGCGCGAGCAGCACCGGGTGATTCGCGCTGCCAGCGAGGCGCTGCTGGCGCACGTCAAGGGCATCATGGGGCAGGTGGCGCGGAATCTCTCGCACACGGGCGTGTACGGGCGGCCCAACGCGGTGCCGTGCGAGCAAGTGGTTTCGTCGCTAGACCTTCGGTCGTAAGGCAGACGCATGTCGCTCTCAGGTGCATTCCAGATCGGTCGCTCGGGCCTCGCGGCGGCCCAACTGGGCATCCAGACCGCGGGCAACAACGTGGCCAACGCGGCCACGCCGGGGTACTCGCGCCAGGTGGCGACGCAGGTTCCCAGCCGCGACACGCAGCAGGGGTCGTTGTTTGTGGGGCGGGGCGTGGAGGTGGCTTCCATCCGCAGGCAGGTGGATGGTGCGCTGCAGGCCCGCCTGCTCACGGGCACGTCCGCGGAGAGCCGCGCGAACACGGAGGCGACGGTGCTGGCGCAGGTGGAGGCCACACTGAACGGCCTGGGCGATGAGAACCTTTCCACGAACCTCGGGGAGTTTTTCAACGCGTGGTCGAACCTGGCGGACAACCCGACCAATACCGGCACGCGGGGGCTGGTTGTGCAGCAGGGGCGGACGCTGGCGGACTTCATCCGGAGCACGCGCGCATCGCTGATCGACCAGCGGGCCCAGGTGGACCGCGATCTTCGCGGCAACGTGCAGCGGGCCGATGACCTGCTGGCCCAGATCGCCGGCCTGAACCAGACGATCGTTGCGGCGGAGAACGGGCAGGGGGCCGCGAGCGGCCTGAGAGACCAGCGCGATGCCCTGACCACCGAACTTTCCAAGTTGATCGATATCACCACGGTTGAGCAGGCCGATGGGAACCTGGATGTGCTGGTGGGGTCTACGCCGGTGGTGCTGGCGGGGCGCTCGCGCGGCGTGCAGGTGCTGCAGGAGGCCGTGGACGGCGTGATCCAGGTTCGCGTCGTGGCCAAGGACAAGCAGGAGGAACTCACCATCGCGTCCGGTGCGGTGGGCGCGCTGCTCGCGCAGCGCACGGCCGCGATCGACGGCACGCTGGACCAACTCGACACACTCGCGACGAACCTGATCTTTGAGGTGAACAGGATTCACTCGGGCGGGTACGGCGGCGTGCAACTCTCGACGGTCACCTCCGGGCTGAGCGTGCCGCCGGCGGACACGGCCCTTTCGCTGAACGACCCGACCAACGCGACGTTCGCGGCCTTGCCGTTCGCGGCCAGGAACGGATCGTTCCTGCTCACCATCACCAACCGGACAACGGGCGCGGCACGCACGGAGCGGATCACGATCGACCTCGACGGCATCACCAACGCGGGGGTGGCGGGGTTTGCAGACGACACGAGCCTGGCCTCGCTCCAAGCGTCGGTGGCCGCGGCCCTTGGTGCCAACGGCACGGCGACGCTGGGGACTGACGGACGGTTGACGATCGCGGCCTCGACCGGGAACGCTGTCTCGTTCAGCGAGGATTCGAGCGGCGTTCTGGCCACCATCGGGATCAACACCTACTTCAAGGGCACGACCGCGTCGGACATCGCCGTGCGTGATGAATTGGTGGCCAACTCCGGGCTGCTGGCCTTTGGGCGCGTGGTGAACGGCCAGCCCACCGAGAACGGCGTGGCGCTGGCCATCACGCAGTTGCAGACCCAGGCGATCGACGGGCTGAGCGGCGGCACGCTCGCGTCCGCGTGGAACGACGCCGTGCAGAACGTGGGGGTTGCGACGGGCGCGGCCCGGACTGCGGCCGGAGCCGCGGGGGTGGTGCGGGAGAATCTGGATGCGCAGCGCCAGGTGATCTCCGGCGTGAGCATTGATGAAGAGGCGATCAACCTGTTGAACTACCAGAGCCAGTACCAGGCCTCGGCCCGGTTCATTTCCGTGATTGATGAACTGACACAGACGTTGCTCTCGATCGTGCGGTAGGTCTTCTGCCTTCGCTGTCCCCTGGCCCGTATCACCTGTCACCTGTCACCTTCCCCCATGGCTGTACTCCCCGCAAACCTGTCACGAGCGCCCTTCCTGCTGCGGTCGCAACTCTCGCTGAGCAACCTGAATCGCACGAACGTGGGGCTGCTTGATCTCCAGACCCAACTGGCCACGAACAAGCAGGTGAACCGGCCCAGCGATGACCCGGTGAAGGCCTCGGCGATCAGCGTGCTTCTCGAGCGGATCCGCCTGGGCGAACAGCGCTCGCTCAGCCTCAAGCACGGGGCCAGTGTGCTGGCGACGCTGGATGAGGCGCTGGTGCAGATCGGAGGTTTGGTGCAGGAGGCGAAGGGCTTTGCTGCCGCCAATATCGGGCTGACGTCGGACGCTGGGACGCGCGCGGGTGTGGCTGTGGCAGTGCAGGACACGATTCGCGGGTTGCTGGGGCTCGCGAATACGGATTATGCGGGCATCCATCTCTTCGGCGGCTCGACGCCCGGCACCCCGCCGGTGTCGGAGGTGAACGGTTCGTTCCGCTATGCCGCGAGGGGCGCGGGCCTGATCACCGACCTGGGCGTGGGCGATTCGCTGCCCATCACGCTGGGCGGCGGCAACGGCATCGGTGAGACCTCGGCGCGCCAGCGGTCGGTGGCCGACTACAACCCTGATCTGACACTCGACACGCGGCTGAGCGACCTGCGCGGGGCACGGGGCCTGGGCGTGCCCGCCGGGACCATGAACCTTCAGGTGAACGGCGGCACCGCGATACCGGTGGACCTGACCGGCACCGACAACGTGCAGGGCGTGCTCGCCCAGATCACGGCCGCGATCCGCGGGTATGAGACGAGCACCGGCACCACGGTGCTCGGGCCGGGCGGGGTTGGCATCAGCTCCGGGGGACTGACGCTTGACGTGGTCGCGGGGCCCTCCGTCACGTTCTCCGACCCGACAGGAAGCAGCACGGCCGAAGACCTGGGCTTGATCAGCACCGTCTTCTCCTCGCTCACGGCGCCGGGCGTGGACATTGACCCGAAACTCACGCTCCAGACACCGCTCGCCAGCGTGCCCGGGCTCAGCCCGCCGCTGAGCGTGGTGCGCGTGAAGCAGACGCGGGGCAACGCCGTCAGCCAGCGCGACATCGACCTCTCGTCGGCCCAGACCATTGACGACGTGCGCCGCCTGATTGAGGGGAGCAACTTGGGCGTGCGCGTGTCGGTGAACGAGGCGGGAACGGGGCTGGACATTGTGAACGAACTCTCCGGGCCGCGCCTGTCCATTGAGGAGGCGGGCGGCAACACAGCGACGGCGCTGGGCATCCGGACGCTGGACTTCAACACCGCCGCGGCGGACTTCAACGCTGGCAAGGGCGTGCGGATCGTGACCGGGGCCACCAACCCCATCACCGGCCTGCCCGACCCCGCCGGCGACACCGACTTTCGCGTCACACTCGGCAACGGCCAGGCCTTTGATGTGGACCTGACGGCGGCCGACCTGACCACCGTGCAGGGGATCCTGACGGCGATCAACGCCGCGTTCACGACCGCGATCGGGCAGCCGCCCATCAACGGGGCGGCCCCGGTGCTGGCGGCGGGCCAGTTTTCGGCGAGCCTGACGAACGGGGCCAACGGCCTGGCGTTCACCCAGACGGTGGGCGGCGGTGCGATCACGGTGGCGAAGTTGAACAACTCCGCCGCGGCGGAGGACCTGGGCCTGCTGAACACGACGTACACGGCGGGGACGCAGACGCTGCAGGCGCAGGATCGTGCCGGCATCCGCGTGGACAACGTGTTCACCGACCTGGTCGATCTTCGGGATGCGCTCCTGGCGAACGATTCGATTGGCATAGCCGTTGCTGGGGAAAGGCTCGCGGCCAGCGGCGATCGTGTCACGCTGGCCAACGCGCTCGTCGGTTCGTATGGGCAGCGCGTGGATCGTGCCACCACCAGACTCGGGGACCAGGCTTTGCAGGATCAGACGCTCAAGAGTGAGTTGCAGGATGTGGACTTCGCCGCCGCGGCGACACGATTCAGCCAGTTGCAGACGCAACTGCAGGCCACGCTGCAGACCTCGGCCCAGTTCCAGGGCCGGACCCTGTTCGACTTTCTGCGCTAACGCGCAGAGATGGTCGTTTGCCAAGCGCCCTTCCGCCGCGGCCCGGCGGAGGAGCAAGACAGGATGTCGGCCGGTGCTGGAGCACCGGGACTCTTGGCGGTGGGCCGATTTCGGAGCGACCTCATGCAGGTGCGCACGACACGGTTTGGCGAAGTGGACATCGCCGACGACAAGATCATCACCTTTCCCAAGGGGCTGCTGGGCTTCACCAGTTTCACGCGCTATTGCCTGCTTGAGCCGCAGGAGGACGCGTGCTTCTTCTGGCTGCAGAGTCTGGACGACCCGGCACTGGCGTTTGTGGTGACCGACCCGGCCCTGTTCGTGCCGGATTTCTCGGTGCCGATCCGGCCGGAGCAGATGAGCGACCTGGACATGGGCGGCCTGCAGGAGGCCCAGGTCTTTGTGATCGTCAACAAGGTGGAGGGGAGCCTGACGGGCAACCTTCAGGGACCGCTCGTGGTGAACACCATCAAGCGGACGGCCGAGCAGTTTGTGCTGGCCGAGAAGCGCTGGTCCACCCGCCACCCGCTCTTGAAACTCAACGCCGAGCAGGCGGCCCGGGCCATGTCGGCCTGAACCGCCCGATGCTGGCGTCAACGCTCGCTCTTCTACCGCGGCCTTGCTCATCTTCGCGCTGGTGGTCATGGATGACCACCGCCCCCGCCCGCCGCGGCACCCGTCGTTCGTCTCGTCCGCACCCTCAGCAGACGCTTGGAAGGACCCACGCAATGCTGGTGCTCAGCCGCCTTCGCGACGAAACCATCATGATCGGCGACGACATCGAGATCACGGTGGTGGATATTCGTGGCGACAAGGTTCGCCTGGGGATCACCGCTCCGACCCGCATCGCGGTGCACCGCAAAGAGGTGTACGACGCGATCCGGGCCGAGAATCAGCGAGCGGCGCAGATCCATCAGGCCGACCTTTCCGCCCTCTCTCCTACCGGCACCGATCCCGCGCTGGCGGCCAAGGTGCCCATCAACGGCGTCCTCAAGGCCGGTGGCCTGGCGACCGGGAACGGATCACTCCGGTCCAGGTCGGGGCCCTCGCCGCTTCCGCCGGGCTCGCCGCCGCGGTTGGCGCGGGAGGATCGGCAGTCATGAGGCCGCGCGAGAACTCAAACCTGGCAAAGTGCGGTTCGGGTGCGCGGCGAATGCCGCACCCCGCGCCGAAGTTGCGCCCCGGCGTTTCGATAGCCCGACTGAGTGCTTCCCCTGTCTACCCGTCGCCTCTGGCATGAGGCTTGCTCTTGTGTCGATCCCGTAGCAATCACGGAGGATTGCCATGTCTCGAATCAATTCCAATGTTCCCAGTCTGATCGCCCAAGCGAACCTGAACCGGGCCAATAGCGACCTGGACGTGCGCTTGCAGCGGCTCGCCACGGGCCTGCGCATCAACCGGGGCAAGGACGACCCGGCCGGGCTGATCGTTTCGCAGCGCCTCGGGTCCGAGATCAACGGCCTTGAACAGGCCGTGCGCAACTCGGAGCGCGCCTCCAGCGTCATCGGCACGGCCGAGGCGTCGCTGGCGGAGGTGAACGACCTCCTCAACTCCATCAAGGGCCTGATCGTGGAGGCGGCCAACACCGGCGCAATCTCCAGCGAGGAACGCCGCGCCAACCAACTCCAGATCGACTCGGCGATCGAGTCCATCACCCGCATCTCCAACTCGTCGTCATTCGGCGGGCTCAAACTGCTCAACGGTGAACTGGACTATGTGCTCAGCGGCCTGAGTTCCGCGTCCATCTCCAAGGCCACAGTGCTGGGCGCCAACCTGGGTGGGCAGTCGAGCCTGGCCGTGAAGGTGGACACGGTGGTGTCAGCCCAGACCGCAAGCCTCTTCCTGCGGGGCGACCAGACCGGCGGCGGATTCGGCGTCGGCCAGTTCCTGTCTTCGGTCACGCTGGAGGTGGCCGGGCCTCGGGGCGTGCAGACCCTGCAGATTCTGTCGGGGCAGACCTTCACGCAGGCGATCAACGCGATCAACACGTTCAAGGCCACGACGGGCCTTTCCGCCAGTTTCCTCGGGGCCACCAGCGCCAACGGCCTGGTCTTCTCGTCGGTGGATTATGGGTCCAACGCCTTCGTCAGCGTGGGCCGCATCGGCGGACCGACGGGCGGCGGCTTCTTCCAGACGTACAAGTACGCCAACAATGCCACACCGCCGGGCGCGGCGTTCGTGGTGGATGCCCAGATCGGCGGGGCCAACTTCGTGGTGGCCAACCGCGACGACGGGCGGGATGTGTCGGCGATCGTGAACGGGGCCCTGGGGACCGGCAACGGGCTGAAACTCACGCTGCCCAGCACCACGCTCTCGCTCGAACTGATCCTCGACAGGACCTTCGCCACCACGCTGGGCTCGACAACAACGTTCTCCATCACGGGGGGCGGGGCCTTGTACCAGTTGGGCGGCAACATCAACTCCAGCCAGCAACTGCACCTGGCGTTGCCGTCGATCACGGCATCGCGGCTGGGGGGCACGCTCATCAACGGCACGCTGCAGTTCCTCTCGTCGGTCGCGTCGGGCGGCTCCAACGACCTCAACACCGCCAACTTCGAGAACGCGTCCAACGTCATCTCGACGGCCATCGATGAGATCTCGCTCCTGCGGGGCCGTCTGGGCGCCCTTGAGAAGAACACGCTCGACACGAACGTGCGTTCGGTGCAGGCCGCGATCGAGAACCTCTCGGCCAGCCGCAGCCGCATCCGCGATGCCGACTTCGCCGTGGAGAGCAGCGAGTTGACGCGGGGCCAGATCCTGGCCAACGCCAGCACCTCCACCCTGGCCCTCGCCAACCAGCGGGCTCAGAACGTGCTGCAGTTGCTCCGCCAGTAAGGTCGTGATGCGTCCGGCGGCATGAGCCGCGCAAAAGCGGCCGAGAACCTCGCCTTGATCCCCTCCTGACCCCCCCGCGGCCCCGTCGGCAACACCGACGGGGCCGTTTATGCGTTTTGTGCGGCTGAAATAGCGGGTCGCCGCCCCCCACCTCCTCAACCACGCCCGGATTGAGTCCGATGCCATGCGTGCTCGGGCCAGCAGGGGTGCCGAGTGGTGGGCCGACAGGAATCGGCCCACGCAACGTCCGGACCCGACTGGTCGCATGTTGCGCCCGGGGAACGGCACGGCTCGGTCGCGCCTCGGTTGCGGGGTTCGCGGCGACCGCACGGCTGACCGAGGTTTGAAGCACGGAGGTTTTTTCAATGAGTCGCATCAATACAAACGTGTCGTCCCAGATCGCCCAGCGCATCCTCAGTGGCAACAGCAAGACGCTGAACACCACCTTGGAACGCCTCTCCACCGGCCTCCGCGTCAACCGCGGCAAGGACGACCCGGCGGGCCTGATCGCCAGCGAGAACCTTCGCGGTGAGAAGACCGCCTTGGGCGCGGCCATCAGCAACGCCGAGCGCACCGACCAACTCGCGAACATCGCCGAGGGTGGCCTGCAGGAAATCTCCAACCTCCTCACCGACCTTCAGGGCCTCCTGACCCAGACGGCCAACAACGCCGGTCTCTCCGCCGAGGAGAAGTCCGCGAACCAGTTGCAGATCGACTCGATCCTCCAGACGGTGGACCGCATCGCGGACTCCACGAACTTCCAGGGCGTGAAGTTGCTCAACGGCAACTTTGACTTCCGTTCCAGCAGCGTCGCGACCGGCGTGCAGGACTTCCGCGTCAACGGTGCCAAGGTCACCAAGGGCGGCTCCATCAAGGTGCAGGCCTTGATCACGCAGTCTGCCCAGCAGGCCGCGCTCTTCCTCTCGACGGGCACGAACCTGAACTTGGGCGGTGCGACCGGCCTGTTCGCGATCGAGGTTGGCGGCGGTTTGGGCAGCCGCGAGCTCTCGTTCGCGTCGGGCACGAGTCAGACAAACATCATCGCGGCCATCAACACGTTTTCCGACGTGACAGGCGTGAAGGCGGTCGCGACCACGTCGGGTGCGGCGACCACGATCGGCCTCCAGTCCACCACGTTCGGTAGCGCCTCGTTCGTCTCGGTCAAGGTCGTGAATGACCCGGGTGCCACCGGCGTGGGCGTGGGCATCTACCGCTCGCGCAACAGCACCGCGACCGATGCCGGCTTTGTCGATGCCGAGCAGGCCTCGACGGCCCAGGGTGTGACGACGTTTGGCTCCACGGCGGCCAAGAACGGCCTGCGTCAGAACGGCCAGGACGTGGCCGCCACCATCAATGGTGTCGCCGCCACGGCCGATGGCAAGACGGCCCGCATCAACACCGACTTCCTCGATGTAGAGATCAACTTTGACAAGGCGACAGCGACGGCGGTCGGGTCGGTCGGCGGGGCTGGTGGCTCGTTCACCATCACCGGCGGCGGAGCCGAGTTCCAGTTGGCCGGCCGGGTCGATATCGCCGGCAAGGTGGCCTTGGGCATCCAGAACGTCGCCAGCCGCCGCTTGGGCGCGATCGACCTTTCGGCCACGGCCACGCCTTCCATCTCGTACCTCTCCGACCTCGGGGCCGGCAAGACGCTCAACATCGTCAACGGCGACATCACCGGTGCTCAGAAGGTGGTCACCGAGGCCATCCGCCAGGTGTCGAGCCTCCGTGGCCGCCTGGGTGCCTTCCAGAAGAACACGGTTGGGGCGACCATCCGCAGCCTCAACATCAGCCTTGAGAACACCACCGCCGCCGAGTCCGTCGTTCGCGACGCCGACTTCGCCAGCGAGACCGCCAGCCTGACCCGCGGGCAGATTCTGGCCCAGGCCTCGACCAACGTCTTGGCCCTGGCCAATCAGCAGCCTCAGCAGGTCCTCCAGTTGCTCCGTGGCTAAGCCACGCGTTGAGCAGGGAAACCTCCGTTAGCCCACGCCGCCCCGGTCGAAAGATCGGGGCGGCTCTTTTTTTGGGTTGCCCGGCCCCCGGTTGGTCCGATCACTCCTGAAGCATGCCGCGAACACGGACAAGGCCGCCGCTGCCCGACCTGCCCAGCGCATGGGCGGGGCCAGCACGCGACTTTCACACCTTCCTGCGTGTGGAGTGCGGGCTGAGCGTGAACACGCTGAAGGCCTACCGGGCCGACGTGGAGGACCTGCTGACCGAACTGATGGGCGCTGGCCGCCGCGGGCCCATGCAGGTGACGGCCCGCGACCTTTCGACCCACCTCTCGTCGCTGAAGACCCGGCGGGCGATGAACGGCACATCGGTCATCCGCCACTTGGCAACCACGCGCGTGTTCTTCCGCTTTCTCACGAGCCGCGGGCTGGTGCCGTCGAACCCGGCGGATGCTCTGGACCGGCCCACGCGCTGGAAGAAACTGCCCGGCGTGCTGACGCCGCGCCAGGTGATGTCGCTGCTGGAGGCGAAGGGGCCGGAGGCCGCCGGCCTGGACCTGTCGCTGCGCGACCGTGCGCTGCTGGAACTCATGTACGCGTGCGGCCTGCGCGCCAGCGAGGTCGGCACGCTTTGCGTGGACGATTTCAAGCCCACGCTGGGCGTGGTGCTGGTGCAGGGCAAGGGGAACAAGCAGCGGCTGGTGCCCGTCGCCAAGGCCGCGCAGGAGACCGTGCACCAATACCTGACGCTCTGCCGACCGACGCTGGTGCGTCCACACGGCAAGGACCGCGGCAGGCTGCTGCTCTCACGCACGGGGTGCCCGCTGGAACGGGTGGCGGTGTGGCAGATCGTGAAGCGGCGTGCGGCCGCGGCGGGGCTGCTGAAGGTTCACCCGCACGTGCTGAGACATTCGTTCGCCACGCACCTGCTGGCCGGCGGGGCGGACCTGCGCGTCGTGCAGGAACTGCTGGGCCACGCCGACATCGCCACGACGCAGATCTACACGCACGTGGACCGCTCGCGGCTGAAGGAGATGCACGGGCGGTACCACCCCCGCGGCTAGCGGGCGCGTGCCGGGCGCTAGCCGCGCCCGGGCCGTACAATCACGGGCATGTCGCAGTTCTACAAACTCGAGTTCGAGGCGCCGGTTCAGGAGGTCGAGAAGCAGATCGATCTGCTGGAAAAGACGCTGGCCACACCCGCGGGAGGGGGCGCCGGGGGTGAGCGGGAACTGGCGGCTCAGGTCGAGGAACTCAAGCAACTCCGGTTGACGAAACTGCGGGAGGTGTACACGGGCCTGTCGCCGTGGGAGACGGTGCGTGTGGCCCGCCACCCCGGCCGCCCGCAGACGCGCGACTACATCCAACTGGTCACTCGCGACTTCTGCGAACTCTGCGGCGACCGGCGCTTTGGCGACGACCCGGCGATGGTGGCCGGGTTTGCCCGCATCGGCCCGCATCGGGTGCTGCTGGTGGGGCACCAGAAGGGCAAGAGCACGCCGGAGAAACTGGCTTGCCATTTCGGGTGTGCCCACCCGGAGGGCTATCGCAAGGCCCTGGCCAAAATGAAGATCGCCGAGAAGTTCGGCCTGCCGATCGTGACGCTGGTGGACACGCCGGGGGCCTACCCCGGGCTGGGGGCGGAGGCCCGCGGGCAGGCCGAGGCCATCGCGGTGAACCTGCGCGAGATGTCGCGTCTACGCACGCCGATTGTGAGCGTCGTGATCGGCGAGGGCGGCTCGGGCGGCGCGCTGGGCATCGCCGTGGCCGATCGCGTGGCCATGATGCAGCACGCGTGGTACTCGGTGATCAGCCCCGAGGGGTGCGCGGCGATTCTCTGGAAGCAGGCCAACGAGCAGACCAACAACGCCGCCGCCAGCGCCCTGAAACTCACGTCCGCCGACAATATGGAACTTGGCATCATCGATGCCGTGGTGCCCGAACCCATCGGCGGTGCCCATCGCGATCCCGCCGGCGCCGCACAGTCGTTGGCCCAGTGGGTCTCCACCACGCTGGTGGAACTGGCGGCCATGCCTCTTGACGAACTGGTGGCGCGACGGTACCAGCGGTTCCGCCGCATGGGCCGGTTTGTCGACGGCAGCGACGCGTCCTAGAGGGTGTTATGGACTTTGTGGCTGGGGTTCCGATGAAGGGGTATGGCAAGGAAGCCGTACCCGACGGATGTTAAGGATGACGAATGGGCCTTTGTGCTGCCGTACCTGACGCTGATGCG
>JBJXEW010000015.1:0-37681 GCA_046156035.1 Phycisphaerales bacterium | reverse complement strand
CCCCCCCCCCCCCCCCCCCCCCCCCCCCCCCCCCCCCCCCCCCCCCCCCCCCCCCCCCCCCCCCCCCCCCCCCCCCCCCCCCCGCGCGCCAAACTCATCTCGATGGACCCCGGCCAGACCAAGTGGGCGTTCCACGTCGGCACACACGCCATCGCCAAGTCGGGCTTTGAGCCGTGGCATGAGTTCCACGAAGACTACGACTACAACACCCTCCCCATGCTCCTGGCACGCGGCATCAAGATCGACATGGGCTACATCGACGGCTGGCACACCTTCGACTACACGCTGCTGGACATGTTCTACATCGACAAGTTGCTGCGCCCCGGCGGCATCATGGGCGTGAATGACGGGGGCCAGACGCCCGTGCTCCGGGCGATCCGCTGGTTGCTGAGCCACCGCAAATACGAGGAGATTGATGTGGGCCTTGCGCCGGATTACGCGAGCCGTCTGCCCGGCGGGTCGCTGGTCAAACGCTGGCAGGGCCGCAACAACGCCGACCGCTACTTCCGCAAGGTGGAGCAGTGGGAGCCGGACTGGAATTTCCATGCCGCGTTCTGAGGCGACGGTTGCCGCGCCTGGCCTGGGTTGATGTCGGGGTTGCTCGGGGTCGCCACCACCGGAACTTGGCCCTGGCGGGCATCCCCGGCCGATATGCTCTTTCACGATGTCCACCCTCGCCGAGGGTCAAGTTGCGCCATCCCCACGTCCGGCTTCGGGCCCCATGCTCGATGCTGGCTGGCTGTTCCTGCTCGCGGGCCTGGCCCTGCTGGTGGCCACGGTGCTCATCCCCGCGCAGCGAGACGTGGCCAAGGCCCGCTTCTCGCTCGAACAGGCCCGCGCCGTTGAGGACAACCGGCTGGAACGCATGCGCCGCTACCAGGAGTATCTGGACGCCCTCAACCGCGGCGACGAGGCCACGGTTCGCGCCTTGGCCGCGGTGCAACTGAACCAGGCGAGCGAAGGCACAGCCCTGCTCATGAACACCGGCGAACTGGGGGGGCGCAACGCCTCGGTCTTCCCATCGCTGGAGCCGCCGCCGATCAAGGCCGCGCAGTGGCGCGAAGATCAGAGCGTGCTGGAACGCTGGGCGACGGATGACCGCAGCCGCCTGTGGCTGATCGCGGCGGGGGCGATGTGCGTGCTGATCGGTATCTTGCCGCCGGCGCGGCCGCGGGGCGGCTGAGGCGCGGCCGCCGCGCGCTTCACGCCGCGGTCTTTCTCTTGGCGCGGCTGCGGGCGGCGATCTCCGCGAACACGTCGTCGGCATCAACCACTCTGCCCGCGTCGGCCGCGTCGATCCCCTCGCGGATGCGGCGGACGAGCGCCTTGTGCTCGCGCTCGCGCCGGCTCTCGGCATCCTTCATGCGTCGCAGGCTTTCACGCACCACTTCGCTGACGGATTGATACTCGCCACAGCGCACGCGTGTGCGGACGTAGCGAGACAGACCCGGGGTGAGAGAGACGCTCATCGCTTCACGCTTGCTCATAATGACATTGTACGACATTGTCATTTCCTGGACAAGCCCACGTGCCGTTTTCGCGTGGTCCGCCGGTTCCCGGCGGCCAGAGGGTGGGCAACCACGCCCGATACTCTTCCCGCGTGCCCGAAGCCGCAGGCCATCGCGCTCCCACCCCCGCCGCGCGGCTGCTGTTCCGCCGTGCCCAGCGCCTCACCAAAGACCGTGAGTTTCAGGCCGTGTTCGCGGCCAAGTGCACGCGCCAGCGCGGCCCGCTCACCATCCACGGCAAACTCAGCGGCCTGCGGCACACGCGCCTGGGCCTCTCCGTCGGCAAGCGCGTGGGCAACGCTGTGGAGCGCAACCGCGTGAAGCGCCTGCTGCGCGAGGCGTTCCGGCTCAGCCAGCGCGAACTGCCACCGGGGCTGGACCTGATCGTTTCCGTGCGACCGCACAAGGACGGCACTCTGGAGAAGTATCGCGAGGCCCTCGTGAGTGCCGCGGCTGGCCTCGCGGCGGACCTTGCCAAGCGCGCCAAGGGGGAAGCGTGACCGGTTCACCAGAAGCCCAAGGAGGCCGGGGCGCCAGCCCCGGCTTTCTGCGCACGGGCGTGCCCGAACGCGAGGGTGCCCCCGCGAAAAAGCCCCGGCTCGCGCCGGGGCCTCACTGGGCGAGCCGCGCCGTGGCGCGCCCCGTAAGCCACGTGTGCATCCTCCTCATCCGGGCGTACCAGGTCACGCTGGGGCCGTGGCTTGGCGGCCGCTGCCGCTTCCACCCCAGTTGCAGCGAGTACGCGATCGAGGCGTACCGCACGCACGGGGCGCTGCGGGGCACATGGCTGGCCGCGCGCCGGCTGGCCCGGTGCCACCCGCTGGGGGGCAAGGGATGGGACCCTGTGCCCCTGGCCGCGGTGCCGAGCGATCAAAGTGACTGCCTGAAGCAGCCGATCAACCGTGCAAGTTAGTGATTACAATCGTCGGAAGCGGTAAGCCGTTAGCCCCGAGCCGAGGGCCAATCTCGTGCGCCCCGGCTGAAGTCTCGCGTCTGGTGTCTGGCGTCTGTCTTCCATGCCCTCCTCCTCGCCCTCATCCCGTCTGCCCGCCGAGAAGCGCAAGAGCCAGTTGCTGGATGCCGCCGCGCAGGTCTTTGCCCGGCGCGGCTACGCGGGCACCACCACCGCCGAACTCGCCAAAGAGGCCGGCATCACCGAGCCGATCATTTACCGACACTTCAAGGGCAAGCGCGAACTCTTCGTCGCCCTCATCGAGCGCACCGGCGACGGCACCATCGCCGAGTGGGAAGAGTCGATGAAGGATGCGCACGACCCCGCCGAGCGCATCAGCCGCCTGCTGAGCGCCAACCCCATGGTGGTGAGCAAGGGCCGCGCGGCGTACCGCGTGATCGTTCAGGCCATGATGGACGTGGAAGAGGTGGGCGTGCGCGAGGCCCTGCAAGGCCACATCGCCAAACTGCACGCGTTCCTCGTGGGCGAGGTGAAAGCCGCGCAGGATTCGGGCATGGTCTCCAAGCGCTTCAGCCCGGAGATCACCGGGTGGGCCCTCATGCACCTGGCCATCGGTTACGGCGTACTCCACTCGTTGCACATCCCCAGCCACGCCATCGACAAGGCCGGCAACCACGTGGCCGATGTGATCGGCATGCTCATGCTGGGCGAGCGGTATAAGCCGCAGTAGAAGAAGGCAGGGGGAAGGCACGAAGAAGGCACGGAGGCACAACGACAGCCGTTGGTACACTCGCGCCATGACCCAGCCGGAGCATCAAACCGCCGCCGCGCCAGAGGCCCCGGCTGACACCGACGCCGCGCAGCCCCAGCACGTGGAGATGGACCAGGGCTGCTTCAAGTGCGGCTACAACCTGCGCGGCCTGCCGCTGGCGGGCCGGTGCCCCGAGTGCGGCAGCACCGTGGCCGATTCGCTGCGGGGCTTCCTGCTCCAGTTCGCGGGGCCGGAGTATCAGGCCACGTTGCGGTCCGGCCTGTCGTACATCCTCAACGGCATCCTGCTCATGATCGTGTTCGCCATCCTGACCGCGGCCGTGACCATCGGGGCCGGCTTCCTTGCCGGTCGGGGCGGTGTGGGTGCCACCGGCCTCACCCTCATCGTGCAGGGCCTCTCGCTCATTCCCGCGGCCATGATGATCTGGGGGTATTGGCGCTTCTCCGAGCCCGACCCGCAGTTTGAGGCCACCGAGCAGCCCCGTGCCGCGCGGCGCGTGATGCGGATCAGCGTTGCCCTGTCCGCGGCCCTCGCGCTGGCGGGGTTTGTCCTGCAGGTGCTGGTGGGGTCCGGCATGGTTGCCCCCCCGCCCGGCGCCGCGGGCGGGCCCACGGCCACCACCTTCTCGCTGGCGCTGATAATCGTGCCCCTCCTGCTGGGGCTGTGCGGGCTGGTCGTCTGGGCCGTCCAGTTCTTCTCCACGCTGCTCTACACACGCTGGCTCGCCCAGCGCGTGCCCGATGCGTTCATCCAGCGGCGTGCGAAGAGATACATGTGGCTGCTCCCGGTGGTCTACGTCTTCGGGTCGATTCTGATCGTGGGCCCGCTCATCGCGCTGATCCTGTACTGGAACCTGCTCGACCGCCTGCGCAAGCACATCAAGGCCATCCTCGCCACCGGCGCGCCGGCGAAACTCAAGGGGGCGCTCGGCTAGCAGACCCCGCCCCTTCGTACGATTGCGCCGGTGCTGAACCTTGACAACAACGCGACCACGCAGCCCCTGCCCGACGTGGTCGCCGCCGTGCGTCAGGCCCTTGAAGAACACTGGCATAACCCCTCCAGCGTGCACCGGGGCGGGCAGAACGCACGCCGCGCTGTGGAACTTGCCCGCGAGGCCGTGGCCTCGCTCCTCTGCGCCCGCCCGAAGGACGTGATCTTCACCAGCGGCGGAACCGAGTCCATCGACACGGCCATCCGCGGCACGCTCGCGGCCACGGGCAAGCGTGTCATCCTCACAACCGCCATCGAGCACGCGGCGATCCGCGACCTTACCGCCCACCTCGCCAAGCGCGGCGAGTGCGAAGTTCGCACGCTGCCCCTTGATGCCAGCGGCCTCGTGGACCCCGCCGCGCTCGCGCCGCTCCTCACGCCCGATTTGGCCCTGGTCAGCGTGCAGTGGGCGAACAACGAGACCGGTGTGGTCCAGCCCGTGCAGGCGATTGGCGCGGCGTGCCGCGCACGCGGCATCGCGTTCCACTGCGATGCCACGCAGTGGGTGGGGAAGATGCCCGTCGAGGGCGACCCCTCATCGTGGTGCGACCTGCTCACGGGCTCTCCGCACAAGTGGCACGGGCCCAAGGGCGTGGGCGTGCTCTGGGTGCGCACGGGCGTGCGCCTCGTGCCCATGCTTCATGGCGCGCAGGAGCAGGGGCGGCGCGCCGGAACAGAGAACGTCCCCGGCATCGTGGGCGCGGGCGTGGCCGCGGCCGCGGCAGGCGAATGGCTGAGCGACGCCGGCCCGCGCGCACGTCTCGCGGCGATGCGCGATGCGTTCGAGAGTGCGGTCCTCGCGAGCGTGCCCGGCACCATCGTGAACGGCGCGGCGGCACCACGCCTCTGGAACACCACCAACATCGCCTTCCCGCGCCTCGAGGCCGAGGCCCTGCTCATGGCCATGAGCGAGCGCGGCCTCTTCGTCTCCGCCGGCGCGGCGTGCTCCTCCGGCTCCCTCGACCCCTCCCCCGTGCTCCTCGCCCTGGGCATCGCGCCCGAAATCGCCGCGGCGTCCATCCGCTTCAGCCTCTGCCGGTTCACCACACAGAGCGAGATGGACCAAGCCGTTGAACTCGTGGCCGATGCCGTACGGCGCGTCGGGGGTTCCATGCTTCCCGCTTGAGGCCAGTACAAACACCGATAACGCAACCGTCCTCTGGCGGGCCCGGCGGCTGTGCCGGGTCCGGAAGCCCGGCGAACGGGCTGTAAAACGCGGTTTCCGAGTCGAATCGCCTTGCCGCGGGGCCAATCGGCCTTAGGCTTCGTATCGAGGATTGTCCCCTCAAGGGCGCGGTGGATGCGCCCGGGGCGCGGTGGTTGTGTCGGCACTGTGGCACCGGCGGTGCCCAGAAGGTGGTATCAGGCGATGTTTGAGAAGTTTCTCCTGGGTGTGGCCTGCGTGGCGTGCGGTGTGCCCGGCGCGGCCTTGGCGCGCCCACAACCGGCCGTCCGACCGATCGAGCGGCAGGTGGTGGCCGACTCCGGCACCGTTGCCAACCACAGCGATGCACTCGCCCCGGTTTACACGGTGGAGGTTGCTTCGGAGTTTGCCCCGTGGGTGCGTGTCGTCTTTGCCCCGTCCGTTCTCGCCGGCAGTGCCGCCCCGGGTAACGAGAGTTTCATCCGCATCACTTCGCTGACCGACAACGCCGAGCAGATTCTCACCGCCCAGTCGCTGGCGCAGTGGGGCAACACGTCCGCCCTGTTCAACGGCCCGATCGTGCGGATCGAGGTCTGGAGTTATCCCGGCACGGGTCCGAGCCGCGTGGTGGTGAAGTCGCTGGTGGCCGGTGTGCCGCTGGCAACGCCGGGCCCGGGCGGGGGCGGCCTGCTCGACCTGTGCGCGGGCGACAACCGCGTGCCCAGCGCCGACAACCGTGTGGCCCGCCTGGTGGGGCAGGTGGGCGTGTGCACGGCGTTCATGTTCAACGACACCAACCGGCAGTTCCTCTCGGCCGGGCACTGCGCACCGGCGAGCAGCAGTGTGGTGCAGTTCAACTGCCCCCTGTCGGATTCGACCGGGCTCATCACCAACCCGCCGCCGGAAGATCAGTACGCCGTGGACGGCGCAAGCGTCAAGCGCGACACCGTGGGCACGTCCAACGACTGGGCCTACTTCGGCGTCTTCGCCAACGCCAACACCGGGCAGACGCCCTTCCAGCGCTACGGCGGCCAGTTCTACACGCTGGCCGCGGCTCCTTCGGCGGTGAACATGCCGACACCGCAGACCATCCGGGTGACGGGTTACGGAACGGTGATCACGCCCATCGATCCGACGCTGAACCAGACCCAGCAGACCGATGCCGGGCCGTACACGTTCTACAGCAGCGCCGGCACGTACCCGATCATCCGCTACAGCGTGGACACCACCGGCGGCAACTCCGGCTCGCCGGTCATCGACCTGAGCACGAACCTCGCCATCGGCATCCACTATCTCGCCGGCTGCGGAAGCGGCGGCAACCAGGGCACCGCGAGCAACAACGTGAATCTGGTGGGCGCGATCAACACCCCCAACGGCGTCTGCCGCTCGGGCAAGGGGACGGTGGCGGGCAACCTCTTCGGCCTGGGAGACCTGAACAACAACTTCGGCACGGTGAGCATCGCGCCCAACAACTTTGCGCGCATCCTGCCGCTGGGGGTTTTCTGGACGGCCATGACCTGGGACTACAACATCAACCGCTTTTACGCCACCAACTCGCTGGGCGAACTGTGGCGCATCACCTCCGGCGGTGCGGGCACAAACCTGGGCACGCTCACCGGCGTGCCGGCCGGCGGTCTGTCCGGGCTGGCCTTCAACCCCAAGGCCAACGTCCTCTGGGGCGTTCGCGCGGCGACGGGGCAACTCTACCACATCGATCTCTCCACCCTGCTCGCCGAGCCCGTGGGCCCCGCGCTGGGCATGAACCTTCACGGTCTGGCGTTTGACACGCAGCGCAACCGCCTCTGGGCCCTGCACCGCACGGCCGGCGCCTCGCAGTTGCTGTGGATCGATCAGAACACGATGGTCACCACGGCGTTCCCGGCGTTCTCGGCCTCGCTGCTCAACCCGGGCGACCTTGCGTTCAACGCGACCGACGGAAATCTGTACACGCTGATCCCCGGCAGCGGTTTTCTGTACCGTCTGAACGCCACCACCGGGCTGGCCACGTTCCTGGGCAGCACCAACAGTTTCTGGCCCACCACGGGCTTCGGCCTGGCGTACGCGAACGCCAAGCCCCCGTGCCGACCGGACTACGACGGCAACACGATCCTGAACCCCGACGACCTGGGCGACTTCATCACCGACTACTTCACCGTGCCGCCCAACCCGGCGACCGACTGGAACGGCGACGGGAACATCAACCCGGACGACCTGGGCGACTACATCACGGCCTATTACCAGGGGTGCTGAAGAAGAAGGCACTGGGGATTGGGGACTGGGCACTGGTGGAACTGCTGGCAAGGGGCAATCGCAACAGACCGCGTGCCTCTCCCAGAACCCGGCTCGGTTGACCCCCCAGTGCCCGATGCCCAGTGCCCAGTGCCTTCCCCTACTTCAACGCCTCGCCAAAGAAGAGCGCGACGCGCCGCCACATGTTCCGCGTCACGTCCGGGTTGGGCACGACGTGCGTGTAGCCCGCCAGCGGCAGGAACTCAAAGTCCTTGCCCGCCAGGAACAGGGCCTGCACCATCTTCAGGGCGTGCATGAAGTACACGTTGTCATCCGCCGTGCCGTGGATGATCAAGAGCGGCACGCGCAGGTCCTTGCAGTACGTCAGCACGTTGGTCTTTTCGTAGCCGGTGGGGTTGTCCTGCGGCGTGCCCAGGTAGCGCTCGGTGTAGTGCGTGTCGTAGTCGGTCCAGTCGCACACCGGCGCCCCCGCCACACCCGCCTTGAACACGTCGGGCCGCTGCATCGCGGCGTGCGCCGAGAAGTAGCCCCCGAAACTCCACCCCACGATGCCGATGCGCTGCGCATCCATGAACGGATACCGGCGCGCCAGCGCGAGCGTGGCCCGGGCCTGATCATCCAGCGGGATCGTGATCACGTCATTGTTGATGGCTCGCTCCCACGCCCGCCCGCGGTTGGGCGTGCCGCGTGCATCGATGGTGACGACCACAAACCCCTGATCCGCCAGCCACTGGTTGAGCAGGTAGCCGCGCCCCGAGGCGCCCACCTGCGTGCTGCCGGGCCCGCCGTACACCGAGTTGATGACCGGGTACTTCTTCGCCGCGTCAAAGTTCCTCGGCCGCACGATCGCGGCCCGCATGTCCAGTTCCTCGCTCAGCGTCACGATCTCCACCTTGGGCAGCCAGGGCGGAGCCTCGGCGATGCTCTTGACCCCGCCCAGCACCTTCCCTGCGCCCGACGCGTCGCGCACCTCCCACCCCTGCGCGCCGTCGAGCGTTGAGAACGAGTGCACCCACACCGAACTCTTGAGCGTGGTGCTGGCCCCGTGCGAACCCACACCTTCTCCCCCAGCCACGCGCGTTGGCGCGCTGCCGTCCACGGGGTAGCGCCACAGTTCGTTCCCCGCCGCGCTGCTGCCGCGGCTCACCAGCACCGCCGCGCCGTTCTCCACCAACTGCACCGAGTCACTCACGCGGGCATCGCCGGGCACCAGCACGCGCTGCACCTTGCCGGTCTTGTCGCGCAGTTCCAGCCGCCATCCATCATCGCCGCTGGCATCCTGCTCCGTCATCCACAAAAAGGCCGACCCATCCGGCAGCCACTTGGGGCATGAGTGGGCGAGGTTGATCCACGCCGGGTCGGTCTCGCGCAGCAACTCGCGCGTCGCCCCCGTCTTGTCGTCCACCTCCAGCAGCACCTGCTCGGTCTGCCGCCGGTTCTGCACCAGAATCGTGAGCGGCGCGTTCTTCGCCCACACCACGCTCGCCAGGTACGGGTACTTCTCGCTGTCCCACGCCGCCCAGGTGGTGGGCGAGTCCGGCGCTCCCGCCGCGTCCTTCAGGCCCAGTTTCACCTTCGCGTTCGCCTTGCCCGCGCGCGGGTACGGCCACGAGTTGCCCGCCTTGCCGGGGTCGAGGGGGTCGGCGATCAAAAACTGTTCCATCCCCGCCGTGTCGGTCTGCTGGTAGCAGAGCGTGGCGTTGTCCGGGCTGAGCCAATAGCCGCGGAACCGCGACATCTCCTCCTGCGCCACGAACTCGGCCAGGCCGTTTGTCACCGTTCCGCCACCCCCGCTGGTGGCCTTGCGCTCTGTGCCGGTCGCCACGTCCGTGATGTACACCTCGCCCTCGCGCACGCACACCACACGCGAGCCGTCCTGCGAAAAACTCGCGTCGATCGGAACACCCTTGGCCCCCTTGAGTTCCTTCACCGTCGGCTTCTCGCCGCTGGCGCCGAACTCCACCACGAACAACCGCCCCGACAGCGGCACGAGCGTCCGCTTGCCGTCTTCACTCACCGAGAACCCGCTGATGCCGCGGCTGGTCATGCGCATGCGCTCGCGCCGGGCCTGCTCCTCCGCCGTCACCTTCTCCTCGGCCCCCGCCAGCACCTGCTCGGCCGTCAGCACCACGCGCTCCGTGCCCGTCGCGGCATCAAACTTCCACAGGTCCTGCACAAAGGTTCGCGGGCCGCTCGCCCGCAGGAACAGCACGCCTGAGCCATCCGGCAGCACGCGGAAGGCACCCGGCTGCCCGAGACGGAACCGGTTCGTGGCGGCCCACTGGTTCAGAAAGGCCTCATCCACGACCGCGGCACGCGCTGCGGGTTGATCGTCCGCCGCGCGGGCAAGGGCCGGTGCCAGTGTGCCGGCGAGCAAGGCGAACGAGACCGACCAGGGGGCCAGATGCGTGGTGTTCATATCACCAGCATACCGGCGTGAGCCTGCCCTGCCGCAGGGGCCTGCGCCCAATGAAAAAGGGGCCGGCCACGAAGGCCGACCCCTGATGGGTCAGTGGAAAGATGGTTCGCCAGGCACGCGGCCCGGCACGAGCCTCAGGCCCGGCGACGGCGAGCCGCGGCCAGACCAGCCAGAGCGAGCACGCCCGCCGCGCTGGGGGCGGGAACGGGGAGCGTCTCGACGAGGTAGTCATCGAAGATGGCGAAGTCGAAGCCCGCGCCGAACACGCGGAGGTCCGCATCGCCGAAGACCTCGCTGCCGCCGCCCAGGGTAGCAGAGCCGATGGGGAAGCCGTTGACAAAGTAGTCGACGGTGTCGGCCGCGAAGTTCATGAAGATGTCAAGCTGATAGAAGAAGTCGCGGGGTGCGATGAAGCCGCTGTCGATGAACGAGTCCGTGGCGCCGTCGTAAAAGACGATGCTGTCGTCATCGAGGAAGTCGATGCAGGCGATCTGCTCGACGTCGAAGTTGTACATGTCAAAGCCCCACCGCAACGAGCGGTCCGACGGATCGGCCGAGTCTTCCAAGGCCATCACCACCGAGGCGTGCACGATCTGGTCGGCGCCCGGGGCACCCGTGTCAAAGCCGCCCGACGGCCAGTACCACGCGCTGAGGATCGGGGCCGCATCGAAGAACACCGACTGGGTGCCGGTGACGGCAATCGCGTCGGTGATGAACGCCGCGCCCGAGAACGTCGTGCTCACCCACGGTGCGTGCAGATCGAGATCGACCCCGGCCACGAAGCCCTCGGCAGCCTCGAAACTGGTTGCGTACAGAATGTCCGCGTTCGCGACAGTCGCGGTCGCAGCGGCAGCCAACAACGCCAGAACAGCACCTTTATGGGCCATGACTCTCTCTTCTAAATGTCTCCCCAAACGTGGACCCGGAGCCGGGCCCGTGCTTGGTGACTTCGGGGAGACTACAGCAGATTCACCGACTTTGCAAGCAAAGGCACGCCGGCAGACGCGATTCGGCATCAGAAAACCGAAACGACCAAGGGCCCGCAACGTCCCCAAGTCCCCACCCCTGGGGTTTGTTGGCCGTCTCTCCCCCCACATTCCCCGGACAACGCTACATTTACGCCATGAGCACGTTTCCCGGTAGCCCCAGCGGCGGTTCCCCCCAAGTTCCCTCGCAGACCGGCTTTGAAGCGTGGGACGAGCCTGTCGGCAAGCCGCCGCGTGTGAGCATCCTTGCGATCGTTGCGCTGGTTCTGTCGCTGCTGTGCATCACCGCGCCGCTGGGGCTGGTGTTTGGCATCGCCTCGCTCGTGCGCATCGGCACGAGCAACGGCCGTCGCACCGGCACAGGCTTGGCCGTGGCGGCGGTGATCATCGGGCTGATCCTGTCGTCCGGCTGGGCGTTTCTCAGCGTCGGTGCCGCGCAGTTCGGCAAGTTCATGGTGCAGACCCCCGGTGCGCTGGTCGTGGCCGTCTCCAAGGGCGATCTTGTCACCGCGCGTCCGTACCTTTCCAACGACGCGGCGGCACGGCTCGACGACGCGGCCGTGCTGAAGTTCAAGGCGGGCTACGAGGCCGAACTCGGCGCGTTCAAGAGCCCGCCCGCCTCGGTGCTTGAGTTGTGGTCCGGGTACTTCAAGGCCGGACAAACCATGCAGAACTTCTCCAGCCGGGCCGCCACCAGGGACATGATGCCCGTGCCGATGAACTTCGAGAAGGGTGTCGGCGTCGTGGGCCTGCGCATCTCGCCCGGGGCTGGGGGCGGCGCTGCAGGCCCGGGCTTGTTCGAGCAGGTGGTGGTCGTGTTGCCCAGCGGCGCGATTGTCGAACTCTTTCCCGGCGGCGCGGCCCCGGCCGCGCCCGGCACGCCGGCACCCGCCGCCACGCCCGACAAGCCTGCGGACGCATCGGTGCCGACACCGCCCGCCGCGAAGCCTCCCGGCGGTTGAGGTGTCGCGGGGCGCACCCGCGGCCGGATCCGCTATATTCCTCCCGTGTCCGTCGCGAGCCCCATTGCCATCAAGCCGCCGCCCACGCGCAAGCCGATGATCTCGGTGCGGGGCATGGTGAAGCGGTTCGACGGCCGCGCCGTGCTCTCGGGCGTGGACCTTGACATCTACGCGGGTGAAACCGTGGTCATCATGGGCGGCTCCGGCTGCGGCAAGAGCACATTCCTGCGCTGTCTGATCGGCACCTTCCACCCCGACGAGGGCACCGTCAGCATGTTCGGCAAGCAACTGGCCTCGCTCGATGACAGCGGGCTGGACGAGGTGCGCAAACGCTTCGGCATTCTGTTTCAATCGGGGGCGCTCTTCAACAGCATGACGATCGCCGAGAACGTGGCCCTGCCCCTGCGTGAGCACACCGACCTGGACGAAACGACCATCTCCACGATCGTGAAGATCAAACTCGAGCAGGTGAACCTGCGCGAGCACGCCGACAAGTACCCGGCCCAGATCTCCGGCGGCATGAAGAAGCGGGCCGGGCTGGCCCGGGCCATGGCGCTCGACCCCAAGATTCTGTTCTACGACGAGCCCTCCGCCGGGCTGGACCCCGTGACGAGCGCCGAGATCGATCAACTCATCGTCGCCCTGACGCGCAAACTCGGCGTCACCAGCATCGTGGTGACCCACGAGATGGACTCGGCCTTCACGATCGCCGACCGCATGGTGATGCTCGACAAGGGGCGTGTCCTCAAGATCGGCGACCGCCAGTGGTTTGACGACCTGCGCAAACTCACCGCCGCCGAGGCCGCGCCGCTGCCAGAGGACCAGCGCCTGATCCGGCAGTTCCTGCGCGGCGACGCGGAAGGCCCCATCACCGAACGCCGCTCTGCCAGCAACTTTGCTGATGATCTTCTGGGCGGCGCGGCGGAACTCCCCAGCACCCCCAGCATCGAGGCCACCCGCTCGCGGGGGTAGATTCAGGCGTGTCGGCCGCGCCGGGGGCCCTGCCTTCAGCCCCCGGCCGATTCCACCCTGCGGCCTGCTCGGCGTTACACTGGCGCACCGCTATGGCCACCCGCACCACCACCAACAACTTCAAGGCCGGCATCTTCCTGATCGTGGCGCTCGTCGTCTTTGTCGCCATGGCCGCGGTCTTCGGGGGCGCGGGTGATCGCTACTTCACCAAGCGCACCACCTATGTCTTTCGGTTCGACCTGCCCACCGGGGGCATGGGGCTCAAGAAGGACTCGATGGTCAAGATCGGCGGCCAGGTCGCGGGCTTTGTCGTGGCCGTCGATTTCAAGAAGCCGCCCCAGGCGGTTGAATCACCCGTGCGGCGCGGCCAGCCGCAGCCGGTCCAGCCCGACCAGTCCGGCAAACTTCCCCCCAACTACATCTACGTGACCGCCAAGGTGCGGACCGACCTGATGCTCTTCGAAGACGCCGTCATCAACCTCGAACTGCCGCTCTTGGGATCGGTGAGCACGATCAACATTCCATTTGTGGGGGGCGAAGCGAGGGCGGATCGACCGGCCTCGCCGCCGTTGACCGAATGGGGCGTGATCGACGGCTCGCTTGCTCCACCCGCCTTCCTGGCCCAGGCCGGCTACGGCAACGAGCAGAAGACGCAGATGCAGAGCATCCTCGAACGCGGCGAGCAGATCTCCACCCAGGTGGGCGAGATGATCGACACCTTCAACCAGCGCCTCGGCCCCGCCCTCGACTCGGCCCAGGAGAGCGTGAACAACGTGCGCGACCTCACCGGCGAGTTCGCCAAGAACCGGCAGGAGTGGGCCGCGTCCGTCGGCGACTCCCTGCGCAACGTGCGCACCGCCACGGCCGAAGCCGCCGACCGCGTGATCGAAGCCAAGACGCTCCTCGCGCTCGTGAAGGATGGAATCGAGCACAACCGCCCGTTCATCGACCGCATCTTCTTCAACGCCGCCGAGGCCGTGGAGAAGGTCAACACCGACCTGCTCGCTTCCGTGCGCGACACGCTCGCCGACGGGCGCAAGGCCGTCGCCAACGTGCTGGATATCACCGAGCGTGCCCGCCCCGTCGTGGCCGAGGCCGTGCCCGAAATCCGCCGCATCCTCGCCAACGGCCGCCTCGCCAGCGACCAACTCAAACTCGCCATGGTCGAGATCCGCCGCACCCCCTGGCGCCTGCTCTACCAGCCCACACGCAAGGAACTGGAAGAGGAACTCATGTACGACCGCGTGCGGACCTACGCCGCGGCGGTGAGCGACCTTCGGGCCGTCAGCGAGTCTCTGGCCGCCGCGGTGGACGGGACCGGTTCGGGTCCGGGTTCACCCCTGGACCGAAACCAGATCGAGGCGATGACGAAAGACATGGCGGAGTCTTTCGAGCGCTACCGCCAGGCCGAGAAGCAGTTTCTGGACAAACTGCTTGCTGACAAGCCGTGAGCCGCGAGCGCAGGGCGGACAGCCGGACGACGGCCGTCGCGCCGGTGGCTCAGGAGTCAATGCCCATGTTGCGCGCTGCTGTGGTGGTCTCAACCCTTGCCCTGCTCTCGCCCGCCGCGTGGTCTGCCGCGCCCGCGGCCGACGCGCAGGCCCGGGCCGTGCGCGAGCGGACGCAGAAACTTGTCGAGCAGGCCTCGGCCGGGGCCGATTCGGCTCTGGTTTGGCTGCGCGATCGGGGCACGCCCGCCACGGCCACGGCGGACGGCTGGCGGACGCGTGCGGAGGCGGCGCTCAAGGACGCGATCAACGGGGCCCTCGCCCTCCCGGCCGTGCCTACGGGCGTGCGCTTGCTGGCGCCGGGGCAGGAGCACCGCGGCATGCCGGGCGACCCGCTGCGGTGGACCCCGCTTCCCGATGCTTCGGGGGCACTGCCCGATCAGGTGGTGCTGCTCATCCACGGGCTTGATGAACCCGGCGACGTGTGGGACGACCTGGCGCCGATCCTCCAGAGCGCCGGCCACAACGTGGCGCGGTTTGACTACGCCAACGACCAGCCGTGCGCGACGAGCGCGACCGAACTCCTCAGCGCGCTGCGTGATCTGCGTTCACGCGGCGTCAAGCGTGCCAACATCGTGGGGCATTCCATGGGGGGGCTGATCTCTCGCGATGCACTGACACGCGGGCGCGAGCAGGGGGAAATCCCGGTGGTGCCGCGCTTGATCATGAGCGGCCCGCCCAACCAAGGCTCGGCCCTGGCCCGCGTGCGCGCCCTGGCCGAGGCCCGCGAGCAACTGGCCCGGTGGATCGATACCGAGGGCCACGACGCGCGCCTGCTGCTGGGCTTCTTGAAGGACGGTGCGGGCGAGGCGGGTGACGACCTGCTGCCCGGATCGGCCTATCTCACCGGCCTGAACGCGCGCCCGCTGCCCGCGGGCACCAGCATCACCATCATCACGGGCATTGTGGGCGCGGGCGTGGAGCAGGACCTGATCGACCTGCTCGGCTCGGCGTGGGTCCGCAAGGTGCTGTCGGCCGAGCAGGTGGCCGCGGCCGAAGCGGCGATCAAGGAACTCAGCGTGGCCATTGGCGACGGGATCGTGACCGCCGACTCAACGCGTCTTGCGGGCGTGGAGGACATCGTGGAGATCAAGGCCAACCACCGCACCATGCTTCGGCGGCCACCGCTGGAGAGCGCGCTGCGGGAGGCGGTGGGCGAACTGCCGCGCACGGGTTCGGCTGTGCCGGTGATTCTGCGGCGCCTCGGGCCTGGCTGAGGGGTGCTCTCACGGCCGCGATCACACCGCCACGAGCACCACATCGCGCGGCTCAACGGCCAGCGCCACGTCGCCCAGCCGCACGCCCGGCAGCGGGTTGAGCGTCGCCACCTTCACGCGCTTGCCCGTGCCCGGGGTGCCCGCATCGGTCAGTGGCGCAAGTTCAACGATGTGCTGGGCCAGTTCGCCCAGGTAGGTTGTCTCGATGATCGTGCCGCGCAGCCTGTTGCGCCCGTCGTGGCGGGCATCGCAGACGCGCAGCGCCTCGGGCCGGATGGAGACGCACGCTCCGTTGGCGTGCGGCGGGCTGGTTGTCTCGAGCCGTCCGAAGGCCGTCTCCACCACGCCGGCCTCGCGGGTTCCGCCGGCTCGGACTTCCAGGAAGTTGGTCTCCCCGAGAAACTCGGCCACAAAGCGCGTGCGAGGAGCGCGGTACAACTCCTCCGGCGGGCCCAGTTGCTCCACGCCGCCGTTGTGCATCACGGCCACGCGGTCGGCCATCGAGAGCGCTTCTTTCTGGTCGTGCGTCACGTACACGGCCGTCATGCCCCTGCCCGAGGCGGTGGAGACGGTCTTGCACACACGTCGAATCTCCGAGCGGAGTTCCACGCGGAGTTTGGCGTCCAAGTTGGAGAGCGGTTCGTCGAGCAGCAGCACGTCTGGCCGCACCACCAGCGCCCGCGCCAACGCGATGCGCTGCTGCTGGCCGCCCGAGAGTTGGTTGGGCTTGCGCTGGGCGTACTCGCCCATGTGGACGACGTCGAGGGCCTCGCGCACGCGGGATTCCATCTCCGTGCCGCGCACCTTGCGGATGGTGAGGCCGAAGGCCACGTTCTGGGCGACGGTCATGTGCGGCCACAGGGCGTAACTCTGGAAGACCATGCCGGTGTTGCGCTTGTTGGGGGGCACGTGCGTCACATCGCTCAGGGCGCCGCCGATGTCGAAGAGAATGCGACCGCTGGTCGGATCGTTGAAGCCGGCGATGATGCGCAGGAGCGTGGTTTTGCCGCAGCCGGAAGGGCCGAGCAGAAAGAACAACTCGCCGGGCTCGACCTTGAGGCTCACGCCCGAAACCACCGGCGGCGCGGCACCGTAAGCCTTGGTGATCGAATCGATGACGATGCCGGTGGACATGGCCCAGAGGGTAACCGGCAGCCGCGGCGCGTGCGCGCGGGCCGCGGCCCGCCCCGGGTCCCGCCCTTGTCGGCTACGCTGGCGGTGCATGGCCGATGCGAGCAGGCAGATCGACGCGCTGCGAAAGCACCGCGTGGCGGCGGGCGTGGCCGATCTGTCGTTGGCCGCGGCCATGGGCTCGCAGGCGAAGGAACTGCGCTCCCGGGCGCGTTCGCTGGGAGCGGTGGGGGGCGCGTTCGCGCGGCTGGTGCCGCGCACCGTGCAGGAGCGATGCGTGCTGGTGGGGATGAAGGCCGGCGTCCTGACGGTGCGCTGCGATGACGACGCGGCACGGTTTGAACTGGACCGGTGGCTGCGAACGGGCGGCGAACTGGAACTGGTGAAGGCGACGCCGACGACGCTGGCGAAAGTGCGGATCGCGCGGTCCGGGCGGACGTGAGGATTGTGTACGCTCACCGCCACGCCGCGTGTTCGCCTTACGGCCGGTGCGGGCTCGCGCACATTCGCGGCCTTGCCGCTGGCCCCGCGGCGCAGGGGGTGTATATATCAGGCATGAACACACCACTTCGTCGGGTTCGCGCGATGGCGTTGGCTGCGGGGTTGGCCGCCGTGATTGGAACACCGTCTGCGATGGCTGCGGCGGGCGGTGCGGGCCCGGAGGTGGCCGAGGTTGTCGCGATGAGGGACAACACGCTGTACACGATCGAGAGCGTGGAGGTCTCCAACGGTGCGGGCGTGCACTTGTTCGCGGGCCACCTGCAGTTCATTCCCGACGGCGTGCGGCGGGCCCTGTTGCGGTTTGACGTGGCCGCCGCGGTGCCGCCGGGAATGGTCGTCGCGACCGCGGAACTGCGTCTGGTGGCCACACGCGCGGCGGGAGCGAACAACCCGATGACCCTGCACCGCGTGCTGGCCGACTGGGGCGAGGGCGCGAGCGATGCGGGTGAGCCCGGGGGCGAGGGCATCGCTGCCGAGACGGACGACGCGACGTGGATCAACCGATTTTTCCCCGGCCAGCCGTGGGCTGCGGAGGGTGGAGACTTTGAGGGCACTGCGCTGAGCACGCTGGTGGTGAGCGGCGTGGGCACGCACACCTGGCCCACGTCGCCAGAGTTTGTGGCGGCGGTGCAGGGGTGGGCGAGCGACCCGGCGACCAACTTCGGGCTGATCGTTGTGGGCCACGAGGTGCCGGGAGGCACGGCCAAGCGGTTCTCGTCGCGTGAGAGCCCGGTGGAGGAGCAGCGGCCGCGGCTGCTGCTGACGTTCGCGCCGGCGTGCGCGCTGGACTACAACCTGGACACGGTGCTGAACCCGGATGACCTGGGCGACTTCATCACGGACTACTACACAAGCCCGCACATTGCCGGGCCGGGCGGGTATGCGATCGCGTGCCCTGAGAACCAACCGCCGTACGACGCGGGGTACAAGACCGCGTACACGGTGGACGGGAGCGGGCAGTGCAACGAGCCCTTCCCGGACAACCTGGGCGATTTTATCACCGCGTATTTTCAGGGGTGCTGAAAGGAGCGGTGGGCCGTGGTCACGGATCGCCGGATGAGCGGGCGGCACCGCACGCGGCGAGGAGGCGGGAAGCAAGCGAGGGGCGAGGGGTGAGCGGTTGGCTGTTGGCGGGACCGGAAGACGACCGCTCGCGGGCGCTCGCGGCTCGAAGAGGCGGCGCGTTGATCGGCACCGAGGTGGCACGGGCGGGAGCGTTCGCACACGGGGCGTTGAGCCCCGCGTGCGAAGATGGTGATTGTGGGGCGTCGTTTCCGGGGGTGCCGCTGCGCGGCGACCCCCGGCTACTCACTTCCACCGCTTCGCGGTGAAGAGGAGCGGAGGGGGATGAAGGCGGCGCGTTGAACGGCACCGAGGAACTCGCAGGGCCTCGCTCCTCGGTGGCACGGGAGGCGGCGGCACGGGCGGGCGGATGGAAGTTGGCGAGGCGGAGGATGGTCGAGGCGGCGCGGCGGACGGTTTCGGTGCGGCGCTGGCGAAAGACCATGTGGCGGAAGTTGGTGCGGTCGAGTGTTGGGAAGGTGTCGGCGGTGGTGTCGGTGGCGATGATGGCGGCGAGGGCTTCGACGGCGTTTGGGAGGTGGTGCGCGGCGACGATGCGGACGCGGAGTGCCGCGGCGGAGTGGAGTGCGGCGAGTTGCTCGGCGATGTCGGGGCGGACGATCAAGGCGGTGAGTTGGTCGAGGGTGAGGTTGTGCGCGGCGGCGATGTCGAGGAGGGAGAGGGAGGGGTTGAGGAGGGCGGCCAGCAGGGGCGAAGTGCTGGACACCGAGGAGTTCGCAGGGCCTCGCTCCTCGGTGGCACGGGAGGAGGCGGACGGGACGTCCGCCCCACCAAGTACAGGAGCGGGTTGGGGGAGTGTGTGCAGGTCCACGCGGCGATGATGCACGAGGGCTTGCTCGCTGGCAAGGGCGAGCGCAGCGATGACCACGAAATGGCGCGCAAACGCGGCCGATGCCTGCGGAAAGTGGCGGAGGGGCCAGAGATGGGCTGGCATCCGTTCCCGGACCTTGTGCGTATAGACGTGGGGGCGCTTCCCGCCGATAAAGCGTGCAAGGGGGCTGTAGTATGCCGCGCACGGTGAGCACCGATCTTCCGCCTGATCTGCTGGAGCACATGGGGCGGATCAAGGCCAAGGCCATGGAGTACGGCCTCGATTTTTTCGAGGTGGTCTTCGAGGTTCTGCCCTTTGACACGATGAATCAGATCGCCTCGTACGGGGGCTTTCCGCTGCGCTACCCGCACTGGCGCTGGGGCATGGAGTACGAGCGGCTGAGCAAGCGTGATGCGTACGGGCTGGGCCGCATCTACGAGATGGTGATCAACACCGATCCGTGCTACGCGTATCTGCAGGAATCCAACGCGGTGACGGACCAGAAACTGGTGATGGCGCACGTCTACGGGCACGCCGACTTCTTCAAGAACAATTTCTGGTTCAGCAAGACGAATCGCAAGATGCTCGACGAGATGGCCAACCACGCGACGCGCGTCCGGCGGCACATCGACCGGCACGGTGTGGATGCGGTGGAGCGGTTTCTGGATGCGTGCCTAAGCGTGGAGTTTTTGATCGACCCGCACAGTTTGTTCGTTCAGCGAGACGAGCGTGAGAGCGCGGGCGGCGGGGCGGAGAGCGGGCCGGAGCGCGAGCGCGGCCACGGGGCGGGCGGCGGCGCGGGGGGGGCCGACGCCAAGGGCGACGCGGCGGGCTTCCGGGCCCATCGCCTGCCCGCCAAGGACTACATGGACCCGTTCATCAACCCCCAGCGGGAGATGGAGCGGCAGAAGCGGGTGTTTGAGGAGGAGCGCACGGCACGCAAGGACCGCTTCCCGGCCCAGCCGACGCGCGATGTGCTGCGCTTCCTGCTGCGCCATGCGCCGCTGGACGACTGGCAGCAGGACATCCTGGGGATCGTGCGCGATGAGGCGTACTACTTCGTGCCGCAGGCGCAGACCAAGATCATGAACGAGGGGTGGGCCAGTTACTGGCACAGCAAACTCATGACCCGCCACTTTCTGGAGGGAAGCGAGATCGTGCACTACGCCGATCAGCACTCGGGTGTGGTGCACATGGAGCCGGGGGGCTTCAACCCGTACAAGATCGGCATCGAGATGTTCAAGGCCATCGAGGAGCGGTGGAACACAGGCCGGCACGGGCCGGCGTGGGAGAACCTCGACAGCATCGGCGCCAAGGAGCGCTACGACGACGGGAGCATGCAGGGGCGGGACAAGATCTTCGAGGTGCGGCGGATCTACAACGATGTGAGTTTCATCGATGAGTTTCTTACGCCCGAGTTTGTTGAGAAGCACAAGATGTATCAGGTGAAGCGCGACCCGCAGACGGGCGAGGCCAAGGTGGTGAGCCGCGACTTCAACCGCGTGAAGCAGACCCTCCTGCACCACCTGACCAACCGCGGCGAGCCGTTCATTCATGTGGTGGATGGCAACTACCTCAACCGCGGCGAACTCTACCTCTCGCACCAGTGGACAGGCCTGGAGGTGGACGCGGCGAAGGCCGGCGAGGTGCTCAGCAACCTGCGGCTCATCTGGGGGAGGCCCGTGCACCTGCGGATGCGCATGAAGGACGACCTCTGGCTCCTGAGTTGCACCGAGCCGGGCAAGGAACTCAAGCGCGAGAAGATCACCGACGACACGGGCAGCCCGGCGCACGAGGTGGGGTAAGAATAAAGGTGATCTGGGTGGCGGACGGGACGTCCGCCCCACCGGGACGTCCGCCCCACCGGATGCCACGGTTTCCTACGCTTGCCCCATGGCGATTGTCCGCATCGGATGTGTCAAGTATCTCAACACGCTGCCGCTGATCGAGGGGCTGGAGGCCTGCCGCGATCTCGCCCTCGTGGCCGCGGCACCCAGCAAGTTGGCCCCCATGCTGCGGGCCGGCGAGGTGGACCTCGCCCTCGCCTCAGTGGTCGATGTCGGCACCGGCGATCTGGACCTCGTGCCCGTGGGCATGATCGGCTGCGATGGGCCGACAATGACCGTGCGCCTCTACAGCCGCGTGGCTTGGGCGAGTGTGCGGCGCGTGTACGCGGACACGGACTCGCACACATCCGTCATCCTCGCACAACTCATCCTCGCGGCACGCTTCGGCGTGACGGCGGAGGTTGCGGACTTTGACGCCCGCGAGCGGATCGCCCCCGGCCACGCGTCAGCCGGTGAGTGGCCCGAGACGCTGCTGTTGATCGGCGACAAGGCGGTGACGGATGCGCCACCGACGGGCGCGTACGTGTCCGAACTTGATTTGGGCGAGGCGTGGCGTGAGTGGACCGGCCTGCCGTTTGTGTACGCGATGTGGATGTGCCGCGCGGGCGAGATGGCGCGCCCGCATGTGGCCGCGGCCGCCGTGCTTCTGGACCGGCAGCGGCGGCGCAACGCGATGCGGCTGGAGTGGATCATCCAGAAGCACGCCGCGGCACGACGGTGGCCGACGCACCTGGCACGGACGTATCTGGCGGAGTTGCTGCGCTACGACGTGGATGAGCGTGCCCGCGAGGGTGTGTCGCGGTTCTTGAACGAGGCCGCCGCGGCGGGTTTGCTGCTCGCGTGCGAGCCGCGCTGGGCGCACGTGGGCGCGAGCGCGCAGCCTGTGGGTGTGTGAAAGGGCCGATTCGAGCGGAAATGCCCCACTCGGAGAGTGGGGGTACCCGACACGGGCGAGGGAGGGACGAGTTCATGCCGCCCCTTGCGAGAATGCGCACAACCGCACTGGCAGAACTTGCCGCGCAACTGAAGTTTGTGCCGGTGGCGACAGCGCGCCGGCAGATCGAGCGGGCGGAGGCTCTGCTGGGAGTGATCGACGCCAAGCAGACGTACCCGGAGGATTGGCTGGTGCACCACATCACCGGGTATCGCCCGGAGATGGAGGAGGCCGCGATGCTGGTGGGCGAGGCGGTGCTGGCGGACCTGGGCGGTCTGGTGGAGCGGCTGAGCGTGGCGGCGAAGTTTGATGCGGCGGAACTGGCGGGGTGGCTGAGCGTGGGCGAGTTGTGCGACCGCTGGGGCGTGAGCCGCAAGACGCTGGAGCGGTATCGGCGGCTGGGGCTGCTCTCGCGGCGCGTGCGTGACGAGGAGCGCGGCAAGCCCGCGGCGAGGTTCTCGCCGGCGGTGGTGGCGTGGTTTGAGCGTGTGCACGGCGCGCGGGTGGCGCGGGCGGGGAAGTTCTCGCGGATTGACGGGGCAACGGGCGCGAAGATGATGCGGCGGGCGGCGGGTTACAAGAGGAAACTTGGATGGACTCGGACGGCCGCGGCCCATCGGCTGGCGGGGGCGATGGGTCGCTCGAAGGAGGCTGTACGGCAGAGACTGGCGCGGCTGGATGCGGTCGGCGCGCGGGCGGTGTTCCGCGTGCCGACGCGGATGACACCGGCGCGGGCGCGGGAGATCGAGCGGGCGTGGCGGGAGAGCGGGGCCAGGCCGAGCGAGATTGCCAAGCGCTTCAAGATCAGCGCGGCGACGGTGCACCGCGTGGTGCGCAGCGTGCGCACGGAGCGGCTGCTGGCCCTGGGCCTGGAGGATGATGCGGGCGCAGTGAGGGGGCGTGAGTTGGATGCGCTGCTGCACCGTGATGAGGTGCGGTTGGGGCTGGGGGCTGCCGCGCCGATGACGATGGCGGAAGTGCTGGCCGACGCGGCGGAGCGGGGCTGGCCGGATGCGGGCACGGAGCGGCGGCGCGTGGCGGCGTATCGGGGCCTTGTGGCGCGTGCGGCGCGGGAGATGGCGGGGCTGAGGTGGCCGGGCGCGAGCGCGCTCGCGCTGGACGGCGTGGCGACAGACCTGCTGTGGGCAGCGCGGCTGAAGGCCGAACTGGTGCGGGCGGAGAGTTTGCTGTTGGTGCGGACGATTGAGGGGCGGATGAACCTGGGAGCGAGTGCCGGGGCGGAGCGCCGGCTGGTGGATTTGCCGCACGAGACGGCGGCCGCGCTGTGGGGAGAAGCGATCGAAGCGGCGAGCGAGGCGGTGGAGCGGTTTGATGGGGCGCGGGGCGGAAGGCTTGCCGCGCCCGTGGGGATTGCGGTGAACCGGGTGCTAGCGAAGTGGTTTGGCGCTGGGCGCGGCGGTGTGGAGGGGGTGGGGGCAACGGGTCGGCGGACGGGACGTCCGCCCCACCAAGGCGGCACCACGAGCAGCACAGACTGGACGCGCGCGGTATGTCCGTGGCAGGCGTTTCTGGAGGCGCCAGCGGGCCTGCGCGAGGCGATTGAAACGGCGAGCGATGCGGATCGGGCGATCGTCGTGAAGCGGCAGGGGTGGATGGTGAGCGAGCCGATCACGATTGCACGGCTGGCGGAGGAGTTGAAGACGACGGCGGCGCGGGCGGTGGTGGCGGAGCGGCGGGCGATGGCGAGGCTGCTTGGTGGGCGGGAGTAAGCACACGCCCGTTCGCACCGACTTCGGTCGACGTGGCGACCCGAAGTCGGTGGCACGGAACCGGGTTGCACGCATCTAGGATCAGGGCGATGAGCGAGGTGGCATCGGTGCAACTTGTGGTGGGGCTGGAGGTGCACGTTGAACTGGCCACGCGCACCAAGATGTTCTCGTGGGCGCGGAACCCGGCGTGCGCGGTGCACGCGGCGGCATCGGAGGGTGATGCTGTGACGGACGGGCCCAACACGCTCATTGATCCGGTGGTGTGCGGCCTGCCTGGCGCGCTCCCCACGATCAACCGGCGTGCGGTCGAACTGTCGATGATGGTGGGGATGGCGCTGGGGTGCCGGATCGCGCGGAAGACGAGGTGGGACCGCAAGAGTTACTTCTATCCGGACATGCCCAAGAACTACCAGATCAGCCAGTACGACCGGCCGCTGTGCGAGGAGGGGGCCGTGAGCGTGGCGGACCTGGGTGTGGACGAGCCGAGCGCACCGGGGCGGATGATCGGGATCATCCGTGCGCACCTCGAGGAAGATGCGGGCAAGTTGCTGCACGAGGCACCCGGCGGCGCGGCGATCGACTTCTCGATCGTGGACTTGAACCGCGCGGGCACGCCGCTCCTGGAGATTGTGACAGCGCCGGACTTTCGCAGCGCGGCGGAGGCGGTGGCCTTCTGCCGCTACCTGCGGACGTTGTGCGTGTTTCTGGGCGCGACGGAGGGCGTGCTGCAGCGGGGGCACGTGCGGTTCGAGCCCAACATCAACTGCGTGCTGAGGCTGGCGGACGGGCGCGAGGTGCGCACGCCCGTGGTGGAGGTGAAAAACCTCAACAGTTTCAAGGCCGTGCAGGGGGCGATTGAGTTTGAGCACAAGGACCAGCCGCGGCGGTGGCGGGAGGATGGGCGTGAGATGGGCAAGGGTGCCAAGAGCACACGCGGCTGGGACGATGTGCGCGGCATCACCCTGCCGCAGCGCGAGAAGGAAGACGCCCACGACTACCGCTATTTCCCCGACCCGGACCTGCTGCCGCTGCGGATCAAGGATGAGTGGAAGGAGCGGGTGCGGGCGATGATCCCCGAGTTGCCGGTGGCGCGAGGGGCGCGATACGAGCGGGAACTCGGCGTGGCGCCGGCGGATGCGCGGGCGCTGGTGGGGGAGCGTGAACTGGCGGCGTTCTTTGAGGAGGCGGTGGGCGCGGCTGTGACGGCCGGCGCGCTGCCCGCGGCGGCAGGGAAGATGGCAGCCAACCTGCTGATTCAGAGCGGTGCCAAGCGTGTGAACGAGCGGGCGGCGGACGGGTCGCCCGGGCGACTGAAACAGACGTCCGCCCCACCGGGAGTGTGGCAGTTGGGCATTTCAGCACGCCACGTGGGCGAACTGGCCGCGCTGCGGTGCGAGGGGACGATCAACGCGAACTCGGCGGATGAACTCTTTGGCGTGCTCTGCGAGGCCGGCGAGGCGGATGTGGATGTGCGCGCGATGGCGACAGAGCGCGGGATGCTGATGGTGAAGGACGATGCGGCGCTGGACGCGTGGGTGGCGCAGGCGATTGCGGACAACGCCAAGGCGGCGGAGGATGTGCGCGGCGGCAAGGACGCGGCGATCGGGCGGCTCGTGGGCGCGGCGATGAAACTGGCGGGCGGCCGGGGGGATGCGGCGACGATGCGCGCGCGGCTCCTGGCGCGGTTGCGGGGGTGAGGCTGTTGAACCTGTCGAGGCCTGCTCAGGCCGCGGTGCGCCGGCGGCGGAGGGCGACGATGCCGGCGAGGCCGAGGACGGCAGTGCTGCCGGGGGTGGGCACGGCCTTGAGGTGGAAGGCATCGACGATGCTCTCCACATCGAGGGCGCTGAGGCGCCGGCGCTCACCGAAGCCGAACGTGGGGGCCATGTTGCGTCCCGACTGAGCCGCGCCGGTCATGTGGAAGGTGTCGGTGGCCCACTGTGTGGTGGGGCCGTTGATGCTGCCCTCGGCGCCCTGGGTGAGGTAGTCGAAATGGAAGTTGCCGCCGCCGACGTTGTTGGCGAAGTCGGTGTAGGCGGTGAAAGGCGCACTGTCGTTCCATGTGCCCGTGGTGCCCGAGAAGCCCAGGATGTGGCCGATCTCGTGGAGCAAGACGCTGTAACCGTCGACTTGCTTGAGGCCCTTGAGGAGTTGGCTCACGTTGCCCGTATGGCCCATCACGAACTCTTCGTCGTTGTTGTCCACCTCTCCGTCCATGTAGAAGGTGACATCCTTGGTGTTCATTTCGACCACGCCGGCGGTTGGGAGCCGTGTGCCGGTGGTGACGTTCGGCATGGGCATCTGCGTGTTGTTGCGCATGCGTGCAAGAATGCCGCCGCCCTCGCCGCTGATATCCGCCGAGGTGAAGGTGATGTCCACGGTGTAATCAACGAGGGTGTTGGCGAGCGCGAACTCCCAGGCGATCTTGGCTTTCTGGGCCGTGACCTTCCAGTCGGGCACCGAGAAGAACTTGCCTTCGTAGGTCGCGTTGATGGCCATGCCCGCGCTGGCCTGACCTGCAGCGGCCAGGCAAACACCAGCAACGAACGCGCGGGAAATGAACGGGCGATACATGGCTCTCTCCTCGAATCGGTCCTCAGCACGGGCCTGGCGGAGCGCCAGCCCCGCCAGTGCCAGCATACACGGCCGCGGGCTGGTGGCAATGGCCTTCGCACCATTTTGGTGCGTGTTCGGACCGTGGTTGGGTTGGCCTTCTCTGAGATCACTCCGGCTGTACAACCCGTTCCTGCCCAGAGTCACGGCGCGGGTGTGGGGAGGAGCGGCAAGGAATGCGGGGGAAGCAAAAATGCAAACCCCCCGCCGTCTCAAGAGATGGCGGGGGGTTGTTGCCAGTGGAGGCAAGGGGACTCGAACCCCTGACCTCTTCCATGCCATGGAAGCGCTCTACCAAAACTGAGCTATGCCCCCGGTCAGGACGGCATGATAAACCGGTCGCCGGGGGGGGTCAAACGCGGGGTCCATCACCACTGGCGACCGGTGGCGGAACTGGCCCGACGGGCCGCGCTCGGTCTCAGCCTTTGAAGACGATGGCGGGTTCGAGGCGCATCACTTTCCAGATGCTGACGAGGGCGGAGAGGACGCAGATCACGGCGATGGCCGCGGCGGTGATGGCGAGGGTCTGCCAGAGGAGGCGGAAGGCCAGTTCGCTGACCTTGCTGAGGATGGCGAAGGAGGAAGCCGCGCCCACGCCCAGGCCGTAGCCGATGACGCCGACGACGAGGGCCTGGAGGATGATCATGCCCAGCAGGCGTGCGTTGGTGGCGCCCATGGCCTTGAGGGCGCCGAAGTGGCGGATGTTGTCGAGGGTGAAGGCGTAGAAGGTCTGCCCGGCGATGGCGGTGCCGACGAGGAAGGCCAGGCCCACGGCGAAGCCGAAGTTGATGGGGATGCCGGTGTACTTCATGAAGTAGAAGATGGTCTTCCACGAGAACTCGCTCTGCGTGAGGGCGGTCAGGCCGGTCTGCGAGCGGATGCGTTGAGCGAGGGTGGCAAGGTCTTGGCCCGGCAGGGCCTTGGCCATGACGAAACTGAGGAGTTTGCGCTCGCGCGGGGCGTAGCGCGTGGCCCGCGTGTAGGTGGTGTAGATGGTCGGCTGGTTCTGAAACGTGCGGGCTGATCGGCAGATGCCCACGACCACCGCGCGGCGGTCGTTGAGTTCCAGCGTGTCGCCGATCTTGAGTGGGATGGGCTTGGCGCCGGGCACGGGCTTGCCGTCGGGGCCTTCGGGCATCTTGGCGAGCCGGCCGACGGCGCCGGTGATATCGACGATCACGCCTTCGGAGCGGCGCAGGTCTTCGAGGGTGCCCTCGACCATCTCTGGCGGTCCGCCCATGAGCGTGGTGTCGTCCAGGCCGATGACCACGCACTGCTGGAAGTTGCCGTTCTGGAGGCGTGCCCGCAGCAGGCCTTTGTAGAGGGGCACGGCCCATTCGACGCCCTCTACGCCGCGCACGCGGTAGAGCATGGTGTCGGACATGGGCTTGATGTCGTCGATGAACTGGACCTTGGCGTCCATGACCCAGATGTCGGGCTGGGCGGTGTCGGAGAGGAAGCCGACGGTGCGGGTCATGATGCCGACGAAGATGGAGGACTGCTGGGTGATGAGGAAGGAGGCCAGGGTGAGGCCGAGGATGACGCCGAGAAACTTGCCGCGGTCGCCGAAGAGCATTTTGAGGGCGATGAAGTTCATGCGGGGGGGTGCGGGGGCGGTGCGGGGCGGGGCGGGGCGGGTCTGAACCGGCAACCCGGCAGGGTATTGGCCCGGGGCTGGTTCGGGAGCCCGCGTGGCCCCGGCAGGGTTATCCGGACCGGATCAGACGTGCGGGTCTGCCGCATCGGCGGCGTGCGCGGGGCGTGCGTGGCGGATTTGCTGAAGGCCCTTGACGCACGCGGCGCGCGTGTCGATGCCGGAGGGAACAAAGCCCGCTGGAGGTCGAGAGTGCTCATGAAGAACACAGAACGAGTGCGGCGTGTCGTGGTGGCTGATGACGAGCACCACATTCGCGCGGTGGTGGCGTCCAAGTTGCGCTCCGCAGGGCTGGAGGTTCTGGAGGCCCGGGACGGGGCCGAGGCGTTGGACCTCACCCTGGCGCACGTGCCGGACCTGCTGATCACGGACCTGCAGATGCCGCTGATGAGCGGCCTGGAGTTGTGCCTGCGCCTGAAGGCCGACCAGCGCACGGCGGCCCTGCCGGTGATCATGCTGACGGCGCGCGGGTACATCCTCGATCAGGCCCAACTGGACGAGACCAACGTGCGGGCCTTGATGAGCAAGCCGTTTGCCGCCAAGGAACTGCTGCGGCGTTCGATGGAGGTGCTGGGCCTGGCCACCCAGATGAGGGAGGCCGCATGAGCGCTGTGGCCACACCGACGGTGCCGGGTCCGATCGCGCAACTGCGGGCGCGCCTGCGCGAGGCGGGCCTGCCCACGTGGCGGTGCGACTGCGCCGGGCGCGTTCTGGCCGAGCCCGAGCACGCGGGCGCGGTGGGGCTGCTGCTGCGGGCGCGGCCCATGACCCGCATGGTGAGTCTGACGGTCGAGGAGTGGGCCAGGCAGGAGGGCGTGGCCGAGCCGGCCGAGATCGCCCCGGGGTGCTGGCTGGTGCCGCTGGAGGAGCGGGTGCGGCGTGAGCGGGTGGGGTTTGTGGCCGCGCTGGCCCTCTCGCCGGAGTCGCTGCGCGACGAGTGGTTCATGTCGGCGTGCGTGGCGGCGCAGGTGGACGTGCCGAGCACGCAGGCGGCGTGCGCCGCGATTGCGCGCTTCGACGGCGCGTCGGCGCGGGCCATCGCGGGGCTGCTGGGATCCATGCGAGATGATCTGGCGCGGAGCGTGGAGGATCAGGAGACGATCGCGGGGTTCACACGCCAGTTGACCGACGGGTTCGAGATCATCGACCTGCTCTACGCGCTGGGCCGCTCGATGCACGACGTGGCACGCCCGCAGCAGTTTGTGGACCTGGTGTGCGACCGCCTGCACGGCTCGATGGCCTTCGGCTGGCTCGCGGCCGTGTTCACCCACGACGCGAAGGCGGCGAAACTGCTCGGACAGGAGATGACCGTTCGCGGCACCTCCGTGATCGGGGAGGCCAAACTGCGCGCGCTGCTGCCGGGGCTGGTGGGGCAGGTTGCCACCAGAGCCAAGCCCACGGTGCTCTCGACCCTGGGCGGGGAGCCGTTGCCGGGGCACACGCAGGTGCTGCTCCAGCCGGTCATGCGCGCAGGGCGTGTGGCGGGGGTGCTGCTTGTGGGTGAGAAGGGCGGCGACGACCCGCAGGTGTCGAGTTACGACATTCACCTGCTGGAGGCCGCGGCGGGGTACATGGGCGCCTTCATGGACAACGCGGTGCTCTACGCCGACCAGCAGGCGATGTTCATGGGCACGCTGCGGGCGATGACGGCCGCGATCGACGCCAAGGACCGGTACACGTGCGGTCATTCGGAGCGTGTGGCGATGCTCTCCAAGCAACTGGCGCTGGCCGCGGGGCTGGGGCCGGAGGTGGCGGAGCGGCTGCACATCTGCGGGATCGTGCATGACGTGGGCAAGATCGGCGTGCCCGAGCAGGTGCTGGGCAAGCCGGGACGATTGACGGACGAGGAGTTCGGCCAGATCAAGATGCACCCGGAGATCGGCCACACGATCCTCAGGGACATCCCCTTGCTGGAGGACATCCTGCCGGGCGTGATGCACCACCACGAGCGGTACGACGGGAAGGGCTACCCGGCGGGGCTGGTGGGGGCGGACATCCCGCTGTTTGCGCGGATCATTGCGCTGGCGGACACGTTCGACGCGATGAGTTCGACGCGGTCGTACCGGTCGGCCATGCCGCGCGAGAAGGTGCTGGCGGAGTTTGCGCGCTGCGCGGGCTCGCAGTTCGATCCGGTGCTGGCCGCGGCGTTCCTGACGGTGGACCTGGCGCCGTACGACGCGATGGTGGCCAAGCACCGGGCGGCGGAGATCGGCCTGCGGAACCCGGTGCCGGCGGCGGGGGAGGCCGCTGAGCCGCTCCGCAAGGCGGCGTGAGCGCGGTCCCCGCGAGCGGCCTGATCGCTACACTTGGCTCCGTTTCCGGAGCACCCGCATGCCGTTCACGCTGAAGCCGCACGAGGGTTTCGACGTCGATGTCGAGACCACGCCTTATCTTGAGAAGTCTGTCGATACCGGCGAGCGCTGGGTGCTGAACTTCGGCCCCCAGCACCCCGCCACGCACACCACGCTGCGGCTGGTGCTGGAACTGGACGGGGAGCGCGTGGCCCGCTGCACGCCGCACATCGGGTATCTGCACTCGGGCTTCGAGAAACTGGCCGAGCACCACGACTACAACCAGTACGTGACGGTGGTGTCGCGGATGGACTACCTCTCGCCGATCGCCAACGACATTGCGTGGCACCACGCGGTGGAGAAGTTGTTCGACGTGGAGATCACGCCCAGGTGCAAGAGTTTGCGGACCATCATGGCCGAGTTGGCCCGGATTCAGAACCACCTGCTGTGCGTGGGCGCGGCGGCCCTGGACCTGGGCGGCTTCACGGCGTTCATCTACGGGTTCAATGCGCGGGAGACGATCTACGACCTGTGCGATTACGTCTCCGGGCAGCGCTTCCACCCGGACTGGACGCGTGTGGGCGGTCTGATGCAGGACCTGCCCGACGAGGCGGTGTTCAAGCGGATGGTCAAGAAGTTCATCGGCGATGAACTGCCCAAGGCGATCGACGACATGGAGCGGCTCGTGCTGCGCAACCGCATCTTCATGGACCGCGTGCAGGGCGTGGGCGTGATGACCAGGGACGAGGCTCTCGCGTGGTCGTGGACGGGCCCGTGCGCCCGCGCCAGCGGCGTGCGCAGAGACCTGCGTAAGGACGAGCCATACCTGTGCTACGCCGACAACTGGGACGGGCAGGGGGCGCCGGCGGTGAAGTTTCAGGTTCCGGTGATGACCGAGGGCGACTGCTACGCGCGCTTCATGGTGCGGGTTGAGGAGATGAAGCAGTCGATCAAGATCATCGAGCAGTTGATCGACACTATTCCCGGCGGCCCCATCGACACGTTCTCCGATGGGAAGATGGTCAAGCCCCCCAAGGGCGAGGTGTACGGCTCCATCGAGGGGCTGATCCAGCACTTCGAGTTGATCATGAGCAACCGCGGCTGGAAGGCCCCGATCGCGGAGTGCTACGGGGCGATCGAGACCGCCAACGGCGAACTGGGCTTCACGATCGTGGCCGATGGCGGGCCCAGGCCCTGGCGCGTGAAGGTGCGGCCGCCGTGCTTCATCAACTACTCGGCCATGAGCAAGTTGACCGAGGGGCACATGGTGAGCGACGTGGTGGCGATCATCGGGTCCATCAATGTTGTGGCGGCGGAGTTGGACCGGTAGGGGCAGCATCGGCGGGGGCCGGTGTCGTTATAGTTCGGGCGTGAAGAGCGACCCGGCCAGGCCAGCGAGCAAGGTGCCTCAGACCAGCCCACCGGCGGATGCCGCGTCGGGGCCGGGCCGGTTGCAGGCCCCGTGGCGGATGGAGTATCTCGACGGGATGTCTGCCCAGGAGAAGGCGGCGGGGCCGCCGACGGCCGGGAGCGGGTGCTTTCTGCACGACTACTGGCTCGATGCGGCCTGCGACGAGAAGCACCACGTTGTGGTTCGTACCGCGACGGGGATGGTGCTTCTCAACGGCTTTCCGTATGCCAACGGGCACTTGCTGGTGGCCCTGGGCGAGGGCCGGCCGCGCGTGCTGGACTACGACGCGGCCCAGCGGGCCGAGTTGTGGCGGCTCACCGACCTGGCCACGGACCTGATGGAGACGGCCCTGGCCCCGCAGGGGATCAACATCGGCGTGAATCAGGGGCGTGCCGCCGGCGCGGGCGTGCCCCAGCACGTGCACGTGCATCTGGTGCCGCGCTGGGGTGGTGATGTGAACTTCATGACGGTGGTGGGCGGTGTGCGGGTGATCCCCTCAAGCCTTGAGGCGATGGCCAAACGCTATCGCGCGGCATGGGAACACGTGCGGCCGCGTTGGGCGTGAGGGTGCGGAATGAGGGGTTGGCGCGGCGGCCGTGCCGATGATTGGGCCAGCCGCTTGGGTCTGGTGGCGGCGGTGGCAGCGCGCCTGCCCCGCGCAGCCGGTGATGTACGACCATGATCCGCGAACTTCTTCCCAGCATGTTCCACCGGCGGCTGGCCCTGTTGGGCCTGCTGCTCGCCGCGGGGGCCGGGCTGCCAGCCGTGCAGATGGCGCGTCTGGCCACCGTGCGTGGCGCGGCCCTCCGCGAGGAGGCCGAGGGGAAGTTGGTGGCGGAGCGGGCCCTTCCCACCAGCCGCGGCAGGATTCTCGACCGCAAGGGGCGCGTGCTAGCGCTGGACCGGCCCAGTTACGACATCGCCGTGGACTACACCGTGCTCACGGGCCAGTGGACGTTCGTGCAGGCGGCCCGGCGTGCCCGCCGCGCGGCAGGCGCGACGTGGAGCGAACTCAGCGCGATCGAGCGTGAGGAGTTGATCCAGCGGCAGGAGCCCGAGTTCCGGGCGCGGCTGGACGATGCGTGGGGGCGGTTCTGCACGCTGGGGGGGATCTCGCGCGAGGAGTTGGATGCCCGCAAGGCCGCGATCATCGAGCGCGTCACGAAGACCGCCAGCGGCGTGCTTGAGCGCGAGCGGGCCCGACGGTTGGAGGCGATGACGCGCGGGCGCGCGGTGGCGGCGGATGTGTCCACGGCCCAGATCGAGCGGCCGATCCGCGAGCAACGAACATCGCACGTGCTGCTGCGGGGCGTGGCAGACACGGTGGCGTTCGGGTTTCTGGAGGCGCAGGGGTCGCGGGCCGCGGCGAGTGGGGGGGGGGCGGGCGAGGAGAGGGACGCGGCGCTGATCCCCGGTCTTGAGGTGCGTGATGCCAGCGAGCGCGACTACCCCTTCGAGACCACCGACGTGCTGCTCGACCGTTCGCGCCTGCCGCTGCCGGTGGCGAGCGAGGAGCCGCTGGTGGTGCGTGTGGAGGGCGTGGCGGCGCACGTGCTGGGGGCGATGGGGCGCGTGTTCAGCGCCGAGGATGTGGAGGCGCGCCAGAAAGCACGCGAGCAGCGCGCCGCACGCGGCCTGGACCTGGGCGCGTACCGCGACGGCGACCGTGCGGGTGCACGCGGCATGGAACGCGCGGCGGAATACGAACTGCGCGGCACACGCGGGCTCCTCACCGAGCGCCTCGACCGCGGCACAAGTGACCGCATGGAGCCTGTTCCCGGGCGCGATGTGCGGCTGACGCTGGATGTGCAACTTCAGGCCCGGATACAGGGGGTGCTGCACCCTTCTATGGGCCTCGCCCTTGTTCAGCCCTGGCACAACAACCAGACGGTCGATATCGGCACGCCCCTGCCGGCCTCGGTGGTGGTCATGGACGTGGACACCGGCGACATTCTCGCGGCCGTCAGCACGCCCAGTTTCACGCGCTTGCAACTCGCCACCACGCCCGCGTCCATCCTTGAGGACGAGATCAACACGCCCATGCTCAACCGCTGCGTGAGCAAGCCCTACCCGCCGGGCTCAATCGTCAAGCCACTCATCTGGACCGCGGCGGTGGCGAGCGGTGCCGCGGCGGCCGACACGCATGTGGCCTGCAACGGGAGCCTGTACCCCGACCAGCCCGACGTGCTGCGCTGCTGGGTGAAGAAGCAGTTCAACACCACGCACAACGAGGTGCTGGGCCACGACCCCGATGCGCCCGACGCACTCATGGTGAGTTGCAACATCTTCTTCTATCATCTGGGCAGGTCGCTGGGGCCGGAGCGGATCGTGGAGTGGTACGGCAGGTTTGGCGTGGGGCCGATGAGCGAACTGCCGCGGTTGGGCATGGGCAACGAGTTCGCGGGCTTTGCCGGAAACCCGAGGGACACCACCCGGACCACCCCAGCCGAGGCCATCCAGATGGGCATCGGCCAGGGGCCCGTCGCATGGACACCCCTGCACGCTGCCGATGCCTACTGCACACTCGCACGCGGCGGCCTGAAGCGCCCGCCACGCCTGCGCACCGATGCGGCCACGACCACGACCGATCTGCGCCTTGACGCCACGGCGGTGCGCATGGCGATGGAGGGCCTGCGCCGGTCGGTGAACGAGGAACGCGGCACGGGCCACCACGTGACGGTGCCGGATCTGCTGGGCAACCCGGTCAGGCAGAACACGTTCAACGTGCCGGGCGTGGTGGTGTGGGGCAAGAGCGGCACCGCCGATGCCCCGGCCGTGCTCAGCGAGCCGATGGAGGGCGAGAGTGTGCGCGGCGTGCTGCGCGACGGCGACCACTCCTGGTTCGTGGGCATGGTGGGGCCCGTGGCCCTGGGGCGGCCCAAATACGTGATCGCCGTGGTGGTGGATTACGGCGGCAGCGGCGGGCGTGCTGCCGGGCCGGTGGCGAACCAGGTGGTGTGGCAACTGGTGGCGGAGGGGTACTTGTGAGCACCCCCTTGCCGGAACGGAGCGCGTGAAGAGCGGGATCGCGCAACGCGTGTTCGGGGTTAACGCCGAGTTTGCGAACTGGGGTTTGCTCACCGTGTTCGCGTCGGCGGTGCTCAGCGCGCTGGGTGTGTACGCGATCGACGTGGGCGCGCGCGACACGGGTGGGAGTGAGGAGCGGCTGCTGGCGGGGCGGGCGGTCGTGCAGATGGCGTTCGTGGTTGTGGGCGTGCTCGCGGGCCTCACGGTGTGTGTGCCGCGCGTGCACGTGGTGCGGTTGGTGTCCTGGCCTTTGCTGGCGGGTGCGGTTGGGCTGCTGGTGTTTCTGCTGCTGCCGTTTGTGCCGGCGAGCATCGTGCGGCCCCGGAACGGCTGCCGCGGGTGGATTGATGTGGGCCCCATCGATGTGCAACCCGCCGAACTGGCGAAGGTCGCGTACGTGCTGGCCATGGCGGAGTATCTGCGCCTGCGGCGAGACCATCGCACGTGGCTGGGGCTGGTGCCGGTGGCGCTCATCACCATGATCCCCGTTGCGCTCATCACACTCCAGCCTGATCTGGGCACCGCGCTCCTCTTCATCCCCACGGCCTTTGCCATGCTGCTCGCGGCGGGCGCGAAACTCAAGCATCTGGCGATCGTGGTGCTGGCGGGCACGCTCGCCGCGCCCGCGATGTACCCGTTCCTCAAGCCCCATCAGAAGCAACGCATCGTGGGCCTCATCAAGCAGGTTCAGGGCGACACGAGCCAGCGGAGCGATGCGGATGTCTTCCAGGCTTCCACCGCCATCATGCTCGTGGGCGCGGGCGAAACCCAGGGCTACTCCGACGGCATGGCCCGCGCCGTGGTGAAGTTCTCGCGCCTGCCCGAGCGGCACAATGACATGGTCTTTGCGGTGATCGGCGCGCGCTTCGGCATGGTGGGCGGGGCCGTGGTGCTGGGCCTCTACGGCCTGTGGGCAGCCGGGGCGCTCCTGGCCGCCGCGGCGAGCCGGGATGCCTTCGGGCGGCTGATCTGCGTGGGGTGCGCCGGCATGGTGTGCGTGCAGGCGGTGGTGAACGTGGGGATGAACGTGGGCGTCATGCCCATCGTCGGTCTGCCCCTCCCGTTCGTGAGTTACGGCGGCAGCAGCATGGTGAGCGTGTGGCTCATGGCGGGGCTGGTGTTCAGCGTGGCCATGCGGCCCCCGCCCCGCATGTCAAGGCCCACGTTCGAGTTCGGCCGGCACGAGTAGCCCCGGCCGTGGCAATGATGACGGCATGAGCGACGGCCCGATGACCGGCCAGGCACGAGGCACCCTCCGCGAGTTGGCGCTTCTGGTGGCCGATCGCGCCCGCCGCGAGGCCGACCTGAATCTCACGCTGCACGCCGCGCTCACGGCAGCGGCCGCCGCACGGGGCGCCGCCAATGCAGCCCGGGTTGCACGGGCCGCGGGCGAGCGCGAGCGCATCGCACAGGCCCGTGCCGAGGCGCTCGCGCTGGCGCACACGCGGTTCGACACGCAAACGGCTGCCGCCGAGCGCGATGCCCTGAACCGGACCAACGAGGTGAGCGAGCGCGCGGAGGTGGACGCCGCCGCGGCACGCGAGCGCCTCGAAGAGGCCGTCTGGATGGCCGAAACCCTGCACGAATCGGAGAGCCCCAAGCCCGTGCAGGCGTTCGAGCGCCTGCGCGGGACGGTGTCGGGTGTGCTGGCCCAACTGGCAGGGCTGGAGCAGCAGGCGGGTGTTCTGTTTGCGCAGTGGCGCATGGGGCCGATGCTGGCGGCACCCGAGGTCGAGGGCTCTGCCAAGCCGTCGACGGCGGATGTGGGCCTGGCCGAGTTGCGCCTCGCGGCAGACGAGGCGGCACGCGCCTCGGAGCGCGCGCTGAGGCGTGCTCTGCCACGCCTGTTCATTGTGCCCCTGCCCGAGTCGCTCGCGCTGCTGGGCGCCGTGGGTGCCGGCGTGCTGGGCGCCTGGTCGGCCGGCTGGCGGCCCGTCGTCGGGCTGGCCGTTGGCGCAGGGGTCCTCGTTGGCCTGGGATGCGGCATGTGGCTTCTGCACCGGGCCGCGCGGGCCAGCCTGCACGCAGAAGCGCGGCCCGTGGCCGAAACCATTGCGCGGGCACGCGGCCTGGCTCGGGGGGTGCTGAGTGTGGGTGCCGACGAGCGCGACCGAGCCAGCGCGGCGGTGAAGGCCCGCAGAGATTCGACCATTGCCGCGGCGCGGGCCGCCAGCGCCGCGACCCTGGATGACCTGCGTGCGGCCCGCGACCGCCATCGGCGCGAAGCGACCGAAGCGTGCGATGCGGCCATGGTGGAGGCGACACGCGAGCGCGATGCCGCCGTGGCCGCGGCCGACAATGCTCGCGACAGCGAGACGGAAGCCCTGGAGCGGTGGGAGCGCACGCAGGGCGAGGCCGATGCCGCGGCCGAGTTGCTGGCCACAGGCAGCGCGCGGGCAACCTTCGACCGTGAATGGGGCGTTCTGGAAAGGCAGTGGCACGACGGGACACGCAGCGCAGCGGGGTTGCTGGAACGGCTGGGCGCAGAGGTGGCCGGGCAGTTCCCCGCGTGGAGCAGCCCGCCCTGGACGGACCTGAGCCCCACTGGTGAGGGTGATTGGCCGCGCGTGAGCGCCTGCCCGCGGGCGATACCGCTGGGGTACCAACTGGTGGATGTCGCGGCGATGCCCGGCGGCCTGAGCGATGATGCACGCCTCGCCCTGCGCGTGCCGCGGAACCTGGGCGTGCCGGTGGTGCTTGAACTGCCCGATCGCTGCTCGCTCCTCGTGCAGTTCGGAGGTGGCAAGGCCGACCCCGCCGTGGGCGCAGCACGCGAAGCCGCGCTGGATGTGCTGCGGAACGCGAGCGTGCGCCTGCTCACGGGCCTGCCGCCCGGCAAGGTGCGCTTCACGTTCATCGACCCCGTCGGCCTTGGGCAGAGTTTCTCCGCCTTCATGCACCTGGCGGATTACAACGAGCAGTTGGTGGGCGAGCGCATCTGGACGGAGTCACGCCACATCGAGGCACGCCTGGCCGATCTGACCGAGCACATGGAGAACGTGATCCA